>NZ_JAALCQ010000002.1:0-619990 GCF_011065555.1 Rubrivivax sp. JA1026
TCGGGACTCCCGGAAGTGTCGAGAACCGCGCCGGGCCGACGGAACCAGCGCGGGTAGTGGAGACGGGCGACCTCGCCGTCGCTGCGCAAGGCATGACAGCGGTCGAGCTGGAAGGGTTTGACGCCGCTGTCGCCGCGCGTGTCGATGACCTCGCCGGCAAAAGCCTGGATGACCGCCGTCGGCAGCACCTGGGCGAGTTCGGTGATGTGGGTGCAGCCGAGCACGCCGCCGACACGCTGCTGCAGCCCCTTGCGGAAGCCGCGCGCGAGGTTCAGGCCGATCAGCGAGCGGTAGGCCTCGCCGTGGTCGTCGCAGTGGCCGGCGTAGGGCATCCAGCGGGTCCTGGCGCCGGCGTCGACGACGTTCAACGAGGTGTCGACGACGAGCCGGATCAGCATGTCGTGGATCGGCGTGCCGGCCGGGCGCACTTCGCCGGCCAGGCGGGCGTCGCGGGTCTTGGTGTCGATAAGCGTCGCGTCGACCTCCCACAAACCGTCGTCCCGGGCATAGACCTGCACGTCGATCTGACGACGGTGCTTGAGCTGGCGTCGGGCCGCGGCGGGAGGAAGACTCATGGAGGAGGACAGGGCCGGCGGCTGGCCGCTGAAAAAGCGGCGGCAATGTAGCACGCGGCGCCGCGGCCGGCAGGCGGCGGCTGGACAAGCCCTGGACGGCGCTCGGGTGCGCGCCGTCGGCGCTTCACGCGACGATCAATCGAGCTCGGGATCGCCGTCATCGGCGGCGCCGATCGACGGCACGACACGGCGGATCACGTCGCCGTCGAAGCCCCGGCCGGCGAGAAAACGCATCTGCTTCGCGCGGCCGGCCGCATCAGCCGGCACGCTGCCGAAACGCCGGCGCCAGACCTCGCGTGCACGGTCCAGCTCGGTGCTGCGGGCCTGCTCGAGCGTCTGGGAGACCAGCTCGGGCGCCAGGCCCTTGGCCTGCAGGGTCTGGCGCAGGCGGCGGCTGCCGAAACGCGCGCCCTGCGTGAGCACCGACTCGGCGACCCGCGCCTCGCTCAGCAGCCCGGCGGCCTGCAGTTCGTCGAGTGCACGCGCGATGCGCTCGGCGGCGCTGGCGTCGGGGCCGTCCTCGGCGTGGCGGGCGAGCTTGCGCTCGAGCTCGGCACGCGAATGTTCGCGCTGCGCCAGATAACGCAGCGCGCGGCCTTTCAGCGAGGGGGCGGAGAAAGCCATCGAGGTGTCGACCGGGCCGGGTGACGGAGCATCACCCGGCCCCGGAAAGCCACCGGGGCGCGCTCGCGCCCCGGCCGCCGGCCTCAGGCGCCGGCTTCGGCGCCTTCGGCGGCGGGCAGCTGCGGAATGCCGAGCGACTCACGCACCTTGTTCTCGATCTCGCGGGCGATGTCGGGGTTCTCGCGCAGGAACTCGCGCGCGTTGTCCTTGCCCTGGCCGATCTTCTCGCCGTTGTAGGCGTACCAGGCGCCGGACTTCTCGACGATGCGGGCGTTGACACCCATGTCGATGATCTCGCCTTCGCGGCTGATGCCTTCGCCGTAGAGGATGTCGAACTCGGCGGTCTTGAACGGCGGCGAGACCTTGTTCTTGACGACCTTGACCTTGGTCTCGCTGCCGATGACCTCGTCGCCCTTCTTGATGTTGCCGGTGCGGCGGATGTCCAGGCGCACCGAGGCGTAGAACTTCAGCGCGTTGCCGCCGGTGGTCGTCTCGGGGTTGCCGAACATGACGCCGATCTTCATCCGGATCTGGTTGATGAAGATGACCATCGTGTTGGTCTTCTTGATCGTCGCCGTGAGCTTGCGCAGCGCCTGGCTCATCAGCCGCGCCTGCAGGCCGGGCAGCGAGTCGCCCATCTCGCCTTCGATTTCGGCCTTGGGCGTCAGCGCGGCGACCGAGTCGACGACGATCAGGTCGATCGAGCCCGAACGCACCAGTGCGTCGACGATCTCCAGCGCCTGCTCGCCGGTGTCGGGCTGGCTGATCAGCAGGTCCTGCAGGTTGACGCCCAGCTTCTGCGCGTACTGGATGTCCAGCGCGTGTTCGGCGTCGATGAAGGCGCAGGTGCCGCCGGTCTTCTGCATCTCGGCGATGACCTGCAGCGTCAGCGTCGTCTTGCCCGACGACTCGGGGCCGTAGATCTCGACGACGCGGCCGCGCGGCAGGCCGCCGACACCGAGCGCGACATCCAGGCCCACCGAGCCGGTGGACACGACCTGGATGTCCTCGATCACCTCGCCTTCGCCCAGGCGCATGATCGATCCCTTGCCGAACTGTTTCTCGATCTGGGCAAGAGCGGCCTGCAGGGCCTTGGCTTTCTCGGCGTTCAGCGGTTTCGGGGCGTCCATCGGGTTCTCCTTGATTGGCGCCGATTATTGCAGAAACTGGATATTCGTACAGTTCTTTGGTGGGCCCTCGACGGTGGGGTGAGCGCCGACTACACCCTGCCCTGTATCAAGAGGCAAGCCGTTAAAATTTCCACAGCCAGAGCCCGACGACGGGCCCGCCGACGGAGACAGTCATGCGCATCCTCATCGCCGAAGACGACCAGGTCCTGGCCGACGGCCTGTTGCGCTCCTTGCGCGCCTCGGGTTACGCGGTCGACCAGGTCGGCAGCGGCACCGAGGCCGACGCCGCGCTGTCGGCGCACGAGTTCGATCTCGTGATCCTCGATCTCGGCCTGCCCAAGCTGCATGGTTTCGACGTGCTCAAGCGCCTGCGCGCGCGTGGCGCGTCGGTGCCGGTGCTGATCCTCACCGCGGCCGACAGCGTCGAGCAGCGCGTCAAGGGCCTGGACCTGGGCGCCGACGACTACATGGCCAAGCCGTTCTCGCTGCAGGAGCTGGAAGCGCGCGTGCGTGCGCTGACGCGCCGCGGCCTGGGCACCGCCTCCAGCGTCATCAAGCACGGCCCGCTGACCTTCGACGCCACCGGCCGCGTGGCCTACCTCAACGACCAGATGATCGAGCTGTCGGCACGCGAGCTGTCGCTGCTGGAGGTGCTGCTGCAGCGCTCGGGGCGCCTGGTCAGCAAGGACCAGCTCGTCGAGCGCCTGTGCGAGTGGGGCGAGGAAGTCAGCAACAACGCGATCGAGGTCTACATCCACCGCCTGCGCAAGAAGATCGAGCAGGGCCCGGTGAGGATCGCCACGGTGCGCGGCCTGGGCTACTGCCTGGAGAAGATCGCGGCCTGACGGCCCACCCCCGAAGCCCCCCGGGACCTGCGCCCTCGACGGGGCGACACCCGCGGACCGGCGCAGCAGGCCCCTCGGCGTCCGCCCGGGAAGACCAGACGGTATCCTGAAGACGCATGGCGGCCCGCGAACAACGCTCCCTCTTCGGCGAGATCCTCGACTGGATGCTCGCGCCACTGCTGCTGCTGTGGCCGATGAGCGTCGCGCTCACCTGGCTGGTGGCGCAGAACATCGCCAACCGCCCCTACGACCGCGAGCTCGGCGTGATGGTGCGTGTCATCGCGCGCCAGGCCGCGGCCGAACACGAGATGCGGGCGCGCGCCAGCGACGCCGCGCGCCGCAGCCTGGAGCAGGCGGCGACGCAGCTGCTGCGCCCCGACGACAACGACAGCCTGTTCTTCCAGGTGCGCGGCGCGCGCGGCGAGCTCGTCGCCGGCGACGCCGACCTGCCGGTGCCCAGCGACGGCCCGCCGACCGTCGAGCCGCGTTTCCGCGACGACGTGATCCGCGACGAGCCGGTGCGCGTGGCCTACCTCTGGACCGGCGAGGACGCCGGCGGCAACGCCGGGCTGATCCAGATCGCCGAGACGGTGGACAAACGTTCGCGCCTGGCCACCGAGATCATCAAGGGCGTGATCCTGCCGCAGTTCGTCATCCTGCCGGTGGCGGTGCTGCTGGTGTGGCTGGCGCTGGCGCGCGGCATCCGCCCGCTGTCGGACCTGCAGCAGCGCATCCGCCAGCGCGACAGCACCGACCTGTCGCCGATCGAGGACCGCCACGTGCCCGAGGAGGTGGCGCCGCTGGTCGGCGCGATCAACGACCTGCTCGGCCGGCTCGACCAGTCGATCGCCGCCCAGCGCCACTTCCTCGCCGACGCCGCGCACCAGCTGAAGACGCCGCTGGCCGGGCTGCGCACCCAGGCCGAGCTGGCCGAACGCGAACTCGACTTCGGCCGCGGCGACACGCAGTCGATGAAGCACTCGCTGCAGCAGATCGCGCTGTCGAGCCAGCGCGCGGCGCACATGGTCAACCAGCTGCTGTCGATGGCGCGCGCCGAGGACAAGGAGCAGGCCCTGCGCAAGCAGGACGTCGACCTCGCCGCCACGGTGGTCGAGACGGTGCGCGACTTCGTGCCCAAGGCGATGGAGAAGCACATCGACCTCGGCTACGAGGGCCCCGACCCCGACAGCCGCGACGCCCGCCTGTGGGGCCAGCCGGTACTGGTGCGCGAGATGGTGCGCAACCTCGTCGACAACGCGCTGCAGTACACGCCCGCCGGCGGCACCGTCACCGCACGCGTGATGCCCGACCCCTTCGGCCAGGTGCTGGTGCTGCAGGTCGAGGACACCGGCCCGGGCATCGCGCCGGCCGAGCGCGAGCTGATCTTCCAGCCCTTCTACCGTGCGCTGGGCACCGACGTCGACGGCAGCGGCCTGGGCCTGGCCATCGTGCAGGAGATCGCCAACGTGCACGGTGCCGAGATCGGCGTCACCGACGCCGAGCTGCGCCCCGGCAGTGCGCACGGCACGCCCGGCGCGGTGTTCACGGTGCGCTTCCCGCTGAACGGCGACGAGGCGGCCGAGGGGTGAGTCGCGGGGTCAGAAAGCCTGGGGTCAGGTCTCGCGAGACCTGACCCCGCCATGTCGCGTCATGCCGATGCACGCGGCCGATGCGCGCGTCAACTCATCATCAGCCGTCGGCTGCGCGCCACGGACATCAGGATCCCCAGCCCCAGCCCCAGCGTCACCATCGCCGTGCCGCCGTAGCTGACGAAGGGCAGCGGCACGCCGACCACCGGCAGGATGCCGCTGACCATGCCCATGTTGACGAAGGCGTAGGTGAAGACGCTCAGCGACATCGCGCCAGCCAGCAGGCGCGAGAACACCGTCGGCGCCTCGCCGGCGATCATCAGCCCGCGGAAGATCAGGAAGACGAAGGCGAACAGCAGCAGCAGCACGCCGGCCAGCCCGAACTCCTCGCAGAAGGCGGCGAAGATGAAGTCGGTGGTGCGCTCGGGGATGAACTCCAGGTGGGTCTGGGTGCCGTTCATGAAGCCCTTGCCGGTCAGCCCCCCGGAGCCGATGGCGATCATGCCCTGGATGATGTGGAAGCCCTTGCCCAGCGGGTCCTGCATCGGGTCGAGCAGCGTGCAGACGCGGTGGCGCTGGTACTCGCGCAGGATCGGCCATTCGACGCCGGGCTGGCAGATCGTCGGCTCGGCGATGACCAGCGCGATGATGCCGGTGGCGCCCAGCACCAGCACCGGCACGATCAGCTTCCACGACAGCCCGGCGAAGAAGATCACGTACAGGCCGCCGGCCAGGATCAGCAGCGAGGTGCCCAGGTCGGGCTGGTGCATCACCAGCAGCACCGGCACGCCCAGCAGCGCCGCGGCGACGAGGAAGTCGGGCACGCGCAGCAGGCCTTCGCGCTTCTGGAACCACCAGGCGAGCATCAGCGGCATCGCGATCTTCAGGATCTCGCTGGGCTGGATGACGATGCCCAGGTTGAGCCAGCGTGTCGCGCCCTTCTTCGTGATGCCGATGCCCGGCAGCGCGGTCAGCACGACCAGCACGACGCCGACGACGTACAGCGGCACGGCGATCTGCTGCAGCCGCTGCGGCGGCACCTGCGCGACGACGAACATCACCACGAAGGCCAGCAGCATGTTGCGGCCGTGGTCGACGAAGCGCGTGCCGTGGTCGTAGCCGGCCGAGTACATCGTCACCAGGCCGATGGCGACCAGCAGCAGCAGCGCCGCGGCGAGCGGGCCGTCGAAGCCGGAGAACAGCGTCCTGACACGCTGCAGCACCGAGGGACGTTCGAACACCGCGTTCATGGCCGGGCGATCCTCTGCGGGGCGGGCACGGCGGCACCGACCGGCGGCGGCGCGAGCGCCGGGGCCGGCCGGCGTTCGTCCGGCCGCAACGGCGCCGACGGGGCCGACGCGGCCGGCGCAGCGGCCACCGCCGCACCGGCGGCGGCGATCTCCACCGCGATCGGGCCCTGGCCGGGCAGCGGCACGTCCTCGGCGCGCCGCGGCGTGCCGAGCGGCGCGCCGGAGCGGCCGCTGCGCACCGCGGCCAGGTCCTCTTCGCTCGGGTACTGGCCGAGCAGCAGGTAGTCGATGACGCGCCGCGCGATCGGCGCCGCCGACGCGGCACCGAAGCCGGCGTTCTCGACGATCACCGCCAGCACCACACGCGGCGCCTCCATCGGCGCCACCGCGGTGTACAGCGCGTGGTCGCGCTTGTGCTCCTCGAGCTTGGCGGCGTTGTACTTCTCGTTGGAGCGGATCGTCACCGCCTGCGCCGTGCCGGTCTTGCCGCCGCTGGTGTACGGCGCCCCGGCGAAGGCGCCGGCGCCGGTGCCTTCCAGCACCACGCCCTGCAGCGCGCGCATCACCACGGCGACGTTCTCGGGCTTGAGCGCCAGCGGCTCGCGCGGCTGGGCGGCGACCTGGCGCCGTTCGCGCGTGATGACGTCCTCGACCTCGCGCACCAGGTGTGGCGTGTAGCGCTGGCCGCCGGAGGCCAGCGTGGCCATCGCGTTGGCGATCTGCAGCATCGTGAAGTGGTTGTAGCCCTGGCCGATGCCCAGCGAGATCGTCTCGCCGGCGTACCAGCGCTGCTGGTCGGCGCGCTTGTAGGCGCGGCGCTTCCAGTCGGTGGACGGCAGCACGCCGGTGACCTCGCCCTCGAGGTCGATGCCGGTGCGCTGGCCGAAGCCGAACGGCGCCATCAGGTCGTGGATCAGGTCCACGCCCATCTCGTTGGCCAGCGAATAGAAGTAGACGTTGCTGGACTTGACGATCGCGCGGTGCATGTCCACCGGCCCGAGCGCGATGTCGCCGTGGCTGCGGAAGGTGTGGTTGCCGAAGGTCCAGCTGGCGTTGTCCTGGATGACCGTCGAGGCGCTGCGTTTGCCCGACTGCAGCGCGGCCATCGCCATGAACGGCTTGTAGGTCGAGCCCGGCGGGTAGGTGCCGCGCAGCGCGCGATTGAGCAGCGGCCGGTCGATGCTCTCGTTGAGCTCGCGCCAGCTCTCGACGTCGATGCCGTCGACGAACAGGTTGGGGTCGAAGCTCGGCTTGCTGACGAAGGCCAGGATCTCGCCGTTGCGCGGGTCGATCGCGACGAGTGCGCCGCGGCGCTCGCCGAACAGCTGCTCGACCAGCGCCTGCAGCTTGATGTCGATGGACAGCACGAGCTTGTTGCCCGGCGTCGGCGGGTGGCTGGCCAGGCGGCGCACGGCGCGGCCGTTGGCGCTGGTCTCCACCTCCTCGAAGCCGGTGGTGCCGTGCAGCTCGCGCTCGTAGCTCTGCTCCAGGCCGAGCTTGCCGATGTACTCGGTGCCGCGGTAGTTGTCCTGCTGCTCCTCGGGCCAGTCGGACATCGCCTTCTTCTCGGCCTGGTTGATGCGGCCGATGTAGCCCAGCAGGTGGCCGCCGACCTCGCCCAGCGGGTACTGGCGGAACAGCCGCGCCTTGACGTCCACGCCCGGGAAGCGGAAGCGCTGGGCCAGGAAACGCGCCACCTCCTCGTCGCTGAGCTTGGTGCGGATCGGCAGCGACTCGAAGCCCTTGCTCTCCTCGAGCTGGCGCTTGAAGCGGCGGCGGTCGCGGGGCTGGATCTCGACGTGCTCGGCGATGCGGTCGATCAGCTCGTCGAGCTCGACGTCGCCGATGCGCGACGGCGTGATCTCCAGCGTGTAGGCCGAGTAGTTGGTGGCCAGCACGACGCCGTTGCGGTCGACGATCAGGCCGCGGTTGGGCACGGTCGGCACGACGGCGATGCGGTTGTTCTCGGCCTGCGTCGCCAGCTCGTCGTGGCGCACCACCTGCAGGTACACCAGGCGCGCGGCGAGCAGGCCGAAAGCGACGAGAACAAAGGCCGCGGCGGCGATCAGCCGGGCACGGAAACGCCCGAGTTCGAGCTCGAGGTCCTTGATCTCGGTCACAGCGGCCGATTCTCGTCCGGATCCGGCGCGCGGCGCTGCGGCGCCAGCAGCACGATCGTGACGAGCGGCCAGATGAGGGCCTCGATCACCGGCGCCAGAAACATCCACCAGCCGGGGAACATGCCGCCGGCGGCCAGGCGCACGACGAGCGCGACGAGGTGGGCGGCGAAGAACAGCGGCGCGATCTGCAGCGCCTGCTCGACGACCCCGAACCACAGCAGCCGGCGATGCACGAGGGTCGCGGCATAAGCCAGCAGCGAGTACGCCAGCGCGTGCTGGCCGAGCAGCGCGCCCTGGTGCACGTCCAGCAGCAGACCGAAGAAGAAGCCGACGCCGACACCGACGCGGCGCGGCTGGTGCACGGCCCAGAACACCAGCACCACGGCGAGCAGGTCCGGGATCGCCGGGTGGCGCCCGAACGGCAGCAGCATGAAGGCGAAGGCCAGCAGCAGCGTCAGCGCGATGAAGAAGGGGTTGACCGGCAGCAGCAGCTGGTCGGAGCCGCGGGGCATGATCATCGGCGGCCGCTCCCCTTGCGCCGCGCGACCTCGGGCGCCGCCGGCGCCGGCTCGGGCCGCGGCGGCAGCATCGCCGCCAGCGGCTCCAGCACCAGCACGTGGCGCACGCCGTCGCTGCCCGCCGCCGGCGCCAGCGTGATGCGCGCGAAGCCCGATTCCGAGCGCCGTTCGACCGCCACCACCTTGGCCACCGGCAGGCCCGGCGGGTAGACGCCGTCCATGCCGCTGGTCTGCAGCTCGTCGCCGGCGCGCACGTCGTCGTTGGCCGAGGTGAAGCGCAGCTCCATGCCGCCGGCGACGCCGAAGGCGGCGCCGCGCTGCTGGGTGCGCACGTTGAGCACCGGGATCGCGGCGTCCTTGTCGACGAGCAGCGTGACCTCGGAGGTCAGCGCGAAGACGCGCGTGACCTGGCCGAGCACGCCGTGCTGGTTGACGACCGGCGAGCCGGCGACCACGCCCTGGGCCTGGCCGCGGTCGATGACGACCTTGCGCGAGTACGGGTCGGCAGCGTCGTACAGCACCTCGGCGGCCTGCGAGCGCACCGCCAGCGCCGGCTTCAGGTCCAGCAGCGCGCGCAGCCTGGCGTTCTCGGCGGCCAGCGCGCCGGCACGCGCCAGCTGGTCGGCGCTGAGCGCCAGCTGCGCCTGCGCCTCGCGCTCGGCGGCGCGTGCGGCCTCCAGGCCGCGCAGGTAGTCGGCGCCGCCGAAAACCAGTTCGACCGGCACCGCCAGCGCCCGCTGCACCGGCAGCAGCACGATGGCGATCGCCTCGCGCACCGGATCGGCAATGCGCAGCCGCACGTCGGCGACCATCAGGAAGAAGGCCAGCGCGGAGAAGAAGACGAGCTTGGTCAGCGCCGGGGTGCCCTGGCGGAAGAAGGGCGGCGGCGTGCGGTCGAGCGTACCCAGCGGCATGTCGGCTCGCGGCGGGTCAGGACAGGCGGCGCGCGCCCAACGGCCGGCCGGCCGTGCGGGGACACGCGTCGCAGGGGTTCACGCCGTCACTCGGACGTGAAGATGCTTCCCAGGCGCTCCATGCGCTCCAGCGCCATCCCGCAACCGCGCACGACGCAGGTCAGCGGGTCTTCGGCGACGAGCACCGGCAGGCCGGTTTCCTCGGCGAGCAGGCGGTCCAGGTCGCGCAGCAGCGCGCCGCCGCCGGTGAGCATCATGCCGCGCTCGGCGATGTCGGCACCGAGTTCCGGCGGCGTCTGCTCGAGCGCGTTCTTCACCGCGCTGACCATCTGGTTCAGCGGGTCGGTCAGCGCCTCGAGGATCTCGTTGGAGCTGATCGTGAAGCTGCGCGGCACGCCTTCGGAGAGGTTGCGGCCCTTGACCTCCATCTCCTTGACCTCGGAGCCGGGGAAGGCGCTGCCGATGTTCTTCTTGATCGCTTCCGCCGTCGGCTCGCCGATCAGCATGCCGTAGTTGCGGCGGATGTAGTTGATGATCGACTCGTCGAACTTGTCGCCGCCGACGCGGATCGAGCCCTTGTAGACCATGCCGCCGAGCGAGATCACGCCGACTTCGGTCGTGCCGCCGCCGATGTCGACGACCATCGAGCCCGAGGCCTCGGACACCGGCAGGCCGGCGCCGATCGCCGCGGCCATCGGTTCCTCGATCAGGTAGACGTCCGAGGCGCCGGCGCCCAGCGCCGACTCGCGGATCGCGCGGCGCTCGACCTGGGTCGAGCCGCAGGGCACGCAGATGATGATCCGCGGGCTGGGCCGTGTCATCGACCGCGGATGCACCATCTTGATGAACTGCTTCAACATCTGCTCGGTCACCGTGAAGTCGGCGATGACGCCGTCCTTCATGGGCCGGATGGCCTCGATGTTGCCGGGCACCTTGCCGAGCATGGCCTTGGCTTCGGCACCGACGGCCTGGATGGTTTTTTTGCCATTCGGGCCACCTTCGTGGCGGATGGCGACGACGGACGGCTCGTCGAGCACGATCCCCTTGCCGCGCACGTAGATCAGCGTGTTGGCGGTGCCGAGGTCGATCGCGAGGTCCGTCGAGAAATAGCGACGCAGGGAGGCGAACATGTGGGGAGACGGCGGTCGGGAGGCGGCTGGATCGAAAGGCGGGGCCTTGGCGCCTGGAGCGCGGGCGACGCGGTCGCACGGCCGGCTACCGACGAGGCATGTGGGGTAACCATAGATAATACCTGATCACCCCCCGCGCTTGCCCTTGGGCAAGCGCCCATTTGCACCTGTTTCCATGGCCCTCACACCGCAGGACGTGAGCCGCATCGCGCATCTGGCGCGGCTCGAGCTTCAGCCCGACGAAGAGCAGCGCATGCTCGCGCAGCTCAACGACTTCTTCGGCATCGTCGAGAAGATGAGCGCGGTCGACACCAGCGGCGTCGAGCCGCTGTACACGCCGCTGTCGGCGGTGCAGGAAGTCGCGCTGCGCCTGCGCGAGGACCGCGTCACCGAGAGCAACGAGCGCGAGGCCAACCAGCGCAGCGCCCCGGCCGTCGAGGACGGCCTGTTCCTCGTGCCGAAGGTGATCGAATGAGCGCCGCACTGCACCGGCTGGGCGTCGCCGAAACCGCCCGCGCGCTGCGCGCCAAGCAGTTCTCCAGCGTCGAACTCGTGCAGGCGCTGCTGGCGCGCGCCGACGCGCATCGTTCGCTCGGCGCCTTCCTGGCGGTCGACGCCGACGGTGCGCTGGCCGCCGCACGCGCCGCCGACGCCGCGCTCGCCGCCGGCAGCGCCCCGGCGCTCGCGGGCGTGCCGATCGCCCACAAGGACATCTTCGTCACGACGGACCAGCCGAGCACCGCCGGCTCGAAGATGCTGACGGGCTACCGCAGCCCCTTCGACGCCACCGTCGTCGCGCGGCTGAAGGCCGCCGGCACGGTGACGCTGGGCAAGCTCAACTGCGACGAGTTCGCGATGGGCTCGGCCAACGAGAACTCCGCCTTCGGCGTGGTGCAGAACCCCTGGGATACGACGCGTGTGCCCGGCGGCTCGTCGGGCGGCTCGGCCGCGGCGGTGGCCGCGCGCCTGGTGGCCGCCGCCACCGGCACCGACACCGGCGGCTCGATCCGCCAGCCGTCCAGCTTCTGCGGCATCACCGGCATCAAGCCGACCTACGGCGTGTGCTCGCGCTACGGCATGATCGCCTTCGCCTCCAGCCTGGACCAGGCCGGCCCGATGGCGCGTTCGGCCGAGGACTGCGCGCTGCTGCTGTCGGCGATGAGCGGTTTCGACGAACGCGACGCGACCAGCGCCGAGCGCCCGCCGCAGGACTACCACGCCCAGATGCTCGCCGTGCGCGAGGGCGCCAGCGCCACGCGCCCGCTGGCCGGCCTGCGCATCGGCCTGCCGCGCGAGTTCTTCCCCGAAGGCCTGTCGGCCGACGTCGCCGCCGCCGTGCGCGGCGCGCTCGCCGAGCTGGAGAAGCTGGGCGCGACGCTGGTCGACGTCAGCCTGCCGCGCACCGAGCTGTCGATCCCGGTCTACTACATCATCGCGCCGGCCGAGGCGAGCTCGAACCTGTCGCGCTTCGACGGCGTGAAGTTCGGCCACCGTGCAGCCCAGTACACCGACCTGCTCGACATGTACAAGAAGACGCGGGCGGAGGGCTTCGGGCCCGAGGTCAAGCGCCGCATCATGATCGGCACCTACGTGCTGAGCCACGGCTACTACGACGCCTACTACCTGCAGGCGCAGAAGCTGCGCCGCATGATCGCCGACGACTTCCAGGCCGCCTTCCGCGACTGCGACCTGATCGCCGGCCCGGTGGCGCCGACCGTCGCCTGGCAGCTCGGCGAGCAGGGCGACCCGCTGCAGGCCTACCTGGCCGACATCTTCACGCTGCCGGCCAGCCTGGCCGGCCTGCCGGGCATGAGCGTGCCGGCCGGCACCGGCGCCCACGGCCTGCCGGTCGGCCTGCAGCTCGTCGGCAACTACTTCGACGAAGGCCGCTTGCTGCACGCCGCCCACGCGCTGCAGCAAGCGACCGACTTCCACACCCGCGCCCCGGCCGGGTTCTGACGCGATGGCGACCTTCCCCCTCATCCGCGGCTACGAAGTCGTCATCGGCTTCGAGACCCACGCCCAGCTCTCCACCGAGAGCAAGATCTTCAGCGGCGCCTCGACACGTTTCGGCGCCGAGCCCAACACCCAGGCCTGTCCGGTCGACCTGGCGCTGCCCGGCACGCTGCCGGTGGCCAACCGCGGCGCCGTCGAACGCGCGATCCGCTTCGGCCTGGCCGTCGGCGCCAAGGTCGCGCCGCTGTCGATCTTCGCGCGCAAGAACTACTTCTACCCCGACC
Source organism: Rubrivivax sp. JA1026 (assembly GCF_011065555.1). Taxonomy (NCBI): domain Bacteria; kingdom Pseudomonadati; phylum Pseudomonadota; class Betaproteobacteria; order Burkholderiales; family Sphaerotilaceae; genus Rubrivivax; species Rubrivivax sp. JA1026. The sequence goes on from NZ_JAALCQ010000002.1 coordinate 12,936, forward strand.
TGCCCAAGGGCTACCAGATCAGCCAGTACGAGATCCCGGTGGTGCAGGGCGGCAGCGTGTCCTTCCTGCTCGACGGCGAGAAGCGTTCGGTGCGGCTGACCCGCGCCCACCTCGAGGAAGACGCGGGCAAGAGCCTGCACGAGGACTACCACGGCCAGTCGGGCATCGACCTGAACCGCGCCGGCACGCCGCTGCTGGAGATCGTCTCCGAGCCCGACCTGCGCAGCTCGGCCGAGGCGGTGGAGTACGCCAAGGCGCTGCACGCGCTCGTCGTCTGGCTGGGCATCTGCGACGGCAACATGCAGGAAGGCAGCTTCCGCTGCGACGCCAACGTCTCGGTGCGCCGCCCCGGCGAGCCTTTCGGCACGCGCCGCGAGATCAAGAACCTCAACAGCTTCCGCTTCCTGCAGCAGGCGATCGACTTCGAGGTCCAGTGGCAGATCGACCGGCTGGAAGACGGCCTGGCGATCGAGCAGGCCACGGTGCTGTTCAATCCCGACACCGGCGAGACGCGGGCGATGCGCAGCAAGGAAGACGCGCACGACTACCGCTACTTCCCCGACCCGGACCTGCCGCCGCTGGTCATCGCGCCCGACTGGGTGGAGCGTGTTCGCGCCGCGATGCCCGAGCTGCCGGCGGTGATGGCCGAACGCTTCCAGCGCGACGACGGCCTGCCGGCCTACGACGCGGCGATGATGACCCAGAGCCTGGCCTTCGCGCGCTACTACGAGGCAGCGCGCGACGGCTGCGGCCAGCCCAAGCTGGTCGCCAACTGGCTGATGGGCGAGGTCAGCAAGCGGCTGAACGCCGAGGGCGGGGCGATCGACGCCGCGCCGGTGGGCCCGCAGACGCTGGCCGCGCTGATCGGCCGCATCGCCGACGGCACGGTGTCGAACAACGGCGCGCGCCAGGTCTTCGACGCGCTGTGGAGCGGCGAGGCCAGCGACGTCGACGCGGTCATCGAGGCCAGGGGCCTCAAGCAGATGAACGACAGCGGCGCGCTGGAGAAGATCGTCGACGAGGTGCTGGCCGCCAACACCAAGTCGGTCGAGGAATTCCGCGCCGGCAAGGACAAGGCCTTCAACGCGCTCGTCGGCCAGGTCATGAAGGCCAGCAAGGGCAAGGCCAACCCGGCCCAGGCCAGCGAACTGCTGCGCCGCAAGCTCGGCGGCTGAGCCGGACTCGGCAGGCATGGGGCGCCTTCCGGCACCCCATGTCCAGGCTCAGCGCGCCGCGGCCGATGCCGGCTCGGCCGGCATCGGGCCCAGCGTGCCGGGCCGGGCGCCGGCCCACAGCCGGCGCAGGCGCTCCAGTTCGGCGTCGTACAGCCGGTTCACGCGCACCAGCTCGGCTTCCTGGTTGGCCATCGCCGTGCGCTGCGCCTCGGTGGCGGCGTCGTTGGCGTCCAGCGACTGGCGCAGCTTGGGCGGCAGAGGGCGTGCGGGATAGAACTCGGCCTCTTCGGTCAGCGGCTTGCGCTCGGCGGCGAGCATCGCCAGCCGCTGCTCGGAAGCCCGGATCGCCACCCGCACGGTGTCCAGCGCGGCCTCGCGCGCACGCCGGTGCGCTTCCTCGTTGGGGTAGCGCGCCATCAGGTTGCGGTCGCGGCGCACCGCGTCGGCCTGGGCGGCGCGCGCCTCGGCCGCACGGCGCTCGCGGGCCTCGATCTCGGCACGCTCGTCGGCCGTCGGCGTCGGCGGCACGACGCGGCGCAGCGAGCCGTCGCGGTTGAGCAGCCGCTGCTCCTTGGCGATGCACTCCGGGATCGGGCGGTCCGAGGTGATCTTGCGGCCGGCGTCGTCGACGCAGGTGTAGATGCCCTCGGCCGGACGCCCCCCCTGTGCCGCCAGCACCGAGCCGGCCAGCAGCGCGGCGCCGGTCAGCGCGAGGCCGCGAGTGGAAGCGAGACGCCCGGCCCTGGCCATTCAGACCCCGTAGCGCTCGCGATAGGCCTGCACGGCCGGCGCGTACTGCTCGAGCGCGGGGTCGGCGCCGGAGCGCAGGTAGGCCAGCAGGTCGGCCAGGGTCGCGATCGCGACCACGTCCAGCCCGAGCTGCGAGCGCACCGACTGCACGGCCGAGAGTTCGGCGTCGCGCCCGTCGGCGTCGGTCGCCTTCTCCTGGCGGTCGAGCGCGATCGCGACGCCGCAGGGCGTCGCGCCGGCGGCGCGGATCATCGCGATCGACTCGCGCACCGAGGTGCCGGCGGAGATCACGTCGTCGACGATCAGCACGCGCCCGGCAACCGGCGCGCCGACCAGCGTGCCGCCTTCGCCGTGGTCCTTGGCTTCCTTGCGGTTGTAGGCGAAAGGCAGGTTGCGGCCTTCGCGCGCCAGCTCGATGGCGATCGCCGCGGCCAGCGTGATGCCCTTGTAGGCCGGGCCGAAGAGCATGTCGAACTCGAGCCCGCTGGCCACCAGACGGCGTGCATAGAATGAAGCGAGACGGCCCAGCCTGGCGCCGTCGTTGAACAGCCCGGCATTGAAGAAGTAGGGCGACAGCCGCCCGGCCTTCGTGCGGAACTCGCCGAAGCGCAGCACGCCGGCCTCGACCGAGAACTTCACGAATTCTTGCGCCAGGGCGTCGGGGGCGTTCATGGAGGTCATCCCTTGGGTTTTCGACTGGTCACGCTCAACCTGAACGGCATCCGTTCGGCCGCGAGCAAAGGATTTCTCGACTGGGCCGAGGCAGCGGCCGCCGATTGTATGGGGGTGCAGGAGGTCAAGGCGCAAGCCGCCGACGTGGCCGGACGCTTCGAACGGGTGGGCGGCCTCGACGGCCACTTCCACTTCGCGCAGAAGAAGGGCTACTCCGGGGTCGGGCTGTACACGCGCCACGAGCCCAGCGACGTCGTCGTCGGCTTCGACGGCGGCGAGTTCGACGCCGAGGGCCGCTGGATCGAGCTGCGCTTCGACAAGCCCGGGCGCAAGCTGTCGATCATCAGCTGCTACTTCCCCAGCGGCTCCAGCGGCGAGGAGCGCCAGGCCGCCAAGTACCGCTTCCTCGACCTGCTGCAGCCGCACCTGATGGCGCTGAAGGCCGAGCGCGAGTTCATCCTCGTCGGCGACGTCAACATCGCGCACAAGGAAATCGACCTGAAGAACTGGCGCGGCAACCAGAAGAACAGCGGCTTCCTGCCCGAGGAGCGGGCCTGGATGACGCGGCTGCTCGACAGCGGCGTCGTCGACGTCTTCCGCCGCCTCAACCCGCAGCCCGAGCAGTACACGTGGTGGAGCAACCGCGGCCAGGCCTGGGCGAAGAACGTGGGCTGGCGGCTGGACTACCACCTGGCCACGCCGGCGCTCGCCGAGACCGCGCGGCGCGAACAGATCTTCCTGGCGCAGCGCTTCTCGGACCACGCGCCGCTGACGATCGACTACGACTTCTGCCTCTGATCGGCGCCGCTGGCGCTCGTTCAAGTCAGTGTCGCAGGGCCCGCGACACGACACAGGTCAAACAAAGGCGATTGACCAACGGCAGAATGGCCGCGCGACAAGAGGCGGGAAGCAGGGCCGCAGAGCCTGCAAGCATGACCCGCCCGGGACGCACATTTCCTCGGGAGGAAGTCACCGCCTGCCCGCCCTCGTTTGGACGACCGACGAAAGGCGATGACCATGCTCGACCGGCAGCCTGCTGCACGCTCCGCAACGCCCGCTCTGTTGCCGCGCTCGATGACCGAGCGCACCCCGACCGGCGGCTGGGCCCGCTGCCTGGGCCTGATGCTCGACGAGATCGACTACGGCCTCGTGCTGATCGACGCCGCCGGCATCGTGCGCTGGCGCAACCACCGCGCGCTGAGCGAACTCGACGACAGCCACCCGCTGCAGATCACCGCCGGGCGCATCGGGGCGGTGCTGCCCGAAGACGCCGCGCGACTGGCCACCGCGGTCTCCGACTCCATGCAGCGCGGCACGCGCGAGATGCTGACGCTGGGCGCCAGCGGCGAGCGCGTCACGCTGGCGGTCGTGCCGCTGGCGGCCGACGCGCTCGACGGCCAGCCGGCGACGATGCTGCTGTTGTGCAAGCGCCAGGTCTGCGAGGACCTCTCGGTGCGCGGCTTCGCGCGCGCGCACCGGCTGACGCCGGCCGAGACGCGGGTGCTCGAGGCCCTGTGCGCCGGCGTGGCGCCGCAGAAGTTCGCCGAGCACCAGGGCGTGCGCATCTCCACGGTGCGCACCCAGATCGGCAGCATCCGCGAGAAGACCGGCGCACGCAGCATCCGCGCGCTGGTGCGCATGGTCGCGCTGCTGCCGCCGATGGTGCCGGCGCTGCGCGGCGTGGTCTTCGAGCCGATGGAACGCTGGCCGCGCGACCGCGCGTCGGACGGCGCCTGACGGCGCGGCGCGCCTAGGCGCGCGCCGGCGGGCCGAAGTTGCGCGCCGGCTTGGCGGCGCGCTCGTACAGCGGCATCACCTTGGGCAGCTTGGACTGGATGTCGGCGATGCGTGTCGGCCCCGAAGGGTGCGTCGACATGAACTCCGGCGGCGCGTTCTTGTTCGCCTGGATCATCTTGTTCCACAGCGAGACGCCGGCGCGCGGGTCGTAGCCCGAACGCGCCGCCAGGTCCATGCCGACGATGTCGGCCTCGGACTCGTCCTCGCGGCTGAACTTCAGCGTCAGCAGCTGGCCGCCCATGTTGAGCAGCGTGTCGCCGGTCTGGCCCAGGCCGAGCAGCGCGCTGAGCACCCCGGCACCGATGCGCGTGGCCGCGGTCTTGCCCATGCGCTCGCGGGCGTGCTCGCGCAACGCATGCGCGACTTCGTGGCCCATGATCGTCGCGACCTCGTCGTCGCTGAGCTGCAGCTCCTTAAGGATGCCGAGATAGAAGGCGATCTTGCCGCCCGGCATGCAGAAGGCGTTGAGCTGCTTGCTGCCGATGAGGTTGATCTCCCACTTCCAGTTCGCGGCGCGCCGGTTCCAGGGCTGGGCGTACGGGACGATGCGGTCGGCGATGGCCCGCAGTCGCACCAGCTGCGGGTGGTCGGCCGGCGCCAGCGCCTTGGCCGCGCGCGCCTCGCGCAGCATCTGCTCGTACTGCTGGGCGGCGGCCTTCTCGACGTCCTCGGCCGGCACCAGCTTGGCGAACTTCGACTCGCCGCCGACGTCGCCACGAACGCCGTCCTGGGCCATCGCCGGGCCGGCGAGCGCAGCGCCGGCGCCGGCTGCCAGCGCCGTCGTGAACAGGCGCCGGCGGTGCAGCGCGCAGCTGCAGCCCATCGCGTGCAGCATCGGGGGCAGGTCGATCCGGGCGTCGGTTTCGAAGGTGTTCGGCATGGCGTGTCGGACCCGGTCGCCAGCGCCGGGGTTCCGTCGGCGGATTCTAGGAGCGCGGGCCCGGCTCAGTCGTCGGCGGGCACCGGCGCGGCGGGATCGAACTCCAGCGCGCGCACGCTGTCGCGCAGCCAGACCAGCATCACCAGCGCCGGCGCCGCGAGCACCGTGCTGAGGATGAAGAAAGTCGGCCAGCCGATGCTCTCGGCCAGCACGCCGGCCAGCGGGCCGACCCAGACGCGGCCGACCGCGGCGAAGGCCGACAGCAGCGCGTACTGCGTCGCCGTGAAACGCTGGTTGCACAGGCTCATCAGGAAGGCGACGAAGGCCGCCGTGCCCATGCCGCCGGAGATGTTCTCGAAAGCGACCACCATCAGCAGCCCGCCGTCGACCGGCGTCGGCTGCGCCAAGCGCACGAAGCCCCAGTCGAAGGCCGGGATCAGCAGCCCGGGCATCGCGCCCTTGCCGTGCACCGCCAGCCACCAGAAGCCGAGGTTGCTCGCCATCTGCAGCACGCCGAAGACGAGCAGCGAGCGCCACAGGCCCAGGCGCAGCATCAGCGCGCCGCCGACGAGCGCGCCGGCGATCGTCAGCCACAGCCCGATCAGCTTGTTGACGACGCCGACCTCGGCCGAGCCGAAGGCCATCGCCTTCAGCAGGAACGGCGTCATCAGCGAGCCGGCGAAGGCGTCGCCGAGCTTGTAGAGCACGATGAACAGCAGGAAGGCCGCGGCGCCGCGCTGCGAGAAGTAGCTGCGCAGGCCGCCGAGCAGGGTCTCGAAGCGCGCCACGCGCGCCGCCCAGGCAGCCAGCGGCAGCGTGAACGCCAGGCCCATCATCAGCACCGCCAGCTCGAGCCAGCGCGTCTGCAGTGACTGCGCCATCGAGCTGGCGGCCAGCACACCGCCGAACAGCGCCTGCGCCACGCCGGCGCCGAAGCGGTCGGTCAGCATCGCGCCGGCGGCCACCGCGGCGAGCACGGCGAAGAAGCCGGCGAGGTCGTTGCGCGCCAGCGTGGCCTGGCGCGGCGCGGTCTTCAGCCGCGGCAGCGCCAGCGCCGACAGCACCGCCAGCGCCGCCATCAGGCCGGCCATCAGGCGGTAGACCTCGGGCCAGGACCAGCCGCCGCCCTGGGCGGGGTCGGTCCAGATCAGCGCGATGCCGCCGGACAGGATCATCGCCAGGCGGTAGCCCATCACGTTCAGCGACGCGCCCAGGCCGCGCTCGCGGTGCTGCAGCAGGTCGGTGCGGTAGGCGTCGATGACGACGTCCTGCGAGGCCGAGACGAAGGCCACCAGCACCGCCAGCAGCGCGAAGGCGCGGATCGAGTCCGACGGCGAGGTCGTCGACAACGCGAACAGCACGCCGGCCAGCGCGAGCTGCGTCAGCACCAGCCAGCCGCGCCGCCGCCCCAGGCCGGGCAGCTCGAAGCGGTCCATCAGCGGCGCCCACAGGAACTTGAAGGTGTAGGGCAAACCGACGAGGCTGAGAAAGCCGATCGTCGCCAGGTCGATGCCGTCGACCGTCAGCCAGGCCTGCATCGCCTGGCCGGTCAGCGCCAGCGGCAGGCCCGAGGCGAACCCGAGCAGGGTGACGACGGCGAGGCGGTGCAGCGCGGCGGCGCGCTGCGCCAGCGAAGAAGGCATCGGCGGATTCTAGGAGGCGGCCACGCCGCCCTTGACGTCGCGGCAGGCCGCCCTCATCTGGCGGAGATGGATCACCCGCTGCACCTGCGCTGCCCGCATTGCGAGGCCATGAACCGCCTGCCCGCCGCCCGCCTGGGCGAGGCGCCGAACTGCGGCCGCTGCGGCCGTCCGCTGCTCGACGGCCGCCCGGTCGAACTGGGCGACGCCGAGTTCGACGCCGCGGTCGGCTCGAGCACCGTGCCGGTGCTGGTGGACTTCTGGGCGCCGTGGTGCGGCCCGTGCCGGGCGATGGCGCCGGCCTTCGAGCAGGCCGGCCGAGCACTCGCCGGGCGCGCCCTGCTGGTCAAGGTCAACAGCGACGACAACCCGCAGCTCTCGACGCGCTTCGGCATCCGCAGCATCCCGACGCTGATCCGGCTGGAGAACGGGCGCGAGACGCACCGCCACAGCGGCGCGATCCCGGCACAGGCCATCCAGCAGTTCGCGCGCGCGGCGGCCTGAGGCCGCGATCTCAGTTGATGCTCGCGGAAGCGGGCGTCTGCGCGGTCATCAGGCGGGCGATGATGCCCGTCTCCTCGCGCGGCGAGAACGCGTAGGGGTAGAGCGAGCGCTCGTCGGCGTCGAGGTCGACACGGCCGCCGAAGGCCTCGATCTGGTCGCGGATGTAAGCGAAGTCGATCGTCAGCAGCACCGCCGGCGCGTTGACGAAACGGTTCAGGCGCTCCTCGCCGATGACGCGTGCGCCGAGCATGCGCTCGTAGTAGCGCACATGGCGGGGGTTCACCTCCATCACCAGCGCGTCGTAGCCGCGGATGCGGTGGGCGACGATGTAGGCGACGTGGAACAGCGCCGCCAACACACGTTTGCTGCCGGAGATCGGGTCGATCGCCAGCTTGGTGAACTCGCAGACCCGGACGCCGTCGCGGCGCAGGGCCTCCATCTCGGCCGGGAACGCGTCCTCCGCGCTCAAGCCTTCGGCGCTGTCGAGCGCGACGGTGATCGTGCCGATGGTGTCGTCGTTCTCGGTAGCCGACAGCGTGATGCGGTTGGTGGTCTGGTCGCTGGGCAGCGACACGGCGTGGTAGCCGCGCCAGGCGTAACGCTGCTTGAGCAGCGAGTTCGCGCTCTGGCGGCAGACGTAGGAGTCGGCGGAGCGGATTCTGAACACCCGCTCCGGCACGTCCACCGCTGGTGCCCGGGCGGGCAGCGCCCGCCCTTCCGACACCGGGCGCCGCACGGCGCGCTGACCGCCGATCGGCGCGACGATGATCGTGTCAGTCGTCATGAATGGTCTCTTTGGATCCCGATTGCGGTGCGAGTCTGCCCAAGCGCACCCGCCGCGACTGTGAGAAAGGTTTACCAGTCTGCCCGAGGATCGTGAGCTCACTCACGAATGCGCCCCAAAGTTGTAACAGCGGGTTTACAGCGCGAGTTTTGTGGCGTATCGCGAAACATTTGGCGTCGCACCGACGCACCAACGCCGTAAGCGTTTGTATCGGGCCGGGATCCGGGACGGCGTCAGTCGACCTTCACGCCGGCGGCCGCGCGCATTGCCGGGTCGAGGTCGACGAGGTGCCACCATTCGCTCCAGAACACCGGGCGGCGGAAACCGCTGACCCAGGGCTGCCACATGTCGGTGCTGACGCGGTGCACCGACGGCTTGTACGGCATGTAGGCCACCGACAGGATCTTGGCCTGGCGGAAGAGCTCGTCGCGCTCGGGGCCGTCGGGCAGCGCCGACATGCGGTCGTACAGCGCGTCGAAAGCCGGCAGGCTGAAGCGCGCGAGGTTCTGGCCGCCGGCCTGCGGGCCGTGCAGGCGGTCGAAAGCGCTCTGGCCGTCACGCCCCGAGGCCGACGAGCCCAGCGTCCAGATCTGCAGCTTGCCGGCACGCGCCAGCTTCAGCTGCTCGGGCCACTGGCCGGTCTGGAAGGTCGTGCGGATGCCGATCGCCTCCATGTTCTTGCGCCAGAGCTCGTCGAACTGGCGGCTGATCTGCGTCGGCTGGGTGGCGTAGACCAGCACCAGCGACTTGCCGTCGGGCAGCTCGCGCCAGCCGTCGCCGTCGCGGTCGACGTAGCCGTACATGTCCAGCAGCGCACGCGCACGCGCCGGGTCGTAGTCGCCGGCCTCGCTCTTGAACTTCGGGTCGTAGCCGGTCGTGTGCGGCACCACCTGCGACTGCGCCGGGATCGCCTGGCCCTTGCGCACGACGCGGATCTCGCGCTCGACGTCCATCGCCAGCGAGAGCGCCCGGCGCAGTGCCACCTTCTCCGGCGTGTAGCCGCCGACCACCGGGTCCTCCATGTTGAAGTAGGTGATCCCGATGTCGGCGTTGACCTGCTGCGCCGCCAGGATGCCCTTGCGTTCGAGGTTGGGCGCGACGTGGCCGTTGGGCATCGCGACGTTGACGAAGGACCCCGGCACCGAGCCGTACTGCCCGGCCAGCATGTCGATCTGGCCGTTGAGGAAGGCCAGCCAGCGCGGCTGCTCCTCCTCGATGATCGAGATGCGCACCTCGTCGATCATCGGGATGCGCCGGCCCTTGAGGCGCGCCAGGATGGCCTGGCCTTCGGCGTCATCGGCCGCCGGCTCGGCGTCGTAGTGCATCTCGCGGAAGTCCGGGTTGCGCTCGAGCACGATCAGCGAGCTGCGTCGCCACTGCTTGAGCTTGAACGGGCCGGTGCCCACCGGATGCTCGGCGATCTTGTCGCCGTAGAACTCGACGACCTCGCGCGCGATGCCGCCCAGCAGGTCCGACGCCGTCAGGTTCTCCAGGAAACGCGGCGACGGTTCGGACAGCGTGAAGCGGATCGTGTGGCGGTCCAGCGCGCGGATGCCCGGGATCACGTGGTCGTAGTCGAAACGCGTTTTCTGCGCCACGACCTCGCGCCGGTACTCGGCGAGCCCGGCGATGTTGAAGGTCTCGACCCAGCTCCAGAGCTGGCTGCGGTTGGCCGGGTCGGCGGTGCGCAGGAAGGCGTAGACGTAGTCCTGCGCCACCAGCTCGCGCTTCTTGCCCTTGAAGGCCGGATCGTCGGCGTAGTAGATGCCGGGCTGCAGCTTCACCGTCCAGACCTTGTAGTCGGCCGAGACCTCGGGCATGCCGGCGGCCGTCAGCGGGCGGATCTTCACCGGCCGCGCGAGGTGGTCGTAGCGGTACAGCGCCTCGAAGATGTGCGGCGTGACGGTGCGCGAGTACAGGTCGCTGATCTGCGCCGGGTCGAAGCCGGTCTCGGCCGTGGTGAACGCGACACGCAGGATCTTGCGGCCGCCGTCGGCCGCGGGCGCGGCGGCGTGCACGGCGGTGGAGCAGGCCAGCAGCACGCCGGCCAGGAGGGAGAGCAGCTTCATCGTCTCGGCAGATTCAGGACCCGCGGCGCGCCTGCGCCTGCGGGTCGATGTCGACGTACTTCCAGAACTCGCGCACGAAGATGTTGCGGCTGTAGCCGCCCACCCAGGGATGCGCGAGGTCGGTCCAGATGCGGTGCGCGTGCACCTTGTAGGGCATGTAGGCGATCATCAGCTTCTTGGCCGCATCCATCGCCGCCTGGCGCTCCGGCCCGTCGGGCAGCAGCGCCTGCTTCTCGTACAGCGTGTTGAAGGCCGGCAGGTCGAAGCGCGCGTGGTTGGCCTGGCCGCGGTTGGGCCCGTAGCCCAGCGCGAGGAAGGTGTCGCCGTCGGGCTGGCCGGCGCTCCAGCCGACGCCCCACATCATCAGCTTGCCGGCGCGCGAGGCCTTCAGCTGCTCGGGCCACTTGGCGGTCTTGAACACGATGCGGATGCCGATCGCGTCCATGTTCTTCTTCCACAACTCGTTGAGCTTGCGGCTCTGCTGGTCGGGCTGCGTGGCGTACTCCAGCACCAGCGGGCTGCCGTCGGGCTGGTCGCGCCAGCCGTCACCGTCGCGGTCGATCCAGCCGTGCATGTCCAGCAGCGCCTTGGCGCGCGCCGGGTCGTAGTCGCCCATCTCGCTCTTGTAGGCCGGGTCGTAGCCCCAGGCCTCCGGGCCGATCGGCGACTGCGCGCGTATCGCCTGGCCGCCGCGCACGAGGCGGATCTCGCGCTCGACGTCGACCGCCAGCGCGATCGCGCGGCGCAGCGCCACCTTGTGCGGCTCGTAGCCGCCGACCACCGGGTGCTCCATGCCGAAGTACGACACGGCGACGTCCGAACGCGGATAGCGCAGCATCAGCACGCCGCGCTTGGCGAGGTTGGGCGCGAGTTCGTTGTTCGGGAACGCGACGCCGGCGAACTCCGCCGGCACGTTCTCGGCGATGTCCTGCTCCTCGTTCAGGAACGACAGCCAGCGCGGCTGCGGCTCCTCGACGATGGAGATCTGCACCCGGTCGACGAGCGGCAGGCGGCGGCCCTTGAACTCGCGCGCCACGGCCTGCAGGCGCTCGTCGCCGGCGGGCGCCTCCTCGTCGTAGAGCACGCTGCGGTAGCCGGGGTTGCGGTCGAGCTCGATGCGCGAGCTGCGCTTCCAGGCGCCGAGCTTGAACGGCCCGGTGCCGACCGGGTGCTCGCCGATGCGGTCGCCGTAGAACTCGACGACCTCGCGCGCCAGCGCGCCGGTGAACGACGAGTCGGCGAAGTTGTAGAGGAACCGCGGCGACGGCTCGGCCAGCTTCACCTGGAAGGTGTAGCGGTCCAGCGTGCGCAGGCCTTCCACCGGACGGTCGTAGTCGAAGGGCTTGCGCTCCTTGATGGCGCGCGAGCGCAGCTCCGACAGGCCGAGCAGCTTGGCGCCTTCGAGCAGGTAGAGGTTGCCGCTCTTCCAGCGCGGGTCGTAATGGCGCTTGATCGAGTAGACGTAGTCCTCGGCGACCAGCTCGCGCTTCCTGCCCTTGAACGCCGGGTCGTCGGCGAAGTAGATGCCGGGCTTGATGCGGAAGGTGAAGGTGCGGAAGTCCTCCGAGACCTCGGGCATCGCCGCCGCGGTGTTCGGCCGCATGCGCACCGGGCGCGCCAGGAAGGCGAACTCCAGCGGCGCCTCGAAGATGCCCGAGACGACGGTGCGCGAGTACAGGTCGGTGATCGCCGCCGGGTCGAAGCTGGTCTCGGCGATCGGGAAGGCGTAGCGCAGCGTCTTCGGCGCCGCGGCGGGAGTCTGCGCGACAGCCGCGACGGCCGTCGCCAGCAGGCAGGCGGCCAGCGCGGCGGAGCGGACCAAGCGTTTCATCGGGCAGCGGTTGGGTGACGAAAGCGGCGGAGTCTACGGCGCGGCCGCCCCGCCGTGGAGCGGCACCACCCCGCGCCGGCGCGGGGCTCCGGACGGCTCGCAAGCGGCGTGCCCCGCCAGGGCCTGGCGCGTGTCGTGCTTGCCCCGCGCCTTCGCGGGGGAATGCCCCGGCGGGCAAGCCCCGTCGGCGCCCCTACACTCGCGCATCCTGTAACACGGGCCCCGGCACGAGCGGGGCCCGCTTCACGTCGATTCCCAGATGGCGGCTTACCTGATACGACGCCTGTGGCAGATGATCCCGACGCTTGCCGGCGTCGTGCTGCTGGTGTTCCTGCTGTTCAAGTTCTTCGGCGGCGACCCCGCGGAAATCCTGGGCGGCCTCAACGCGACCCCCGAGCAGATCGCGGCGATCCGCCAGGAGCTGGGCCTGGACCAGCCCTGGTCGGTGCAGCTGTGGATCTTCGTGAAGTCGATCCTCACCTTCGACTGGGGCCACAGCTGGGCGACCAACGAGCCGGTGTCCAGCCTGTTCGCCAGCCGCCTGCCGGCGACGCTGACGGTGATGGTGCCGATCCTGATCCTCGACACGCTGCTGGCGCTGCCGATCGCGATGTGGGTGGCCTACCGCCGCGGCTCGCTGACCGACCGCACGATCATGGTCGTGACGACGGTGGCGCTGTCGATCAGCTTCCTGGTCTACGTCATCGTCGGCCAGTACTTCTTCGGCTTCCGCCTGGGCTGGTTCCCGGTGCAGGGCTGGAGCGACTCGACGCTGACCAACCTGCTGACCTACGCGCCGCTGCCGGTGCTGCTGGCGGTGGCCGTCGGCATCGCGCCGCAGACCCGGCTGTACCGCAGCTTCCTGCTCGACGAGCTCGGCCAGGACTACGTGCGCACCGCACGCGCCAAGGGCATGACCGAAGGCACGGTGCTGTTCAAGCACGTGCTGCGCAACGCGATGATCCCGATCCTGACGAACATCGGCCTGGCCCTGCCCAGCATCTTCGTCGGCTCCTTCCTGATCGAGGTCTTCTTCTCGATCCCCGGCCTGGGCCGCGAGGTCCTGCTGGCCGTCAACCGCAGCGACTACCCGGTGATCCAGGCGGTCACCGTGTACCTGGCCGTGCTGACGATGCTGATCAACCTGATGACCGACCTGATGTTCAAGGTCGTCGACCCGCGCGTGGTGCTGAAGTGAGTGCCGTCATGTCTTCCCCGGCCGCCGTCGACTCGGCGCAGCAACGTTCCGAAGGCGTCTGGCACGCCGCCTGGCGCCGCTTCAAGGGCGACCGCGTCGGTGTCGCCTCGCTGGTCGTCGTCGTCGCCTTCCTGCTGCTGATCCTGCTGTCCTGGGCCGGCGTCGTCGCCGGCGACTGGCAGCGCGAGGTCGGCGTGGCCAACGCGCCGCCGAGCTTCATGGGCCCGGCCCAAGCCACCGAGACGACGGCGATCGCGGCCCCGAAGGGCCCGAACGTCGACCTGTCCGACGTCGACCCGCTGGCGCCGCGTTATGCCGAGTGGGCCGAACGCGCCGCCAAGCTGAAGACCGAGGAGACGCCCAAGCTCGAGACGCTGCCGCTGGGCGGCGACCGCCTGGGCCGCGACGTGCTCGAGAAGGCGATCAAGGGCACGCAGATCTCGGTCTTCGTCGGCGTGCTGGCGGCCGTCGTCGCGACGACGATCGGCACGCTGCTGGGCGCCTTCAGCGGCTTCTTCGGCGGCAAGATCGGCGACGCGCTGGAGTGGCTCTACAACGTCTTCGAGTCGGTGCCGGGCATCCTGCTGATCTTCGCCTTCGCCGCGGTGCTGGGCCGGGGCATCGACACCGTGGTGCTGATCCTGGGCCTGACCGGCTGGACCGGCATGTACCGCCAGGTGCGCGCCGAGTTCATCAAGCACTCCAGCCGAGAGTACGTGCGTGCCGCCGAGGCCATCGGCGCGTCCAGCGCCTCGCGCATGTTCCGCCACATCCTGCCCAACGTCAGCCACGTCGTGCTGGTGCGCATGGGCCTGCTGGTCGTCGGCTTCATCAAGGCCGAGGTCATCCTGTCCTACCTGGGCCTGGGCGTGCCGGTCGACCAGGTGAGCTGGGGCACGATGCTCGCCGAGGCGCAGAGCGACCTGATCCTGGGCTACTGGTGGCAGCTCGCCGCGGCCACCGGCTTCATGGCGGTGTTCGTCACCGCGTTCTCGCTGATGGCCGACGCCGCGCGCGACGCGCTCGACCCGAAGCTGCGGGGGCTGGAATGAGCACCGCGCACGACACCGTCCCGACGATGACCCCGCTGCTTTCCATCCAGGACCTGACGGTCCAGTTCCGCATGGGCCAGGGCCAGCGCGCCCAGGCCGTCAAGGGCATCTCGTTCGACGTGCCCGAGAACACCACCGTCGCGCTGGTCGGCGAGTCGGGCTCGGGCAAGAGCGTCACCGCGATGTCGGTGCTGAACCTGCTGCCCGAGAACGCCGAGCGCAGCGGCCGCATCCTGTGGCGCGAGCGCGACCTGCTGCAGACCTCGCTGCGCGAGCTGCAGGCCCTGCGCGGCAAGGAGATCGCCTGCGTCTTCCAGGACCCGATGAGCTCGCTGAACCCGGTGTTCAACGTCGGCCAGCAGCTCGCCGAACCGCTGATGCGCCACCTCGGGCTGACGCGCCGCCAGGCCTGGGCGCGCGCCGAGGAGCTGCTCGGCGAGGTCGGCATCCCCGAGCCCAAGCGCCGCCTGCAGGCCTACCCGCACGAGATGTCCGGCGGCCAGCAGCAGCGCGTGATGATCGCGATGGCGCTGGCCTGCGAGCCCAAGCTGCTGATCGCCGACGAGCCGACCACGGCGCTGGACGTGACGATCCAGCGCCAGGTGCTGGAACTGCTGGGCAAGCTGCGCGAACGCCACCGCATGAGCCTGCTGTTCATCAGCCACGACCTGGGCGTGGTCGGCGAGATCGCCGACCGCGTCGTCGTGATGCGCCACGGCGCGATCCGCGAAAGCGGCCCGGTGGCGCAGATCTTCGCCGCGCCGCAAGACGCCTACACCAAGGCGCTGCTCGCCTGCCGCCCGGCGCTGGACCACAACCCGGGCCGGCTGATGGTCATCGACGACCACATCGCCGGCCGCGGCGCGGCCGCCGTCGCCAAGCCCAAGGACGCCGACGCGCCGGTGGTGCTGGAGGTGCGCTCGCTGGCCAAGAGCTTCTGGCTCAAGGAAGGCCTGTTCGGCAAACGCGAGTTCAAGGCGGTGCGCGACGTCAACTTCAAGCTGCGCCGCGGCCACACGCTGGGCGTGGTCGGCGAGTCGGGCTCGGGCAAGACGACGATGGGGCTGACGCTGCTGCGCCTGCACGAGCCCACCGGCGGCGAAGTCATCTTCGACGGCAAGAATCTGCTGAAGCTGAGCGACCGCGAGCGCCAGCTGATGCGCCGGCGCATCCAGATCGTCTTCCAGAACCCGTACGCGAGCCTCAACCCGCGCTTCACGATTGGCCAGGCGCTGATCGAGCCGATGACGATCCACGGCATCGGCGCCGACACCGCCGAGCGCGAGCAGCGTGCACGCACGCTGCTGGAGAAGGTCGGCCTGGACGGCCGCGCCTTCGGCAAGTACCCGCACGAGTTCTCCGGCGGCCAGCGCCAGCGGGTCGCGATCGCACGCTGCCTGACGCTGGAGCCCGAGGTGCTGGTGCTCGACGAAGCCGTCTCGGCGCTGGACGTCAGCGTGCAGGCCCAGGTGCTGAACCTGCTGAAGGACCTGCAGGACGAACTCGGCCTGGCCTACGTCTTCATCAGCCACGACCTGTCGGTGGTGCGCTTCATCAGCGACGAGGTGATGGTGATGAAGGACGGCCAGGTGGTCGAGCAGGCCAGCGCCGAGCAGATCCTGCTGGCGCCGCAGCAGGACTACACGAAGCGGCTGCTGGCCGCGATTCCGCGCGGGTATCGGGCTCCCCCCCCGTAGCGCCTCCGGCGCTCCCCCCCCCCCAGGGGGCGCCTCCAGTGGGCCGGCATAGCCGGTCCACGGCGTCAGCTTGAGGCGTTGCGGCGCTTAGACGCGCCGCGGCTTCTTCTTCGGCGGCGCGGCCATCGTGCCGCGGCAGCGCGGCGCGCCGCAGTGGCACGCGAAGTCGGCCGGCTCTTCGTCGCCGATGTCCAGCGAGTAGTCGATGAACAGCTCCTCGCCGGCGCGGATCGCGCGCCGGGCCTCGATGGCGATCTGCAGCGTGCCGTCTTCGTCCTCGACCTCGTGGGCCGCGCAGTTGGGCGCGCACGAGTGGTTGAAGTGGCGCGTGCCGTTGCCGCCTTCGCGGCCGTCGATCATCGAGCCGTCGGACAGGCCGAAGAAATAGGTCAGCGCGTTGTCCCAGTCCAGGCGCTCGATCTCGGCGGCGCTCCAGCGCCGGCCGGCGTAGAGGCCCAGGCGCTCGCCGCGGCGCAGGTCGCGCGTGGCGAAGGCGCCGAGGCCGTGCACGTGGCTGTCGCGGACCTCGAAGGCAGGGGCGGCGGCGTCGTTCATCGGCGCGCATTGTGACGGCGGCAGCGCAAGGCAGGCTTTCGAGGCGCCGCGGATAATCCGGCCCATGCAGGACAAGGGTCGCGTGGTGGTGGGCTTGAGCGGCGGCGTCGACTCCGCCGTCAGCGCCTGGCTGCTCAAGCAGCAGGGGTACGAGGTCGTCGGCCTCTTCATGAAGAACTGGGAGGACGACGACGACAGCGAGTACTGCTCGTCGCGCCAGGACTTCCTCGACGCCGCGGCGGTGGCCGACGTCATAGGCATCGACCTCGAGCACGTCAACTTCGCCGCCGAGTACAAGGACCGCGTCTTCGCCGAGTTCCTGCGCGAATACAGCGCCGGCCGCACGCCCAACCCGGACGTGCTGTGCAACGCCGAGATCAAGTTCAAGGCCTTCCTCGACCACGCGATGCGCCTGGGCGCCGAGCGCATCGCCACCGGCCACTACGCCCGCGTGCGCGAACGCGACGGCCGCTTCGAGCTGCTGAAGGGCCTGGACCCGGCCAAGGACCAGAGCTACTTCCTGCACCGCCTGAACCAGGCGCAGCTGGCGCGCACGATGTTCCCGGTCGGCGAGCTGCCCAAGACCGAGGTGCGCCGCATCGCCGCCGAGATCGGCCTGCCGAACGCGAAGAAGAAGGACTCGACCGGCATCTGCTTCATCGGCGAGCGCCCGTTCCGCGAGTTCCTCAACCGCTACCTGGCGCAGGCGCCGGGCGACATCGAGGACGAACGCGGCCGCGTCGTCGGCCGCCACGTCGGCCTGAGCTTCTACACGCTGGGCCAGCGCCAGGGCCTGGGCATCGGCGGCCTGAAGTCCGGCGGCGGCGAACACGCGCCCTGGTACGTGGCACGCAAGGAACTCGAGCGCAACGTGCTGCGTGTCGTGCAGGGCCACGACCACCCCTGGCTGCTGTCGCGCACGCTCGCCGCCGGCGACTGCGCCTGGGTCGCCGGCACGGCGCCGGCCGAAGGCGCGCTGGCCGCCAAGACACGCTACCGCCAGGCCGACGCGGCCTGCACGCTGCGCCGCGACGGCGAGGCCGTCGTGCTCTCGTTCGCCGAACCGCAGTGGGCCGTCACACCCGGCCAGTCGGCCGTGGTCTACGACGGCGAGGTCTGCCTCGGCGGCGGCGTCATCGAATCATCAGAACCTTGAGGCAGGCCCTCGCGGCCCGCGTTGCATGACCGAACCCCAAGCCCCGGCCCGCCCGATGCTCCCGCCGCTGGCCGCCGCGCGCGGCGCGGCTCCCCGGCGGCGCGGCCGGCGCTGGATCTGGCTGGGCGTTGTCGGCATCGCCGCGGCACTCGCTGTCGCCGCCTGGAGCCGGCGTGCGCCCGAGGTGCAGGCCACCGGCGTCGCCAGCGCCTATCCGTCGGCACGTTTCGCCGAACTCAGCGCCTCGGGCTACGTCGTCGCCCAGCGCCGCGCCGCGGTGGCCAGCAAGGCCACCGGCCGGCTGGTCGAGCTGGCGGTGCGCGAAGGCAGCGTCGTCAAGGCCGGCGATCTGATCGCGCGCATCGACGCCGCCGACGTGCTGCCGACGGTCATCGCCGCCGAAGCCGGCGTGCGCCAGGCCGAGGCTGCGCGGCGCCAGGCCGCCGTCGAGCTCGACAACGCGCGTGCCGACCTCGAACGCACGCTGGGGCTCAAGCAGCAGGGCTTCGTCTCGCCGCAGGCCGTCGACGCGGCGCAGCGCCGCACCGACGCCGCCGCCGCCGCACTGGCCGCCGCCGACGCCGCCATCGCCCAGTCGCGCGCGCAGCTCAACGTGCAGCGTGTCGCGCGCGACAACACCGAGATCCGTGCGCCCTTCGACGGCGTCGTGCTGGTCAAGAACGCCAACGTCGGCGACCTGATCACGCCGCTGTCCAGCGCCACCGGCGCGCTCGGCGCCGTGGTCACGATGGCCGACATGTCGACGCTGGAGGTCGAGGCCGACGTGTCGGAGGCCAACGTCGGCCGCATCCGCATCGACCAGCCGGTGGAGATCGCGCTCGACGCGCTGCCCGACAGACGGTTCGCCGGCAGCGTCGCGCGCATCGTGCCCACCGTCGACCGCGCCAAGGCGACGGTGATGACCAAGATCCGCTTCGAGCAGCTGGACCCGCGCATCCTGCCGGAGATGGCGGCGCGCGTCGTCTTCCTGTCGCAGGCCGCGACCGAGGCCGACCGCCAGCCGGTGATGGCGCTCAACCCCAAGGCCGTCGTCGAGCGCGACGGCCGCCGCGTCGTGCTGCGCATCGGCGCCGACGATCGCCTGGAGGCCGTGCCGGTGAGCGTCGGCCGCACGCTGGGCGACGTCGTCGAGATCGCGCCCGGCACGCTGAAACCCGGCGAGCGTGTCGTGCTCGCGCCCGCCGACACGCTGGCCGCCGGCACGCGCGTGACGGTGGCCAAGTGAACACGCCGCCGCTGATCCGCATCCAGGGCCTGCGCAAGACCTACCGCCGCGGCGAGCAGGACATCCCGGTGCTCGAAGGCATCGACCTGGACGTGCACGCCGGCGAGTTCGTCGCGCTGATGGGGCCCAGCGGCTCGGGCAAGAGCACGCTGCTGAACCTGGTGGCCGGCATCGACAAGCCGAGCGCCGGCACGATCGAGATCGCCGGCACCGACATCGCGACGCTGGACGAAGGCCAACTCGCCGACTGGCGCGCCGCCAACGTCGGCTTCATCTTCCAGTTCTACAACCTGCTGCCGGTGCTGACCGCGGCCGAGAACGTCGAGCTGCCGCTGCTGCTGACCAACCTCACGGCACGCGAACGCCGCGAGCGTGTCGCCCAGGCGCTGGCGCTGGTGTCGCTGGCCGACCGCGCCGGGCACTATCCGAACGAACTCTCGGGCGGCCAGCAGCAGCGGGTGGCGATCGCACGCGCGCTGGTCGGCGACCCGACGCTGATCGTCGCCGACGAGCCCACCGGCGACCTCGACCGGCACACCGGCGAGGAGGTGCTGTCGCTGCTGGAGCAACTCGTCGCCGAGCTCGGCAAGACCATCGTCATGGTCACCCACGACCCCAAGGCCGCGGCGCGGGCGCACCGCCTGGTGCACCTGGAAAAAGGCGTGCTGGTCGACGAGGCCGAGGCCGGCTGAACGGGGCGACGCGGTGTTCCTGCTGCGCCTGCTGCTGAAGAACGCGTTCCGCCACCGGCTGCGCACGCTGCTGACCATCGTCGGCCTGATGGTCGCGGTCTGCGCCTTCGGGCTGCTGCGCACCATCGTCGACGCCTGGTACGCCGGCGCCAACGCGAGTTCCAGCACGCGGCTCATCGTGCGCAGCGCGACCTCGCTGACGGTGCCGCTGCCGCTGGCCTATGCCGAGCGGCTGCGCGCCGTCGACGGGGTCACCGCGGTGAGCTGGTCGAACTGGTTCGGCGGCGTCTACATCACCGAGCGCAACTTCTTCCCGCAGTTCGCCGTCGACGGCGCGAGCTACCTGCCGCTGTACCCGGAGTTCGTCGTCGACGACGCCGAGCGCACGGCCTGGCAACGCGACCGCCGCGGCGTGCTCGTCGGCCGCGTGCTGGCGGCCAAGTACGGCTGGCAGGTCGGCGACACGGTGCCGCTGCGCGGCACGATCTACAGCGGCACCTGGAACTTCACGATCCGCGGCATCTACCGCGGCGCCGACCCCGGCGTCGACGAGAACCAGATGCTGATGCACTGGGGCTACATCAACGAGATCCAGCGCCAGCGGTTCGCCGGCCGCGGCGACTCGGTCGGCGTGTTCGTCGTCGGCATCCGCGACCCGAACGACGCCGCGCTCGTCGGCCAGCGCATCGACACGATGTTCCGCAACTCGCTGGCCGAGACGCTGACCGAGACCGAGAAGGCCTTCCAGCTCGGTTTCGTGTCGATGAGCGAGGCCATCCTCGTGGCGCTGCAGGCGGTGAGCCTGATCGTCATCGTCATCATCATGGCCGTGATGGCCAACACGATGGCGATGACGGCGCGCGAGCGCCTGGCCGAGTACGCGACGCTGAAGGCGCTGGGTTTCCCGCCGGAGTTCGTCGTCAAGCTGCTGTTCGGCGAGAGCCTGCTGATCGCCGCGATCGGCGGTGTGCTCGGCGTGCTGGTGACGCTGCCGCTGGCCTCGGCCTTCGCCAACGCCGTCGGCACGCTGTTCCCGGTGTTCCGCGTCGCGCCGGAGACGATCGCGCTGCAGCTGCTGGCGGCGCTGGTCGTCGGCGTCGCCGCGGCGGCCTGGCCGGCCTGGCGCTCGAGCCGCATCGACATCGTCGACGGCCTCAGACACGTCGCCTGAGAGCCGATGCGCCGCGCCGTCCCGCTCGCCTACATCGCACGCAACCTCTGGGTGCGGCGCGTGACGACGGCGCTCACCGCCGCCGGCATGGCGCTGGTGGTCTTCGTCTTCGCCACCGTGCTGATGATGACCGAGGGCATCCGCGCGACGCTGGTGGCCACCGGGCAGGCGGACAACGTCGTCGTGCTGCGCAAGGGCTCCACGGCCGAGATCACCAGCGCGATCGCGCGTGAGCAGGCCGGCGTCATCGAGAGCCTGCCCGGCATCGCCACCGACGCCGCCGGCCAGCCGCTGGTCAGCCGCGAGCCGGTGGTGCTGAACAGCCTGGTCAAGCGCAACGGCAAACCCGGCAACGTGACGCTGCGCGGCACCTCGGCCAACGGGCTGGCGCTGCGGCCGCAGGTGCGCATCGTCGAAGGCCGCTTCTTCCGCCCCGGCAGCGCCGAGATCGTCGTCGGCCGCGCGGTCGCGCGTGGCTACGACGGCGTCGCCCCGGGCTCGACGCTGCGTTTCGCCGGCCGCGACTGGACCGTCGTCGGCATCCTCGACGCCGGCAAGACCGGCTTCGACTCCGAGATATGGGGCGACTCCGAACAGCTGATGCAGGGCTTCCGGCGCCTCGCGTACTCCAGCGTCATCTTCCGCCTCGCTGACCCGGCGGCCTTCGAGCCGGTGCGCGCGCGCCTGGAAGACGACCCGCGGCTGACGCTGGAAGCCAAACCCGAGATCCGCTTCTACGCCGAGCAGAGCGAGCAGCTCGCCAACTTCATCAGCATCCTGGGCACGGCGCTGGCGCTGATCTTCTCCACCGGCGCCATCGTCGGCGCCGCGATCACGATGTTCGGCGCGGTCGCCTCGCGCATCGGCGAGATCGGCACGCTGCGCGCGCTGGGGTTCCGCCGCGAGGCGGTGCTCGTGGCCTTCCTCGGCGAGTCGCTGCTGCTGGCCTTCGTCGGCGGCGTCTTCGGGCTGGCGGCGGCGAGCCTGATGCAGTTCGTCGACGTGTCGACGACCAACTTCGCGACCTTCTCCGAACTCGCCTTCCAGTTCCGGCTGACGCCCGTCATCGGCGCCAAGGCGATCGCCTTCGCGCTGGCGATGGGGCTGATCGGCGGCTTCGTGCCGGCCTGGCGCGCGGCACGGCTGAAGATCGTCGACTGCCTGCGCGCCGCCTGATCAGGCGCCGTCGTACCAGACGACCGGCCGGCCGCCGGCGGTCCAGTCTTCATAGCGGCGCGCGAACAGCGCCTCGATGCGCCCGCGCTTGACCTTGAAGGTTGGCGTGACGAGGTCGTTGGCCACCGTCCAGGCGTCGCGCATCGCCACCAGGCAGACCAGGCGCTCGTGCGGGTCGAGCAGCGAGTTCACCGTCGCCAGATGGTCGGCCAGCGAACGCTCCAGCGCGGCGCGACCTTCGGCGTCGTCGGCCTGCGCCGCGGCGGCCGGGTTCAGCATCACCAGGCCCAGCGGCTGGTGCAGGTGGGCGCCACTGACGCAGCAGGCTTCGACCGCCGGGTGCATCACCAGCTTGTCCTCGATCGGCGCCGGCGCGACGTACTTGCCCTTGCTGGTCTTGAACAGGTCCTTCACGCGGCCGGTGATGCGCAGGTTGCCGCCGTCGTCGAGCTCGCCCTGGTCGCCGGTGTGCAGCCAGCCGTCGGCGGTGAAGGCTTCGCGCGTGAGCTCCGGCTCGCGGTAGTAGCCGGTCATCAGCGCCGGGCAGCGCATCTGGATCTCGCCGCTTTGCGGATCCAGCCGCGACTGCACGCCGTCGTAGGGCAGGCCCACGGTGCCGGGGCGCGGCTGGCCGGGCAGCGTGGCGTGGCTGATGCCGCAGTTCTCGGTCATGCCGTAGACCTCGACGACGTCCAGCCCCAGGCGCGCGTACCAGCGCAGCAGGTCGGGCGGCATCGGCGCGGCACCGCCGGCGGCGAAGCGGCAGGCGTCCAGCCCCAGGCCTTCCAGCACCTTGCGCCGCACGATGCGGCCCAGGCCGGGCACGGCGAGCATCGTGTTCAGCTTGGACGGCGGCATCTTCGCGTGCACGCCCTGCTGGAACTTGAGCCACAGCCGCGGCACCGAGAAGAACACCGTCGGCCGCGCGCGGCGCAGGTCCTCGGCGAAGGTCTCCAGCGTGTCGGCGAAATAGACGCGCATGCCGCTGGCGAGCTGCCCGTGTTCGACCAGCGTGCGCTCGGCGACGTGCGACAGCGGCAGATAGCTCAGCATGCGCGCGTCGGCATCCAGCCCGCCGATGCGCCGCAGCCCCGACTGCAGCGCCCAGGCGAAGTGCGAGAAGCGGTGCATCACGCCCTTGGGCGCGCCGGTCGTGCCCGAGGTGTACATCACGGTGCAGAGCTCGTCGCCGGGGCGCACCGGCTCGCCGGCCAGCGGCGAGTTGGCGGCGACGATGTCGTCCCAGCGCGGCGCGCCGCTGGCCGGGCCCAGCGGCAGCTCGACGCAGGGCAGGCCCTCGGGCACGCCGGCCTTCATCTCGTGCCACGTGTCCAGCTTGCCGACGAAGAGCAGGCGCGCACCGCTGTGTTCCAGCACCTGGCGCACGGTGGCCGCGGCCAGCGTCGGGTACAGCGGCACCGAGACGTGGCCGGCCATCCAGATCGCCCAGTCGGCCATCAGCCAGTGCGCGCTGTTCTTGCCGAGGATGGCGATGCACGAGCCATGCGGCAGGCCGAGCGACACGAGATGCGCCGCCATGCGCCGCGCCTGGCCGACGGCCTCGCCCCACGAGACGTCGCGCAGCGTGCCGCCGCCGGGCTGGGTGAAGGCGATGCGCGCGGGCGCGGTCTTCTCCCAGTGCCACAGGCGCTGCAGCGCGAGCGCGTCGTCGGGCACGGTGTCGGGGATCGTCTCGGACATGGCGGCCACCCGCGGGCCGCGACGGGGCCCGGACGCGGCCAGACTAGCGGCCGCTTCGTGCGGCTGACTCAGGGCTTACGACGAGGCCCGGCCAATGCGAGTGCACGTCACCCCGCGAACACGTGACCGGGACGACCCGCAGTCAGCGCCCGTGGCTCAGCGCGTCGGCGAGCTGTTCCTGCACCTGGCGCACGCTGCGCAGCGCCAGCGTGACGTCGAGTTCGGCCAGCGGCGCGATCGTCGCGGTGACCTCGTCGACGGTTTCGGGTTCGTTGATCAGCGCGTGCGCGATCACCGAGACGGCACCGATGGCGCGCCGGTTGGGCGGCATCTGCGGCGGGAACTCCAGGCCGAACTGCAGCAGCACGTGGTGGCGCACGCAGGCCACCGCGGCCTGGCCCAGGCCCCAGCTCTCGCACAGCGCAGCGCCCAGCGCGTCGTGGCTGACGCCGAAGCCGGCGTGCTCGAGCGTCAGCAGCTCGGTGTCCGAGCGTGCGGCGCGCAGCATCGCGCGGTAGTGGTCGGGCGCGTGGCGGAACAGCACCGCCTTGCCGCATTCCTCGAACAGCCCGGCCGAGTGCGCGGCCCAGGCGTCGAGCGAGAGCTTGTGCGCGATGCGCCCCATCACCAGGCCGCGGCTGGCGGCGCGCGCCCACAGCGGATCGAGCTCGGCCGCCGGCGGGAAGGCGGCCCGCAGGCCGATCTCGAAGGTGATGGCCGCGATCTCGCGCATGCCCAGGTAGGTGATCGCCTGCTGCACGCTCTGCACGCGCCCGCGCAGGCCGTAGAGCGACGAGTTCACCGCCTTCAGCACCGCGGCGGCCAGCGCCATGTCGGCTTCGATCAGCGAGGCAGCGGCGGTGAGGTTGACCTCCTCCTCGGCGAGCAGCAGCGAGAGCTTGACGAGCGCCTCGGGTTGCGCCGGGATGTCGATCTCCAGCGTTCGCAGTTCGGCGTTGACGGACATGGGCGGCTCGGAGGATGCAGGTGAAGCGAAGGCAGAACCCGCACATCGTAGACCCCGGGGCCGGGCGGCATCGGCACAACAGCGGGCGCATGACCGGGCTTCTCCGCCGCACCCGGCACCAGAAAGCGAAAAAGGGCGCCACCGGATCCGGTGGCGCCCCTTCGTGCGTCGTGGCCGTCAGCTCGACACCGCCATGTTCGTTTGATGTGCGGCGGCGCCAAGCTGGGCGTCTGTTTGTCTCCTCGACTCCCCGCCTGCCGCACCGGGCCCTCTGTAGAGGCCCCGACGCGGCGCGAGTGGGAACAATGTAGCGGTGCGTTTCAGCTCGGACATCGGGACTTACCCGCCGCCCGCGATCCACTCCGCTGCACGTTCAGCGATCATCAGGGTCGGAGAATTGGTGTTGCCGCTGGTAATCGTCGGCATCACGCTGGCATCGGCGATGCGCAGCCCCGCCAGGCCGCGCACCCGCAGGCGCGCGTCGACGACCGCGCCGGGATCGTCGTCCCGCCCCATGCGACACGTTCCCACGGGATGGAAGATCGTCGTGCCGATGTCACCGGCCAGACGGGCCAGTTCCTCGTCGCTCCGGTACTGCGGGCCGGGTTTGATCTCACGCGGGCGGTAACGCGCCAGGGCCGGCATCGCGGCGATGCGGCGCGTCAGCCGCAGCGAGTCGGCGGCGACCTGGCGGTCCTCGGCGGTCGACAGGTAGTGGGGCGCGATGCGCGGCGCGTCCTCGGGCCGCGGCGACGCCAGCCGGACCTCGCCGCGTGCGCTGGGGTTCAGGTTGCAGACGCTGGCGGTGAAGGCGTCGAAGCGGTGCAGCGGCTCGCCGAAGGCGTCCAGCGAAAGCGGCTGCACGTGGTACTCGATGTTCGGCGCCGCGTAGGCCGGCGACGAGCGCGTGAACGCGCCCAGCTGCGATGGCGCCATGCTCATCGGGCCGCTGCGCCGCAGCGCGTACTCGGCGGCGATGCGCGCCTTGCCCAGCATGCTGGCCGACAGCGTGTTCAGCGTGCGTGTGCCCTCGACGGCGTAGATCGCGCGGATCTGCAGATGGTCCTGCAGGTTGGCACCGACACCGGGCAGTTCGTGCCGCGTCTCGATGCCCAGCGGCTGCAGCCAGTCGCCACGGCCGATGCCCGAGAGCTGCAGGATCTGCGGCGTGCCGATGGCACCGGCGGCGAGCACCACTTCCTGACGGGCATGAACCACCAGCGGCTCGCCGCCGCCGAGCGGGCGCACCTCGATGCCGGTCGCACGGCCGCCGTCGAGCAGCACGCGGGTCACCGTCGCGCCGGTCCAGACCTGCAGGTTGTCGCGCCCGAGCGCCGGGCGCAGAAAGGCCTTGCTGGTGTTCCAGCGGATGCCCGAACGCTGGTTGACCTCGAAGTAGCCGACGCCTTCGTTGTCGCCGCGGTTGAAGTCCTCGGTCGGCGGGATGCCGGCTTCGCGCGCCGCGGCGGCGAAGGCGTCGAGGATGTCCCAGCGCAGGCGCTGACGTTCGACCCGCCACTCGCCGCCGTGGCCGTGCAGCGCGTCGCCGCCGCGCCAGTGGTCCTCGTGGCGGCGGAAGTACGGCAGGCAGTGCTCCCAGCGCCAGTTGGCGTCGCCCGTCGCCGCGGCCCAGCCGTCGTAGTCGCGTGCCTGGCCGCGCATGTAGATCATGCCGTTGATGCTGGAGCAGCCGCCCAGCACCTTGCCGCGCGGGTAGCGCAGGCTGCGGCCGTTGAGCCCGGCGTCGGGTTCGGTCTGGTAGAGCCAGTCGGTGCGCGGGTTGCCGATGCAATAGAGGTAGCCGACCGGGATGTGGATCCAGTGGTAGTCGTCGCGGCCGCCGGCCTCGACGAGCAGCACGCGGCGCGTGCGCCCGGCCGACAGCCGGTTGGCGAGCAGGCAGCCGGCGGTGCCGCCGCCGACGATGACGACGTCGTACTCGGCGGCGCTCACCACGTGGCCGACAGCCAGGAACGGGCGGGGGTCATGGGTGTCTCCTGTCGTTGTCGTGGGTGTCGCCGGGACTCAGGTCAGCGGGCTGGCGAGCACCGGGAAGAGCTTGAGCATGCCCTCGGCCATGATCTCCACGGCCAGCGCCGCGAGGATCAGACCCATCAGCCGCGTCATCACGTTGATGCCGGTGCGGCCCAGCCAGCCGGCGATGCGCTCGGAGGCGGTGAAGGCCAGAAAGGTCGCGACGCCGACCACGACGCCGTAGCCGACGAGCACCGCCAGCTGCCACCAGTGCCGGGTGCGCTCGGCGTAGATGACCATCGTCGAGATCGTCGCCGGGCCGGTGAGCAGCGGGATCGTCAGCGGCACCACCGCGATGCTGGCACCGGCGTCGACACGCTGGTCACCCTCGCTGACGTCGGCGGGCTTGGTCTCGGCGGGCTGGGCGTTGAGCATGGCGACTGCGCTGAGCATCAGCAGCAGGCCGCCGCCGACCTGGAACGAGGCGATCGAGATGCCGAAAAACTCGATGATCTTCAGCCCCGCCAGCGCGCTGGTGGCGATGACGACGAAGGCCGTGAAGGCGCTGATGCGGATCGTGCGCCGGCGTTGCTCGGGGGAGAAGTTCTGCGTGAAATGGATGAAAAAGGGGACGACGCCGAGCGGGTTGACGATCGCGAGCAAGGCGATCAGCGGCTTGAGGAGATCCATTGCGGCGATGGTAGCGGGCTGCCTCGCCTTGCCGCTTCAGGACAGGCCCGGTCTTGCGGACGCCGCGGCCGTGCGCCAGCCCGCGCGTCGACGCACGAAGCGGGCGCCGAGGGGCCCGATCAACGCCGAGGTATCAAATTAGGGGGCACAACCCCGGATTTCGGGTTTGCCTGGGGGGTCGAAAACAACATTTGACGGCCGCCCTCTTTACAGGCCGCGGCCGGCGGCACCCATAATAGGCCGGTCTGTGTCTGGTAGCCGCGCCTTTGAAATGAATGGTTCACGCAAGGGTAGAAGCTCCGCATGGCTCCTTGGTTCTAGATAGAGGGCTTCTCTGTGGGTAACAAACTGTACGTCGGCAACCTTGCGTATTCGGTGCGCGACGACTCTCTGCAACAAGCGTTCGCGCAATTCGGCACCGTCACGTCCGCCAAGGTGATGATGGACCGCGAAACCGGCCGCTCGAAGGGCTTCGGCTTCGTCGAGATGGGCTCGGACGCCGAGGCGCAAGCCGCGATCAACGGCATGAACGGCCAGTCCCTGGAAGGCCGCGCGGTGGTGGTCAACGAGGCCCGTCCTCGTGAAGACCGTCCGGGCGGCTTCCGCAGCGGCGGTGGCGGCGGCTACGGCGGTGGCGGCAGCTACGGCGGCGGTGGTGGCGGCGGCTACGGCGGTGGCGGCGGTGGCCGCAGCCCCTACGGCGGTGGCGGCGGTGGCCGTGGCCCCTACGGCGGTGGCAATCGCGGCGGCAGCGGCGGTGGCTACGGTGGTGGTGGTGGCGGCTACGGCGGCGGTGGCCGCGGCGGCTACTGATCCAGTGCCGGTTGGCCCGGGCATCGCGTCCGGGCAGCACTGATCAAAAAGAAGGGCGGCGGGCCGACAGGTCCGGCGCCTTTTTTTCGTCTGCCGGCATCGCGCGCCGGGCGCGCGGCAGTGAGCCGCTCAGGCGAGTCAGGCCGTGGGCCGCGCCGGCCTCTGAGACCGCCGTCAGTGCTCGCCGCGACGGGGCTTGCGGCCGCGGCCGGCGAACACGGCGTCGAACAGCGCGTTGGGAAGCAGGCGCAGCAGTTTGGCGACCACGCCCATCTGCCAAGGGATCACGCGATAGCTGATCCCGGCCGAAATCGCACGAAACGCGCGTTCGGCGAACTCGTCCGCAGGCAGCAGGAAGGGCATGGAGTACGGATTTCGCGCCGTCAGCGGCGTCGCGACATACCCGGGCAGGAGCGTCACGACTTTCACGCCGCTGTCACGGCACTCGCCTCGCAGGCTTTCGCAGTAGGCGACGACGGCAGCCTTGCTCGCGCAGTAGGCCCCGTGCCCTGGCAGCCCACGGATCGCCGCCACGCTGGCGATGCCGACGAGGGTGCCGGCACCTCGCTCGCGCATTGCGGCGACAAAGGGATGGAAGGTGGCGGCCAGCCCGACGTTGTTGATGGCGAGCGTCTCGCGCAGGACCTCCAGATCGTCGCGGATCGCCGTGTCCATGCCGACGCTGATGCCGGCATTGGCGATGACGACGTCCGGCAGCCCCTGGGTCTCGATGCACTGGCGCCCGACGGCGGCCATGGCGTCGATGTCGGCCACGTCGGCACGGTAGACCGCCGCCTGCTCCGGCCCCAGGCCCTGCGCCGTGAGCCAGGCGCGAACCTCGTCGACACGCCGCGCCACCAGCGCCAGCCGCCAGCCGGCACGCGCGTAACGCAGCGCCAGCGCCTGGCCGATGCCGCTGGACGCCCCGGTGATGATAACCAGCGGCGCGCTCATCGCGACGCTCGCGGCGGGAACACGCCGCGCATCGGGCCGCTGAGGTCGAGCTTGCGCAGGCCGTGGTCGTACTCCAGCCCCCGCGCCTCGAAGACCGCGCCGTCGGGCGCCGTCACGCGCACCGGAAGGTGGCTGCGCACCCGCTCGCTGACGAGGAAGGCATGCAGGAAGTCGCCGTCCATGCGGATGGTCTGGCCGTTGGCGTCGGTGGTGGTGACGTGCGCGGCGCCCAGCAACTGGACTTCACTGGCGTCACCCGTGGCAAGCGCCCGCCGGGCGTCGGCCAGCGTGACGCGGCCGTCGGGCGTGACGGCGCGGATGCGCACGCGGTCCACCTCGATCTGGTCGGTGGCGGGGTAGTGGCGCAGCTGCGCGCCTTCGATGCGCACCTTCAGCCGGCCATCGGCAGCAAAACGCTCGAGCGCGAAGTCGTTCATCGTGTAGTCGGGTTCCTGGCGCACCGCCTGCTCCGCGGACACGCGAGGCGCCGACGGCGTGTTCTTCACCAGCCACCAGGTCGCCAGGGCCAGCGCAGCCATCAGCAGCAGAGGGAGGTAGGCCGAGACGGCGTCGCGCACACGCAGCGCCCAAGGCACGCGTGGCGGCGGCGCGTCGCCCGGCCGGCGCGGCCCCGGGCCGACGCTGATCGGCACCTCGGGCAGGTCGGGCAGGTGCAGCTCGACGCTCATCGCCGCTCAGGCCGTGTCCAGCGAGGTCAGATGGCCGCGCAGCAGCGCCTCGTAGCGCCCGCAGGCGACGAGCAGCAGGTCGCAGAACTCGCGTGCCGCGCCATGGCCGCCGGCAGCCGTGGTGACGTGGTGCGCCACGGCCTTGACCTCGACGTGCGCATTGGCCGGGGCGCAGGCGAAGCCGGCACGCACCAGCAGCGGCAGGTCGGGCCAGTCGTCGCCGATCGCGGCCAGTTCGTCCCAGCTCCAGCCGCGGCGCGCCAGCAGCGCCGCCGCAGCGGCCAGCTTGTCGTGCACACCGTAGACGGCTTCGGTCAGCCCCAGGTCGGCGACGCGGCGGCGCACCGCCGGCGAGTCGCGCCCGGTGATGACCACCGGCTCGATGCCCGCCTGGCGCAGCAGCTTCAGGCCGTGGCCGTCCAGCGTCGAGAACGCCTTGACGCTCTCGCCGTCGGCGCCGATGTAGATGCGGCCGTCGGTCAGCACGCCGTCGACGTCGAAGATCGCGGCCTTCAGGCCGGTGGCACCACCTTGCGCCTTCAGCAGCAGCTCGGGGGCGAACTGGATCGCCGCCATCTCAGATGACCTTCGCGCGCATCAGGTCGTTGGAGTTCAGCGCGCCGACCAGCCGGCCCTCGGCGTCGACCGCGAGCACGCTGGTGATGCGGTGCTGCTCCATCAGGCCGGCGGCGTCGACGGCCAGCGCGTCCTCGGCGATCAGCCTGGGGCCGGCGTGCATGACGTCGCCGGCGGTGAGGTCGCGCAGGTCGGCGCCGCGTTCGATGAGCCGGCGCAGGTCGCCGTCGGTGAAGATGCCGACCGGCCGGCCGTCGGCATCGACGAGCGCGGTGAAACCCAGGCCCTTGCGCGTCATCTCGCGCAGCACGTCGGCGAAGCTGGCGCCGGCGTCCACGCGCGGCACGGCGTCGCCGCTGCGCATCAGGTCGCGCACGTGCATCAGCAGCTTGCGGCCCAGGCTGCCGCCCGGGTGCGAGCGCGCGAAGTCCTCCTCGCGGAAGCCGCGCGCGTCGAGCAGCGCCACGGCGAGCGCGTCGCCGAGCGCGATCTGCGCCGTCGTGCTGGCCGTCGGCGCCAGGTTCAGCGGACAGGCCTCCTGGTCGACGGCGCAGGAGAGCACGTGGTCGGAATGGCGCGCCAGCGTCGAGCCCGGCTTGCCGGTCATGCCGATGATCGTCACGCCGAGGCGGCGCAGGGCCGGCAGGATGGCGGCGAGCTCGTCGACCTCGCCGCTGTTGCTGATCGCGAGCACGACGTCGCCGGCGATCAGCATGCCCAGGTCGCCGTGGCTGGCTTCCGCCGGGTGGACGAAGAAAGCCGGCGTGCCGGTGGACGCCAGCGTCGCGGCGATCTTGCGGCCGACGTGGCCGCTCTTGCCCATGCCCATCACGACCACGCGGCCGCGGCATTCGAGCATCGCCTGCACCGCGGCCGGGAAGCCTTCGCGCTGGCGTTCGGCCAGGCCGAGCAGCGCACGCGCCTCGATCTCGAAGGTGCGGGCGGCCAGTTCGAGCGCACGCTGGGGGTCGAAGGGGCGCGGCGAGGTCATGGGGCGTGCGGGGTCGAATAGGATCGAAGGATTCTAGATGGCCACCACCCTCGAACTCGTCCTGCTGTACCTCGTCGCCGCGGTGCTGGGGGTCGTGGTCTGCCGTTCGCTGAAGCTGCCGCCGATGCTGGGCTATCTGGTGGTCGGCGTGCTGATCGGCCCCAACGCGCTGGCGCTCGCCCAGGACAGCGCCGGCGTGAAGTACCTCGCCGAGTTCGGCGTCGTCTTCCTGATGTTCGTGATCGGGCTGGAGTTCAACCTGCCCAAGCTGCGCAGCATGCGCACCGTGGTCTTCGGCCTCGGGCTGTCGCAGGTCGCGCTGACGATGATCGGCACGCTGGCCGGCCACCTGCTGCTGGCGGCGCTGTACCAGCGCCTGACCGGCGACCCGTGGCGCATGTCCTGGCAGGGCGCCGTGGTGCTCGGCGGGGCGATCGCGATGTCGTCGACGGCCATCGTCGTCAAGCTGATGGCCGAGCGCCTGGAGCTCGAGAGCGAACACGGCCGGCGCGTGATGGGCATCCTGCTGTTCCAGGATCTGGCGGTGGTGCCGCTGCTGGTGCTGATCCCGGCGCTGAACTCCAGCGGCGAGCAGCTGCTGGTGTCGCTCGGCTGGGCCGTGCTGAAGGCCGCCGGGCTGCTGGCCGTGCTGCTGGTCGGCGGCCAGAAGGTGATGCGCTGGTGGCTGACGCTGGTGGCGCGGCGCAAGAGCGACGAGCTGTTCATCCTGAACCTGCTGCTCGTCACGCTGGGCCTGGCGTGGCTGACCGAACACGCCGGGCTGTCGCTGGCGCTGGGGGCCTTCGTCGCCGGCATGCTGGTCGCGGAGACCGAATACAAGCACCAGGTCGAGACCGACATCCGGCCCTTCCACGACGTGCTGCTGGGGCTGTTCTTCATCACCATCGGGATGAAGCTGGACTGGCGCCCGGTGCTCGACCAGTGGCCGCTGGTGCTGCTGCTGACCACCGTGCCGGTGGCCGCCAAGTTCGCGCTCGTCGCGGCGCTGGCGCGCGGCTTCCGCACCGCGCCCGGCGTCGCGCTGCGCACCGGCCTGTACCTGGCACAGGCCGGCGAGTTCGGCTTCGTGCTGCTGACGCTGGGCGCCGAGCGCGGCCTCGTCGACGCCGAGTGGATGAGCCCGATCCTGGCCAGCATGGTGCTGTCGATGCTGGCGACGCCGTTCATCATCATGCACGCCGACCGCATCGTGATGAAGCTCGCCGCCAGCGACTGGCTGATGCAGTCGGTGCAGCTGACCTCGATCGCCAAGCGCGCGATCCGCACCGAGAAGCACGTGATCATCTGCGGCTACGGCCGCAGCGGCCAGAACCTGGCGCGCATGCTGGACACCCAGCACATCCCGTACATGGCGCTGGACCTGGACCCGGACCGGGTGCGCCAGGCCGCCGCCGCCGGGCAGAGCGTGGTCTTCGGCGACGCGGCCCGGCTGCAGAGCCTGATGGCCGCCGGGCTGGCGCGCGCCAACGCCGTCGTCGTCAGCTACCCCGACACGCCGTCGGCGCTGAAGATCCTGCGCCTGGTGCACGAACACGCACCGGCGGTGCCGGTGATCGTGCGCACCATCGACGACTCCGACCTGGAGACGCTGCGCGCGGCCGGCGCCACCGAGGTCGTGCCCGAGGCCATCGAAGGCTCGCTGATGCTGGCCAGCCACGCGCTGGCGCTGGTCGGCGTGCCGATGCGCACCGTCATCCGCCTGGCGCGCGACGCGCGCGATGCCCGCTACAGCCTGCTGCGCGGCTACTTCCACGGCGCCGACGACGACACCGCCGGCGACCTGCAGCAGGAGCGCCTGGCCACCGTCACGCTGCCGCCGGCGGCGGCGGCGATCGGCGAACGTCTGGCCGACCTGGCGCTGGGTGCGCTGGAGGTCGGCGTGATCTCGGTCCGGCGGGCGTCGGGCCCGCCGGGCAAGCCGGCCGACGACACCGTGCTCGGCGCCGGCGACACGCTGGTGCTCTCCGGGCTGCCGGAGGCGCTGGCACGGGCCGAACAGCGGCTGCTGCGCGGCTGACGTCTCCTGCACCCGACGCCGGCCACCGCCAGCTCTTGCTCCAAGTCAATCGCCATCGCGGCGGCGAGCGGCCGGCCGCGGGGCCGCGCCTATCATCCCGCGCCATGAGCCCGGAGCAATACATCAAGACCCACATCCGGACGGTGCCCGACTGGCCGGAACCGGGCGTGCAATTCCGCGACATCACCCCGCTGCTGTCGAACCCGCGCGTCTTCCGCGTGCTGATCGACCAGTTCGTGCACCGCTACTTCGACGTGCGCCCGTCGGCGATCGCCGGGCTGGACGCACGCGGCTTCATCATCGGTTCGGTGCTGGCCTACGAGCTGAACATCGGCTTCGTGCCGATCCGCAAGAAGGGCAAGCTGCCGTTCACGACGGTCGAGGAGAGCTACGAGCTGGAGTACGGCTCGGCCACCGTCGAGATCCACACCGATGCCGTCAAGCGCGGCGACCGCGTCGTGCTGATCGACGACCTGATCGCCACCGGCGGCACGATGATGGCCGGCCGCAAGCTGCTCGAGCGCCTGGGCGCCGAGGTCATCGAAGGCGCAGCCATCGTCGACCTGCCCGAGCTGCACGGCTCGCAGCGGCTGCGCGACTCCGGGCTGCCGCTGTTCACGCTGGTGAGCTTCGAGGGCCACTGAGCCGATCGCGGGCATCGCCCGCAAGCGACCCCCGACGCCCGCCTGCGCGGGCGTCTGCGTTTTGGGTTCGAGCTGCGGGCCGGGGAGCCGGGGAGGCCCGCGGCGAGTCACTTGCCGATGCAGAACCGCCCGAAGATCTCGCCCAGCAGATCCTCGGTGCCGAACTCGCCGGTGATCTCGCCCAGCGCCTGGTGCGCCAGGCGCAGTTCCTCGGCCAGCAGGTCCAGCGCCGCGTCGCGCTGCGCGGCGTGGGCCTGGGCCAGGTGCAGGTGGGCCAGCGTGCGCTGCAGCGCGTCGACATGGCGCGCACGCGCGATGAACACGCCGTCGGGCTGGGCCTGCCAGCCGGCTCGGCGCAGCAACTCGCGGCGCAGCGTCTCCAGCCCGGTGCCGGCCTTGGCCGACAGCACGACGCCGTCGCCCGCCACCTGGGCGGCGGCGTCGGCCTTGTTGTGCACGTGCAGCACGTCGGCGCCCTGCAGGCGCGTGGCGATCTCGGCTTCGGCAGCCTCGTAGGCGGCGTCGCCGCGGCGCGTCAGGTCGTGCACGAAGAGCACGGCGTCGGCGCCTGCGATGGCTTCCCAGCTGCGGCCGATGCCGATGCGCTCGACCTCGTCGGCGGCGTGCTCGCGCAGGCCCGCGGTGTCGACGACATGCAGCGGCACGCCCTCGATCTGGATCGTCTCGGCAACGCGGTCGCGTGTCGTGCCCGGGATCGGCGTGACGATCGCCAGCTCGGCACCGGCCAGCGCGTTGAGCAGCGAGCTCTTGCCGACGTTGGGCTGGCCGGCGATGACGACGCGCATGCCTTCGCGCAGCAGCGCGCCCTGGCGCGCGCGCGCCAGCGCGGCGCCGATCGCGGCTTCGATGGCGTCCAGGCGTTCGCGCGCCCGCGCCTTCTCGAGGAAGTCGATCTCCTCCTCGGGGAAGTCCAGCGTCGCCTCGACCAGCGCACGCAGCTCGACGATGCGTCCGGCCAGCGTGTGGATCTCGGCCGAGAACGCGCCGTCCAGCGAACGCGCCGCAGAACGCGCGGCGGCCTCGGTGCTGGCGTCGATCAGGTCGGCCACGGCCTCGGCCTGGGCGAGGTCGATCTTGTCGTTGAGGAAGGCGCGTTCGGTGAACTCGCCGGCGCGCGCCAGCCGCAGGCCGATGCCGGCGCCGGCTTCGAGCACACGCGCCAGCAGCAACTGCAGCAGCACCGGGCCGCCGTGGGCCTGCAGCTCGAGCACGTCCTCGCCGGTGTAGGAGTTGGGCGCCGGGAAGTGGATCGCCAGGCCGCGGTCGAGCACCGAGCCGTCGGCGGCGGTGAAGGGCAGCAGCGTCGCTGCGCGCGGTGCCAGCGCGCGCCCGAACAGCGCCTGCACCAGCGGCGCGAGATCGGGGCCGGAGGCGCGCACGATGCCCACCGCGCCGCGGCCGGCGGCGGTGGCGACGGCGGCGATGGGATCACGCAATCGGGCGAGCGACATCGGGCGATTGTCTCCGTCGAGAAGGGCGAAGCCCCCGCGGCTCGCGCCGGCGGGGGCTTCGGGTCTGGCGCACTTCAGCCGGCCGTCAGGCCACGCCGAGCTTCTTGTTGATGTACCACTGCTGCGCGATCGACAGCACGTTGTTCGTCAGCCAGTACAGCACCAGGCCGGCCGGGAAGAAGAAGAACATGACGCCGAACGCCAGCGGCATGAACCACATCAGCCGGGCTTGCATCGGATCGGGCGGCTTGGCCCCCAGCGCCA
Organism: Rubrivivax sp. JA1026; assembly: GCF_011065555.1. NCBI lineage: Bacteria > Pseudomonadati > Pseudomonadota > Betaproteobacteria > Burkholderiales > Sphaerotilaceae > Rubrivivax > Rubrivivax sp. JA1026. Next base: position 48,754 of record NZ_JAALCQ010000002.1, read on the forward strand.
CCTGGACCAGCGACGAGGCGGTCATCAGGATCGGCAGGATGAACCACGGGTCCTTGGCCGACAGGTCGGTGATCCAGCCGATCCACGGCGCGTTGCGCATCTCGACGCTGGACAGCAGCACCCAGTACAGCGCGATGAAGAACGGCATCTGGATCAGGATCGGCAGGCAGCCGCCCAGCGGGTTGACCTTCTCTTCGCGGTAGATGCGCATCATCTCCTGCTGCATCTGCTGCGGCTTGTCCTTGTAGCGCTCGCGCATCTCCATGACACGCGGGTTGATGGCACGCATCTTGGCCATCGACTTGTAGGCGCTGGCGTTGAGCCAGTAGAAGGCGATCTTCAGCAGCACCACGAGCGCGACGATCGCCCAGCCCCAGTTGCCGATCGCCGAGTTCAGCTTGTCGAGCAGCCAGAACAGCGGCTTGGACAGCGGCATCAGCCAGCCGTAGTCCTTCAGGTACTCGAGGCCCGGGGCCAGCGCGGCCAGCGAGGTCTCGAGCTGCGGGCCGACGAAGAGCTGCGACTCCAGCGCCTTGCTGGCACCGGGCGCGACCTCGCCCATCGGCAGCACCATCGCGATGGTGTACAGGTTGTCGCCGATCTTGGCCGTGCGGAACTCGCGCTGGCCTTCGGCGTTGACGATCCAGGCCGACGCGAAGTAGTGCTGGACCATCGCGATCCAGCCGTCGTTGGCGGTCTTGTCGTGGCCGGCGTCGTTCTTGGCGATGTCCTTGAAGTCGATCTTCTTGTACTTGCTGGTCGACGTGAACATCGCCGGCCCGGTGAAGGTCGAGTAGAAGTGCGACTCGCCCTCGGGCGCGTTGCCGTCGCGCGCGAGCTGCAGGTACAGCTGCGGCGTGACCGGCGTGCTGCCCTCGTTGACGAACTCGTGGCGCACGCCGACGGCGTAGTCGCCGCGCTTGAAGGTGTAGGTCTTGACCAGCCGGCGGCCGTCCAGCGGCGCGGTCTCGAAACGCAGCGTCAGCGAGTCCTGGCCGTCGGCCAGCGTGCGCGCCCCCGGGGCGACCGTCATCGGCGTCAGGTGTGTCGGCAGCGCCACGCCGGCCTGGCCGGTGATCAGGCCGGTCTGCGCGACGTACTCGCGCGCGGCGACACGGTCCAGCAGGACCACGTTCTGGTCCGGGTGGTTGGCATCGCGGTAGTTCAGCAGCTCCAGGCGCACGAGCTGGCCGCCGATGCTGTCGAACGTGGCCTTGACGAGATCGGTCGTGACGACGACCTGCTCGCCGCCGGCGGGTGCCGCGGGCTGGGGCACGGCGCCGGCCGGCGTCTGCACGGCGGAGGCCGTCGGCACGCCGGCGGACGCGGCGCTGCCGGGCGCGGACGCGGCCGTCGCGGCCGGACGGGCCGGGCCGCCGAACAGCGACGGTTGGCCGTTGTGCTTGTTCCACGCGTCCCACAACAGGAACAGCGAGGTGACGAAGACCACCCAGAGGATGGTGCGGCGGATGTCGGTCATAGGCTCGGTCTACTGGGCATCGTCCGCACCGGGGCGGACGAGCCGGGTGAACAGTCCCCGCGCGGGGTTCGGAAAGCGCTCGGGCACGGGATCGCAGCCGCCGTCGCACCAGGGATGGCAACGCAGCAATCGCCAGACCGTCAGCGCGCTGCCGCGGGCGGCGCCATGGCGGTCCAGCGCGTCCAGCGCGTACTGGGAACAAGTGGGCTCGAAGCGGCAGGCGTTGCCCAGCCAGGGCTTGAGCAGCAGGCGATAGCCGCGCACCAGCAGCACCAGCAGGTGCCGCGGCAGGTGCACGAGCTCGGCGACCATCTCAGCTGCGCCGCGCGCGGCCGAAGAGCTGCTCGAGCTCGGCGCGTGCGGCCTGGCGCAGCGCGTCGGACGCCGCCGACGGGAACTGCGCCACAGCGAAGGGCGCGCGCAGGCGCACCACCCACAGGCCGGGCGGCAGGACGTCGGCGTGCCGCGCCATCGCGGCGCGGATCTGGCGCTTGAGCAGCACGCGCGTGACCGAACGGCGAGCGTGCCGCTTGGGCACGACGCTGCCGAGCCAGCACCCTTCGGGAGCCGGCCGCGCCGAGTCATCCACAGGCTGCGCACCAGCATGTGCGTCGCCTGTGGACAACTTTGATTCCGCGGTGTGCAGCCGCTGCCAGCGGGACGCACAAGGCCCACCGCTCACGTGGTGAACGGCGAAGTGAGCGCTTCGCGATCGGCTGGGCGTCGCGAGCACGCGCTCGAAGTCGGCCTTCTGCACGATCGGCTTCACGTTCGGTTGCACGAGCGGGCGGACCGGACGCTGCGCGGAGCCTCGACAGGCGGTTCGGGCCGCATGAAGCCGGCGCGCGGCACGTCGACGTGCCGGGCCAGAGCGGCCCGTCTCACCTTAGACGGCGAGGCGCTTGCGGCCCTTGGCGCGACGCGCGTTGATGACGGCACGGCCGCCACGCGTCTTCATGCGCACGAGAAAGCCGTGGGTGCGGGCACGGCGGATCTTGGACGGCTGGTAGGTGCGCTTCATGGTGGAGAACTCTCTCTTACCCTGGGTGAGAAATTCGGAAAACCCTCGATTACAGCAAGAAAAGCGTGTCGCGTCAATCAGTTAGATCGGATGTCCCCAGGTTGTGCTCCAAGGGATGGCGCGACACCGCCCGACGGCGATCTGTGGATAACTGGGTTGAAGTGGCGCCGTCGGCACGTAGAATGCGCCCCTTGCATGACAAGATTTCCACAATGACCGTAGACCTCTGGCAGCGCGGTTGCGAGCGCCTCGCGACCGAACTGCCCGAACATCAGTTCAACACCTGGATCCGGCCGCTGCCGCCGGCCCAGCTCAGCCGGGACGAGGCGGACGCCGCGATCGTGTCGGTGCGGGTGCCCAACCGCTTCAAGCTCGACTGGATCCGCGCCCAGTACGCCGGCCGCATCGAGTCGGTGCTCAGTGACCTGGCGGGCAAGCCGGTGCGCCTGGAGCTGACGCTGGCACCGCGCGCCGAGACGCCGACGCCCGCGCCGCTGCGCGCCAGCAACGGCTACGCCCACGCGACGGTGCCCGCGCCGATGGCGGCGCCGGCCGCTGCCGCCGCGGCCGCGGCGATCGCCACGGCGCCGGCCCCGGCGTCCAACCGCCACAAGCTGAACCCGTCGCTGACCTTCGACACGCTGGTGCCGGGCCGCGCCAACCAGATGGCGCGCACCGCGGCGCTGCACGTCGCCGGCGCGCCGGGCCAGATGTACAACCCGCTGTTCATCTACGGCGGTGTCGGCCTGGGCAAGACCCACCTGGTGCACGCCGTCGGCAACGCGCTGCTGAAGGACCGCCCGGACGCCCGCGTGCTCTACCTGCACGCCGAGCAGTTCATCAGCGACGTCGTCAAGAACTACCAGCGCAAGACCTTCGACGAGCTGAAGGCCAAGTACCACTCGCTGGACCTGCTGCTGATCGACGACGTGCAGTTCTTCGCCGGCAAGGACCGCACGCAGGAGGAGTTCTTCAACACCTTCGAGGCGCTGCTGGCCAAGCGCGCGCACATCATCATGACCAGCGACACCTACCCGAAGGGGCTGGTGGACATCGACGAGCGGCTGACCAGCCGCTTCGACGCCGGGCTGACGGTGGCCATCGAGCCGCCCGAGCTCGAGATGCGCGTGGCCATCCTGATCAAGAAGGCGCTGGCCGAAGGCGCCGAGATGCCCGAGGACGTCGCCTTCTTCATCGCCAAGAACGTGCGCGCCAACGTGCGCGAGCTCGAGGGCGCGCTGCGCAAGGTGCTGGCCTACAGCCGCTTCAGCCAGAAGGACATCAACATCGCGCTGACGCGCGACGCGCTGAAGGACCTGCTGTCGATCCAGAACCGCCAGATCAGCGTCGAGAACATCCAGAAGACGGTGGCCGACTTCTACAAGATCAAGGTCGCCGACATGTACTCGAAGAAGCGCCCGGCCTCGATCGCGCGGCCGCGCCAGATCGCGATGTACCTGGCCAAGGACATGACCAAGAAGAGCCTGCCCGAGATCGGCGAGCTCTTCGGCGGCCGTGACCACACGACGGTGCTGCACGCGGTGCGCAAGATCGCCGACGAGCGCCAGCGCAACAGCGAACTGAACCAGCAGCTGCACGTGCTCGAGCAGACCCTGAAGGGCTGACGGCCGTCACCGAAGGCTGTGCAGGCCTGGGGAAAACTCCGGAACAACCGTGAACTTGTCCCCGCCGTCGCCGGCGCCCGGCAAGTTGTCCAGAAAACGCACCGCCAGAACCACGTCGTGACCCACAACGCTGCCCACCTGCTAAAGCGTTGTCGGAAAGGCGGAAAATAGCGTTGTCCCCAGAAGTTGCCGTCGCCTACTACGACCACCAAGTTAAAGAGGAAGACATGATTGTTCTGAAGGCCGCCCAGGAAAAGTTGCTCGAGGCCCTGCAGTCGGTGGCCGGCATCGTCGAGCGGCGGCACACGCTGCCGATCCTGGCCAACGTGCTGCTGCGCAAGAACGGCCCGGTCGTGGAGCTGACGACCAGCGACCTGGAGATCCAGGTGCGCACCAGCGCCGAGCTCGGCGGCGACGAAGGGCACTTCGCGACGACGGTGGGCGCGCGCAAGCTGATCGACATCCTGCGCGCGCTGCCGGCCGAGCAGACCGTGACGCTGTCGTCGGCGCAGAACAAGCTGACGCTGGCCGGCGGCAAGAGCCGCTTCACGCTGCAGTCGCTGCCGGCCGACGACTTCCCGCTGGTCAACGAGGCGGTCGACTTCGGCCCCACCTTCAGCGTGCCGCAGAAGACGCTGCGCCAGCTGATCAACCAGGTGCACTTCTCGATGGCGGTGCACGACATCCGCTACTACCTCAACGGCATCCTGTTCATCGCCGAAGGCAAGACGCTGACGCTGGTGGCCACCGACGGCCACCGCCTGGCGCTGGCCCAGGGCACGCTGGAGACCGACGTGCCCAACCGCCAGGAAGTCATCCTGCCGCGCAAGACCGTGCTCGAGCTGCAGCGCCTGCTGAAGGACGAGGAGACGCCGATCGAGATGCGCTTCGCCGGCAACCAGGCCAAGTTCGCGTTCTCGGGGCTGGAGTTCGTCACCAAGCTCGTCGAGGGCAAGTTCCCCGACTACAACCGCGTCATCCCGCGCAACCACAAGAACGCGCTCGTCGTCGGCCGCGCCGCGCTGCTGGGCAGCCTGCAGCGTGCCGCCATCCTGACGAGCGAGAAGTTCAAGGGCGTGCGCCTGAACCTCGAGCCCGGCGTGCTGCGCATCGCGTCGTCCAACGCCGAGCAGGAAGAGGCCAAGGAAGAACTCGAGATCGACTACACCGGCGATGCGATCGAGATCGGCTTCAACGTCACCTACCTCATCGACGTGCTGGCCAACATGCAGCAGGAGATGGTGAAGATCGAGCTGCAGGACACCAACGCCAGCGCGCTGTTCACCGTGCCCGAGCAGACGGGCTTCAAGTACGTCGTGATGCCGATGCGCATCTGAGCGCCTGTCGGCGCTCAGTCGCGGCATCGGCATTTCATGCCTTTCCCTGAGCACCCCCCTGCCCCCGCCTAGCGGGGGGTTCTGACTTGATGATGGCCCGAGCAGTGCGGGCCGTCTTGCGAAAGCGCCCATGAGCGATTCGAACCAAACCCCGCCGAACGACTACGGCGCCAGCAGCATCCAGATCCTCGAAGGCCTGGAGGCGGTGCGCAAGCGGCCGGGCATGTACATCGGCGACACCTCCGACGGCACCGGCCTGCATCACCTGGTCTTCGAAGTCGTCGACAACTCGATCGACGAGGCGCTGGCCGGCTACTGCGACGACATCGTCGTCACGATCCACAGCGACAACTCGATCAGCGTCACCGACAACGGCCGCGGCATCCCGACCGGCGTCAAGATGGACGACAAGCACGAGCCCCGGCGCTCGGCCGCCGAGATCGCGTTGACCGAGCTGCACGCCGGCGGCAAGTTCAACCAGAACAGCTACAAGGTCTCGGGCGGCCTGCACGGCGTCGGCGTCTCGTGCGTCAACGCGCTGTCCAAGTGGCTGCGCCTGACGGTGCGCCGCGACGGCAAGGTGCATCGTGTCGAGTTCAAGCGCGGCGTCACGCAGGACCGCGTCATCGAGGTCCGAGACGGTGTCGAGACCAGCCCGATGAAGATCGTCGGCGACACCGACAAGCGCGGCACCGAAGTCCACTTCCTGCCCGACGACGAGATCTTCAGCCACGTCGACTTCCACTACGACGTGCTGGCCAAGCGCCTGCGCGAGCTCTCGTTCCTGAACAACGGCGTCAAGATCCGCCTCGTCGACGAGCGCAACGCGAAGGAGGACAACTTCGCCTTCGCCGGCGGCGTGAAGGGCTTCGTCGAGTTCATCAACCAGGGTAAGAAGGTCCTGCACCCGAACGTCTTCCACGCGATGGGCGAGAAGGCCAGCGAGCAGGGCACGACGATCGGCGTCGAAGTGGCGATGCAGTGGAACGACAGCTACAGCGAGAGCGTCCTCTGCTTCACCAACAACATCCCGCAGCGTGACGGCGGCACCCACCTGACCGGGCTGCGCGCGGCGATGACACGCGTCATCAACAAGTACATCGAGGACAACGAGCTGGCCAAGAAGGCCAAGGTCGAGGTCGCCGGCGACGACATGCGCGAAGGCCTGGCCTGCGTCGTCAGCGTCAAGGTGCCGGAGCCCAAGTTCTCCAGCCAGACCAAGGACAAGCTCGTCTCCAGCGAGGTGCGCGCGCCGGTCGAGGACATCGTCGGCCGGCTGCTGACCGACTGGCTGCTGGAGAACCCGAACGACGCCAAGATCATCTGCGGCAAGATCGTCGACGCCGCGCGCGCCCGCGAAGCCGCGCGCAAGGCACGCGAGATGACGCGCCGCAAGGGCGTGCTCGACGGCATCGGCCTGCCGGGCAAGCTGGCCGACTGCCAGGAGAAGGACCCGGCGCTGTGCGAGCTGTACCTGGTGGAGGGCGACTCCGCCGGCGGCAGCGCCAAGCAGGGCCGCGACCGCAAGTTCCAGGCGATCCTGCCGCTGCGCGGCAAGATCCTGAACGTCGAGAAGGCGCGCTACGAGAAGCTGCTGTCCAGCGACGCCATCGTCACGCTGATCACCGCGCTGGGCACCGGCATCGGGCCCGAGGACTTCAACGTCGACAAGCTGCGCTACCACCGCATCATCGTGATGACCGACGCCGACGTCGACGGCGCCCACATCCGCACGCTGCTGCTGACCTTCTTCTACCGCCAGATGCACGAGCTGGTGGAGCGCGGCTACATCTACATCGCCCAGCCGCCGCTGTACAAGGTGAAGCAGGGCAAGCACGAGCAGTACCTGAAGGACGGGCAGGAGCTCGACGCCTTCCTGCTGAAGGTGGCGCTGGACGGCGCCACCGTGCTGCCCGACGGCCTGGCCGAAGGCGGCCGAGCGGCGCTGCAGGGCGAGGCGCTGGAGCAGCTGGCGCGCAAGTACATCGTCGCCAACAACGTCGTGCAGCGCCTGGGCAACTGGATGGACCTGGACGCGCTGCGCGCCATCGCCAACGGGCTGGAGCTGGACGTCGACAGCGCCGAGGCCGCACAGGCCAGCGCCGCGGCGCTGCAGGCGGCGCTGAAGGACGCGACGGTGGAGTTCCACGTCGACCCGCGCACCGACAAGCCGCTGCTGCGCATCGGCCGCCGCCACCACGGCAACGTCAAGACCAGCGTCATCACGCAGGAGTTCCTGCACGGCGCCGACTACGCCGCGCTGGCCGAGGCCGGCCGCACCTTCAAGGGCCTGCTCGGCGAGGAAGCCGTGGTGCGCCGCGGCGAGGGCGAGAAGCAGAAGGAACAGAAGGTCGCCGACTTCCGCGCCGCGATGGACTGGCTGATGGTCCAGGCCGAAGGCGCCGTCGCCCGCCAGCGTTACAAGGGCCTGGGCGAGATGAACCCCGAGCAGCTGTGGGAAACGACGATGGACCCCAACGTCCGCCGCCTGCTGCGCGTGCAGATCGAGGACGCCATCGAGGCCGACCGCGTCTTCACGATGCTGATGGGCGACGAGGTGGAACCGCGGCGCGAGTTCATCGAGAGCAATGCGTTGAGGGCAGGGAATATCGACGTGTGACGCTTGTTGTAGGCATCGGGCGACTACGCCGCAGCCTGCTGCCGAGACTCCAGTCCTTGTCGGTGGGTCAGATGGTCCAGTTTGGCGTCGTAGCCGACCCGCGGGTCACCTTCTGTGGACGACCGACACTGATGGTTGCCATGCCGGCCGGTACGGCAACCCCGGATGACGTGCGGGGCGTTTTGAACCTGGTCTTGGGCTTCGCTTACCCTGCATTGCACTGAGCTCGTTCAATCGCTCGCGTAGCAGGTTGGTAGCTTGGCCCCCAATACTTTCGGGTGACATGGTGTGCCGCAAGTGCCGCGGATACCATTGACCGCAGACACTCTGACGCAGCGCCTCGTCGCATTTATCTGACCTTCGAGTAATCGACTTGCCGGCTTACTGGCGGTCAAGTGCGGCACGGGCCGGTTCGCGGAAAGAGGAGACTGGGAGGTCAAGTTGCGTCTGCGTCGATTCGAGGTCACGAACTACAAGTGCATTGCCCGAGCTTCCCTGGAGTGGGAAGACATTCTTGTCCTCATCGGCGAGAACAACGCGGGCAAGTCCACCATCCTGTCAGCGATTGCTGCATTTCTGAGCGGCAGCGCCATCAAGGACCCATCGCTCTTCAGGCGGCACCAGACGGATGCTGCCAACGCCATTGAGCTCGTCGGTCACTTCGACAGTCTGACTGAAGACGAGAAGGCGCAGGTTGCTGTTCGCGGCCGCATGAACGGCGACTTCTGGATACTGAAGAAGCGCTACTGGTTCGAGCCCGGGGAGGAGGGAGAGGCCGGTGGGTGGAAGGAGCAGCTCTACTCGTTTTCGAGTACCGAGCGCATTGCTGGCTGGCCCGAGAACGATGCGACCTGGGCTACGTTCCCGCCAGAAATTCAGCCACTGATTGAGGCTCTGCAGAACCGGCCTGCTCGTCCGAATGCGGCGTTGAAGGAAGCTCTGCGTGAAGCCATTCGCCAGCAGCGGCCGGACTTGGTGATTCAAGACGCACCCGACTGGGTTCCGAACCCCGGCGGTGGTGGCAACTGGAAGAGTAACGCCAACTCCATCCTCCCGCGGCCCATCTTCGTCAAGGCCGTCCAAGAGGCCAGCGATGAGACCAACGCCAAGGACGCGTCGACCTACGGGAAGCTGGTCAACCTCATCGTCGAAAGGAGCCTGGCCCGGCGTCAGGAGATGGCTGACCTCCAAGCTGCCGTCGACAAAGTCTTGGCGCTCTTTCGCCCTGACGACGCTAACCCTGGACAACAGGCCCAAGAGGTCAGAGACCTGCAGGACCGCATCAACACGAGCCTGAACGAGGTCGTTGGCGGCAAAGCTCGAATTCGGACGGAAGCTCCGGAGCTTCGGACCATGGTGCTGCCCTCGACCTCGCTCGTCATTCGTGACGAGCATGCAGGTATCGATACTGAGGTGGGGCACCAAGGTCACGGGTTGCAGCGGACGCTTGTCATTACGCTGCTGCAGCTACTCGCAGACGCCCAAGCGCAGGCGGCCGCTGGCCAGCAGCCGGTGCCCCAGCGCGCCACAGTCCTGCTGATTGAAGAGCCCGAGCTCTACCTCCATCCGCAGATGGAGCGGCTCATGCGGGACGTACTGCACAAGCTAGCGGCTCATCCCAGTACGCAGGTGGCGTGCTGCACGCACTCCCCGGTCTTCCTCGATATCGCGGGCAACCACCGCGCCATCGTGCGGATGTTCAAGACGGCGAACGGCGACTCGGCAGCACACCAGGTCACGCAAGACTTGTTTGCGGGGCCAGCCCACCAGGTGGAGAAGGCTCGGCTGCAGACGGTTGCTCGCTTTCATCCAACGGTGAACGAGCTGTTCTTTGCCAAGAGCGTCGTGCTGCTCGAGGAAGGCAGTGCCATCGCGGCCTTCGAGCGCGGCGCGGACTTGATGGGCCTGTTTCAACGGCACAAGCGACTGCGCCGCGAAGTCACTCTGGTGGACTGCAACGGCAAGAAGAACATCCCGCCCTTCCAACGGGTGCTCAACGCATTCCAAATTCCCTACCGAGTCGTACACGACGCCGATGGGAACAACCCAGCGGCGGCCGCCGACAACGCACCGATAGCCGCTCTCATGCCGGCTGGTGAGCCATACAGGATTCACCAAGTCGGGCCCAATGACCTGGAGGGTCTTCTTGGCTATGTTGCCCACAAGGGGCAGAGCAAGCCCTACGTGGCGGTGTGCACCGTCGAAGACCTTCATGCTCGCGGCCAGCTGCCACCAGCTTTCCAAGAGGCTGTGTGCATGGCCTACTTTGGACGACCTGCAGAGCCGCAGCCTGCGCCGTAGGGCTGCCTGCAGGGCTACACATCGCACCTAACAACAAGAGACTGAAAACAAATGCTCACCGGCGAACTCCGCTCCCAAGTCGATGCCATCTGGAACGCCTTCTGGTCCGGCGGTATCTCCAATCCGATGGAGGTGCTCGAACAAATTACCTACCTCCTGTTCATCCGCCGCCTGGACGACGCGCACACGCTGGAGGAAAACAAGGCCCTGATGCTGGGCAAGCCCATCGAGAACCGGGTCTTCCCGGCGGGCGCGGACGAAAGGGGTCGCGACCACCAGGAACTGCGCTGGTCGCGCTTCAAGAACTTCGCACCGGCCGAGATGTACAAGGTGGTGAGCGAGCACGTATTCCCCTTCATCCGCAGCCTGGGCAATGAGGGCAGCAGCTACGCACAGCACATGAAGGACGCCCGGTTCACCATCCCCACGCCAGGTCTGCTGGCCAAGGTGGTGGACATGCTGGACCACGTGCCGATGGAGGACCGCGATACCAAAGGTGACCTCTACGAGTACATGCTCGGCAAGATTGCCGCCGCGGGCCAGAACGGCCAGTTCCGCACGCCGCGCCACATCATCAAGCTGATGGTGGCGATGACGCAGCCCACGCCCAAGGACGTCATTTGCGACCCGGCCAGTGGCACCTGTGGCTTCCTGGTCGCCGCCGGGGAGTACCTGCGGGAGCAGCACCCACAGTTGTTCCGTGACGCTGCCGCCCGAGCGCACTTCCACCTAGGCATGTTCCACGGCTACGACTTCGACAACACCATGCTGCGCATCGGCAGCATGAACATGGCGCTGCACGGTGTGGACGGGCCGGACATTCGCTACAAGGACTCGCTCAGCGAGGAGCATGCAGGCGACGAGGAGAAGTACAGCCTCATCCTGGCCAACCCGCCCTTTGCCGGCAGCTTGGACTACGAGAACACGGCCAAGGACCTGCTGGCCATCGTCAAGACGAAGAAGACCGAGCTGCTGTTCCTGGCGCTGTTCCTGCGGCTGTTGAAGCCTGGCGGCCGCGCAGCGGTGGTGGTTCCCGATGGCGTGCTGTTTGGCAGCAGCAAGGCGCACAAGGAGTTGCGCCGCACGCTGGTGGAGGACCACAGGCTGGACGGCGTGGTCTCGCTACCGGCCGGCGCCTTCAAGCCCTACGCGGGCGTGTCCACCGCCATCCTGCTGTTCACCAAGACCAACTCGGGCGGCACCGAGCACGTGTGGTTCTACGACATGCAGGCCGACGGCTGGAGCCTGGACGACAAGCGGCAGCCGCTGCTGGACGAGGCCAAGCTCGGTCCGACACCGGCCTCAGCGCTGACCGAGGCGGAGCACGCTAAGAACAACCTGCCCGATGCACTGGCGCGCTGGGCGCAGCGCAGCGGCAACGAGAAGAGCCGACCGCGCACCGCGCAGAGCTTCTGCGTGCCCAAGTCCGACATTGCGGCCCAGGGCTATGACCTGAGTCTCAACCGCTACAAGGAAGTGGTGCACGAGGCGGTGGAGCATGAGTCGCCGCTGGCCATTCTCGGCAAGCTAAAGGCCTTGGAGGCGGAGATTCAGTCAGGGATGGCGGAACTGGAGGGGATGCTGAAGTGACTCCGACTTTCCTCAAACTCGGCGACGTTGTCGATGTTCTTTCGGGGTTCGCGTTCAAGTCAGAGTTCTTCAACGACAGTGATGGGTTGCCTGTTGTCAGAATTCGAGACGTTGTGCGCGGATACACGGACACCTACTACACCGGCCCGTATACAGAGCAGTTCGTAGTGCGTGACGGCGACATCCTCATTGGGATGGACGGCAACTTCAACGCAGCCAAGTGGCGCGGGGGCCGAGCGCTTCTCAACCAGCGCGTCTGTAAGGTTACCGCTCGTACCTCGTTAGTCGACGAGGCCTACCTCTTTCACTATCTGCCGATAGCGCTGCGGAGGATTGAGGATGCGACTCCGTTCGTGACGGTCAAGCATCTTTCTGCTGGTGACTTGCGAGAGGAGCGAATCCCTATTCCCCCCCTCGCCGAACAACGCCGCATTGCCGCCATCCTCGACAAAGCCGACGTCCTGCGCACCAAGCGCCGGGAGGCCTTGGCCGAACTCGACCGCCTCGTGCAGTCGATTTTTGTCGAGATGTTTGGGGAGCCCCTCAGCAATCCGAAGGGGTGGCCGCAACGAATGCTCAAGGAGCTAGGCGCTGTTTCCACTGGTGGCACACCGCCAAGCGCCAAGGAGGGAATGTTTGGGGGGGATATCCCCTTCGTTACCCCAGGCGACCTCGAAAGTGGCCAGGCCGTCAAGAGGTGGTTGAGCGAAGCTGGTGCGCAACAAGTCGGAACTGTCAGAGCAGGAGCTGCCCTTGTTTGTTGCATTGGAACAATTGGAAAAGTGAGCATGGCCTCGACCAGAAGCGCATTCAACCAGCAGCTCAATGCCGTCGAATGGCGGCGAGACCTGATAGATGACCGCTTCGGTCTTGCGGTGCTTCGTTTCTTCAAGGCAACCATGGCGGCGCTTGGGGCCTCAACAACGGTCCCAATACTGAAGAAGTCCAGCTTCGAGAAGCTCTCAATACCTGTGCCACCACGAAGCCTGCAAATGGAGTTTTCTAGGCGACTGTCCGAAGTTGAGAAGCTTCAGCAGACGCAGCACAAAGCACTTCAGGCGAACGCGACGTTGTTCGAGTCGCTGCAACACCGTGCGTTTCAGGGAGACCTTTGAGTGCAGCAGCAGAACATCCCCATCGGCACCCTCGTCGACATGTACAAGCGCGGCGAGCTGCGCTTGCCCGAAATCCAGCGTCACTACGTTTGGCGCGCTACCCGGGTGCGGGACCTGCTGGACTCCCTGTATCGGGGCTACCCCAGCGGCTCCATCCTGATGTGGGAGACGGATGAGCCGGTGCCGACGCGTGACTTCGCCATCGCGCAGGAGACCACCGCCTTCGCAGGCCGCAAGCTACTGCTGGACGGCCAGCAGCGCCTGACCTCGCTGACGGCGGTGCTGGGCGGCGAGTTGGTGCAGGTGCGGGGCCGCAAGCGCCCCATCGACATTCTGTTCAACCTGGACCACCCGGACGGCCCGCCCACCGACGACACCGAAGTCACCAGCGACGAAGACTCGCCTGTGGCGGCGGACGACGAGCTGGGCGATGACGCTGAAGGCGCCGACGAAGGTGACGACAACGAACAGGGCCTGCAGGAGAAACTGAACCGCCGCACCTTCGTGGTGGCGAGCAAGAACCTCGCGTCGCTACCCAACTGGGTGTCGGTTACCGAAGTCTTCCGTACGGACGACAACGGAGCCTTGCTTGAGAAGGCAGGCATCGAGTCTCTGAAGGACCCTCGCTACAAGCGTTACTCGGAGCGACTTCAAAGGCTTCGCGACATAAAGAAGTACACCTACGTCGTACACGTGCTGGAGCGCAGCATGAGCTACGAGGAGGTTACCGAAATCTTCGTGCGCGTGAACTCGCTGGGTGCGAAGCTGAAGTCCTCCGACCTGGCCCTGGCGCAGATGACCTCGCGCTGGCCCAACTTGCTCAAGGAGCTGGAAGTCTTCCAGGAGGAGTGCGAGAAAAGCTACTTCACCATCGACCTGGGCCACCTGGTGCGCTCCATCGTCGTGTTTGCCACGCAGCAGTGCTTGTTCCGCAGCGTGGCCAGCACGCCGGTGGAAAAGCTGAAGGAGGGCTGGGCCCAGGCGCAAGAGGGCCTGCGCTTTGCCATCAACTTCCTGCGCAGCAACGCAGGCATCGAGGACGAGTCGCTGCTGTCCTCGCCCATGTTCCTGCATGCCCTGGCGGCGCTGAGCCGGGCGAAGGACAACAAGCTCACCGCTGAAGAGCAGCGGCAACTGCTGCACTGGCTGCTGGTGGCTAACGCCCGGGGCCGCTACTCGCGCGGTTCGACCGAGACCCTGCTCAACGAGGACTTGGCCATCATCTTCCGCAGCGGCAACGTGGCGGCGCTGATGGAGCCGGTCAAGCGCCAGTTCGGCCGTCTGCACGTGGAACCCGGCGACTTGGCAGGCCGTGGCGTGGGCAGCCCGCTGTTCTCGCTGGCCTACCTGGCCCTCAAGGCCCAGGGTGCCAAGGACTGGTACAGCGGCCTGGGCCTGTCGCTCACGCACCAGGGCAAGCTGCACTTCATCCAGTGGCACCACGTGATTCCGAAGTCGCTGTTGAAGGAGCGCGGCTACGAGCCCGGCGAAATCAACGAAATCGCCAACATGGCCTTCATCACCGGCCAGACCAACCGCCGCATTAGTAACAAGGAGGCGGTGAACTACTTGCGCGAGGTAGTGGCCAAGCAAGGTGAGGACGCCCTGCAGAGCCAGTGCGTGCCCGTGGACGAAACGCTGTGGAGCACCGACCGTTACCGTGACTTCTTGACCGCGCGGCGCCAGGCACTGGCCGACCGCATGAACGCCTTCATCAAAGAAAAATCAGGGACATGAGCAACTTCGCCTTTCTCCAGGCCGAGTGGGGGCTGGTGTTCGAAGCGGCCAGCAAGGCCGAGCAACATGCCCATGCCGACGCGCGCAGCAGCTGCTTCTACGCGCGCCGGGCCCTGGAGTTGGCGGTGTCCTGGCTCTACACCCACGACAAGGCGCTGAAGCTGCCGTACCAGGACAACCTCAGCGCCCTCATTCACGAGCCGTCGTTCCGCACCCTCGTAGGCGACCCGCTCTTCACGAAGGCGCGGCTGGTCAAAGACCTGGGGAACCTGGCGGTTCACAGCACCAAGAAAGTCGCGTCGACGGATGCGCTGTCAGCGACGCGCGAGCTGTTCCACTTCTGCTTCTGGCTGGCCCGCACCTATGGCCGCACGGCGCGTCCTGACCCCGGCCTTGCCTTCAAGTCGGAGCTGCTGCCTAAGCCGGCAGAGGGTGTGGCTACCGCCCAGTCGGCCGAACAGCTGAAAAAACTCGGCGAGCAGCTGCGAGAGAAGGACACCAAGCTCTCCGAAGTATTGGCGCGGCATGCAGCGTTGAACGCCGAGCTGCAGAAGCTCCAGGAAGAAGTCGCGGCGGCGAAGAAGGCGAACAGCGCCGTCCCCGACACGCACGACTACTCCGAGGCCGAGACCCGCAAGGCCTTCATCGACCTGCTGCTGCGCGAAGCGGGCTGGGAGCTGAACCCGGTCAAGAACTTCGAGGTCGAGGTCGCCGGCATGCCCAACGGCGAGGGCAAGGGCTTCGTCGACTACGTGCTGTGGGGCGACGATGGCAAGCCGCTGATGTTGGTGGAGGCCAAGCGCACGACCAAGAGCCCAATGGTGGGCCAGCAGCAGGCCAAGCTGTACGCCGATTGCCTGGAGCAGCAGTACGGGCAGCGCCCGGTCATCTGCTACTCCAACGGCTACGAGCACTGGATGTGGGATGACCTGAACCATCCCCCGCGAGCCGTCCAGGGCTTCTACAAGAAGGACGAGCTGATGCTGCTGATGCAGCGGCGAAGCTCTCGCAAGCCGCTGGCCGATGCCGTCATCAACGGCGAAATCGTCGAGCGCTACTACCAGACCCGTGCCGTTCGCCGCGTGGGTGCCACCTTTGAGGTGGAACGACAGCGCAAGGCTCTGCTCGTCATGGCCACGGGGAGCGGCAAGACCCGCACCGTCATCGCGCTGGTGGACCTGCTGATGCGCTGCAACTGGGCCAAGCGCGTGTTGTTCCTGGCCGACCGCGTGGCGCTGGTCAACCAGGCGGTCAATGCCTTCAAGACCCACCTGCCCGACTCAGCGCCGGTGAATCTGGTCACCGACAAGGCGACCGAGGGCCGGGTGTTCGTCTCGACCTACCCGACCATGATGGGTCTCATCGACGAGACGCACGACGGGCAGCGGCGTTTCGGCGTCGGGCACTTCGACCTCATCGTCATCGACGAGGCGCACCGCTCGGTCTACCAAAAGTACGGCGCCATCTTCCAGTACTTCGACTCCCTGCTGGTCGGGCTGACGGCCACGCCCAAGGACGAGGTCGACAAGAACACCTACGGGCTGTTCCAGCTGGAGACCGGCGTTCCGACCGATGCCTATGACCTGGACCAAGCCGTGGCCGATGGCCATCTCGTGCCGCCGGTGGCCATCTCGGTGCCGCTGAAATTTCAGCGCGAGGGCATCAAGTACGCAGAGCTCAGCGACGAGGAGAAGGCGAAGTGGGACGAACTCGACTGGAACGAGGACGGCACCACGCCCGAGGAGGTCAGTGCTGAAGAGGTCAACAAGTGGCTCTTCAACGTGGACACCGTGGACAAGGTGCTCGAGGTCTTGATGACCAAGGGCCAGCGTGTTGCGGGTGGTGACCGCTTGGGCAAGACCATCATCTTTGCGAAGAACAACCCGCACGCGGAGTTCATCGAGCAGCGCTTCAACGCCAACTACCCGGAGCACAAGGGGCACTTCGCCCGGGTGGTAACGTACAAGACCGAGTACGCGCAGAGCATCATCGACGACTTCTCCAAGAAGGAGAAGATGCCGCACATCGCCATCTCGGTGGACATGCTCGACACCGGCATCGACGTGCCGGAGGTCGTCAACCTGGTCTTCTTCAAGCTGGTGCGCTCGAAGACCAAGTTCTGGCAGATGCTGGGCCGCGGCACCCGCCTGTGCAAGGACCTGTTCGGCCCTGGCGAGCACAAACAGAACTTCTTCGTCTTCGACTTCTGCCAGAACTTGGAGTTCTTCAGCCAGAACCCGGCTGGCGGCGAAGGCGCGACGGCCGAGTCGCTGTCTACCCGGCTGTTCAAGGCGCGGCTGGACCTCATCGGCGAACTCGACAAACAAGCCAAGCAAGGCCAGGGAACCCAGGAGTCGCCCCCGCGGCCCTATGGCGGTCACCCGACGCTGGCGGAGATGCGCGAGGGCACCGCGACGCTGTTGTACGAGCGCGTTGCCAACATGAACGTCGATAACTTCGTCGTCCGGCCTCAACGGCAGTTCGTCGAGCGCTACGCAAAGCCCGATGCCTGGAAGTCACTGGCGGCTGACGATTACGACACCCTGGCCCACCGTGTGGCCGGCTTGCCTTCGCAGCTCACCGACGAGGACGAAGAGGCCAAGCGCTTCGATATGCTGGTGCTCCGGGCCCAGCTGTCCATCCTGCAGGCGCGGCCTGACTTTGCGGGCCTTCGCCAAAAGATACAGGGCCTCGCCGAGAAGCTTGAAGACGAGATGGCAATCCCTGCCATCAAGGCCGAAGCCTTGCTCATCCACGCCGTGGCGAGCGACGAGTGGTGGGAGGACGTCACCGTCGCCATGCTCGAGACGGCCCGCAAGCGCCTGCGCGCCCTGGTGAAGTTGTTGCCCAAGGGCCAAAAGAAGGTCGTCTACACCGACTTTGAGGACGAGGTTGGCGAGGGCGTGGTCGTTGACCTGCCACAGGTCGCCGCGGGTCTCAACATGGCCAAGTTCAAGGAGAAGGCGCGGGCCTTCCTCAATGAGCACGAGTCCCACTTGGCGCTGCAGCGCCTGCGGCGGAACCAGGCGCTGACGGCCACAGACCTCGAAGAGCTGGAGAAGATGCTCGTACAGGCTGGCGGCACGCAGTCGCTGCTGGCCGAAGTGAAGAGCGCTGGCCTGGGCCTATTCGTTCGTTCCTTGGTGGGGCTCGACCGCGAAGCGGCGATGCAGGCCTTCAGCGAGCTGGTGAACGGCAGCAAGCTGACCCCGGAGCAGATTGAGTTCATCGAGCTGGTCATCGAGGAACTCACGCAGAACGGCGTGGTGCCGCCGGAGCGGCTGTTCGAGGCGCCCTTCACCGATATCAATGCGCAGGGGCCGACGGCGGTATTCCCGATGGCGCAGGTCATGCACATCAAGAAAGTGCTCGAAGAAATCCAGGCACGGGCTGTCGCCTGAAATTTTCTTCAGGGAATGTAGCGGCAGCTACAAAACCTCGCCCCCGTGCGCTCGGTCTGCTCTTGACAGGTATTCGAGGGTCACTTGTAGGATGTCATCGCAGCTTATGGCTGTTGGTGAGAAGGGCTCGGGCAGCCTACCTTGGAGCGGACACATCGTCCGATGGTTAAGTGCCCCTCGATTTGTACGTCTCACCAAAATCAAGGCGAACGGCGCCGGCGGTCTTCGGACCGTAAATCGCTCGGCAATCTCCAGACCGAAGCGTCCTGAACTGTCTGCTTCTTTGCGGACGGGGGATGCTTGTGTCGAGTTTTTGGGGAGTTGCTTGCGCGGGCTGTAACCGGCTCTCGCCGTTATCCGCTGGGATGGAGCGCGCATCATGAAGCGCGCGAAGCCTGCCATCGCGTACGGCACGCGAGGACGCCTGGGCGGCGCTGACGGCGGTATTCGCCGAGTGGCACCCAGCTTTGGCAAGGTGCTCCACCTAACCAGCAGCGACAAGGCTGGCGACCGGTTTGCGGTCGAGTCCGACGCCGAGCGCTTGGTCAGCCACTTGTTGACGGTCGACCCGCGCGTTCGCCGGTTCGAGCCTCAACCGTTCACCGTCGACTTGGTGGATGGTCGCATCCTGCGCTCACGCGAAGCGGTCGCAGAAGCTCGACAAAAGCATCGCCAGCGCACTGAACCGCCCCGGCTTCCGAGGAGGCTCCTTCGCTTGAGAATGGAGTCAGCATGAGGAAGTCAGTGAAGTTTTCCCCCGAGGTCGTCGAGCGTGCCGTGCGCATGGTGTTCGAGGCCGAGGGCCAGCACGAGTCGCAATGGGCGGCCATCGAGTCCATCGCGGCCAAGATCGGCTGCACGTTGGAGACGCTGCGGCGCTGGGTGCGGCAGGCCGAACGCGACCAGGGGCTCAAGCCCGGGCCGACAACCGAGGAGCAGCAGCGCATCAAGGACCTCGAGCGCGAGGTGCGCGAGCTGCGCAAGGCCAACGAGATCTTGAAGCTGGCGAGCGCGTTTTTCGCCCAGGCGGAGCTCGACCGCCGCTTCAAGTCCTGATGGGCTTCGTCGAAGAACACCGCGCTCGATTCGGGGTCGAGCCGATCTGCCGCGCGCTGCAGGTCGCCCCGTCGTCGATGTGGCGCGAGTTGGCGCGCCGGCGAGATCCGCAACTGCGGCCAGAGCGCCAGAAGCTGGATGCGGCTTTGGTGCCCGAGATCGAGCGCGTCTGGACGGGCAACCTGCGCGTGTACGGGGTGCGCAAGGTCTGGAAGCAGTTGCACCGCGAAGGCCGTGCCGTGGCGCGTTGCACTGTGGCCCGGCTGATGCGGGCCAACGGTTGGCGCGGTGCGATGCGCGGCAAGCGAGTGCGTACGACGGTGCCCGATGCCAAGGCGGCCTGCCCGCTGGACCGCGTCAACCGCGAGTTCCGCGCCGAGCGGCCCAACCAGCTGTGGGTGAGCGACTTCACCTACGTCTCGACCTGGCAGGGCCACGTCTACGTCGCTTTCGTCGTCGACGTCTTCGCGCGGCGCATCGTCGGCTGGCGCGCCAGCGGTTCGATGACCACCGACTTCGTGCTCGACGCGCTGGAGCAGGCGCTTTACGCGCGCCAGCCCGAGCGCGACGGCTCGCTGGTGCATCACTCGGACCGCGGCTCAATACGTGTCTATTCGGTACACCGACCGCCTGGCCGAAGCCCGCATCGAGCCGTCCGTCGGCTCCAAGGGCGACAGCTACGACAACGCGCTGGCCGAGACGATCAACGGGCTGTACAAGGCCGAGCTGATCCACCGGCGTGCGCCCTGGAAGACCCGCGAGGCCGTCGAGTTGGCCACCCTCGAATGGGTCTCGTGGTTCAACCATCACCGCCTGCTCGAACCCATCGGCTACATCCCGCCGGCAGAGGCCGAGGCAAACTACTACCGGCAACTCGCCACCCGTCAGGCCGCGATGGCCTGACTCACACCAACCGGCCTCCGAGATTGCCGGGGCGGTTCAGGACCGGCTGGTGCCGGATGGCAGCTGGTCGGGCAACGTGTTCGACTTCTACCGGCGCGTGTACCGCAAGCTGGTGGCCGATCTGAAAGTGCCCTTCGCGTTGAAGGACGGGCAGCGCCAGGACGACACGCCGGTGCACCAGGCGCTGCGGGAAGCGCTGGTGAACACCCTGGTTCATGCCGACTACACGGGCCGGGTCTCGCTGCTGGTGGTCAAGCGGCCGGACATGTTCGGCTTCCGGAATCCGGGCGGGCTGCGCCTGCCCTTGGCGCAGGTGCTGGCCGGGGGAGAGAGCGATTGCCGCAACCGGCTGATGCATCAGATGTTCCTGATGATCGGCCTGGGTGAGCGCGCCGGCTCCGGCATGCCGAAGATCCTGAGCGGCTGGCAAAGCCAGCATTGGCGCCGGCCGCTGCTGAGGGAGAAGGACGAGCCCGAGCAGACCTTGCTGGAACTGCACATGCTCGACCTGCTGCCGGAGGGGGTGGTCCGCCTGCTGAGGGAGCGCATCGGCCCGGCCTTCGACGACCTGGACCGGGGGGAACGTCTCATCCTGGCCACCGCGGCGATCGAGCAGAGCGTCAATCACGCTCGGCTGGCCGGCATTTCCGGGCTCCACCCGCATGACCTGAGCATCAAGCTGGCCCGCCTGGAGCGGGAGGGCTGGCTGCAATCGACCGGCCAAACCAGGGGCAAGGTGTATTTCCTGCCGGGCACCCGCCCGCTGGCTCCCGAGGATGTGTTCTCCGTATCCGCTGTGCCCGAACCTGCTCCGGACACAAGGCTGCCGAGGTCCGGACATAGCGAGCCGAGGTCCGGACATAGCGATTCCGGCTCCGGTCATAAGCCGCCTGAAGGCGCCTCAGAGAGGGAACCCGTCCGGGATGACCAGGGCTGCCTCCTCACCCCCAAGCTCGACGCGCCGGTGATCGACAGCTTGTTGCCGCTGACTCCGGGCCTGAGGGAGGAGCTCGAAGCTCGGGCCGCGCTGCCACGCACACGCCCCCGGCTGGACCCGCAAGCCATGGAGACGGCCATTCTTGCGGTCTGCACCGGCCGCTATCTGCGCCTCAGTGCCCTGGCCGAACTGCTCAAGCGCAACGCGGACTCGTTGCGCAAGAACCATCTGGACCGCCTGGTCAAGGAAGGGCGTCTGCGGCGGGCCTTTCCGCTGACACCCAATCACGAAATGCAGTCTTACCGCAGCAAGGACTAGGAGCATGCAGGGAGGTGTCAGCGAAGACCATGTCGAACAGGCCACGCTGGGCTGGCTCGCGGCTCTTGGCTGGGAGATCGGCCACGGACCGAATATCTCGCCCCCGGACGCCAGGACGCCGGGCACCGAGCGTGATACCTACCGCGAAGTCGCACTCAAGCATCGTTTGCGTGACGCCATCCGGCGGCTGAACCCGCACATCCCGGCCGGCGCACAGGACGAAGCCTGGCGCATGGTGCTCAATCCCAACGTGCCCGGTCAGGTCCAGGCGAACCGGGCCATGCACCGCTGGCTCGTGGAGGGCGTACCTGTCCAGTACCAGAAGGACGGTGAGACACGGGGCGACCGGGCGAGGCTGGTGGACTGGACTGATGTCGCCGGCAACGACTGGCTGGCCGTCAACCAGTTCAGCGTCCAGGGGCCGAAGCTGACACGTCGGCCGGACGTGGTGCTCTTCCTGAATGGCCTGCCCGTGGTGGTGCTGGAGCTGAAGAACCCGGGCGACGAGAACGCCGACATCTGGGCGGCCTTCAACCAACTGCAGGCCTACAAGGAAGACATCCCGGACCTGTTCGTCAGCAACGAGCTGCTGGTCATCAGCGACGGCATCGAAGCCCGAGTGGGCTCGCTGACCGCGGACCCGGAACGCTTCATGGCCTGGCGCACCATCGACGGGGTGACCGTGGACCCGCTGGGCGCCATGAAGGAGCTGGAAACGCTGGTGCACGGCCTGTTCCAGCGCGACCTGCTGCTGGACTACCTGCGCCACTTCATCCTGTTCGAGGACGAAGGCAGGCTGGTCAAGAAGGTGGCGGGCTACCACCAGTTCCATGCGGTGCGGGCGGTGGTCGAGAGCGTGCTCGAGGCCTCCAACCCCGCGGCCGATGCATCGCGCCGCGGCAAGGGCGGCGTGGTGTGGCACACCCAGGGCGCGGGCAAGAGCATCGAGATGAGCTGCCTCGCAGCCAAGCTGATGCAGCACCCTGCGATGGGCAACCCGACGCTGGTGGTGGTGACCGACCGAAACGACCTGGACAACCAGCTCTTCGGCGTTTTTGCCGGCGCGGCCGAGCTGTTGCGCGAGACGCCGGTGCAGGCCGACACGCGACCCAGGCTGCGCGAGCTGCTGGGCAACCGGCCGTCGGGCGGCATCATCTTCACGACCATCCAGAAGTTCACGCCGGGCGAGGACGAGGACAGTTTCCCCGTGCTCTCGGACCGGCACAACATCGTCGTCATCTGCGACGAGGCGCATCGCAGCCAGTACGGCTTCCAGGCCAGCATGCCCAGGCTGCAGAAGCAGCTGAAGGACGCCCGCAAGGCCTCGGCGGCCAACGAGCCCATGGCGTTGCAGGCGGCGGAACCCGCCGCCAACTACGGCGGGCTGCGCAACGTGCGCTACGGCTACGCCCAGCACCTGCGCGACGGCCTGCCGAATGCGACGTTCGTGGCGTTCACGGGCACGCCGGTGAGTCTGGAGGACCGGGACACCCGGGCCGTGTTCGGCGACTACGTGCACATCTACGACGTCGAGCAGGCGGTCAGGGATGGCGCCACGGTGCCCATCTACTACGAGAGCCGCCTCGCAAGGCTGGAGCTGCGGGAGGCCGACGCGCCGCTGCTGGACGACGAAGTCGAGGAACTCGCCGAAGACGAGGAGGACGACACCGCCAAGGCGGCGCAGCTTCGCCGCTGGGCGGCGCTGGAAAAGCTGGTCGGTGCGCCGCCGCGCATCCAGAAGGTGGCCGCCGACCTGGTGGAGCACTTCGAGAACCGGCTGGCCAGCCTGGACGGCAAGGCCATGGTGGTGGCCATGAGCCGCGAGATCTGCGTGCACCTGTACGACGCCATCGTCGCACTGCGGCCGAGCTGGCACGACCCGGACCCCGAGAAAGGGGCCGTCAAGGTCATCATGACCGGCTCGGCCTCGGACAAGGCCCTGCTCAAGCCCCACATCCACAGCAAGGACGTCAAGAAGCGCCTGGAGCGCCGGTACAAGGACCCAGCCGACCCCTTCAAGCTGGTCATCGTGCGCGACATGTGGCTCACGGGCTTCGACGCGCCGTGCATGCACACGATGTACGTCGACAAGCCGATGAAGGGCCACAACCTGATGCAGGCGATTGCGCGCGTGAACCGCGTGTTCAAGGACAAGCCTGGCGGCCTGGTGGTGGACTACATCGGCATCGCCAACGAGCTGAAGGCGGCGCTGAAGGACTACACGCAGGCCAAGGGCAAAGGCAAGCCGACCATCGCCGCCGAGGACGCCCTGGCCGTGCTGCTGGAGAAGATGGACGTGCTGCACGACATGCTGCACGGCTTCGACTACACCGACTTCCGCACCAAGGCCTGGCAGCTGCTGCCCGGCGTTGCCAACCATGTGTTGGGCCTGGAAGACGGCAAGAAGCGCTTTGCCGACACGGTGCTGGCCGCCAGCAAAGCCTTCGCACTGTGCTGCACACTGGACGAGGCACTGGCACACCGGGACGAGCTCGCCTTCCTGCAGGCCGTGAAGGCGGCGCTGACCAAGTTCGGCACCTCGGGCAAGAAGCTCAGCGACGAGCAGAAGGAACACGCGCTCCGGCAAATCATCAGCAAGGCGGTGGTCAGTGCCGAGGTCGTCGACATCTTCAAGGCGGCCGGCCTGAACCGCCCCGACATCGGCATCCTCTCCGAGGAGTTCCTCGAGGACGTGCGCCACATGAAGGAGCGCAACCTCGCCATCGAACTGCTGGAGCGGTTGCTGAAGGACGACATCCGCTCGCGCTTCAAGACCAATGTCGTTCAGCAGGCCAAGTTCTCCGAACTGCTTCAGCAGAGCCTGCAGCGCTATCGCAACCGGGCCATCGAGACGGCGCAGGTCATCGAAGAGCTCATCGAGATGGCCAAGAAGTTCCACGCCGCCGCCCAGCGCGGCGAGCAGCTGGGGCTCAACGGCGACGAGACGGCGTTCTACGACGCGCTGGCCACCAACGAGGCGGCCGTGCGCGAACTGGGCGACGAGACGCTGAAGGCGATCGCCGTCGAGCTGACGCAGAAGCTGAGGGCCTCGGTGACGGTGGACTGGTCAGTACGCGAGAATGTGCGGGCACGCCTGCGAGTCATGGTGAGGACACTGCTGAAGCGCTACAAGTACCCGCCCGACGGGCAGGAACAGGCGACGGAAACCGTGCTGCGTCAGGCGGAGACCTTATCGGCGGACTGGGTTGCAGCGTAGGCTGACGCCGACAGCCAAAACGCGACTTCGTCTCGCGACAGCGAACGGGGATTCGTCACGACCGGCACCGCGGCCGCGCCCGACACTGCGCCGCGAGGATGACAGGCCACAGTGACTTGGGCAGCATGGTCGGAGAACCTACCCTGTCCCCTGCCCACCGATGGCCACCGTCATCCCCGCACTGAGCACCTGCGTCTCGCGCATGACCCCTGGCGAGCGCCGCACGGCGGAACGCCTGGAACAGAAACTCGACGACGACTACCGGGTCTGGTACGACGTGCCGGTCGGCCCGAAGAACGCGCATCCCGACTTCGTCGTGCTGCACCCGCGCCGCGGCGTGCTGATCCTGGAGGTCAAGGACTGGCGCCTGGAGACGATCCGTGCCGCCAGCAAGCAGAGCTGGGAGATCCTGGCCCAGGGCGTGCCGAAACACGTGCCCAATCCGCTGGAGCAGGCGCGCCACTACGCGCACCAGGTGGTCGATGCCTTGTCGGCGGACCGGCAACTGACCGGCACCGACGGCAAGCTGGCCTTCCCCTGGGGCTATGGCGTCGTGCTGACGCACATCACACGGCGCCAGTTCGAGGCCGCCGAACTCGACCGGGCGATCGAGCCGCATCGCGTGATCTGTGGCGACGAGATGACGGCCACCGTCGACGCCGAGCAGTTCCAGCAGCGCCTGTGGGGCATGTTCCCGTACGCGATGCGCGGGGCGCTGTCGCTGCCGCAGCTCGACCGCGTGCGCTGGATCCTGTTCCCCGAGGTGCGTGTGCAGGTGCAGGCCGGGCTCTTCGACGACAGCGCGGAAGCCGAGACCCTGCCGGACATCATGCAGGTGATGGACCTGCAGCAGGAGCAACTCGCACGCAGCCTGGGCGAGGGCCACCGCGTCATCCATGGTGTCGCCGGGTCCGGCAAGACGATGATCCTGAGCTATCGCGCCGAGTACCTCGCGCGCGCAGGAGCGAGCGCCAAGCCGGTGCTGGTGCTTTGCTACAACCAGCCGCTGGCCGTGCGCCTGCAGGCCGTGATGGCGGCCAAGGGCCTGGGCGACAAGGTGCAGGTGCGCAACTTCCACAAGTGGTGCCGCGACCAGCTCGTGTGCTACGGCCAGCCGCTGCCCGCGCAGGGCCCGTGCATGTTCGACGAGATGGTCAACGGCGTGATCCGCGGCGTCGACCGCAGGCAGATCCCGTCGGGCCAGTACCAGGCGGTGCTGATCGACGAGGGCCACGACTTCGAGGCGGCGTGGCTGAAGCTGGCGGTGCAGATGGTCGACCCCGAGACCAACAGCCTGCTGCTGCTCTACGACGACGCCCAGAGCATCTACCAGCGGCGGCGCGCGCAGCAGTTCAGCTTCCGCAGCGTCGGCATCCAGGCACAGGGCCGCACGACGATCCTGAAGATCAACTACCGCAACACGCGGCAGATCCTGCAGACCGCGAGCATGGTCGCGGCCGACCTGCTGACCGCCGCCGACAGCGGTGACGACGGCGTGCCGCTCGTGCACCCGGTGAGCTGCGGCCGCGATGGCCAGGCGCCGCTGGTCGTCCGCCTGCCGAGCCTGCGCGACGAGGCGTACGCGATCGCCGACCGCCTGCGTGCAGCTCACCAGGAGGGCCATGCCTGGGGCGACATGGCGGTCATCTGCCGCCACTACGACGAGATGGCGCTGTGCGCCGACGTGCTGCGCCAGCGCCAGTACCCGCACCAGGTGCGCAAGGGGGCGGGCACCTTCGACCCGCGTGCCGACACGATCAAGGTGCTGACGATGCACGTCAGCAAGGGGCTGGAGTTCCCGGTCGTCGCGCTGTGCGGCGTCGGCCGCATGCCCGCGGACGGCCTGGACGAGGCCGACGAGGCGCGCCTGTTCTACGTCGCCGCCACGCGCGCGACCCAACGACTGTTCATCCCGCTGAGCGGCAACGGCCGGTTCGCGTCACGGCTGCCGGTGATGCACGACCCGGCCGTCTGACCTCGCGGCTCAGCGCCCCAGCAGCCCGCGCGCCCGCAGCCGCTCGCTGCCTTCGGCGAAGCCGGCCGCCAGCAGCTGCTCGGCCACCTGGGCACGCTGCACCTCGTCGAGCCCGGGCTGGCGATCCAGCCGCTCGAGTTCGGCGCGGGCGGCGGCGATGCGTTCGGCCCAGCGCGCCTGCTCGGCCAGTTCGTCGGCCAGGCGCTGGCGCGCTGCGGGGTCCAGGCGCGTGGCGTCGATCAGTGCGTCGGCGCTCGCGGTCTTCCAGCCGCTGACCAGGCGGGCGCGCAGCGCCGCTTCTTCGTCGCCGTAGAAGGCCCGCGCCCAGGCTTCGCCCAGCCACTGCACCCGCTGGGCGTGGCGCTCGTCGAGCGCGGCGGCGATGCTCTCGGGGTCGTCGGCACGCGGCGCCAGACTGGCCGGCGCGGCACGCAGGCCCTGGTAGGCCTGCCAGATGCGCTCGACTTCGGCGGCCGCGGTGGCCGGCAGCTCTCGCCGTGCCTGCTCGCCCACCCAGGCGCCGATGGTCTCGGCCGGGGCCTGGCCATCGAGCTGCAGCGCGTAGTCGAAACGCCGGCGCAGCACGGCCGAAGGCACGAGGCGGCCGTCGACCACCGGCCCCCAGCCGCCGTCGGGCGTGGTGCCGCGCAAGGCGCTGCGCTCCTGCACCCAGCGCTCGAACTCCGGCGGCACGGCCAGCGTGGCCCGCCAGGCCGGGCGCGCCGGTTCGGCCGGCGCAGCGGCCCGGGCGACGAGTGGAGCCGCTGCAGGTGCCACCGGCGGGCGGGGCTCGTCCGGTGTGTGCCAGAGCAGGCCGAGCGCGAGCACGGCCCCCGTCGCCACGCCGGCGGCGGCCAGACGCGGCGCGCTCACAGCCCCGCCGTCTTCAGACGGTTGGCCTGGCTGCGGTAGAAGGCCACCGGGTCGGACGCGAACAGGTTGCGCAAGCCCAGCGCCTGGTTCACCTCGTCGAGGTGGTTCCAGCCGTAGTCGTCGCGCAGCACCGTGCCCCAATGCGACGAGCAGCGGCCCACCAGCCCGTCGTTGAGCTCGCCGCCGAAGAAGGCCGAGGCCAGCGTCAGGAAGGCGTCGCCCGGGTCGAGCAGGTGGGTGACGACGCTGGTGCCGCCCACCGAGGCATAGCGCACGCCGTTGACCACCGCCGGCCCCTGGCCGCAGGCCGAGGTCGGCGCGCCTTGCGGGAAGCGGGTGTTGAAGGCCGCCGCCCCGGCGCTGTTCAGCGAGGTCAGCGAACCCAGCGAGTCCTGCGGCAGCTGGGGCTGGCCCGAGATCCAGGAGATCACCGTGCCCAGCGCGTTGACGATCGCCGCGACGACGCCGGTCAGCCCGGTGGCTCCGGCCGCTGCCTGGATGCCGTCGGCCACCGGCGAGCCGGTGTGCGGCGAGCCGACCGTCGTCACCGAGGCGACCAGATCCGGCGCGACCGCGGCGACGTAGCGCGCCGTCGGCCCGCCGTGACTGTGGCCGATGAGGTTGAACTTGCCGTAGCCGTAGGCTGCCTTCAGCTGGCGCAGCTGGGCCAGCAGCTGCTCGCCACGCGCCTCGCTGCTCTCCAGCGCCGAGACCGAAGGCGTGAAAACCACCGCGCCGCCCGAGCGCAGCGCCGCCGGCACGCCGTAGAAGTAGTCGA
Source organism: Rubrivivax sp. JA1026 (assembly GCF_011065555.1). Taxonomy (NCBI): domain Bacteria; kingdom Pseudomonadati; phylum Pseudomonadota; class Betaproteobacteria; order Burkholderiales; family Sphaerotilaceae; genus Rubrivivax; species Rubrivivax sp. JA1026. Next base: position 77,038 of record NZ_JAALCQ010000002.1, read on the forward strand.
CCGGGCCGATGGCGCCGAAACCCAGCATGCCGTGCACCAGCACGATGGGGTAGCGCGTCCGGGTGTAGGTGTCGGCCTGCGCCAGCACCGGCGCCAGGGCGAGGGACAGGGTCAGCGCCAGCGCGGCGCGGCAGGCGCGGATGCGTCGGGTCATGTCTCCTCCTGATCTTCTTGGATGCCGCCTGCGACGACGGCGAGCGCATCACACCCGAGCGACCGGGCGGTCGGCATCAGGGCTTGCCCGTGGCGCCGAGGTGACTCCCCAGATCGCAGGCGACAGGTGGTCACCCGCGGCACACTCGCGGCCGAACGCGACACGCCGTCCCCCGATGAACTCCGGCCGAACCTTCAAGGGCAACAAGAGCTTCCTGCCGAGCAAACCCTGCGCGGTCTGCGGCCGGCCGATGGTCTGGCGCCGCGCCTGGGCGAAGAACTGGGACGAGGTGCGCTATTGCTCCGAGGCCTGCCGCAAACGCAAGACCGCGGAGCGCGGCGCATGAGGCATCTGGTGCTGGTGCTCGGCGACCAGCTCGACGCCGAGGCCGCGGCCTTCGACGGTTTCGACGCCGCGCACGACGCGGTCTGGATGGCCGAGGTCGACGAGGAGTCGACCCACGTGCCGTCGAGCCAGCCGCGCACGGCGCTGTTCCTCGCGGCGATGCGCCACTTCGCCCAGGCGTTGCAAGCCGACGGCCGGCGCGTGCACTACACACGGCTGGACGACGCCGGCAACCGCGGCCGTCTGGCCGACGAGCTGGACGCCGCGATCGAGCGCCTGCAGCCCCAGGCGCTGGTGATGACCGCGCCCGGCGACCACCGCGTGCTGCGCGCGCTGCAGGCTGTCGCCGCAGCGCGCGGCCTGGCGTTGGAGCTGCGACCCGACCGCCACTTCTTCTGCACCGTGCGCGAGTTCGCCGCCCACGCGGGCGCCCGGCGCACGCTGCGGCTGGAGTATTTCTACCGCGAGCAACGCCGCCGCCACGGCGTGCTGATGGACGGCGGCGAACCCTGCGGCGGGCGCTGGAACTACGACGCCGACAACCGCGAGGCCTTCGGCCGCGACGGCCCGCCGCCGCACGCCGAGCCGCCACGTTTCGAGCCCGACGCGATCACACGCGAAGTGCTGGACCTGGTGCGGCGCCGCTTCGCCGGCCACCCCGGGCGGCTGGACTCGTTCGCCTGGCCGGTGACGCGGGCCCAGGCGCTGCACGCGCTGCAGCATTTCGTCGCCGAGCGCCTGGCCGGCTTCGGCCGCTGGCAGGACGCGCTGTGGCCGGGCGAGCCCTGGCTCTGGCACTCGCAGCTCTCGGCGGCGCTGAACCTCAAGCTGCTGAACCCGCACGAGGTCGTGGCCGCGGCCGAAGCTGCCTACCGCGCCGGCCGGGTGCCGCTGGAGAGCGCCGAAGGTTTCATCCGCCAGATCCTCGGCTGGCGCGAGTACGTGCGCGGCGTCTACTGGACGCGCATGCCGGGCTACGCCGAGCTGAACGCCTGGGACGCGCACGAGCCGCTGCCGGCCTTCTACTGGAGCGGCGACACGCCGATGGCCTGCCTGGCCGACGCCATAGTCCAGACGCTGGAGCACGGCTACGCCCACCACATCCAGCGCCTGATGGTCACCGGGCTGTACGCGCTGCTGCTCGGCGTCGAGCCGAAAGAGGTGCACGCCTGGTACCTGGCGGTCTACGTCGACGCGGTCGAGTGGGTGGAGCTGCCGAACACGCTGGGCATGAGCCAGAACGCCGACGGCGGCCTGATGGCCAGCAAGCCCTATGTCGCCAGCGGCCGCTACATCGAGCGGATGAGCGCCGGCCGGCTGTGCGCCGGCTGCCGCTTCCGCCCCGGCGAGCGCACCGGCGACAGCGCCTGCCCGTTCACGACGCTGTACTGGGACTTCCTGCTGCGCCACGAGGCCAGGCTGGCCGCCAACCCGCGCATGGCGATGCCGCTGAAGCATCTGGCCCGCATCGACGAAGCCGAACGGGCGCGCATCGCAGAACGCGCGGCGGCGCTTCGCACCGGCACCGCCGGCGTCTGATCAGACGATCAGCAGCGCCCGGAAGTCGTTGACGTTGGTGTAGGTCGGCCCGGTGACGACGAGGTCGCCCAGGGCCTCGAACAGCGGGTAGCTGTCGTGGCGGTCCAGCAGTTCGGAGGCTTTGAGGCCCGCGGCGGCGGCGCGCGCCAGCGTGTCGGGCGTGACGATGGCACCCGCGTTGCGCTCGACACCGTCGATGCCGTCGGTGTCGGCGGCCAGCACGTGCACGCCGGGCTCGCCCTGCAGCGCCAGCGCGCAGCCGAGCAGGAACTCGCCGGCGCGGCCGCCGCGCCCGCCTTTGGTGCGCACGGTGACGGTGGTCTCGCCGCCGGACAGCAGCACACACGGTTTGGCGAAAGGCTGGCCGCGCCGCGCGACGGCACGTGCCAGCGCCGCGTGCACCTTGCCGACCTCGCGGCTCTCGCCTTCGATCTCGTCGCTGAGCACGTGGGCCTCGACACCGGCCTCGCGCGCCAGCGCCGCAGCGGCTTCCAGGCTTTGCTGCGGGGTCGCGATCAGCTCGACGGCATGGCCGGCGAAACGCGGGTCACCGGGTTTGGGTGTCTCGAAGGCGCCGCTCTCCAGCCCGGCACGTGCCGCCGGCGGCAGCTCGATGCCGTAGCGGCGGCAGATCGCCAGCGCGTCGGCACACGTGGTCGCGTCGGGCACCGTCGGGCCGCTGGCGATGACACCCGGGTCGTCGCCGGGCACGTCGCTGATCAGCAGCGAACACACACGCGCCGGTGCGGCCAGCGCCGCCAGCCGCCCGCCCTTGATCGCCGAGAGGTGCTTGCGCAGGCAATTCATCTCGCCGATCGACGCGCCGCTCAACAGCAGCGCGCGGTTGACGGCCTGCTTGTCCTCCAGCGTCAGCCCCGGCGCCGGCAGCGACAGCAGCGCCGAGCCGCCGCCGGAGATCAGCGCCAGCACCAGGTCGTCGGGCCCCAGGCCCTGCACCAGCGCGGCGATGCGGGCCGCCGCGGCGCGGCCGGCGGCGTCGGGCACCGGGTGCGAGGCCTCGACCACCTCGATGCGCCCGCCGCGCGCGCGGTAGGCCGGCGGCACGTGCTCGTAGCGCGTGACGACCAGCCCGGACAGCGGAGCCTCGGCCGGCCAGGCGGCGTCGAGCGCCGCGGCCATCGCCCCGCCCGCCTTGCCGGCGCCGATGACGACGGTGCGCCCGCGTGGCGGCGGCGGCAGGTGTGCGGCGAGCACCTGCTCGGGCAGCGCGCGGCGCACCGCGGCGTCGTAAAGCGCACGCAGGAAGGCGGGGGGGTCCAGGCGAGGGTCGGGCAGGGCAGGCATCACGCCAGCTTATCGGAGCCGCCGGCAGCCCGGCCGGGCGTGGCCTATGCTCGCAGGCCGTTCCCGAAGTTCCGCATCAGCGCCTTGTCTCCCGCCACCCCCCCCGACGACACCCGCATCACGCGCCTGCCCAACGGCGTGCGCATCGTGACGATCCGCATGCCGCACGTGCACACCGCCAGCATCGGCGTCTTCGTGCGCAGCGGCAGCGCGCATGAATCGAAGCTGGACAACGGCATCAGCCACTTCGTCGAGCACATGGTGTTCAAGGGCACGCTGATGCGCGACGCACGCCGCATCAACCTCGACGCCGAGCGCCTGGGCGCCGAAGTCAACGCCCACACCGACAAGGACCACACCGGCTACACCATGCACGGCCGGCCGGCCGACGTGCCGCAGCTCGTCGAGATGCTGGCCGACCTGGTGCGCCACCCCACCTTCCCGGCCGAGGAGCTGGAGCGCGAGCGCCAGGTGCTGCTGCACGAGTGCACCGAGGACGAGGACGACCCGCTGTCGACCGCGTTCAAGCTCTTCGACAAGGCCTGCTGGGGCACCCACGCGCTGGCCCAGTCGGTGATCGGCCCGCGGCGCAACATCGAACGTTTCGGCCGTGATGCGCTCGTGGACTACCTGCGCCGCCAGTACACCGGCGCCAACGTCGTCGTCGGCGCCGCCGGCGACATCGACGTGCCGGCGTTCGAGGCCGCCGTCGAAGCCGCCTTCGGCACGATGGACGCCGGCCACGAGAACCTCGTCGCCGCGCCGGTCTACGCCGGCGGGGTGGCGACCAAACGCCTGTCGGGCAGCAGCCAGGCGCACCTGGTGCTCGGTTTCCCGCTGCCCGGGCTGGCGGTGCAGGACCCGGCCGGTGTGCTGGCCGCAGCCGTCTTCGGCGAAGGCATGAGCTCGCCGCTGATGGACCGCATCCGCGAGCAGCGCGGCCTGGCCTACTACACCGCCTGCTCGGCCGACGTGCTCGACGTCGCCGGCCAGTTCGTCGTCGAGGCCTCGACCTCGCCGGAGCAGATCGACGAGTTGCTCGCCGAGACGCTGGCGCTGCTGAAGGCCCAGGCCGCCCACGTCGGCGACGAGGACCTGGAGCGCGCCAAGGCCCAGCTCGCGGTACGCCGGCTGCGCGCCCACGAGCGCCCGTATCGGCGCCTCGAGGACGCGGTGCTGGACCTCTACGCCACCGGCACGGTGTGCGACACGCGCACCTGGTGCAGCCGGATCGACGCCGTGCCGGCCGAGACGGTGCGCGCGGCCTTCGCCCGCATGCTGGCCGCCGGGCCGACGGTCGCCTTGTCGGGCGAACTGCCGCGCGCCGCCGGCGAACGCGTGCGTTCGCGGCTCGCCGCGGCCTGAACCGGCTTCAGCGCTTGGGCGGGCGGCCCTGGCCTTCGGGCCGCGGGCCGCGTTCGCCACGCGGGCCTTGCGGGCGTGCGCCGTCACGGCGCGGGCCGGGGCCACGCTCGCCGTCACGGCGCGGGCCACGGTCGGGCCGCGGGCCGCCGGGACGCGCCTCGCGCGGCGGCGTCGGCGGGCGTTCGGCACGTTCGCGACGGGCCTGCTCGAGCACCGCTTCCAGCTCGCTCTCGGCGATGCCCTTCAGCGCGCAGAAGTTGGCCGGCGTCAGCGTCGTCGTCTCGAAGGCGCGCAGCAGCCCGGCGCGGTCGCGGCGCGCGTCGTGGTCGGCCTGCTGCTGGCGGCGCGCCTCGGCGTCGGCGGCACGGGCCGCAGCACGTTCGGCGGCGCGGCGCTGCTCGTGCACGCCACGGCGGCGCGTGATCTCGGCGGCGGCCAGCTCGCGGTGCTCGGCGCTCAGCTCGCCGGCCGGCTGGCCGTCGAGGTCGTAGCGCTGCTCGGACTTCACCAGCGCCGACAGATAGGCGTTGGACGTCGTGTAGCGGTGCAGGAAGACCGACAGCGTGCGGCGCGTGAAGACACCCGGCGCACGCGCCTGGATGTCGGCCTGGATGCGCAGCTTCAGCGGCTTGGGCGGCGGGGCGAACAGCGCCGGGAAGAGCTCGGCCAGGCGCGCGGCGCACTCGGCCGGCGACAGCTCGGCCACCGCGCGTTCGGCGGGCGCGGCCGCGCCGGGTTCGGCCGGCGCCTCGGGTACCGCGGCCTCGGCCGACAGCGCGGGCTCCGGGGCCACGGTGGCGGGGGAAACGGACTCCGCGCCGGTATCGGGCAGGATTTGATCGTCGTCAGGCATGGAACACAGCGCGGAAAGGATCGTGGATTGTCGCCGCTGGCGCGGGCGGGCGCGAGTGCGGTCTGCAAGCGCGTGCCGAATCGAAGGACGGGCCCACGGGCTCAGACCCCGCCGTCAGCGAGCACGACACGGTTCTTGCCCGCGGCCTTGGCGCTCAGGCAGGCCCGTCCGGCCCGGTCGATCAGCGCCACCGGCGCCCCATCCTCGGCCGAGAGCATCGCCAGGCCGATGCTGACCGTCACCCCGATCGACCGCCCGTCGGTGGCGACGAAGGTGGCCGCGGCGACGGCCACGCGGATGCGCTCCATCACCGCCAGAGCCGCCTCGACCGGCGTGTCGGGCAGCACGATGCAGAACTCCTCGCCGCCGTAACGCGCCAGCCAGTCGACCAGGCGCACGTTACCGCCGGCCAGCGCCGCGAACTCGCGCAGCACGATGTCGCCCGACGGCCAGCCGTAACCGGCGTTGATGCCGTGGAAGTTGTCGATGTCGAGCAGCGCCAGCGCCAGCGGCCGGCCGCTGCGCTGCGCCTGGGTGACCTCGCGCGCCAGGCGTTCGTCGAAGTAGCGGCGGTTGTGGGTGCCGGTCAGCGCGTCCTGCAGCGCCTGGCGGCGTGCGCCCTCGACGAGGCGCCGGCCCATGTCGCCGACGATGCGCGCGAGCCGGTCGCTGAACACCTTGGTGACCTCGGTGAAACGCTCGAGGTCGGCGTCGATGTCGGGCGCGTTGCCGCCGCTGACCGAGTTCTCGAAGCACATCAGACGGTCGCGGCCGGCGCCCTTGGCCTCGTACATCGCGGCGTCGGCCTGGCGCATCACCTCGACTTCGCTCAGGTGCGGCCTCAGCACCGTCAGGCCGGCGCTGGCCGTCAGCACGAGGCTATGGCCGGTGGACGGCACCTCGATCGGCGCCGACAGCCGGCGCAGCAGCGCGCGCGCATCGTTGAGCAGGGTCTGCAGGTCGTAGCGGGTGAGCAGCAGCACGAACTCGTCGCCGCCGACGCGGCCGATCGCGTCTTCCGGCGATGAGCCGGCGGCCAGGCTCTCGGCGGCGCTGCGCAGCAGCTGGTCACCGACGGCGTGGCCGCATTCGTCGTTCAGGCGCTTGAAGTGGTCCAGGTCCAGCCGCAGCAGGCCACGCACTTCGCCGGGCAGCATCTCCTCGAGCGCCTTGCGCAGGCGCTGGCCGAAGGCGCGGCGGTTCAGCAGCCCGGTCAGCGTGTCGCGATGCTGCCAGGCCGAATCGCGGTCGCGCCGCATCAGCCGGTCGAGGCGGGCCGCCAGGTGGTGCGCCGACTGCGGCGCACGCACGATCTCGTCGCGCAGGTCGCAGACCTCCAGCGCGACCGCCTCGGCAGCGGCGTCGTGGGCCAGCACCAGCGTCGGGCGGCGGTCGCCGGCGCAGGCGGCACGCAGCGCGGCCTCGTCCCAGCAAGCCGATGTCGGCAGCACACGCAGGTCGGCCGCCAGGCGCGGCGCCGCCGCCAGTGTCGATTCGATGACGCCATAGCCCATGGCGCGCAGCGCCGCCGGCGCATCGGCCACGGCACGAGATTCGTCCGGATTGATCCAGACGATGGTTTCCGCTCCCACTCTGTCCTCCCGGGATGGCGGAACAGGGCAGGCACCACCGACGCCGCGACTTCCGGGTGATCCATCCCCGAGAGGATTTTCGCCGCCCACCGCGGCCGGCCGCCTTGCGCCAGCACCGGGTCGCCTGCAAATCGGCCACGCCGCTCCAGCCGGATTTGCTTGACGTGTCTCAGTTCACGCCATCGGCGCCACAAGCTCTCGAGCGACAAGGGAAAAAGCCGATCAGGACAATCTGGTATTGCCCCGATCGCCACGGCAGCACGTGAAACACGACATCGATCCGACCGCACTCCTGCACGGGAATCCGGCTGGTCCGGCCCGCGAGGCGGCGCCGGTGTGCGCGCCACCTCCACAGGGCGCCGCGATGCAGCGCGTCAGGCGTCTCGTGTTGCGCAGCCTGGTCGTCGGACTGACCGGCTGTGCCAGCGTGCCGGGGCCCAGCACCGGCGGCATCACCTGGTCGCCGGCGCTGGAGCTCGGCGGCAGGACCTACGCCGCCGAATGGGTGCTGCCGGCCGGCGAGCCGCAGGCGCTGCTGGTGCTGCAGCACGGCTTCTCGCGCAGCTGCGCCAACCTGCGCGAGACCATGCGCCGCATCGCGCGCCAGGGCCTGGCCACCTTGTGTGTCAACGCCGACATGGCCTACGGCAATCCGGCGCTGGCCGACACGATGGCCGCGGCGCTGTTGAGCGGCCTCGTGCTGCCGGACGGTCGGCCACTGCCGCAGCGCATCGTCGTCGGCGGGCATTCGGCCGGCGCGGCGTTCGCAGCGCGGCTGGGCTGGCGGCTCGATGCCTCGGCCCCCGCTCGCCTGGCCGGCGCACTGCTGCTGGACCCTGTGCCCGTGCCCGGCTTCGCGGACCAGCTGCGCGCGGTGTCGCACGCTGGCCAGCGGCCGGTGCTGTCGATCGCGGCGGCTCCCGACGGCTGCAACGCCGAGCAGCGTGCGACGCCGGTGCTGCGAGAGCTGCACGATGAAGCCGCGCGAGCCGGCCATGACAGCGTCATCGCCTTCGACATGGGGCCGGGCTCGACGCATGTCGATGCCGAAGGCGAGGACAGCGACTGGCTGGGCCGCACCGTCTGCGGCACGCCATCGGCGGCCAAGGTCGAACAGCTCAGGGCGGTTGCGGCCGGCTGGGCTGCGGACCTCGCTGCCGGCCGCGTCCCGAGCGCCGGGACGCTGCTCGGCACGGCCCGAGATCTCTGAACCCCCCTGCGGTTGTCCCGCGATGCGGGCCTGCGCCGCGGGAGGTCTGCAGTGTCGGCGCGCCTCGGCTGTTATCCAGTATTGATGTCATTTCTCTGATTGGTAGTCGTAGTAGAGGCCCCGTTCGCTGGGGACAAGCACCAAAAGCGCTGCGGAATCAAGAGCTTGCAGGGTCGTCAAGGCTGTGGGCCGACCCCGGTACGGTGGCGTTCGCGTTTCTGGACAACCTGCCGGACAGGCCTCGGCCTGTGGACAACCCGGCGCTTGCGCAAGAACCATCCCCAGAGTTGTCCACAATCGAGTGCCAAGCCGTGCCCAGGCTGGCGCCGAAGTGGAAAACCTGTGGAAGAAGTGCCGCGTGGGCCGTGACGGCCGGGGCAGAGGGGGCGCGCGAACGGCGCCGGGAGGCCCGGATGGCGGCGAGTCTGCCGCGGGGCCTGGAGTCAGCCGCTGACCTTATCAGTCTTTTCCAGGCCCGGCGAGCCTTGAAGCCACGCGCCGCTCGGACACCTTGCACCCCGGGCTGCGAGGTTCAGAATGGGCTCGTCAAAGAGGAGTACGACGATGAAGGCGCAAGTCCAGACCCCCACCCGGTTCGTGGCCCCGAACCTCGACGAGGACTTGCCGCTGGACGCCACGCCGCCCGGCGAAGGCGAGATCGTCCAGCGTCCTGACGGCTGGTACTGGCTGGCTGCCACCGGACGCCAGGAGTTCGGCCCCTACGACAGCGAAGACGAGGCCTTGCAGGCGATGGAAGCGGCCTGCGACGGCGAGATCGAGCCCGGCGAGACGCTGTTCGAGGCCGAGCAGGAACTCGGCATCGCCGACTGGCTGGACCCGGACACTGGCGAGCCCGCCGAAGGCGTGCACACGCGCCTCGAAGACCACTGAACCCCGCCCCGCCCGGGTCGTGAGGCCGGCGGCCCGCGACCGCCCGGGCCGGCCGGCTCAGAAGCCCGCGCCGGGCTGCGCCAGGTAATCCCGTTCGTCGGCCGTGCTGGGCCGGCCGAGCACCGCGTTGCGGTGCGGGAAGCGGCCGAAACGGCGGATCACGTCCCGGTGGCGCTGCGCGTAGTCGAGCGCGTCGGCCAGGCGTTCGTCCTCGGCCGCCAGCGCGGTGAACAGGCGCACCGACTCGTCCTGCAGCGGCAGGCTCTCGGCGTGTTCGAACGGCAGGTAGGCGAACCAGCGCTCGATCGTCGTCAGCGCCTGGTCGGCACCGCTGGCGACCAGCGCCTGGGCCAGCGCCAGCGCGCGGGCGTCACCGGCGAAGGCCCGCGGCTGGCCGCGGAAGATGTTGCGCGTGAACTGGTCGAGCAGCAGGATCTCGGCCAGCGGCACGGCCGCCCAGGCGGGTGGCAGCGTGCCGGCGAGCGCCGCCTCGACCTCGGCGCCGAAACGTTCGGCGACGAGGCGGTCGAAGGCGTCGCTCTTGCGGAACCAGTCGGCCCGCGCCGCGTGCGGCGGCGGGCCGAACCAGAAGCCGAGCGTGTCGGCCGGGGTGTTTACTTCGACCCCGCCTTGAAGCTCGTGAAGATGCGGGTCTGCACGCGGCGGATGTCCTGCGGCACCGCGTCCGGTGACGTCAGCTTCTTCATGTCCTCGGGCGACAGGAAGACCGTCGGGTTGGACGCCACTTCCTTCTTGACGAACTTCTTCGACGCCGCGTTCGGGTTGGCGTAGAAGACCTTGTTCGTCAGCGCCGCATGCACCTCGGGGCGCAGGATGTAGTTGATGAACAGGTGGGCGTTCTTCGGGTGCTCGGCGTCCTTCGGGATGGCCATCGAGTCGAAGAACATCGTCGCGCCGCTCGGCGGGATCAGCACCTGGATCTCGACGCCGGTCTTGCTGTCGATCGCGCGCTGGCGCGAGATGTTCATGTCACCGGCATAGCCCATCACCAGGCACAGCGAGCCGTTGGCCATCTCGTCGATGTAGCCCGACGACGAGAAGCGCGTCACGTAGGGCCGGGCCTTGGCCAGCACCTCGCGCGCGGCGTCGTAGTCCTTGGCGTTCTTGCTGTAGGGCTCCTTGCCGGCGTAGATCATCGCCACCGGCAGCACCTCGGAGGCCGAGTCGAGCACGCTGACGCCGCAGCTCTTGAGCTTGCTGGCGTACTCCGGCTTGAACAGCAGGTCCCAGGCGTTGGCCGGCATCGGCGTCGAGCCCAGCGCGGCCTTGACCTTCTTGACGTTGATGCCGACGGTCACGTAGCCCCAGAGCCAGTCGACGAGGTACTGGTTGCCCGGGTCGACCTTGGCCATCTGCTCCAGCACCGCCGGGTCGAGGTTCTTCCAGTTCGGCAGCAGCGACTTGTCGAGCTTCTGGAACAGGCCGCCTTCGATCTGCGCCTTCGCGAAGTGCGCGCCCGGCACGACGATGTCGTAGCCGGTCTTCCCGGCCACCAGCTTGGCGTGCAGGATCTCGTTGCTGTCGAAGATGTCGTACCGGACCTTGATGCCGGTTTCCTTCTCGAAGTTCTTCAGCGTGTCTTCGGCGATGTACTCGGCCCAGTTGTAGATGTTCAGGACCTTGGGCTCGGTGTTCTGCGCGCCCGCGGCGAAAGCCACGGTGGCGGCGCCGACGGCGAGCAGCGAACGCAGGACACGGGTAGTGCGGGACATGAGGGCTTTTCTCCGGAACGGGTGAGGGCCAGACGGGAAGGGTTCAGGCCGGATTTTCGCCGACCGCGGGCGTGCGCCTCTTGAACATCGCCCAACCTTCCATGGACATCACGGCTTCGTCGCGCTGGTTGAACACTGTCCAGGTCGAGCGCACCAGGCCGACCGTCGGCCGGCTGGCCATCGGCCGCGCCTCGGTGACTTCCATGCGCACCTTCAGCGTGTCGCCGGGGTAGACCGGCTTCTGCCAGCGGATGTTCTCCAGCCCCGGCGAGCCCAGGCTGGCGGCGTCGAGCAGGTACTCGTCGCACATCATGCGCATCGTCATCGCCGCGGTGTGCCAGCCGCTGGCGCACAGCCCCTTGAACAGCGAGTGTTTGGCCGCCTCCTCGTCGAGGTGGAATGGCTGCGGGTCGAACTGGCGCGCGAACTCGACGATCGCCTCGCGGGTGACGGTGGTGGCGCCGAAGCTGCGCACGGTGCCGGCGGGGAAGTCTTCCCAGTGATGACGCTTGTCCATGCGAGGCAGGATAGCGGCCGGGCGGCGACAATGCCGCCGCTGTCGACTCTGTGCTGTCACCCATGACGCAACTGATCCTGGGCCTCGTGCTGTTTCTGGCCGCGCACTCGGTGCGCATCTACGGCGAAGACTGGCGCACGCGTTTGCGTGCGCGGCTCGGCGAGAACGGCTTCAAGGGCCTGTACTCGGTGCTGTCGCTGGTCGGCCTGGTGCTGATCGTGCGCGGCTACGGCGAGGCCCGGCTGGACCCGGTCGCGCTGTGGACGCCGATGCTCTGGACCCGCCACCTGGCCTCGCTGCTGGTGCTCGTCGCCTTCATCCTGAACTTCGCCGCCTACGTGCCGGGCAACCAGATCAAGGCGAAGCTGCACCACCCGATGGTCCTGGGCGTGAAGGTCTGGGCCTTCGCCCACCTGATCGCCAACCACACGCTGGCCGACCTCGTGCTGTTCGGCAGCTTCCTGGTCTGGGCGGTGCTGGACTACCGCGCCGCGCGCCAGCGCGACAGCCGTGCCGGCACGGTCTACGCGCCGGGCCGGCTGTCGATGACGCTGGTGACGGTGGCCGTCGGTGTCGCCGGCTGGGCGGTGTTCGCCTTCTGGGCGCACGCCTGGCTGTTCGGGGTGCGGCCGCTGGCCTGAGCCCCGGCGGGCCGGGGTGACCGGCGTGTGAACAATGCACCACCCGTTCGGGGGGCGAAACGGCCGAAAGCGCTGAAACCGGACTTCCGGGTGATGGCGGGCGGCGCGTGTGCGCGTCAGGATGAAGCCCTGCGAATCGCTTGAGGGGGCGACGATGTCCACGGTCTTCATTTCCCGCCGCCGCGGCCGGTCGGCCGATCTGTCCGTCTCGGCCGCCGAGGCGGCCGCGCGCGGTGTCGCGGCCCCGGCCTGCGGCTGGTACGAGTCCAGCCTCGAACTGATGCAGGGCCTGGCCGTCACCGAGCATCCCGGCCTCGACGAGTTCTTCCACGCCGATCTGGCCGAGCCGTCGGCCGCCGCGGCGCACCCGCGCGGCGTCGGCGGCTGACGCTTCGTCGGCGCCGCCGGCAGTTCGTCGGCCTGCGCCACCGGTCGTCGCAAGCCGCTCGCGACCGGCCTCCCCGCTGCCTACAGTGGACTCCATCGCAGCACGTCACCCCAAGGAGTCCACGATGAACAACCGCCTTGCCCCCCGCCTGTTCGCGCTGGCCAGCGCGGCCTTCTTCACCGTCGTGATGCTCTCGGGCATCGACTCGCTGGCCGCCGCCGACGGCGCCTCGGCCTACATCGCGCAGAGCGCTGCCGCCGCGCCCCGCGCCTGAGCCTGCTTCCTCGGCGACGCCCGGCCCCGGCCGGGCGTTCGTCTTTGTGGACGGCGATCTCCGCGTTCGTGCGGAGCGACAGTGGCCGGCACTTTGCTTAGCCTGGGCTCCACATCGTCAAGGAGCCTCGTCCATGCCCCAGATCGTGCGCCCGCTCGCCGTTCTCGCCCTGGCCTTCGCCGCGTCGGCCGCTTCCGCCCAGTCCACGCTGGACAAGGTCAAGGCCAGCGGTGCCATCGGCGTCGCCTACCGCGAGTCGTCGATCCCGTTCTCCTACCTCGACGACAAGGCGCAGCCGGTCGGTTTCGGCTTCGAGATCTGCGGCCGCATCGTCGACGAGGTGAAGAAGGTCACCGGCCGTTCCGACCTGAAGGTCAACCTGCAGTCGGTGACCAGCGCCAACCGTATCCCGCTGCTGGTCAACGGCACGATCGACATCGAGTGCGGCTCGACGACCAACAACAGCGACCGTGCCAAGCAGGTCGCGTTCGCGATCAACTACTTCTACACCGGCACGCGTTTTCTGGTGCGCGCCGACTCGGGCATCAAGTCGCTGGCCGACCTGAACGGCAAGGTGCTGGTGTCGACCACCGGCACGACCAACTTCCGCATCCTGCGCAACCTGATCAGCGAGAACAAGCTGCCGATCGAGCTGATCGGCGCCAAGGACCACGCCGAGGCCGCGCTGCTGGTGCAAAGCGGCCGCGCCGCGGCCTTCGGCATGGACGACATCCTGCTCTACGGCCTGCGCGCGAGCTCGGCCAACCCGGCCGAGCTGGCGGTCGTCGGCGAGTCGATCCAGGTCGAGCCCTACGCGATCATGGTCCGCAAGGACGACCCGGCGTTCAAGCAACTGGTCGACGGTGTGCTGGCCGGGCTGATGAAGAGCGGCGAGTTCGAGAAGCTCTACCGCAAGTGGTTCCTGTTGCCGATCCCGCCCAAGGGCATCGTGCTGAACGCACCGATGGGCAAGGAGTTGCAGGACAACCTGAAGGCGCTGTCGGACAAGCCGGCCACCTGAGCTCCGCGGCGCCGGCACCACGCCGTCACCGGCCTTCGCATGCCGGCAACGTGGCTGGGCGATGATGTCGCCCTGGCCGGCCGTGGCGCCGGCGCCCAGGAGAACCCGATGCAGCAGATCAACCGCCGGCGCTGGCTGACGCTGGCGCTGTCCTCGCCGGTGGCGTTCGCCGGCTGCGGTGGTGGTACCGACACGAGCAAGGCCCATGTGCGCTTCATCAACGCCAGCTCGTACGACGCGCTGACGCTGACCGTCGACGACGAGCGGCTGTTTTCCGGCATCGCCTGGGGCGACGAGACGAGCTACCGCGACGTCGACCCGGACGACTGCCGCTCGACGATCTCGCGCACCGGCTCGGCGACGGCGCTGGTCTCCAGCTTCACGCCGTCGCTGTCCGAGGACGACGACTACACGCTGCTTGCCTGGGGCCCGGTCGGTGCACTCGGCTGGCAGCTGCTGCACGAGAACACGTCCGAGCCCAAGAGCGACAAGACCAAGGTGCGGGTCTTCAACGGCGCGACCGATGCCGGCGTGCTGGACGTCTACGTCACCGCCGAGGACGACGCGCTGGCCGACTCGGTGGCGATGCAGTCTTCGGCTGCGGTTGGCACGCTGGCGGAGTTCGTGACGATCGACGCCGGAACCTGGCGTGTGCGTGTCACGGCCGCCGGCAGCAAGACCGACGTGCGGCTCGACGTCTCCGGCGTCGTGTTCCCGGGCGGCAAGGTGTTCACGCTGGCGCTCGCGGCCGCGGCCGGTGGTGCGCTGGTCAACGGCGTGCTGCTGCGCGAGCACAAGACGACGCTGACACGCATCGATGCCACCCAGGCGCGTGTGCGTGTCGCCGGTGCCGCCGCCGGCAGCGCCACCGTGACCGCGACCGTCGAGGGCCGCGAGCTGGTGTCCGCCGGCTCGCCGGTGGTCAGCGGCTACGCGCTGGTCGCGGCCGGCGTGCCGGCGGTCACGGCGCGCATCGGCAGCACCGACGTCAGCGCCGCGGTCCCCACGGCGACGCTGGCCGCCGGCCGGGACTACACGCTGCTGATCTACGGCAGTGCCGCCTCGCCGGCCTCGGCCTGGCTCGTCGACGACAACACGCTGTCCACCGGCAGCAGCAAGGCGCGCATCCGCCTCGTCAACGCGGTGGCCGGGCTGGGGTCGACGCTGTCGCTGAAGTCGGGCTCGTCGCAACTGGCCTCCGGCGTCGAGGTCGGCGCCGGCTCGGCCTATGCCGAGGTGTCGGCCACGGCCAGCGGCTCGCTGACCGTCACCTCGCCAGTCGTCGACGGGCCGGTGCTGGCGCTCACGGACCTGATCCTCGAGGGCGGCAAGGTGTACACCGTGCTCGTCGGCGGCACGCCGGCGGCGCCGATCGGCGATCTGGTCGAGGACCACTGAGATGAAGACTGCACTGTTTGCCGCCTGTTTGGGCGTGCTGTCGGCCGCCGCGTCGGCCGAGCCGATCGGCGAGGTCGACACGGTCTTCAAGCTGATCGGGCCGGATCACAAGATCGTCGTCGACGCCTACGACGACCCGGGCGTCAAAGGCGTGACCTGCTACGTCTCGCGCGCCAAGACCGGCGGCATCAAGGGCGGCCTCGGGCTGGCCGAGGACAAGTCCGACGCCTCGATCGCCTGCCGCCAGACCGGGCCGATCTCGTTCCCCAGGCCGCTGCCGCAGCAGGAAGACATGTTCAGCGAACGCATCTCGCTGGTCTTCAAGCGCCTGCACGTCGTGCGCATGGTCGACGCCGCACGCAACACGCTGGTCTACCTGACCTATTCCGACCGTGTCATCGAAGGCTCGCCGCAGAACGCGGTGACCGCGGTGCCGGTCGACCGCGCGACGCCGATCCCGCTCAAGCGCTGAGCGTTCGCGGCGCCGCGCTCCGGCCGGTCAGGCGAGGCGGCCGGCGCGGAAGTCCTCGACGGCTTCGAATATCTCGCGGTTGCTGTTCATCACGAACGGCCCGTACTGCGCGATCGGCTCGCCCAGCGGCCGGCCGGCGACGAGCAGCAGCCGCGCGCCGGCGGTGCCGCCTGTGACGACGATGCCGTCGCCGCGATTGGCCATGATCGCCATCGGCCCGGGCTCCAGCGACCGGCCGCCGAGCTCGACGGCGCCGTGCACGACGACGACGAAGGCGTTGTGGGCCGCCGGCAGCGCCTGCTCGAAACGGGCGCCGGGCGCGAGTTCGAGGTCGACGATCAGCGGCTCGGTCGTGTCGCGTTCGACGGCGCCGGCGACGCCGTGCGTGCGGCCGGCGACGACACGGGCGCGCACGCCGGTCGTGCGCCACTCGGGCACCTGATCGGCCTCGATGTCGCGGTACCAGGGCTCGCGCATCTTCTCGCGCGCCGGCAGGTTCAGCCACAGCTGGAAGCCGTCCATGCGGCCGTCTTCCTGTTCGGGCATCTCGCTGTGCACCAGGCCGCGGCCGGCGGTCATCCACTGCACGCCGCCGGGGCCGACACGGCCTTCGTGGCCGGTGCTGTCGCGGTGGCGCATGCGGCCTTCGACCATCACCGTGACGGTCTCGAAACCGCGGTGCGGGTGGTCGGGAAAACCGGCGATGTAGTCCTCGGCGCGGTCGGTCGCGAAGCGGTCGAGCATCAGGAAGGGGTCGAGCCGGCGCTGCAGGTCGTGCGTCAGCAGGCGCACGAGCTTCACGCCGGCGCCGTCCTGCGTCGGCTGGCCAGCGACCAGGCGTTCGATCGGGCGCGGGTCGAGGAGGGTGGGGGTGAGGGTGCTGTCCATGGTCTGCACTGTAGGAAGGCGGCGGCCTTCCGGGGTTCAGTCGCTCTGTATGCAGCGTTCGGCCGGGGTTACCGGCCCTCACACGGAACGGGGCTTGCCCGGGTGAGCACCCGAGCCCCCCACGACCAGAATGCGCCGGACCCCACCGGTCGCAGGAGAGCGCCGTATGCCCGACGCGATGTCCGAGCTTGCCGCCCGTTTCCGCGCGGTGCGCGCCCACAGCGAGGCGCTGGCGGCGCCTCTGTCCGCCGAAGACCAGCAGCTGCAGGCGATGCCCGACGCCAGCCCGACGAAATGGCACCTGGCGCACACCAGCTGGTTCTTCGAAGCGGTGGTGCTGGCGCCGCACGCACCGGGTTTCAGGCCCTACGACGAACGCTGGGCGCGGCTGTTCAACTCCTATTACGAGAGCCTGGGGCCGCGCCACCCGCGGCCGCAGCGCGGGATGCTGTCGCGGCCGTCGCTGGACGAGGTGCTGGCCTGGCGCCGGGTCGTCGACGCCGGCGTGAACGCCTTCATCGCCGAAGCCGACGCCGACACGCGCGCCGCGGCCTTCCCGCTGGTCGAACTGGGCCTGCAGCATGAGCAGCAGCACCAGGAACTGATGCAGACCGACATCCTCGCCGCGCTGGCGCTGAACCCGCTGGCGCCGGCGGCCTTCCCCGGCGAGCCGCCGCCGTGGCCGGCGGGTGTCGCGGGCTGGCTGGGCTTCGAAGGTGGCGAGGCCGAGATCGGCCACGTCGGTGCCGGCTTCGCCTTCGACAACGAGACGCCGCGCCACGCCGTGCGGCTGCAGCCCTACGAGATCGCGCGCCGGCTGGTGACGAACGCCGAGTACCAGGCTTTCGTCGACGACGGCGGTTACCGCCGTGCGGCGCTGTGGCTGTCCGACGGCTGGGCCGCGGTGCAGGCCCAGGGCTGGACCGGCCCGCTCTACTGGCGCGACGACGGCAGCGAGTTCACGCCGCACGGCCCGCAACCGCGTGCACCGCAGGCGCCGGTGCGCCATCTGTCGTTCTACGAGGCTGCGGCCTACGCCGAATGGGCCGGTGCGCGCCTGCCCACCGAAGCCGAGTGGGAGCACGCGGCGAACTCGGCCGCGCCGCCGTCGCAGTGTTTCGGCGCGCTGTGGCAGTGGACCCGTTCGTCCTACGAGCCCTACCCGCGCTACCGGCCCTGGGCCGGTGCGGTCGGCGAGTACAACGGCAAGTTCATGGTCGGCCAGATCGTGCTGCGCGGCAGCTCGTTCGCGACGCCGCCCGGCCACGCACGCGCCAGTTATCGCAACTTCTTTCCGCCCGGGGCACGTTGGCAGTTCAGCGGCCTCAGGCTGGCGCGCGACGCGTGAGACCTCAGGACTTGTCCGGGGCTCATTCCCGCCTGGCGGGATCGGCCGCAGGCCGGAGGGTGCTCCAGTGAGCTTTGCCGACGACTTCGTCGCCGGGCTGCGCACCCGGCGCATCGCGCCCAAGTGGTTCTACGACGCCGAGGGCTCGCGGCTCTTCGAGCGCATCTGCGAACTGCCCGAGTACTACCCGACACGCACCGAGCTCGCGCTGCTGGACCGCCACGCCGGCGAGTTCGCGGCGCGCATCGGCCCGGGTGCCGAGATCGTCGAGTTCGGTGCCGGCGCCAGCGTCAAGGTGCGGCTGCTGTTGCAGGCGCTCGCGGCGCCGCGGCGCTTCGTGCCGGTCGACATTTCGGGCGAGCACCTGGCCGACGCGGCGGCGGCGCTACGCGCCGACTTCCCCGGCCTGGCCGTCGAGCCGCTGGCGGCCGACTTCACCGCCGCGCTGGAGCTGCCGCCGCCGGCCGGGCGGCGCATCGGCTTCTTTCCCGGCAGTTCGATCGGCAACTTCGAACCCGCCGAGGCCTGCGCGCTGCTGGCGCGTTTCCGCCACTGGCTGGACGGCGGCGCGCTGCTGATCGGCGTCGACCTGATCAAGGAGCCGGCGCTGCTGCACGCGGCCTACAACGACGCCCAGGGCGTGACGGCGGCCTTCAACCTCAACCTGCTGGCGCGTGCCAACCGTGAACTGGGTGCGGACTTCGATCTTTCGGCCTGGGCGCACGCGGCGTTCTACCATCCGCCTTTGCGCCGCATCGAGATGCATCTGGTCAGCCGCCGCCGCCAGGCGGTGTGCGTCGCCGGCGAGGTCTTCGAGTTCGACGAGGGCGACAGCCTGCACACCGAGAACTCGTACAAGTACAGCGTCGACGGCTTCCGTGCCCTCGCGCGGCGCGCCGGCTTCGAGCCGGGCCCGGTCTGGACCGACGCGGCGAGGCGTTTCTCGCTGCACTGGCTGGAGCCGGCCGGCGGCGTCAGCGAGAGGACATCGGGATGAAAGCGATCTGGAAGGGCACCGTCGTCGCCGAGAGCGACGACACGGTCATCGTCGAAGGCAACCACTACTTCCCCGCCGAGGCGGTGAAGCCGCAGTACCTGCTGCCGAGCAACACGCGCACGATGTGCTCGTGGAAGGGCGAGGCGCGTTATCACACGCTGTTCGTCGACGGCGACGCCAACCCCGACGCCGCCTGGTACTACCCGGCGCCGAAGGAAGCCGCGGCCAACATCCAGGGCCGCATCGCGTTCTGGAAGGGCGTGCAGGTCGTCGAGTGAGCGCCGAGTGAGCCCGGCGCTGGGCGCCGTGCACCGGCGCCGTCTGCGCGAGATCTGGCGCTCGGCCGGCTGGCCCTGTCGCGACGCCATCGAGATCGACCTGCTGGCCGCCGGGCTGCTGCAGCGCCGCTGGGACGAGGCCGGGCGCGAGACGCTCGTCGTCACCGATGCCGGCATCACGCTGCTGGCGGCGACGCTGACACGCAACCGCGCCGCCTTCGACGCCCACGAGGCGCTGGTCGCGCGCGTCGCCCGCGAGATGCAGCGTGCCGGGCGCATCGTCTGGCGCGGCCTGGCGCTGCGCGCGCCGCTGGCCGGCGACGACGGCAGCACACGCTGGGCGACCGCGATGCCCGACGTCTTCTCGATCCGCCACACGACGGTCGAGGACTACGCCGAGCCGGTGGTGCATGAGATCAAGGTGCGCCGCGCCGACCTGCTGGCCGACCTGCGCCGGCCCGACAAGGGCGCGGCCTACCGCGCGCTGGCCAGCCAGTGCTGGTACGTCTTCAACGAAGGCATCGCCACGCCCGACGAGGTGCCCGAGCCTTACGGCGTGATGCTGGCCTGTGCCGACGGCCGGCTGGAGGTGGCACGCGCCGCACCGCGCCGTGCGGCGCGCGTGCCGTTTTCGGTCTGGATGGCGCTGGCGCGGGCCAATGCCGAGCCGGCCGACGAGGGTCAGCCCGGGCTGGCCGCCGCCGATCCCGGAGCATGAATAAAGGGCCGGCAGAGGCCGGCCCGACGGACGAAGCTGCCGAAGCTTCTGTGTGTCAGACGGTGCGGGCGCGGCGGCGCTTGGCGCCGACGATGCCGGCCAGCGCGAGGCCCGCCAGCGCCAGCGTGCCGGGCTCGGGGACGCTGCCACCGCTGCCGCCGCCGGATTGCGTGGTGCCGGTGAAGGACAGCAGCTTGAAGTAGTCGTTGCCCTTGTCCAGGTAGCCCGAGCCGTCGGCGGCGTAGCCGCTGGCGCCGAAGTAGCTGCTGATCAGCCACCAGCTCGAGTAGCCGCCGCCGCTGAAGTTCCACGAATAGCTCGGGTCGACGTCGCGGCTGGCCACCAGGGTCCAGCCGCTGCTGGTCAGGTTGCCGGTCGAGTTCGTGGTCAGGTCGGGCGCACCCTGGCCGGTCCAGCGCAGCACCGAGATGTCGGCATCGTTCTCGAACCAGCCGATCGACAGCGCGCTGAGCATCGTCGCCGTCGTGAAGTTCAGCATGACCAGCTCGGTCTTGCCGTTGTTGTCGATGGCGTGCTGCGGGCTGCCGGTCGGTTCGCCGCTGTAGGAGACGCCGATGCCGTTGGTGTACCACTCGGTCATCGAGGCCTTGGCGAAGTTGGCGCCGCTGCCGGCCGCGTAGGCGGTGACGGCCACCGACTTGCCACCCGAGGTGCAGGTGGCCAGCTGCGTGGTGCCGCTGTTCGGCGTGCAGGAGTCGAGCAGGCTCCAGGTGTTCTGCGCCGAGGCGGCACCGGCGAAACCGAGGCCCATCACCATCAGGGCCGACGCCGTCACGTGCTTCATGTTCGTTTTCATCGAATGCCTCTCGAGTTCAGCCGCAGCGCTCCCCGTGCCGCGCCAGGCAGGACATGCAAGGCCCGCGCCAGGCCGGAATTTCCCGGCACATCAAGAACTTGCGTGCGATCCTCGCAGAATCGCCGGGGGAATGTAAGAACTTGCGACACCCCGTGCGCCCCTCACTTGAGGGTCTGCAGCAGCGCCTGGGCGTCCTGCGCCTCGGCGAAGTTCTGGCTGCGCAGCGCGGCCTGGAGCTCCTCGCGGGCCTCCGCGCTGCGCCCCGAGCGGGCGAGCACCGTGGCGAGGTAGAAGCGTGTCGTCGGGTTGCCCGGGTCGCGCAGCCGCGCTTCGCGCAGGCGCTGCAGCGCCTTGTCGGTCTGGCCGGCATGGAACGCCGCCCAGCCGGCCGTGCCGACGATGTGCGGCACGCCGGGCTTCAGGGCCAGCGCCCGCTCGGCCGACGCCAGCGCGGCGCCGTCCTTCTGGCGCAGCTGCACATGGGCGAGGTTGTTCCAGGCCTCGGCGTCCTCGGGCGTCAGCTTCAGCAGCGCCTGGTAGGCGTCGCGCGCGGCGGGCCACTGGCCCAGCCGGGCGTAGCCGTCGGCCAGCACGCGGCGCACGACGGCGTCGCGCGGGTGTGACGCGAGCCACTGCTCGGCGAGCTTCTGCGCTCCCTGCGGGTCCTGCGGCGCCGTCGCGCGCAGCAGCCGCAGCAGCGTGTCGGTGCCTGGCTGCAGGCGGTGGGCCGTGCGATAGGCGTCGATCGCGGCGGCGCGCTGGCCGCGGGCGGTCGCCACGTCGCCCAGCAGCGACGGGCCGACGGCCAGCTTCGGGTTCTGCGTGGCGATCGTGCGGGCGCGCTTCTCGGCGGCGGCCAGCTCGCCGAGGCGGATCTCGGCGTCGACCATCAACGCCTGCAGCGGCAGCGAGTTCGGCCGTTCGGCCAGCGCCTTGGTCAGCGTGTGCTGCGCGCCCTGCGGATGGTTGGCCTGCAACTGCAGCACCGCGATGCGGGCGAGTGCGCCGACGTCGTGGTCGGCCAGCGTCGAGGCGCGGTTCAACCCGGTGCGCGCGCCGGCTTCGTCGTCGTTGGCCAGCGAGATGCGGGCCAGCGCGATCAGCACCGGCACCGCCTCGGGGGCGCGGTTGGACAGGCGCTTGCCGGCCTCGCGTGCGGCCTCGGGCTGACCCTGGCGCAGCAGGAACTCGACGAGCTCCAGCGCCGGGTCGATGACGTTGGGCCCGGCGATGTCGTCGGCCTTCTCGTACCAGCGGCGCGCGTCGTCGAGGCGGCCGCGGCGCTCGGCCAGCTGGGCCATCGCCAGCGTCGGTTCCAGCGCCTTGTCGTCCTTGGCCAGCGCCTGCTGCAGGCGCTGCTGCGCGGCGTCGAACTTGCCGGCGTCGGCGTCCAGGCGCGCGAGCTGCACCTGCGGCGACACGAAGGCCGGGTCGACGGCCAGCGCCTGCTCGAAGGCCTGGCGGGCGCCGGCGGCGTCGCCGCCGCGAGCCTTGGCGCTGCCGAGCAGGTTCAGCAGCCCGGCCTGCTTCGGGTGGTGCTGCAGCAGCGTCTGCAGCACCTGGGTCGCCCGCCGGGTGTCGCCGGCCTGCAGCCGGATCTGCGCCAGCGCGGTGCCGGTCGCGAGCTGCTTGGGATCGGCCTTGAACGAGGCCTCCAGCGCGTCCAGCGCGTCGGGCACGCGGCCGCCGACGGCCAGGCTCAGGCCGAGCAGGCCGCGCATCGGCGCCGAGTCCTGGGTGCGCAGCGCCTGTTCGGCGGTGGCCGCGGCGCGGGTGTGCCGGCCCTGGGCGATCTGGGCCGACGCCAGCAGCAGCGTCGCCTGCGTGTCCGCCGGGTTGCGGCGCAGATAGCCCTCGAGCGACTCGATGGCCTTGTCCAGGTTGTTCTGCGAGATCTGGATCTGCGCCACGAGCTTGGCCGCGCCGCTGCCGGGCTGCGAGCGCTGCACCGCCTCGAGATAGGGCAGGGCCTTCTCGCGTTCGTTGAGGCCGTAGTGCGCGAGGCCGCCCAGCATCAGCAGCTGCGGGCGGTAGCGCAGGTACTCCATCGGCACCGGGTCGAGCAGGCCGGTGACGTCGCGCAGCGCGGCCCGCACCTCGGCGCCGCGCCCGGCTTTTTCGGCCAGCAGGGCCTGCAGGTAGCCGCCGCGCGGGTCCAGCGGCGCCACCTGGCGCAGCTGGGCGATGTCGCGCTGCGCCTCGGCGTCGCGCTTGAGGTCCAGCAGCAGGCCGGCGCGCGAGACCAGCGTCTCGAGGTGGGCGGGCTGGATCGCCAGCGCGCGGCCGTAGGCGTCCAGCGCTGCCTGGCCCTGGCCCCGGGCGTGCGCGATGGTGCCGCGCAGGTAGTGCACCTGGGCCAGGCCGGGGGCCAGCGCCAGCGCCTTGTCGGCCGCGGCCTGGGCCTCGGCGGGCTGGCCCATGCGCAGCCGCACCGTCACTTCGGCCAGCCAGGGCGCGGCGTCGCGCGGGGCCAGCGCCCGTGCCTCGTCGAGCATCTGCAGCGCTGCGCGCGGGTCGCCGGTGTCGGCCGCGGCGTTGGCGCGCACGACGCTCATCGCCGCGCGCAGCTCGGTCGGCAGGCCGGCCGGCGCGAAGCGCGTGTCGGTCAGCACCACCTGCGGCTTGCCCTGGTTGACCAGGGCCGTCGACAGCGGCAGCACGACCTCGGCGCGGTTGACGCCGAGCCGCAGCGCCTCCTCGAACGCGACCTGTGCGCCGACCGAGTCGCCGCTGGCCAGCAGCGCCTTGCCCAGCAGCACGTGCACCGACAGCTGCGTCTTGTCGAGCTTGAGCGCGTTCTTGAGCTGCACGACGGCGCCCGGGTAGTCCTGCTTCTCGTAGCGCGACAGCGCGTCCTCGTAGAAGCGGGCCGACTTCATGTCGGCGGCCTGGGCGGCCAGCGTGCCCGCCAGCGCGGCGGCGATCGCCAGCTGGCGCATCGGGAGGGAGGCGTTACGAATGTTCACCAGCCGATCGTAGAAGACCCCGGCCGGCACCGGCACCCCGCGCGTGGGGCAGCGTGATTTCGGTCATCGGCGGGAGGCGTCGGGCGAGGTTTTCCCCCGCGTTCCGGGGAGGGCGCGCGGCCGGCCCACAATCGGCCTTTTTCGTCCGCTGCCGTCGCCGCCATGAAGCTCCGCCTCGCCGCCTGCTGTCTCGCCGTCTGCCTCGCCTGGGGAACCGCCGCCGCGGCGCCCGGCCTGCCGTCGAAGAACGTCGCCTGGGTGGCGGCCGCCGCCGACGCCGATGTCGACC
Organism: Rubrivivax sp. JA1026; assembly: GCF_011065555.1. Taxonomy (NCBI): domain Bacteria; kingdom Pseudomonadati; phylum Pseudomonadota; class Betaproteobacteria; order Burkholderiales; family Sphaerotilaceae; genus Rubrivivax; species Rubrivivax sp. JA1026. Next base: position 101,037 of record NZ_JAALCQ010000002.1, read on the forward strand.
GCGCCTTCGTGCGGGCCCGCGCCGAGAACAAGCCGGTGCTGCTGTACTGGGGCGCGACCTGGTGCCCGCCGTGCAACCAGCTGAAGGCGACGCTGTTCAACCGCCAGGACTTCGCGCTGCAGGCGCGCGACTTCGTCGCCGTGCACGTCGACGGTGACCGCCCCGGCGCGCAGAAGCTGGGCAAACGTTTCGGCGTCAGCGCCTACCCGACGATGGTGCTGTTCGCGCCCGACGGCCAGGAGATCACGCGCCTGCCCGGCGAAGCCGAGCCCGAGCAGGTGCTGGCGCTGCTGCAGCAGGCGCTGGCCGCCGGCCGGCCGGTGAAGGCGCTGGTCGCCGACGCCACCGCCGGCCGCCCGCTGTCGGCGCACGAGTGGCGCGCGCTGGCCTTCTACGCCTGGGACGTCGACGATGGCCGGGTCGTCGCACCGGCCGAACGTGCCGCGCTGCTGGCGAAGCTGGCCGCCGCGGCGCCGGCTGCCGACGACGAGACCGCCACCCGGCTGTGGCTGAAGGCGCTGGTCGCCGACGAAGGCAAGGGCGGCGTGAAGGCCGATGCCGCGCTGCGTGAGCGCGTGCGCCGCGTCGCCGCCGAGCCGGCGCTGGCACGCCGCCATGCCGACGTCTTCGCCGGCAGCGCTGCCGATCTGGTGCGGGCGCTGGCCGACGGTGCGCCGGAGAAGTCGCCGCTGGTGCCGCTGTTCGACAGCGCGCTGCAGCGCCTGGCCGCCGACACCACGCTGTCGCGTGCCGACCGGCTGGGGGCGCTGGGTTCGCGCGTCGAGCTCGCCCGTCTGGGTGCGCCCGAGGACGCCGTGAAGGCCGAGCTGCCCGCCGCGCTGCGCCAGGCGGTGCGCGAGCACATCGCCCGCGACGACCGCGAGATCAGCGACGGCTACGAGCGCCAGGCGGTGATCACCGGCGGTGCCTACGTGCTGGCGCGGGCCGGGCTCTGGGACGAGAGCGACGCGCTGCTGAAGGCCAACCTGGCGAAGAGCCATTCGCCGTACTACCTGATGAGCCAGCTCGGCGGCAACGCGCGCAAGCTCGGCCGCAACGACGAGGCGCTGGGCTGGTACCGCCAGGCCTTCGAGAAGAGCGAAGGCCCGGCGACGCGGCTGCAGTGGGGCGGCGGCTACCTCGCCGCGCTGGTCGATCTGGCGCCGAACGACGGTGCGCGCATCGAGAGCACCGCCGCGACGCTGATCGACGAGGCCGGCCGCGACGCCGGTGCCTTCCAGGGCCGCAGCGTGCGCTCGCTTCAGCGCATGGGCACGAAGCTCGTGGCCTGGAACGAAGGCGGCCGCCACGCCGCGGTGATGAAGCGGCTGCAGGCGCGGCTGGACGGTGTCTGCCGCAAGGCGCCCGCGGCCGACGGCGCGCGCGACACCTGCCGCACGCTGCTGAAGCCGCGCACCACCGGCTGACGCGGGGCTTTGATACCCTCGCGCTCCATGCCGCGCGCCATCCTCGACGACGAGCATCTGCACCCCGCGATCCGCGACCGTGTCGCGGCCCACCACGCCGACCTCGTCGACGAGGTGCGGCGGGCGGTCGCCGCCCACGCTGTCGTCGTCGTCGGCATGGGCTGGAACCCGTTCCCGCGCAAGGCGCGGCGCCTGCTGGACGCTGCCGGCATCGCCCACCACGACCTGGACTACGGCCACTACCTCGGCCAGTGGCGGCGGCGCAATGCGCTGAAGATGTGGAGCGGCTGGCCGACCTTCCCGATGGTCTTCGTGCGCGGCGTGCTCGTCGGCGGTTACGACGACCTGAAGCGCCTGCACGACAGCGGCGAACTGCGCCGCATGCTCGCGTGAGCGGCCGTCCGCTGCGCCTGCTGGCGGCCCTGGCCGCGCTCGTGCTGGCCGGCCCCGCCGTGGCCGCGACGCAGGCCTGCCGCCTGCCCGGCGTCGAACACGAGGCGCGCTGCGGTATCGTCAAACGCGCTCTGGACCCGGCCCGACCGGACGGCCCGACCGTCGACATCCACTACGCCGTGCTGCCCGCGGTGGCGCGCCGGCCCAAGCCTGACCCGGTGCTGTTCCTCGCCGGCGGCCCGGGGCAGGGCGCGATCGACATCGCCGGCACGGTGCAGCGCCTGATGGGGCGCCTGGGCAGCCGGCGCGACATCGTGCTCGTCGACCTGCGCGGTACCGGCCGCAGCGCGCCGCTGGACTGCGCCGACAGCGACCCGCTGGGGCCGCTGGCCGCCGGTGCCGACCCGGCGCGCCGCCTGGCGGCGCTGAAGAGCTGCCGCGAACGGCTGCAGAAGCTGCCCTACGGCGACCTGCGTTTCTTCACGACGACGCTGGCGGTGCAGGACGTCGACGCGGTTCGGCGCGCCGTCGGCGCCGAACGCATCGACCTCGTCGGCGTGTCCTACGGCACACGCGCGGCGCTGGAGTACCAGCGCCAGTTCCCGCAGGCGGTGCGCCGGCTGGTGCTCGACGGTGTCGCGCCGCCGGACATGGTGCTGCCGGCGGCGGTGTCGGTCGACGCCCAGGCCGCGCTGGACGGCCTGCTCGACGCCTGCGAGCTCGACACCGCCTGCCGCGCACGTTTCCCGGCGCTGCGCGCCACCTGGAGCACGCTGCTCGCGTCGCTGCCGCGCGAGGTGGAGCTCATGCACCCGTTCACCGGCCGGCGCGAGACGCTGGCCGTGTCGCGTGATCTCGTCGCCAGCCTGGTGCGCCAGGCGCTGTACGTGCCGGCCTGGACTTCGGCGCTGCCGGCGGCGATCGCCGAGGCGGCGGCCGGACGTTTCGACGGCCTGTTCGCGCTGGCCTTCAGCGGCCTGGACATGCGCGGGCGCGGCATCGCGCAGGCGCTGCATTTTTCGGTGATCTGCGCCGAGGACGCGCCGCGTGCGGCCTCGGACGAAGCGCCGGGGCGCGACTTCGGCAGCACCTTCGCCGACGAGTACGCCGCGGCCTGCCGCGACTGGCCGCGCGGCGAGGTGCCGCCGGCCTTCTACCGCGTCGTGCCCAGCCCGGTGCCGGCGCTGCTGCTGTCCGGCGGTGCCGACCCGGTGACGCCGCCGCGCCACGGCGCCCGCACGGCTGCGGCGCTGGGGCCGAAGGCGCGTCACGTCGTCGTGCCCGGGGCTGGCCATGGCGTGCTGGCCGTCGGCTGCATCCGCGACGCGGTGTTCCGTTTCATCGATGCCGAGACCGAGGCCGATGCGCTGGCGGTCGACTTCGGCTGTGCCGCGACGCTGCCGCGGCCGGCCGTCTTCGTGCCGCCGGGAGGGCCGCGATGATCGAGGTGCGCGGGCTGCGCAAACGTTTCGTGCAGGGCCGCGGCAAGGCCGCGCGCAGCGTGCTGGCCGTCGACGGCGTCGATTTCCGCGCCGACGACGGCCGCATCACCGGCCTGCTGGGCCCCAACGGCGCCGGCAAGACGACGACGCTGCGCATCCTGTCCGGGCTGATCCCGGCCGACGAGGGTGCGGCCGAGGTCGACGGCCTCGACGTCGCGACGCGCACGCGCGAGGCCCAGTCGCGGCTGGGTGTGCTCGGCGACTCGCGCGGCCTGTATCCGCGGCTGACGGCGCGCGAGAACATCACGTACTACGGCCGGCTGCACGGCCTGGACGCGGCGGCGGCCGACGCGCGTGCCGAGACGCTGGCCACGCTGCTGGAGATGGTGCCGCTGCTGGACCGCCGCACCGACGGCTTCAGCCAGGGCGAACGCATGAAGACCGCGCTGGCGCGTGCGCTGGTGCACGACCCGGCGAACATCGTGCTCGACGAACCGACCAACGGCCTGGACGTGCTGGCCACGCGCGCGCTGCGCGACACGCTGCGCCGGCTGCGCGACGAGACCGGCAAGTGCATCGTCTTCTCGACGCACGTGATGCAGGAGGTCGAGCGCCTGTGCGACCGTGTCGTCGTCGTCGCGCACGGCCGCGTCGTCGCCGACGGCAGCGTCGCCGAGCTGCGCGAGCGCGCCGGCACGCCCGATTTCGAGGAAGCCTTCGTGCGCCTGGCCTTCGGCGCCGAGGCGCAGGCGGCACGATGAGCGGCTTGCTGAAGTCCGCCTGGACCGTGTTCCGCAAGGAGCTGGTCGACGCGCTGCGCGACCGACGCACGCTGCTCACCGTGCTGCTGAGCTCGGTGGCGATGGGGCCGCTGGTGCTGGTGCTGCTGTCGGCGCTGGTGTCGTCGATGGAGGAGCGAGCCGAGGCGCGCGAGCTGCTGGTGCACGACATCGCCGCAGCGCCGACGCTGCGCAACTACGTCGAGCGCCAGACCTGGACGCTGAAGGAGGCGCCCGCCGACTACGAGGCGCAGCTGCGGGCGCGCACGCTGGGCGACCCGGTGCTCGTCGTGCCGAAGGACTTCGAAGCGCGCCTGGCACGCGGCGAGCCGGTCGAGCTGGAACTGGTGGCCGACAGCGCGAACACCCGTTCGGCCGTCGGCGGCCGGCGTGTCGAGCGCCTGATCGAAGGTTTCGTGCAGGAGCAGGCGTCGTTGCGGCTGGCGCTGCGTGGTGTCGCGCCGCAACTCGTGCAGGTGGCACGGGTCGAGAACCGCGACCTCGCCGACCCGGCCTCGCGCGCCGCGCAGCTGCTGGCCATGCTGCCGTTCTTCGTGCTGATGGCCGTGGTCTACGGCGCGCTGAACGCGGCGCTGGACACGACGGCCGGCGAACGCGAGCGCGGTTCGCTCGAGCCGCTGCTGTGCAACCCGGCGTCGCGCTGGGTGCTGGTGCTGGGCAAATGGGGCGCGGTGGCCGCGGTCGGCGTCGCGATCGCGGTGCTCAGCGCGGCGAGTTTCCTGCCCGGCCAATGGCTGCTGCGCAACGACGCGCTGGCGGCGCTGTTCCGCTACGGCGCCTACGAGGCCGGCGCCTTCGTCGCGCTGCTGCTGCCGCTGGCGGCGGCGGTGGCGGCGGTGCTGATGGCGGTGGCCATCCGCTGCCGCAGCTTCAAGGAGGCGCAGGCGAGCGCGACGGTCGTCGTGCTCGCCGTGTCGCTGGCGCCGCTGGTCTCGGTGTTCAACCAGGAAGGCGACGCGGCCTGGTTCACCTGGGTGCCGGCGCTGGGCCAGGTGACGCTGATGAACCGCGTGCTGCGCGGCGAGACGCTGGACGCGGCGGCCCTGCTGCCGCCGGTGCTGGTCTGCGCTGCGCTCAGCGTGGTGGCGCTGGCCTACGTGGCACGCACGCTGCGCAGCGCGGCGCTGAAATGATCAGCGCTTGACCGGGCAGGTGCTGAAGCCGAACAGCGGGTACAGCGGGCAGAAGCCGACGGCGCCGGTGAGCAGCGGCACGACGCCGACCCAGCCCCAGACGCCGATGAACCCGGCGAGCGTCATGCCGATCAGCGCGAGGCCGAGCACGATGCGGAGAATGCGGTCGATGCCGCCGACATTGGATTTCATGGCTCACTCCTGACGGTTGAACGGCGGGAATGCCGTGCGTCGAAGTGTGCGCAGTGAGGGGGTGGCGCGTCGGTGACTGCGGTCACACGGGGCGGGGCGCTTCGCCGGCGGCCAGCGCGCGCAGCGCGGCGCTGTCGAGCAGGTCGATGCGCTCGCGGCCGACGGCGATCCAGCCCTGGCGCTCGAAACGTTTGAGCAGCCGGCTGACGATCTCGCGCACCGTGCCCAGCTCGTCGGCCAGGCTCTGGTGCGTGGCGCGCAGCACCGTGCCGCGGCCCAGCAGCGCGGCGGCCAGGCGCTGGTCCAGGCGCTGGAAGGCCACCGCCTCGGCCAAGGCCATCAGATCGGCCAGGCGGTCGGCGAAGATGCCGAAGACGTACTGGCGGAACGGCGCGTGCGTGCACCAGCGTTCGAAGCCGGCCGGGTTCAGCAGCACGAGTTCGGTGTCTTCGGCGGCGATGCCGTGCGCGCTCATCGCCGCGTGGCCGAACAGGCAGGACGCCGAGACGACGCAGAGTTCGCCCGGCGTCACCCGGTACAGCTCCAGCGAACGCCCGCCCGGCGAGCCGCGGGCGACACGCACCGCGCCGCCGAGCACCATCGGGAAGCCGCCGCAGGGTGCGCCTTCGTCGAACAGCAGCATGCCCGCCGGCGCTGTCAGATGCATCGCATCGCGTGCGAGCACGGCCTGCGCTTCGCCGGCCGGCAGCGCGGCGAGCATCGGGTACTGCGCCAGCAGGCGCTCGTGCAGCGAGGGATCGGCGGCAGGGGTCACGTCGGGGAGGTCGCGGTTTCGAGGCGGTTGAGCCAGGCCAGCGCGTGCTCGCGCGAAGCGCCGCACATCTCGGCCGAGGGCTCGAGCCCGCCGCAGACGGCCGGGCGTTCGGGGCGGCCGAAGAGACGGCAGCGTTCGGCCTCGTCGAGCTGGATGCAGCGCACGCCGGCGGGTTTGCCTTCGGGCATGCCGGGGATCGCGCTGCTGATCGACGGCGCGATGCAGCAGGCGGCGCAGCGTTCGCGGCAGGGCAGGGGCTCGGGCATGGTCCGCATGCTATCGCGGTGATGCCGACAATCGATCCCCGGCCGGGCGCCGTGTCTTCAGAATGAGAGCCATTCTCAAATGGAGTCCGGCATGGCCAAGTCCGCCGCTTTCGGTGTCCTGCACGTGGGCATCTCGTTCACCATCGGCTACCTGCTCACCGGCAGCATCGCGATCGCCGGGGCGATCACCCTGATCGAGCCGGTGGCCAACACGATCGCGCACTACTTCTTCGATCGCTGGTGGGATCGTCGACACGAAGCCGCCCGGGTGAGCGTGCCCTCGTAAAATCCGCGGCCTCATGCTGCATCCCCAAGCGTTCGACGTCATCGTCGTCGGCGGCGGTCACGCCGGAACGGAAGCCGCGCTCGCCGCCGCCCGCATGGGCTGCACGACGCTGCTGCTGACCCACAACATCGAGACGCTGGGGCAGATGAGCTGCAACCCGTCGATCGGTGGCATCGGCAAAGGCCATCTCGTCAAGGAGGTCGACGCGCTCGGCGGCGCAATGGCCGAAGCCACCGACGAGTCGGGCATCCAGTTCCGCATCCTCAACGGCAGCAAGGGCCCGGCGGTGCGCGCCACGCGCGCCCAGGCCGACCGCGTGCTCTACAAGGCCGCGATCCGCCGCCGGCTGGAGAACCAGCCCAACCTGTGGCTGTTCCAGCAGGCCTGCGACGACCTGATCGTCGAAGGCGACCGCGTCACCGGCGTCGTCACCCAGATCGGCCTGCGCTTCAACGCGCGTGCCGTCGTGCTGACCGCCGGCACCTTCCTCGACGGGCGGGTGCACGTCGGGCTGGAGAACTACCGCGCCGGCCGCGCCGGCGACCCGGCGGCGACGACGCTGTCGGCCCGGCTGAAGGAGCTGAAGCTGCCTCAGGGCCGGCTGAAGACCGGCACGCCGCCGCGCATCGACGGCCGCTCGATCGACTTCTCGCGCCTCGAAGAGCAGCCCGGCGACCTGGACCCGGTGCCGGTGTTCGGTTTCCTCGGCACGCCGGAGATGCACCCGCGCCAGCTGCCGTGCTGGATCACGCACACCAACGAGCGCACGCACGAGATCATCCGCAGCGGCTTTGACCGCAGCCCGATGTTCACCGGCATCATCGAAGGCGTCGGCCCTCGTTACTGCCCGAGCATCGAAGACAAGATCAACCGCTTCGCCGACAAGAGCTCGCACCAGATCTTCCTCGAGCCCGAGGGGCTGACGACGCACGAGTTCTATCCGAACGGCGTCTCGACCTCGCTGCCCTTCGACGTCCAGCTCGGCGCGATCCGTTCGATGCCGGGCCTGGAGAACGCGCACATCCTGCGCCCCGGCTACGCGATCGAGTACGACTACTTCGACCCGCGCGAGCTCAAGCCCAGCTTCGAGACCCAGGCGATCGGCGGCTTGTTCTTCGCAGGCCAGATCAACGGCACGACCGGCTACGAGGAAGCCGCGGCGCAAGGCCTGTTCGCCGGCGCCAACGCCGCGCTGCAGGCCCAGGGCCGCGAGCCCTGGACGCCGCGCCGCGATCAGGCCTATCTGGGCGTGCTCGTCGACGATCTCGTCACCAAGGGCATCACCGAGCCCTACCGCATGTTCACCAGCCGCGCCGAGTACCGGCTGCAGCTGCGCGAAGACAACGCCGACCTGCGGCTGACGGCGATCGGCCGCGAGCTGGGCCTGGTCGGCGACGCGCGCTGGGATGCCTTCTGCCGCAAGCGCGAACGCCTGGAGCGCGAGCAGCAACGTCTGAAGAGCACCTGGGTGCGTCCGGCGACGCTGGCCGCCGCCGACGCCGAACGTTTCATCGGCAAGGCGCTGGAACACGAGTACAACCTCGCCGACCTGCTGCGCCGGCCCGGCGTCGACTTCGACGCGGTGTGGGCGGCGGCCGCCGCGGCCGGCGTCCCCGACGTTGTTTCACGTGGAACATTGCAGGCCGAATACGGCGCGCGCGAAGCCGACGCGGTGATCGAGCAGGCCGAGATCGCGATCAAGTACGCCGGCTACATCGACAAGCAGGTCGACGAGGTGCAGCGCGCCGCGCACTACGAGCAGATGAAGCTGCCCGAGGAGCTGGACTACGCCCAGGTCACCGCGCTGTCCTTCGAGGTGCGGCAGAAGCTGACGCGGCATCGGCCCGAGACGCTGGGCCAGGCCTCGCGCATCTCCGGCGTGACGCCGGCGGCGATCTCGCTGCTGCTGGTGCACCTGAAGAAAGGCCGCTTCAAGGGCTTCACCGCCGACGAGGCCTCGGCATGACCGCCACGACGCCGGCCGCGGTCTGCGCGGCGCTGGGGCTGGAGGTCACGCCGGGCCAGGTCGAGGCCCTGGAGCGTTACCTGGCGCTGCTGCAGCGCTGGAACGCCACCTACAACCTGACGGCGGTGCGTGACCCGGCGCAGATGCTGACCCAGCATCTGGCCGACTGCCTGGCCGTCGTGAAGCCGCTGGCCGCGCGCCTGCCGGCCGGGCGCGTGCTCGACGTCGGCAGCGGCGGCGGCCTGCCGGGTGTCGTGCTGGCGATCATGGGCTGGGACGTGACCTGCGTCGACACGGTCGGCAAGAAGGCGGCGTTCATCCGCCAGGCCGCCGCCGAGCTGCGGCTGCCGCGGCTGCAGGCGCAGCACGCGCGCGTCGAGCAGCTGAAGGCCGCACCGTTCGACGTTGTCACGTCACGCGCTTTCTCGTCGCTGGCCGACTTTGTCACGCTGACCTCGGCGCTGCTGAAGCCCGACGCGTGCTGGATGGCGATGAAGGGCAGGGTGCCCGACGACGAGATCGCCGCGCTGCCGACCGGCGTCGAGGTGTTCCACGTGGAACACCTGTCGGTGCCGGGCCTGGACGCGCAGCGCTGCCTGGTCTGGATGCGCAAAACCTGAGGCCACGCCAGGGCGGGCTGCACAAACTGGGGTACGCTCCCCGGCTTCCTGGAGGGTTCACGATGCTCGGCATCGCCGACTACGGCGCGTTCTGCGCGGCCGTTCTGCTGTTTCTCGCGTTGCCCGGGCCGGGCAACCTGGCTTTGCTGACCTCGACCGCCAAGGGCGGGCTGCGTGCCGGGCTGGCGGCGACCTTGGGTGTCATCGTCGGTGATCAGGTGCTGCTCTGGCTGGCCGTGGCTGGTGTCGCGGCGCTGCTCGCGGCCTATCCGACGGTGTTCGCCGCGGTGCAGTACGCGGGCGCTGCCTACCTCGGCTGGCTGGGCCTGAAGCTGCTGGTGTCGCGCGGCGGCGTGGCGGCGGCGGTGCCGATCACCCCGGGGCGCTACGCCCGCCAGGCCTTCTTCATCACCCTGCTCAACCCGAAGGCCATCGTCTTCTACATGGCCTTCTTCCCGCTGTTCATCGATCCGTCCGCCCACCGCGGTGCCATCACCTTCGCGGCGATGGCGGTGACGATCGCGGCGCTGACCTTCGCCTACGGCCTGATCGTCTGCCTGCTGGCGCGCGCCATGGGCGACGAGATCGGGCGTCGCCGCCGCGTGGCGAAGGCGCTGGAGCGCCTGGCCGGTGTGTTCCTGATCGGCTTCGGCCTGAAGCTGGTGGCATCGTGAAGATCTTCTGCATCGCCAATCAGAAGGGTGGGGTCGGCAAGACGACGACCACCGTGAACCTTGCCGCCGGCCTGGCCCTGGTCGGCCAACGTGTGCTCGTCGTCGATCTCGATCCGCAGGGCAACGCGACGATGGGCTCGGGCGTCGACAAGCGTGCGCTGCCGCTGTCGGTCTACGACGTGCTGCTGGAGAGCGCGACGGTGGCCGAGGCGCGCCAGCGCAGCAGTGCCGGCTACGACGTGCTCGGCGCCAACCGTGAACTGGCCGGCGCCGAGGTCGAACTCGTCGAGCTCGAGCGCCGCGAGCGCCGCCTGAAGCAGGCGCTGGCCGCGGCCGAAGCCGACTACGACTTCGTGTTGATGGACTGCCCGCCGTCGCTGAGCCTGCTGACGCTGAACGGCTTGTGCGCCGCGCACGGCGTCGTCGTGCCGATGCAGTGCGAGTACTTCGCGCTCGAAGGACTGTCGGACCTGGTCAACACGATCAAGCAGGTGCACGCCAACCTGAACCCCGAGTTGAAGCTGATCGGCCTGCTGCGGGTGATGTACGACCCGCGCATCACGCTGCAGCAGCAAGTGGCCGAGCAGCTGAAGGCGCACTTCGGCGACAAGGTGTTCAACACGGTGATCCCGCGCAACGTGCGCCTGGCCGAGGCACCGAGCTATGGCCAGCCGGGCGTCACCTTCGACCCGTCGAGCAAGGGCGCGATGGCCTTCGTCGAGTTCGCACGCGAGATGGTGGCGCGGCTGGGCTGAGCGGCCCCGGCGCGCGCCGGAGCTTCATGTTCCACGTGGAACACGGGCCGCCCGGCGGCCTGCGGCAACAAACGAAAACGGCGCCCCGCGGGGCGCCGTTTTGCTGCCGTGGCGATCGCCTCAGAGCCCCAGGCCTTCGTCCAGTCCGAGGTGCAGGTTCATCGTCTGCACCGCGGCGCCGCTGGCGCCCTTGCCGAGGTTGTCCAGGCGCGCGACGAGCAGCACCTGCGTGTCGCTGGCGAAGACGAAGACGTCGATGCGGTTCGTGTCGTTGGCTGCCTGCACGTCGAGGAACCCGTGTTCCAGCGTCGCCGCGTCGCGCAGCGGCATCACGCGGATGAAACGTTCGCCGGCGTAGTGCGCCGTGTAGGCGGCGTGGATCGCCTCGGGCGTCACGCCGGGCAGCTGTGCCAGGTGCAGCGGCACCGACACCGCCAGGCCCTTGTAGAACGGCCCGACCACCGGCACGAACAGCGGCGCCGCGGCCAGCCCGGTGTGCGCCGCCATCTCGGGCAGGTGCTTGTGCGCCAGGCCCAGCGCGTAGGGCCGCGGCGCGTCCAGTTCCGGATTGCCGCCGGCCTGGTACTGCTCGATCATCTTCTTGCCGCCACCCGAGTAGCCGGTGATCGACGTGGCGCTGACCGGCAGCGTGGCCGGCACCAGCCCGCCATCGACCAGCGGGCGCAGCAGCGCGACGAAGGCCGTCGCGTGGCAGCCCGGGTTGCTGATGCGCTTGGCGGCGCGCAGCGCGTCGCGCTGGCCCGGCGCCAGTTCGGGGAAGCCGTAGGCCCAGCCCGGCGCCGTGCGGTGCGCGGTGCTGGCGTCGATCAGGCAGGTCTTCGGGTTCGTCACCAGCGCCGCGGCCTCGCGCGCTGCGGCGTCGGGCAGGCAGAGGAAGGCGACGTCCGCAGCGTTGAGCAGGCGCGCACGTTCGCTGGCGTCCTTGCGCAGGTCGGGCGCGATCTTCAGCAGCTCGATGTCCGAGCGGCCGGCCAGGTACTCGTGGATCCGCAGGCCCGTCGTGCCTTCCTGTCCGTCGACGTAGACCGTGTAGTTCATCGCTGCCTCTCGCGCACAATTCGTGGGGTGAACAGTCGAGGATAAGGCAAGGTGATGACCTTGGACGAACGTGTGCTGGTGCTGCCCGGATGGCTGGGCTCCGGCCCGGAGCACTGGCAAAGCCGCTGGGAGGCGCTGCACGGTTTTCAGCGTGTGCAGCAGTCGGACTGGCAGTGGCCGTTGCGTGGCGACTGGATGGCACAGCTGGAAGAGGCAGTGCTGTCCGCGCCGGGCCGTGTGCGGCTGGCCGCGCACAGCCTGGGCTGCCACCTCGTCGCCGCCTGGGCGGCACACTCCTCGCACACCGAGCGCGTCGCCGGCGCGCTGCTGGTCGCGCCGCCGGATCTGGAGCAACCCGACACGCCGCCGCCGGTCGCCCGCTGGCGCCCCGTCGTGCGCCGGCCGCTGCCGTTTCCCGCGCTCGTGCTCTACAGCGAGGACGACCCCTTCGCCTCGGCCGCCGCGTCGCGTGCGCTGGCCGCCGACTGGCGCGTGCCGGCCGAGAGCCTGGGTGCACGCGGCCATCTGAATGCCGAATCGGGCCTTGGCGACTGGCCCGAAGGCGTCGCGAAGCTCGCGGCGCTGGGCCCCGTCGCCGCTCGGTGACAATCACGACCATGGCGACCAAAAAACCGAAGGGGCTGGGCCTGGGCCTCGAAGCGCTGCTGGGCCCCAAAGTCTCCGAAACGCCGGCCGGCGACGGCCAGCCGACGACGCTGCGCCTGGAGCAGCTCGAGCCCGGCCGCTACCAGCCGCGCACGCGAATGGACGAGGGCTCGCTGTACGAACTGGCCGAGAGCATCAAGGGCCAGGGCGTGATGCAGCCCATCCTCGTGCGCCCCGTGGCCGAGGGCCGCTGGGAGATCATCGCCGGCGAGCGCCGCTTCCGCGCCGCGAAGATCGCCGGCCTCGACCGCGTGCCGGTGCTCGTCAAGCCGGTGCCCGACGAGGCCGCGGCGGTGATGGCGCTGATCGAGAACATTCAGCGCGAAGACCTGAACCCGCTGGAAGAAGCCCAGGGTTTGCGGCGTCTCGTCCAAGAGTTTGGACTCACTCACGAACAGGCGGCGCAGGCCGTCGGCCGTTCGCGCAGCGCCGCGACAAACCTGCTGCGCCTGCTGAACCTGGCCGACCCGGTGCAGCAGATGCTGCTCGCCGGCGACCTGGACATGGGCCACGCCCGTGCGCTGCTGGCGCTGGAGGCCGCGCCGCAGATCATGGCGGCGCACGAGATCGCCTCGCGCAAGCTCAGCGTGCGCGACGCCGAGAAGCTGGTGCAGCGCCAGTCGCGGCCCGAACCCACGCCGCGCGAGAAGGCCGCCGCCGGCAAGTCGCGCGACGTGTTGCGGCTCGAGGAGCGCCTGGCCGACACGCTGGGCGCTGCCGTCGAGATCCGCGTGCGCAGCCGCGGCCGGAAGCAGTCGGGCGAGATCACGATCGCCTTCGGCTCGCTCGACGAGTTGAACGGCCTGCTGGAACGTCTGGGCGCGGCCGAGGACTGACGCCGCTGGCCCGCCCCGGGCCGCACCCGCGCGGTGCGCGAGCACCATCGCCGCCTGACCCCGCAAGGCCAAACCGCCTGCAGGCTTTTCGCCGCCGTCGCATGATGGGCGCGCGACGTGTCCCGGCGTGCCTTCCACCACGGCAGGGCGCCGCGGGGACGGAAGGAGTCGTCTGCGCCCCTGGTGGGGCACGGCTCTTGCGAGAGGCGGGTGCGGCGGATTCCTCGGAACAGTCGGTCGATGACAGGCCAAACCCGGTGGAAATCGCAGCCCGCGCAGGGCAGGATTGATCTGCCTGCCGAGGCAAGCGGCCATGCCGCTGGCGTGACGGAAAGCTCTGATGGAGCCTGGGCCCGTACAGCCGGGACTTCATCAGAACTTCCCCAGGCGAGGAAGTCGGGGCCGCTGCGGCTCCGACAGCCCTCGCCGTCATCGACCAGGAGCTCGCATGGACGTGATCGGCAACCTGAAGGCGCGCTACGAACGCCTCAGTGCGGAGGAGATCTCGCTCGAGGACTACCTCGCGGAATGCAAGCGCAACCCGCTGGCCTACGCCACCGCGGCCGAGCGCATGCTCAAGGCCATCGGTGAGCCGAAGAGCATCGACACGCGCAACGACCCGCGGCTGTCGCGGATCTTCGCCAACAAGATCATCAAGGTCTACCCGGCCTTCGCCGAGTTCTACGGCATGGAGGACGCGATCGAGCAGGTCGTGTCCTACTTCCGGCACGCAGCGCAGGGGCTGGAGGAGAAGAAGCAGATCCTGTATCTGCTCGGCCCGGTGGGCGGCGGCAAGAGCTCGATCGCCGAGCGCCTGAAGCAGCTGATGCAGGAGGTGCCGTTCTACGCGATCAAGGGCTCGCCGGTGAACGAGTCGCCGCTGGGCCTGTTCGACCCCGACGAGGACGGCCCGATCCTGGAGAGCGAGTACGGCATCCCGCGGCGCTACCTCAACCGCATCATGAGCCCCTGGGCGGTGAAGCGGCTGGAGGAGTACGGCGGCGACATCCGCCGCTTCAAGGTCGTCAAGCGCTACCCGTCGATCCTGCGCCAGGTCGGCATCAGCAAGACCGAGCCGGGTGACGAGAACAACCAGGACATCAGCTCGCTGGTCGGCAAGGTCGACATCCGCCGCCTGGAGAGCTACGCCCAGGACGACCCCGACGCCTACAGCTACTCCGGCGGCCTGTGCCTGGCCAACCAGGGCCTGCTCGAGTTCGTCGAGATGTTCAAGGCGCCGATCAAGGTGCTGCACCCGCTGCTGACGGCCACCCAGGAAGGCAACTTCAAGGGCACCGAGGGCTTCGGTGCGATCCCCTTCGACGGCGTCGTGCTCGCCCACAGCAACGAGAGCGAGTGGAAGGCCTTCCGCAACAACAAGAACAACGAGGCCTTCCTCGATCGCATCTACATCGTCAAGGTGCCGTACTGCCTGCGCGTCAGCGAGGAGGTGAAGATCTACGAGAAGCTGCTGCGCAACTCGTCGCTGGCCCAGGCCACCTGCGCGCCGGGCACGCTGAAGATGATGAGCCAGTTCGCCGTGCTGACGCGCCTGAAGGAGCCGGAGAACAGCTCGCTGTTCAGCAAGATGCTGGTCTACGACGGCGAGAACCTGAAGGACACCGACCCGCGCGCCAAGAGCTACCAGGAGTACCGCGACTACGCCGGGGTCGACGAAGGCATGACCGGCATCTCGACGCGCTTCGCCTACAAGATCCTGTCCAAGGTCTTCAACTTCGACAGCACCGAGGTCGCCGCCAACCCGGTGCACCTGATGTACGTGCTGGAGCAGCAGATCGAGCGCGAGCAGTTCCCGGCCGAGCTGGAGCAGAAGTACGTCGGCTTCATCAAGGAGCTGCTGGCGCCGCGTTATGCCGAGTTCATCGGCAAGGAGATCCAGACCGCGTACCTGGAGAGTTATTCCGAGTACGGCCAGAACATCTTCGACCGTTACGTCACCTACGCCGACTACTGGATCCAGGACCACGAGTACCGCGACACCGACACCGGCGAGGTCTTCGACCGCGCGGCGCTCAACGCCGAGCTCGAGAAGATCGAGAAGCCGGCGGGCATCGCCAACCCGAAGGACTTCCGCAACGAGATCGTCAACTTCGTGCTGCGCGCGCGCGCCAACAACCAGGGCAAGAACCCGGTGTGGACGAGCTACGAGAAGCTGCGCACGGTGATCGAGAAGAAGATGTTCTCCAACACCGAGGAGCTGCTGCCGGTCATCAGCTTCAACGCCAAGGCCAGCGCCGACGAGGCCAAGAAGCACGAGGACTTCGTCACCCGCATGGTCGACAAGGGCTACACGCCCAAGCAGGTGCGCCTGCTGTGCGAGTGGTACCTGCGCGTTCGCAAGAGTTCCTGAGATGACGTCGAGCGCCGCACGCAGCTTCCCCCTCTCCCGTCTGCGGGAGAGGGCAGGGGTGAGGGTGCAGGCGCATCACCAGCCCTCACCCCAACCCTCTCCCGCCCTGCGGGAGAGGGAGTAATGCCATGCAGCAGATCATCGACAGACGGCTCGCCGGCAAGAACAAGTCGATCGGCAACCGCGAGCGTTTCCTGCGCCGGCACAAGGAGCAGATCCGCGAGGCGGTCAAACGCGCGATCGACGGCCGCGGCATCCGCGACATCGAGCGTGGCGAGGAGATCCACATCCCCAAGCGCGACCTGAGCGAACCCGTCTTCGGCCACGGCCAGGGCGGGGTGCGCGAGATCGTGCATCCGGGCAACCAGGAGTACATCCGCGGCGACCGCATCGAGCGCCCCAAGGGCGGTGGTGGCGGTGGCAGCGGCAGCGGGCAGGCCAGCGATCAGGGCGAGGGCGAAGACGACTTCGCCTTCGCGCTGAGCAAGGAAGAGTTCATGCAGGTCTTCTTCGAGGACCTGGCGCTGCCGCACCTGGTGCGCACCCAGCTCGCCGAGGTGCCCGAGTGGAAGACCCACCGCGCCGGCTTCAGCAGCGACGGCACGCCGAACAACCTGCACGTCGTGCGTTCGATGCGCGGCGCGATCGGCCGGCGCATCGCCATCGGCGCCGGCAGCCGGCGCGAGCTGCGTGAGCTGGAGGACCGGCTGGCGGTGATGAAGGCCGAACTCCAGCCCGGCGACGCCGTTGCCGAACGCGAGATCGAGGCGCTGGAGGACGAGATCGCCCGGCTGCGCACGCGCGTCGAGCGCATCCCCTACCTGGACCCGATCGACCTGCGTTTCCGCAACCGGGTGCGCGTGCCGGTGCCGACCAGCAAGGCGGTGATGTTCTGCCTGATGGACGTTTCCGGCTCGATGGACGAGGCGCGCAAGGAGCTGTCCAAACGCTTCTTCATCCTGCTGTACCTGTTCCTGACCAAGCACTACGAGCGCATCGAGCTGGTCTTCATCCGCCACCACACGCAGGCCCAGGAAGTCGACGAACACGACTTCTTCCACGCCCGCGAGACCGGCGGCACCGTCGTGTCGAGCGCGCTGGTGCTGATGGAGGAGATCATCCGCGCGCGCTACAGCCCGAGCGAGTGGAACATCTACGGCGCCCAGGCCAGCGACGGCGACAACTGGCACCACGACAGCGGCCGCTGCCGCGAGCTGCTGGGCGACAAGCTGCTGCCGCTGGTGCGCTACTACGCCTACGTGCAGGTCGCCGAGGAAGAGCAGAACCTCTGGGAGGAGTACACCCAGCTGCAGGCCGGGCACCGCCACTTCGCGATGCGCAAGGCCACCAGCGCCGACCAGATCTATCCGGTCTTCCGCGACCTGTTCAAGAAGGAAGGGAAGCAGGCGGCATGAAACACGGCACCGCGCGCACGCTGCTCACCGAGCCGATCCCGCCCGGCGAACGGCCCGGCGAACCCCTTCCCGGCCCGAGCGACTGGTCCTTCGAGCTGATCGACAAGTACCACGCGATCATCCGCGCGACCGCCGAACGTTTCGGCCTGGACACCTACCCGAACCAGCTCGAGATCATCACCGCCGAGCAGATGATGGACGCCTACGCGTCCGTCGGCATGCCGGTGAACTACCGCCACTGGAGCTACGGCAAGGAGTTCATCGCCACCGAGAAGAACTACAAGCGCGGCCACATGGGGCTGGCCTACGAGATCGTCATCAACTCCAACCCCTGCATCAGCTACCTGATGGAGGAGAACACGATGGCGATGCAGGCGCTCGTCATCGCCCACGCCGCCTACGGCCACAACAGCTTCTTCAAGGGCAACTACCTGTTCCGGATGTGGACCGACGCGTCGTCGATCATCGACTACCTCGTCTACGCCAAGGACTACGTCGCCAAGTGCGAGGAGAAGCACGGCCTGGAGGCCGTCGAGCTGTTCCTCGATTCCTGCCACGCGCTGGCCAACCACGGCGTCGACCGCTACCGCCGGCCCAGCCGCAAGTCGCTGGCGCAGGAGCTCGCCGAGCGCCAGGACCGCGAGGCCTACGTGCAGCAGCAGGTCAACGACCTCTGGCGCACGCTGCCGCGGCGCGCCGAGAAGGACGCCCCGTCACAGGAGAGCCGGCGCTTCCCCGAGGAGCCGCAGGAGAACCTGCTGTACTTCATCGAGAAGAACGCGCCGCTGCTCGAGCCCTGGCAGCGCGAGATCGTGCGCATCGTGCGCAAGATCGCGCAGTACTTCTATCCGCAGCGCCAGACCCAGGTGATGAACGAAGGCTGGGCCACGTTCTGGCACTACAAGCTGCTGAACACGATGTACGACGACGGTTACCTGACCGACGGCGTGATGATCGAGTGGTTGAAGTCGCACACCAACGTCGTCTACCAGCCGCCGGTGGGGCACCGCGCCTACAGCGGCATCAATCCCTACGCGCTCGGCTTCGCGATGTACAACGACATCCAGCGCATCTGCGAGAAGCCCACCGACGAGGACCGCCAGTGGTTCCCCGAGATCGCCGGCACGCCTTGGCTGCCGGCGCTGGACCAGGCGATGCGCAACTTCAAGGACGAGAGCTTCGTCGGCCAGTACCTGAGCCCGAAGCTGATGCGCGACCTGCGGCTGTTCACGATCCTCGACGACGAGAAGCAGAACGAGCTGGAGATCAGCGCCATCCACGACGAAGCCGGCTACCGGCGTGTGCGCGAGGCGCTGTCGCACCAGTACGACCTCGGCACGCGCGAGCCCAACATCCAGGTCTGGAACGTCAACCTGCGCGGTGACCGCTCGCTGGCGCTGCGCCACTTCCAGCACAACGACCGGCCGCTGCACGACAGCGCTGCCGAGGTGCTGAAACACGTCGCGCGGCTCTGGGGCTTCGCGGTGCACCTGGAGAGCGTCAACACGCGCGGCGACGTCACCAAGCGCTGGAACGTGCCGGCGCCGGCCTGAAACGACGAAGCCCCTTGCGGGGCTTCGTGTCGTGGAGGGCCTGGCGGGCCGTCTCAGTGGCTGCGCCGACGGCGCGTGCCGGCGACGGCCAGCAGCGCCAGGCCGCCCAGGGCCAGCGTGCCGGGTTCGGGCACGTCGTAGCTGAGCTTGTCCCAGTAGACGTCGTAGGCCGTGCTGCGGCCGTGGTTGTAGCTCTGGATGATCGCGTTGGCGATCGCCGTCGTGCCCGGGGCGACGTAGGCGTGCGACGCGAACAGCGCGCCGGCGCCGTCGAACACCTCGTACAGGAAGCTGCCGCCGCCGCCCAGCGTGATCGACAGCGTGTACCACTGGTCGAAGGCGTCACCGACGGCCACCACCGGAACCGTCCAGGAGCCCGGCTCGTTGCTGTCCCAGAAGCGGAAGCCGCCGGACGCGAACTCGATGATCGGATAGGCGCTGACCGCACCGGCGGTGTTGATGCCCGTGCCCCACAGGCCGGCCCAGCGTCCGCCGTAGCTGGCCGCTTCTTCGTCGATCCAGAGCTGCGCGCTCAGCTTGTAGGTGTCGGGCGCCAGGTCGTACTTGCGGCCTTGCGTGGCGTAGAAGTCCGCGGTGGCGCCGGCCGGGTTGGTCGTCACCTTGAGGCGGTTCTCGCCGTCGAACTCGGCGCTCTCGAAGGCCGCCGGCGCTGCGCGGTCGACGTACCAGACGCCGGGCGCGCGCGACCCGGTCACGACGGTGTCGAAGTCCAGGGTCACCGTGGCCGCCTGGGCGCTGACGGCCGACAGGGCCAGCACGCCGGCCGTGGCCGCCCACTTGATCGCGAACATTGAGGTTCCTCCGTAGTTTTGACGCGTTATCCGCAGAAGGCGATCGGGACGATCGCCGTGTTGCGGCGAATCGTTAGCAATTCGTGCGCCAAACTAGGGATATCTGCAAAAGTCTTTATTTGACAAAGACTTGCGCGCCTCTTGGGGAGGTTTGGAAACAACCTTGTCAGATATCTCGACAGTCTCTCGGCCGGTATCGAACGAGGCGTTCAGTTCCTGAATATCTTTCCCGGATTGAGTATTTGAAATGGATCAAGCGCCTGCTTGATCGCGCGCATCAGCGCAATGCCGCCGGCGCCGGCTTCCTCTTCCAGGAACGCCATCTTGTGCAGCCCGATGCCGTGTTCGCCGCTGCAGGTGCCTTCCATCGCGATCGCCCGGCGCACCATGCGTTCGCTCATCGCTTCGGCGGTCGCGCGCTCGGCGGCGTCGCCGTCGCGCACCAGGTAGGCGAGGTGGAAGTTGCCGTCGCCGACGTGGCCGACGATGTAGTAGGGCAGGCCGCTGGCCTCGGCGTCGGCCACCGAGGCTTCGACGATCTCGGCCAGGCGCGAGATCGGCACGCAGGTGTCGGTCGTCACCGAGCGTGTGCCCGGGTGCTGCTGCAGGCCGGCGAAGTAGGCGCGGTGGCGTGCGGCCCAGAGGCGGCTGCGCTCCTCGGGCGTGTCGGCCCACTCGAAGTCCTCGCCGCCCAGCTCGGCGGCGATGGCCTGCACGGTCTCGGCCTGTTCCTTGACGCCGGCCGGGCTGCCGTGGAACTCCATCAGCAGCATCGGCGCCTCGCGCAGCGCGAGCCCCGACTGGCGATTCACCGCGCGCACCGCGTTGACGTCCAGCAGCTCGCAGCGTGCGATCGGCACGCCGAGCTGGATGGTCTGGATCGTCGTGCGCACCGCCGACGCGACGTCGGGGAAGTGGCAGACCGCGGCGCTGACGGCCTCCGGCAGCGGGACCAGGCGCACCGTCAGTTCGGTGATCACGCCCAGCGTGCCTTCGCTGCCGACGAACAGCCGCGTCAGGTCGTAACCGGCGGCCGACTTGCGGGCGCGTGTGCCGGTGTGCACGAGCTCGCCGCGGCCGGTGACGACGGTCAGCGCCAGCACGTTCTCGCGCATCGTGCCGTAGCGCACGGCGTTCGTGCCGCTGGCGCGTGTCGCGGCCATGCCGCCGAGCGACGCGTTGGCGCCCGGGTCGACCGGGAAGAACAGGCCCAGTGAACGCAGCTCGGCGTTGAGCTGCTCGCGCGTGACGCCGGCCTCGACGGTGGCCGTCAGGTCGTCGGCGTCGATGCGCAGGATGCGTGTCAGACGCGAGACGTCGACGCTGAGCCCGCCCTGCACGGCCAGCAGATGGCCTTCGAGCGACGAGCCGGTGCCGTACGGGATGACCGGCACGCGGTGCTCGCCGGCCAGGCGCACGACCGCGGCAACCTCGTCGCTGCTCTCGCAGAACACGACCGCGTCGGGCGGCGTCACGGGGAAGGGCGACTCGTCACGGCCGTGCTGCAGGCGCACTGCCTCGGTGGTGCTGCAGCGCTCGCCGAAGCGTGTGCGCAGCGCGGCCAGCAGCGTCTCGGGCAGCGGGCGACGCGCCGCCTGGGCGGCGGCATCGTGGGGGACAGCGCTCATGACCAACTCCTCGCACGCGGCCGGCGCCGCAGCGTCATCGCCTGGGCGGGGCATTCTAGGAGGCCGGTCAGGCGCCGACCTCAGGCCTTGCGCCGCGCGCGAACCGCGGCCGCCAGGCCGTCGAGCACGCCGACCGAGTCGTCCCAGCCGATGCAGGCGTCGGTGATGCTCACGCCGTACTCCAGCGCCGACGCGCGGTCCTTGCCGGCGCTGAACTTCTGCGCCCCGGGCTTCAGGTGGCTCTCGACCATCACGCCGAAGATGCAGCGGTTGCCGGCGGCGATCTGGCCGCCGACGTCGCGCATCACGTCGATCTGGCGCTGGTGCTGCTTGCTGCTGTTGGCGTGGCTGGCGTCGATCATCAGCCGGCACGGCAGCTTGGTCGCCTCGATCTCGGCGCAGGCCGCGGCGACGCTGGCGGCGTCGTAGTTCGGCGCCTTGCCGCCGCGCAGGATGACGTGGCAGTCCTTGTTGCCGCGGGTCTCGACGATCGCCACCTGGCCGTTCTTGTGCACCGACAGGAAGTGGTGCGGGCGCGCGGCGGCCTGGATCGCGTCGGTGGCGATCTTGATGTTGCCGTCGGTGCCGTTCTTGAAGCCGACCGGCGCCGACAGCCCGGAGGCCAGCTCGCGGTGCACCTGGCTCTCGGTCGTGCGTGCACCGATCGCGCCCCAGGCGATCAGGTCGCCGATGTACTGCGGCGAGATCACGTCGAGGAACTCGCTGGCCGCCGGCACGCCTTCGCGGTTGATGTCGACGAGCAGCTGGCGCGCGATGCGCAGGCCTTCGTCGATGCGGAAGCTCTCGTCGAGGTAGGGGTCGTTGATCAGGCCCTTCCAGCCGACGGTGGTGCGCGGCTTCTCGAAGTAGACGCGCATCACGATCTCGAGGTCGGCGGCGTGGCGTTCGCGCTCGGCCTTCAGGCGACGCGCGTACTCGACGGCCGCGGCCGGGTCGTGGATCGAGCACGGGCCGATGATGACGAGCAGCCGGTCGTCCTCGCCGTGCATGATCTGGCGGATCTTGTGCCGCGTGCCCGACACCAGCGTCTCGACCGGCGTGCCGGCGATCGGGAAGAAGCGGATCAGGTGGTCCGGCGGCGGCAGCGGCGTGACGTCGCGGATGCGCTGGTCGTCGGTCTGGCTGGTCTTCTCGCTCAGCGCGTAGCGGCTCTCGGTCGCTGCGGCGGATTTCGGGCTCATGACGGGGCTTCCTGTGGTCGGGGACGGGGCGAAAAAAAACCGCCGGGGCTGCCGGCGGTTTTCTGGGTTCGCTCGCGTTTCTTCGGGTTACGCGTTTGCCTCTCCAGCCGCCGAACGGGGCGAGAACCAAAAGTACGCGAAGAAGAAGGCGGGCGAACGCATCGGGGTCGAATGTAGCACGCGGTGAGGATTGGGGTCAGGTCTTGCCTTTTGCACGCGGCGACGTTGGCGTCTTGCGCCGAGAGCGTCAGTGCAAAAGGCAAGACCTGACCCCGGCATTCGTCAGTACGCTTGCGCGCCGAAACCGGCGGCCTGCAACGCCTGCACGACGTCGGCGACGTGGCGCGGGTTGCGCGTCTGCAGCACCAGCTCGACCTCGACGTTCTGCGCCGACAGCGTCGAGAACGCGCGCTGGTGGTGGACCTCGTCGATGTTGGCGCCGGCCTGCGCGACCACCGTGGTGATGCGCGCCAGCACGCCGGGCGTGTCGCGCGCGCCGACGCGGATGCGCGCCAGCCGCCCGGCGCGAACCATGCCGCGGCCGATGATCGCCGACAGCAGCATCGGGTCGATGTTGCCGCCGCACAGCACGAGGCCGACCTTGCGCCCGGCGTAGCGCTCGGGCTCCTTCAGCAGCGCCGCCAGGCCGGCCGCGCCGGCGCCTTCGACCAGCGTCTTCTCGATCTCGAGCAGCATCACGATGGCCTGCTCGATGTCGCCTTCGTCGACCAGCACCAGGTCGTCGACCCGTTCGGCGATCAGCGCGCGCGTGATCTCGCCCGGCTGGCCGACGGCGATGCCTTCGGCGATCGTCGTCAGGCCTTGCGGGTGCTGCGTGCCCTTGACGGCGTTGACCATCGCCGGGAACCGCGCGGTCTGCACGCCGATGATGCGGATGTCCGGCCGCAGCGCACGCACCGCGGTGGCGATGCCGCTGATCAGCCCGCCGCCGCCGACGGCGACGACCAGCGTGTCCAGCTCGGGCTGCGCGCGCAGCATCTCCAGGCCGATCGTGCCCTGGCCGGCGATGACCAGCGGGTCGTCGAAGGGGTGCACGAACTCGAGCCTCTGCTCGGCGGCGATCTGCAGCGCGCGCTCGCGCGCCTCGTCGAAGGTCTCGCCGTGCAGCACGACCTCGGCGCCGAAGCCGCGCGTGCGCTCGACCTTCACCGTCGGCGTGTGCACCGGCATCACGATGACGGCGCGCAGCCCCAGGCGCTGGGCGTGGTGGGCGACACCCTGGGCGTGGTTGCCGGCCGAGGCGGCGACGACGCCGGCCACGCCGTGCTGCACCAGCGCACAGAGCTTGTTCAGCGCGCCGCGTTCCTTGAACGAGGCGGTGAACTGCAGGTTCTCGAACTTCAGGAAGACCTGGGCGCCGAGGATCTGGCCGATCGTGCGGCTCTCGACGCAGGGCGTGTCCAGCACGTGGCCGGCCAGGCGGCCGGCGGCGGCCTCGATGTCGGCGTACTCGACGGCAGCCATCAGGCGGTGCCCCCGACGGTCAGGCGCTCGATGCGCAGCGTCGGCTGGCCGACGCCGACCGGCACGCTCTGGCCTTCCTTGCCGCAGGTGCCGACGCCGGTGTCCAGCTCCAGGTCGTTGCCGATCATGCTGACGCGCTTGAGCGCATCCGGGCCGCTGCCGATGATCGTCGCGCCCTTCACCGGGTACTGGATCCTGCCCTTCTCGACCCAGAAGGCCTCGCTGGCCGAGAAGACGAACTTGCCGCTCGTGATGTCGACCTGGCCGCCGCCGAAGTTGGTGGCGTAGAGGCCGCGCTTCATCGACGCGACGATCTCCTCGCGCGTCTTGTCGCCGGCGAGCATGTAGGTGTTGGTCATGCGCGGCATCGGCAGGTGGGCGTAGCTCTCGCGCCGGCCGTTGCCGGTGGGCTTCACGCCCATCAGGCGCGCGTTCAGGCTGTCCTGGATGTAGCTGACGAGGATGCCGTCCTCGATCAGCACGTTGCGCTTCGAGGCCACGCCTTCGTCGTCGACATTCAGCGAACCGCGGCGGTCCGGCAGCGTGCCGTCGTCGAGCACGGTGACGCCCGGAGCGGCGACCCGCTGGCCCAGGCGGCCGGAGAAGGCGCTCGAACCCTTGCGGTTGAAGTCGCCTTCGAGCCCGTGGCCGACGGCCTCGTGCAGCAGCACGCCGGGCCAGCCGGGGCCGAGCACGACGCTCATCTCGCCGGCCGGCGCCGGGCGGCTCTCGAGGTTGGTCAGCGCCGCGTCGACGGCCTGGCGCACATAGCCTTCGATGACCGCGTCCTGGAAGTAGCCGAGGCCGAAACGGCCGCCGCCGCCGCCGGTGCCGACTTCACGCCGGCCGTCCTGCTCGGCGATCACGGTGAGCGACAGCCGCACCAGCGGCCGCACGTCGGCGGCGCGCGTGCCGTCGGCGCGCGCGACGAAGACGACGTCGTACTCGGCGGCCAGCCCGGCCATCACCTGGACGATGCGCGGGTCCTTGGCGCGGGCGAGCTTCTCGACACGCTCGAGCAGCGCCACCTTCTGCGTGCTGTCCAGCGTCGCGATCGGGTCCATCGGCGCGTACAGCGCACGGCTGGCGGCGATGCGCGGCGCACGCGCCAGCTTGACACGTTTGTTCTGGCCGGCCGCGGCGATCGTGCGCACGGTGCGCGCGGCGTCCAGCAGCGCGGCCTCGGACAGGTCGTCGCTGTAGGCGAAGGCGGTCTTCTCGCCGGCGACGGCACGCACGCCGACACCCTGGTCGATGCTGAAGCTGCCGCCCTTGACGATGCCTTCCTCCAGGCTCCAGCCCTCGTGGCGCGTGGACTGGAAATACAGGTCGGCGTCGTCGACACGATGCTCGGCGATCGTCGCCAGCGCCCGGGCGAGCTGCGCCTCGCCGATGCCGGCGGGTTCGAGCAGCGACGACTGCGCGATGGCCAGGCGTTCGAGGGTGGGTTCGCGGGTGATCATCGGCGCCTCCGGGTGGGGCGCGAATTGTAGGAGTCGCGTCTTGCCCGTGCCGCCGCGGTGGCGCTCGCCGGAGTTCAGCCGCGCCGCGCCAAGGCCTCCTGGTACAGCGCGTTGCGCGGCGCGCCGCTGATCTCGGCGGCCAGCGCGACCGCCTGCTTCAACGGCAGCTCGCGCAGCAGCACCTCCAGCGTCTGCAGCGCCGCCGGCGCCAGCCCTTCGGCCTCCACCGCCGGCAGTGCGTGCAGCACGAGCACGAACTCCCCGCGCACACGGTTCGCATCGGCGGCCAGCCAGCCCGGCAGCTCGCCGGCGGCCATCGTCGCCACGGTCTCGAACTGCTTGGTCAGCTCGCGGCACAGCGTCACGCGGCGCTCGGGCGCGCCTTCGGCCAGCGTCGCCGCCAGCGCCTCGATGCGGTGCGGCGCCTCGAACAGCACCTGCGTCGAACGCTCGCCCAGGCAGGCGGCCAGCGCGTCGCGCCGTTCGCCGCCGCGCGAAGGCAGGAAGCCGACGAAACGGAAGCCCGCGCCGACGGTGTCGCCGGCGACGCTGAGCGCCGTGACGGCGCTGCTCGCGCCCGGGATCGGGATCACCCGATGGCCGGCCGCCGCGGCCTGTGCCACCAGCACCGCGCCGGGGTCGCTGACCGCCGGCGTGCCGGCGTCGCTGACGTAGGCCACCGACTCGCCCGCCGCCAGCCGTGCCAGCACCGCGCCGCTGGCGCCTTGTTCGTTGTGGGCGTGCAGCGCGATCAGCGGCTTGTCCAGCCCCAGGTGGCGCAGCAGCTGCGCGCCGACGCGCGTGTCCTCGCAGGCGACGGCGTCGGCGCGGGCCAGCACGTGCACCGCCCGAAGCGTGATGTCGGCCAGATTGCCGATCGGCGTGGCGACGACGTAGAGTGCGCCGGGCGGGAACTGCTGGCTGCCGGCGGCGGCATCGGCTGCGGCGAGCAGCGCGGAGGGCGTGATGTTCAAGGGCGCGTCGGAGCAGGGGACGAAGGCGCTCGGCGATGCCGCCGAGTCTCGGGCGCTGGCCTGGCTGCAAGCGCGCGGCCTGACGCTGCTGGAGCGCAATTATCGGGTCGCACGCGGCCCGCACGCGCGCGGCGGCGAGGTCGACCTGATCCTGCGCGACGCCGACGGCACGCTGGTCTTCGTCGAGGTGCGTTCACGGCGCAGCCGCGGCTTCGGCGGTGCCGCGGCCAGCATCGGCGCGAGCAAGCGGGCCCGCATCGTCTATGCCGCGCGCCACTACCTGCAGCGCTGGCGCGTGCTGCCGCCGTGCCGCTTCGATGTCGTCTGCATTGATGACGGGCGCGTTGAATGGCTTCAGGCGGCCTTCGACGCCGCTTGAACCCGCCGCCGGCGGGGCCGTGCCAACCCCGGGCCTTATCATCCCCCGCCTATGCTCGAGCAGCGGATCCAGCAGCAATTCTTCGACAGCGCCGACCTGAAGTACCAGACCGCCGAGGCGCTCTCGCGCCCGATCGCCGAAGCCTGCGGCGCCCTGGTCGGGGCCATCACCTCCGGCGGCAAGCTGATGATCGGCGGCAGCGGCGCCGCCTCGGCGCTGGCGCTTCACTTCGGCCAGCGCCTCGTCACCGGCTACGAACGCGAGCGCCCGCCGCTGCCGGCGATGGTGCTGGGCGCCGACGCCGAGCCGCTGATCCTGGCGCTGGGCCATCCGGGCGACGTGCTGTTCTGGATCGAGCCCGCCGACGGCGACGGCCAGCTCGCTCGCGCGGCGATCGCCGCGGCGCACGACAAGGACATGACGGTGGCCGGCCTCAGCGCCGGCACCGGGGCGGCGGCTGCGGCCGTCGCGGCGCAGCTCGCCGAAACCGACGTCAAGGTCGCGCTGCCGCACGCCCGCGGCGGCCGGGCGCTGGAACTCCAGCTGCTCGTGCTGCACTGCCTGTGCGACGCGATCGACCTTCAACTGATGGGAGAACAGGAACCGTGAACACCCGACTCGTGATGCGCCCGCTGGCGCTGGCCCTGGCTGCGGCGGCTGCCGCGACGACGCTGTCGGCCTGCGCACCGCTGATCGTCGGCGGTGCGATGGTCGGCGGCAGCATGATGATCATCGACCGGCGCACCTCCGGCGCGCAGGTCGAGGACCAGGCCATCGAGCTCAAGGGCGCCTCGGTCGTGCGCGATCTGGCGACGCTGGGCCACGTCAACGTCACCAGCTACAACCGCATGGTGCTGCTGACCGGCGAGGTGCCGACCGAGGACGACCGCCTGCGCGTCGAGAACGCGGTGCGCCGCGTCGAGAACGTGCGCAGCGTCACCAACGAGCTGGCCGTCGCCGGCAACAGCTCGCTGAGCTCGCGTTCCAACGACCTCGTGCTGACCAGCAAGGTCAAGGCGACCTTCGTCGACGCCAAGGACCTGCAGGCGCCGTCGGTCAAGGTCATCACCGAGCGCGGGACGGTCTACCTGATGGGCCGCGTCACCGAACGCGAGGCGGCGCGGGCCGCGGATCTGGCGCGCTCGGTGTCGGGCGTGCAGAAGGTGGTGCGCGTCTTCGAGGTGATCTCCGAAGCCGAACTCGCCAACCTGCAGAAGGCCACGCAGCCTTCGCAGCCGGCTTCCGGCAACCGCTGAGCGCCTGCGGGGCGGGCCGTGGTGGGCCCGCCGCGCCCGCTCAGCCCAGCCGCTTGATCAGGCTGGACGTGTCCCAGCGGCCGCCGCCCTGGGCCTGGACCTCGGCGTAGAACTGGTCGACCAGCGCCGTCACCGGCACGCGCGCGCCGTTGCGGCGCGCCTCGTCGAGCACCAGGCCGAGGTCCTTGCGCATCCAGTCGACGGCGAAGCCGAAGTCGAACCTGCCTTCGACCATCGTCTTGCCGCGGTTGTCCATCTGCCAGCTCTGCGCCGCGCCCTTGCCGATGACGTCCAGCACCAGCGGCATGTCCAGCCCGGCGTGCCGGCCGAAGGCGATGGCCTCGGCCAGGCCCTGCACCAGCCCGGCGATGGCGATCTGGTTGACCATCTTCGCGAGCTGGCCGGCGCCGCTGTCGCCGATGCGCGTGACGGCGCGCGCGAAGGCCATCGCCACCGGCTTCATCGCGTCGAACGGCGCCTCGTCGCCGCCGCACATCACGGTCAGCACGCCGTTGACCGCACCGGCCTGGCCGCCGGAGACCGGGGCGTCGACGAAGGGCAGGCCGCGCCCTGCGGCGGTGGCATACAGCTCGCGCGCGACTTCGGCCGAGGCCGTGGTGTGGTCGACGAAGACCGCGCCCGGCGCCATGCCGGCGAAGGCGCCGGTCTCGCCCAGCGTCACGGCGCGCAGGTCGTCGTCGTTGCCGACGCAGCAGAAGACGAACTCGGCGCCGGCGGCGGCTTCGGCCGGCGTCGGTGCGTGGGCGCCGCCGTACTCGGCGACCCAGGCCTGGGCCTTGGCGGCGCTGCGGTTGTAGACGGTGACGCGGTGGCCGGCGCGGGCGAGGTGCCCGGCCATCGGGTAGCCCATGACGCCCAGGCCGATGAAGGCGACGGCGCGGGGCGGGACGGGGTCGTAGGTCTTGCTCATCGGCGGGCGGTCTCAGGCGGTGGGGACCGCCGATTCTGCCGCCCGGCCGCGCCGCGTCAGATGACGCGCATGTTCTCCGTGCCGGCGGCGAGGTCGCGGCTGCGCGCACGCTGGCTGTTGAGCTTGATCTGCAGGCGCAGGTCGTTGACCGAATCGGCGTTGCGCAGCGCGTCCTCGTAGCTGACGGCGTTGGCTTCGTAGAGGTCGTACAGCGACTGGTCGAAGGTCTGCATGCCGAGCTCGCGCGAGCGTTTCATCAGCTCCTTGATCTCGCCGATCTCGCCCTTGAAGATCATGTCCGACACCAGCGGCGTGTTGAGCATGATCTCCACCGCCGCAATGCGGCCGCGGCCTTCCTGGCGCGGCAGCAGGCGCTGGCTGATCAGCGCCTTGAGGTTCAGCGACAGGTCCATCAGCAGCTGGCCGCGGCGCTCCTCGGGGAAGAAGTTGATGATGCGGTCCAGCGCCTGGTTGGCGCTGTTGGCGTGCAGCGTGGCCATGCACAGGTGGCCGGTTTCGGCGAAGGCCACCGCGTGCTCCATCGTCTCGCGGTCGCGGATCTCGCCCATCAGGATCACGTCGGGCGCCTGGCGCAGCGTGTTCTTCAGCGCCTGCTCCCAGCCGTCGGTGTCGACGCCGACCTCGCGCTGCGTGACGATGCAGTTCTTGTGCGGGTGCACGAACTCGATCGGGTCCTCGACGGTGATGATGTGGCCGTAGGAGTGCTCGTTGCGCCAGTCGACCATCGCCGCCAGCGAGGTGCTCTTGCCCGAGCCGGTGGCGCCGACGAAGATCACCAGGCCGCGCTTGGTCATCGCGATGTCCTTGAGCACGCCGGGCAGGGCCAGCGTGTCGATCGTCGGCAGCGTCTGCGGGATCGTGCGCAGCACCAGGCCCACCTGGCCCTGCTGCATGAAGGCGTTGACGCGGAAGCGCCCGACGCCCTGCGGGCTGATCGCGAAGTTGCACTCCTTGGTGCGCTCGAACTCGGCGGCCTGCTTGTCGTTCATCACCGCGCGCGCCAGCTGCAGCGTGTGCTGGCCGGTCAGCGGCTGCGGCGAGACCTTGGTCACCTTGCCGTCGACCTTGATCGCCGGCGGGAAGTCGGCGGTGAGGAAGAGGTCCGAGCCGTTGCGCGCGATCATCAGGCGCAGCAGGTCGTTGACGAATTTCGAGGCCTGGTCGCGTTCCATCCGTGTACTCCCTTGTCCGATCAGGCGTCGCCGAGCAGCGCCGACAGCCGCGTGCTGGTCTGGCGCAGCCGCAGCGACAGCCGCCGTGCCAGCGCGGCGAGCAGCATCAAGGCCAGCTGCGCGTCGGCGTTCATCAGCGCCAGCAGCTGCGAGGTCTCGAGCACCGCCAGCACGCAGGGCTCGGTGCTGCGGCAATCCGACAGCCGCGGGCCGGCGTCCAGCAGCGACATCTCGCCGAGCACGTCGCCCGGCCGGATCTCGGCCAGCCGCGTGGCCGCGTTGCTGCCCTGGCGCTCGACGACGACCGCGCCTTCGAGCACCACGATCATGAACTCGCCCGGCTCGTCCTGGACGATCAGCCGCTGGCCCGCGCCGACGCGCACGAAGACGAGGTAGGGCGCCAGCCGCGCCATCGACGCCTCGTCGAACGGCCGCCGCCCGCCCGCCCACAGCCCAGCCAGCCGCCGCAGCCCTTCATCAGCGTCGAAGGCTTGTGCCCCCACCTGCGCCGCACGCTGCGCCCACGAAGCGGCGTCGCTCATGCGCGTTCCCGACCCAGCGCAGGCGTGCAGAGGGTGGCGAACCGACGGCCTGTCAAGCAGACGCCGCGGACGGGCTTTGCCCGGCCGCTGGCGTCGCCCCCCCGGGGGGGAGCGCCGAAGGCGCTACGGGGGGGGGCCATCGTCACCCGGGGAAGTTCTCGGGAATCTTCGCCTTGCCCCGCGCCTCGGCCGGCGTGATCACGTTGCGGCGCACCAGGTCGGCGAGGTTCTGGTCCAGCGTCTGCATGCCCAGGCTCTGGCCGGTCTGGATGGCCGAGTACATCTGGGCGATCTTGTTCTCGCGGATCAGGTTCTTGATCGCCGACGTGGCGATCATGATCTCGTGCGCCGCGACGCGGCCCGAGCCGTCCTTCAGCTTGCACAGCGTCTGCGAGATGACGGCGACGAGCGACTCCGACAGCATCGCGCGCACCATCTCCTTCTCGGCCGCGGGGAAGACGTCGACGACGCGGTCGATGGTCTTGGCGGCGCTGGAGGTGTGCAGCGTGCCGAACACCAGGTGGCCGGTCTCGGCGGCGGTCAGCGCCAGGCGGATCGTCTCCAGGTCGCGCATTTCGCCGACCAGCACCGCGTCCGGGTCCTCGCGCAGCGCCGAGCGCAGCGCGTTGGCGAAGGACAGCGTGTGCGGCCCGACCTCGCGCTGGTTGACGAGGCACTTCTTGCTCTCGTGCACGAACTCGATCGGGTCCTCGACGGTGAGCACGTGGCCGTACTCGTTCTCGTTGAGGTGGTTGACCATCGCCGCCAGCGTCGTGCTCTTGCCCGAGCCGGTGGGGCCGGTGACGAGCACCAGGCCGCGCGGCTTCAGCGCCAGC
Organism: Rubrivivax sp. JA1026; assembly: GCF_011065555.1. Taxonomy (NCBI): domain Bacteria; kingdom Pseudomonadati; phylum Pseudomonadota; class Betaproteobacteria; order Burkholderiales; family Sphaerotilaceae; genus Rubrivivax; species Rubrivivax sp. JA1026. The sequence continues at coordinate 132,367 of NZ_JAALCQ010000002.1, forward strand.
TCGGCGAAGACCTTGGGCGTGCCGAGCTGCTCCAGCGTCAGGATCTTGCTCGGGATCGTGCGGAACACCGCGCCGGCACCGCGGTTCTGGTTGAACGCGTTGACACGAAAACGTGCGAGGCCCTGGATCTCGAAGCTGAAGTCGCACTCCAGCGTGTCCTCGTAATGCTTGCGCTGGGCGTCGTTCATGATGTCGTAGACCATCGAATGGACCATCTTGTGGTCCAGCGGTTCGACATTGATGCGACGCACGTCGCCGTGCACGCGGATCATCGGCGGCAGCCCCGCCGACAGGTGCAGGTCCGAGGCCTTGTTCTTGACCGAGAATGCGAGCAGCTGGGTGATGTCCATGACGGGAGCGCGAGGGCGCCATTCGCCCAGTGATCGAACGATTATGGGCAGCATCGGAAGCAACCTGCAAGAAGTGAAGCGGCGTATCGCCGCAGCCGCGAATGCGGCCGGCCGGGACGCGCAAAGCGTCACGCTGCTGGCGGTGTCCAAGACCTTTCCCGCCTCGGCGGTGAGGGCCGCGCACGGTGAAGGGCAGCGGGCCTTCGGCGAGAACTACGTCCAGGAAGCGCTGGCCAAGATCGCCGAGCTCGTCGACCTGCGGCCCGAGCTCGAATGGCATCTGATCGGCCCGCTGCAGAGCAACAAGACGCGCCCGGTGGCCGAGGCCTTCGACTGGGTGCATTCGGTGGACCGGCTGAAGATCGCCCAGCGCCTGGCCGAGCAGCGCCCGGCCTGGCTGCCGCCGCTGCAGCTGTGCCTGCAGGTCAACGTCAGTGGCGAGGCCTCCAAGAGCGGCTGCGCGCCCGAGGACCTGCCGGCGCTGGCGCATGCCGTCGCCGCGCTGCCGGCCGAGCGTGTGCGGCTGCGCGGGCTGATGGCCATCCCCGAGCCGAGCGAGGACCCGGCGGCGCAGCGCCAGCCGCTGGCGCGGCTGCGCACGATGCTCGCCGCGCTGAACGCCGACGGCCTGGCGCTGGACACCTTGTCGATGGGCATGAGCGCCGATCTCGAGGCCGCGGTCGCCGAGGGCGCGACGCTGGTGCGCATCGGCACGGCGATCTTCGGCCGGCGCTGAGCCGGCACCGGCGCCTCAGGCCGGCTCAGTACAGCCCCAGCGCCAGCCCGAGTTCGAGCGCCATCGCGGCGACCAGCGCCACGATCGCCATGCCTTCGACGAACGCGAGCTGCCGGCGTTCATGGCCCGGCCGGGGCTCGGGCGGCAGCAGGGCGCCCGGCGGGTACTCGCCGATCCTGGACGAGGCGAAGCGCGAGACGGGGCCGTGTCGCCCCGCAGGTTTGGTGTTCGAGAACATTCGTACTCCCTGTCGTTCCCGATGTCGTCGTGCCGCACGGGCGGCCGGCGACGATCTAATCATCGTTTTTGGTGAATCGGCACAGGGATCACCCGGCTGCAGAGGGCAGGCCGTGGTGTCGTTCTCGTTTTCAGCGATTCGGCCCGTCGGCGGGCCGCCGGCAGGGCTCAGACCGGGATGCGGGCGCTGTTCTTCACTTCTTCCATCACCGCGTAGGTGCGGGTCTCGCGCACGCCGGGCAGCGTCCAGATGACGGTGCCGATGAACTCGCGGTAGGCCGCCATGTCGGCGACACGCGTCTTCAGCAGGTAGTCGAAGCCGCCGGCGACGAGATGCGCCTCGAGGATCTCGGGCCGCACCTGCACCGCCGCCTTGAAGGTGTCCATCACGTCGTGCACCGTGCGGTCGAGCAGGATCTCGACGAAGACCAGCAGCCCGGCGCCGAGCTTGCTCGGGTCCAGCCGGGCCTCGTAGCCGACGATGTAGCCGTCGCGCGTGAGGCGTTTGACACGTTCGAGCACCGCGGTCGGCGACAAATGCACCTCCTCGGCCAGCTTCAGGTTGCTGATGCGCCCGTCGGCCTGCAGCACGCGCAGGATGCGGCGGTCGATCTTGTCCAGTTCGCGGGGGCCGGATCGAAGGCCCTGCTCGGTGTTGGCGTCGTCCATCCGTGGGATTCTCGGTCAAACCGGCTTCATTCCGAATCGGATGCGGTGCGTCGGCCCCCACACTGCGCCCGTTTGTCGCCCAGGAGTGCCCCCATGCCCGTCCCGCCGCCGCGTGAACGCCTGCCGTTCCCGTACCGCCCCGAGTCCGAGGCCATCACCGCCGCGCTGGCGTCGCTGCAGGCCGCGCTCGACTGGCCGCGTGTGATCGCGACCGCCAAGCCCTGGGTCGAGCAGGTGCGCGCCCACCCGGCGCCGTTCTGGGCGATGGAGTCGCTGCTGCGCGAGTACCCGATCTCCAGTGCCGAAGGCCTGGCGCTGATGCGTCTGGCCGAAGCGCTGCTGCGCGTGCCCGACGCCGAGACCGCCGTCGCGCTGACCGCCGACCAGCTCGGCCGCGCCGACTTCGACGGCACGGGCGACGAAGGCCCGCACAAGATGCTGGCCAGCCTGTCGGCGAGCGCCATCGCGCTGTCGAAGAAGTTCCTGCCCGGCGCCGAGCAGCCGGCCGGCCTGCTGCAGCGCCTGGGCGCACGCACCGTCGTCGCCGCCACCGTGCGCGCGATCCAGCTGCTGGGCCGCCAGTTCGTGCTCGGCCGCAGCATCGACGAGGCGATGAAGGAAGCCGCGGCGCAGCGCAAGGCGCAACCGATGCTGCGCTTCAGCTACGACATGCTGGGCGAGGGCGCACGCACCGAAGCCGACGCCGAGCGTTATCTCGCCAGCTACGAGAACGCGATCGCCGCCATCGCCGCGGGCCGCGCCGAACGCGGGCCGCTGCCGCCGATGGAAGGCGACGGCATCTCGATCAAGCTGTCGGCGCTGTTCTCGCGTTACGAGGACGCGCAGCGCGAACGGGTCTTCGAGACCCTGCTGCCGCGTGTCTGGACGCTGGTCGAGCGCGCCGCCGCCGCCAACCTGAACCTGACGATCGACGCCGAGGAGGTCGACCGGCTGGAGCTGTCGCTGGACGTCTTCGACGCCGTCGCCGACCGCATCGCCGCCGCCTTCCCGCAGTGGCAGGGCTTCGGCCTGGCGATGCAGGCCTACCAGACGCGTGCGCTGGCGGTCATCGACGAGGTCGCCGCGATCGCGCGCCGTCACGGCCTGCGCTTCATGGTCCGCCTGGTCAAGGGCGCCTACTGGGACGGCGAGGCCAAACGCGCCCAGGAGCTGGGCCTGCCGGCCTACCCGGTGTTCACGCACAAGCACCACACCGATATCTCCTACCTGGCCTGCGCGCGCGCGATGCTGGGCCACGCCGACGTGCTGTACCCGCAGTTCGCCTCGCACAACGCCGGCACGATCGCCGCGATCCTGCAGATGGCACGTGCCGCCGGCGTGCCCTTCGAGATGCAGCGCCTGCACGGCATGGGCGAGGGCGTGTACCGCGAGGTGCTGAAGGACGGCAGCATCGCCTGCCGCGTCTACGCCCCGGTCGGCGAACACCGCGACCTGCTGGCCTACCTGGTGCGCCGGCTGCTGGAGAACGGCGCCAACTCGTCCTTCGTGCACCAGCTCGCCGACCCGGCGGTGGCGCCCGAGGAACTGCTGGCCTCGCCGCTGGCGCCCACCGCCGAATCCGGCCTGCCGCTGCCGGCGGCGCTGTACGGCCCGGCGCGGCCCAACTCGGCCGGTGCCGACCTGGCCTGCGAAGCGATGCGTGCGCCGCTGCTGGCCGCCGTCGCCGCGACGCGCGTGCCCGCCGTCGCCGAGGCACGTGCCGAGGACAGCGCCGCCGCGATGGCGCGCCTGGCCGCCGGCTTCGGCGCCTGGAGCGCGCGCCCGCTGGCCGGGCGTGCCGGCGCGCTGCGCCGCGCCGCCGACCTGCTCGAAGCACGCCTGCCCGAGTACTGCGGCCTGCTCGTCAAGGAGGCGCACAAGACGCTGGGCGACGCCGTCTCCGAGGTGCGCGAGGCCGCCGACTTCTGCCGCTACTACGCCGAACAGGCCGAGGCGCGGCTGGGCGAACAACTGCTGCCCGGCCCGACCGGCGAGCGCAACACGCTGCGCCTGCACGGCCGCGGCGTCTTCGTCTGCATCAGCCCGTGGAACTTCCCGCTGGCGATCTTCGCCGGTCAGGTGGTGGCCGCGCTGGTCGCCGGCAACACCGTCGCCGCCAAGCCGGCCGAGCAGACACCGGCGGTGGCCGAACGTTTCGTCGCGCTGCTGCACGAGGCCGGCGTGCCCGAGGACGCGCTGGTGCTGCTGCACGGCTCCGGCGAGACCGTCGGCGCCGCGCTGGTGGCCGACGCGCGCACCGCGGGCGTCTGCTTCACCGGCAGCACCCAGGTCGCGCGGCTCATCAACCGCACGCTGGCGGCCAAGGACGGCGCGATCGTGCCGCTGATCGCCGAGACCGGCGGCCTGAACGCGATGATCGTCGACAGCACCGCGCTGCCCGAGCAGGTGGTCGACGCGGTCGTGCAGAGCGCCTTCCGCTCGGCCGGCCAGCGCTGCTCGGCGCTGCGCCTGCTGGCGGTGCACGAAAGCGTCGCCGACGGCGTGTTCACGATGCTCGCCGGGGCGATGAAGGAACTCTCGCTCGGCGACCCGGCGCGGCTGGCCACCGACGTCGGCCCGGTGATCGACGACGAGGCTTTCGCCAACCTGGAACGCCACGTCGAGCGCCTGCGCCGCGAAGCGCGCCTGGTCGGCGAGACACCGCGCCCGGCGGCCCCGGCGGTGCCGCGCCTGGTGGCGCCGGTGGCTTTCGAGATCGGCGCCGTCGAGGATCTGCGCGAGGAGATCTTCGGCCCCGTGCTGCACCTGGTGCGCTGGAGCGGCGACGTCGAGCAGCTCGTCGCGCGCATCAACGCGCTGGGCTACGGGCTGACGCTGGGTGTGCAGACGCGCATCGACAGCCGCGCCGAACGCATCGCGCACTTGGCGCGCATCGGCAACGTCTACGTCAACCGCAACATCATCGGCGCGGTCGTCGGCGTGCAGCCTTTCGGTGGCGAAGGGATGTCGGGCACCGGCCCCAAGGCCGGCGGCCCGCACTACCTGTACCGCTTCTGCGCCGAGCAGACGCTGACGGTGAACACCGCCGCCGCCGGCGGCAACGCCGAACTGCTGGCCGGGATCGGCCACTGAGCGCGGGAGGCCTCGCGGCCTCCCGGGCGGGTCAGTTGAGGTACATCCCGAGGTAGCGCCGGCCGTGGCTGACGACCTCGGGGTCGGGGCAGACCTCGAACCACTCGACCATCTGCACCCGCGCCTTCTCGCGCCACTCGGCCTTGTCGCGCAGCACGATGTCCAGCAACTGCTCGAACGCGGAGCCGAAGTCGCCGCGGTGGGCGTGCAGCGCGGCGAGCGCAAAACGTGCGTCGAAGTCCTTCGGGTTGGCGGCGATGCGCGCCGCCAGCGCCACCGGGTCGCCTGCGGGCGCTTGCGAAGCCAGCGCCAGGCGCTTCAGCAGCTTGGCGTGGCGCTCGTCGCGTTCGGCTTCGGGGATCGCGTCCAGCAGCGCCTGGGCTTCGGCCAGCGCGCCTTCGCCGAGCAGGGCCTCGGCTTCGTCCAGCGGGCCCCATTGCGGCTCTTGCTCGGGCTGCTCGTCGGCCGGGCCGAGGTGGCGGTCGAGGAAGGCGCGGATCTGGCCTTCGGGCAGCGCGCCCATGAACTGGTCGACCGGGCGGCCGCCGGCGAACAGCGTCACCTGCGGGATGCTGCGGATGCCCATCGCCTGCGCGACCTGCGGCGACTCGTCGGTGTTCAGCTTGGCGAGCACGAAGCGGCCGCCGTAGGCCTGCACCAGCTTCTCGAGGATCGGGCCGAGCGAACGGCAGGGCCCGCACCACGGCGCCCAGCAGTCCAGCAGCACGGGCACGTCGAGCGAACGGTCGAGGACGGCGGTTTCGAAATCGGCGTCGGAGACGTCGTAGGAGAGCGGCGGGGTCGTCATGGCGGGTCTGGGTCTTGTCAGTCGAGCCGGACGCCCAGGCGCGTGATCACCGGGCCCCAGCGCTTGATGTCGGCGTCGATCGTACGACGGAAGTCGGCGGCGCTGCCGCCCACCGGCGCGAGGCCCTGCGCGTCCAGCGCCTGGCGCACCGCGGGCTCGCGCAGCACCGTGTTGACGTCGGCGGCGATGCGCGCAATCACCGCCTCGGGCGTGCCGGCCGGCGCCAGCAGGCCGTTCCAGGCCAGCGACTGCACGGCCGGATACCCGGCTTCGGCCATCGTCGGCAGCTCGGGCAGCGAGTGCACGCGCTCGGCGCTGGTCACGGCCAGCAGGCGCAGGCGGTTCGCGCGGGCGTGCGGCAGCAGCGCCGGCGCGACCATGAAGGTCGCTTCGGCTTCGCCCTGGGCCACCGCCAGCGCGGCCGGCGGCGAGCCGTTGTAGGGCACGTGCACGCCGGCGATGCCTGCCTCGTGCAGGAACAGCTCCATCGTCAGGTGCGCCGAGCTGCCGTTGCCCAGCGACGAGTAGGCGATGCCGTCGCGGCGTGTGCGCGCCCAGGCGACGAACTCGGCCACGGTGCGCGCCGGCACACGCTCGGCGTTGACCGCCAGCACGTTGGGCTGCGAGGTCGTCATCACGACGGGCCGCAGGTCGCGCGCCGGGTCGTAGGGCATGCGCCGGTAGAGGAAGGGCGCGAATGCCACCGGGCCGTTGAAGCCGAGTGCGAGGGTGTGGCCGTCGCGTGCCTTGGCCGCGGCGTCGACGCCGAGCATGCCGCCGGCGCCGGGTTTGTTGTCGACGACGACCGGCTGGCCCCAGCGTGCTGCCAGGCGTTCGCCGAGCAGGCGGGCGATCAGGTCCAGCGAGCTGCCCGGCCCGGTCGGCACGACCAGGTGCACGGGCCGCGTGGGCCAGGCGTCGGCAGCACGGGCCGTGGCGGCGCCCAGCGCGGCCAGACCGAGGAGGGCGGTTCGGCGTCTCATGTCGAAACGGGTTGTAACCCGGGGGGCGGAGCGGAACCTAAGATCCTAAGCACCTCTGCCGCGGCGCACCTTGTCGCAGTTCGTGGCCGAGGCTCCGTATCCGAACGAGGAGAAGACGAATGAATGCAAGACGTTTGGCCGCACGTGGCGTGGCCGTCGCGCTGGCGGTGACGGTGCTGGCCGGCTGCGAGACCATGGACGAACGCAGCAAGGGCACCGCCACCGGGGCCGCCATCGGTGCGCTCGGCGGGGCCGTGATCAGCAAGGCCACCGGCGGCAAGGCGGGCACCGGGGCGGTGATCGGCGGTGTCGTCGGCGCCGTCGGCGGCAACCTGTGGTCCAAGCGCATGGAGGAGAAGCGCCGGGCGATGGAGCAGGCCACCGCCGGCACCGGCATCGACGTCGCGCGCACGCCGGACAACGAGCTGAAGGTCAACGTGCCCAGCGACCTGTCCTTCGCCGTCGGCCGCGCCGACCTGCAGCCTTCGCTGCGCCCGGTGCTCGACCAGTTCGCCAAGGGGCTGGACCAGACGACGCACGTGCGCATCGTCGGCCACACCGACAGCACCGGCAGCGACGCGATCAACGATCCGCTGTCGCTGGCGCGCGCCCGCACCGTGCGCGACTACCTCGAAGACCGCGGCGTGCCCGCCGCCCGCCTGGAGATCGCCGGCCGCGGCTCGCGCGAGCCGGTGGCCGACAACGGCAGCGACGCCGGCCGCGCCAAGAACCGCCGCGTCGAGATCTTCCTCAGAGAGCCCGGCGCCTGAGTCCCGCCACGGCCCGTTTCCGCCGGGTCGTCGGTGCACCGCGTTAAGCCCGGGTACGCGGTCAGCGAGTGACCGCAACACCCGAGGTCCTCTGCGATCAAGCTTCCCGCCACGGCCCGGCTCCGCCGGGCCGTCGGCGGACGGCCTTGCAGGCCGCGCCGGGCCAGGGGCCCGGCCGCTCGGCAGGCGCCGACGGTCCACTGGACCGTCCGCGTCCTGCCGAGCCCCCTTGGGGGGTAGCGAGCGCTAGCGAGCTTGGGGGCTCACCTTCCTGGCTCACGGATACAGCCCGCGTTCCTCGCGCGCCATCAGGATGCGCTCGCAGGCCACCGCGAAGGTGGCGGTGCGCAGCGTGATCTGGTGGCGGTCGGCGGTGTCCCAGATGCGCTTCAGCGCGCCGATCATGATCTTCTCGAGGCGCACGTTGATCTCGTCTTCGGTCCAGAAGAACGAGCTGAAGTCCTGCACCCACTCGAAGTAGCTGACGGTCACGCCGCCGGCGTTGCAGATCACGTCGGGCACGACGAGCACGCCGCGCTCGGCGAGGATGTCGTCGGCGTCGGGCAGCGTCGGGCCGTTGGCGCCTTCGAGCACGATGCGGGCCTTCAGGCGCTGCGCGCGCGCGGCGGTGATCTGGCCTTCCAGCGCCGCCGGCACGAGGATGTCGCAGGCCACGTCCCAGAAGCTCTCGCCGTCGGCCGCTTCGCCGCCGCGGAAGCCGCCGACACCGCCGGTGGCCTTCACGTGCGCCGTCAGGTCGGCGATGTCCAGGCCGTGGTCGTTGACGACGGTGCCGGTGTGGTCCTGCGCCGCGACGATGCGCCCGCCGGCCTGGGCGAAGAGCTCCGCCGCCGACGAGCCGACGTTGCCGAAGCCCTGCACCGCGACACGCGCGCCGTTCAGGTCCAGCCCGATGCGGCGGGCCGCTTCGCGCCCGGTGACGAAGACGCCGCGGCCGGTGGCCTTGACGCGCCCCAGCGAACCGCCGAGGTGGATCGGCTTGCCGGTGACGACGCCGGTCGCGGTGGCGCCGGTGTTCATCGAGTACGTGTCCATCATCCACGCCATGATCTGCGGGTTGGTGTTCACGTCCGGCGCCGGGATGTCCTGCTGCGGCCCGATGATCAGCCCGATCTCGCTGGTGTAGCGCCGCGTCATGCGCTCCAGCTCCTTGTGCGTCAGCTGCTTCGGGTCGACGCGGATGCCGCCCTTGGCGCCGCCGTAGGGCAGGTTGACGGCGGCGTTCTTGATGCTCATCCACGCCGACAGCGCCATCACTTCCTCGAGCGTGACGTCGGGGTGGTAGCGCACGCCGCCCTTGCCGGGGCCGCGCGACATGTTGTGCTGCACGCGGTAGCCCTCGAAGTGCTCGATGCGGCCGTCGTCCATCTCGATCGGGATGTCGACGATCAGCGCACGTTTCGGGCGCTTCAGCGTCTCGACCCAGCGCGCGAGGTGGCCCAGATAGGGCACGACGCGGTCGACCTGCGCGAGGTAGGTGCCCCAGGGGCTGTGCGGTGTCGGGTGGACGAAGGAAAGCGGTTGCGGCATCGGTTCTTCCTGGTGGGAGAGGGCGGGCGGCCGGCGGTCTCGTGGACCGGGGCGCGCGGTGAGGGGCACTGTAGGCCGCGGGCCGCGGCGCGGGATTGGCGCCGACCCTGGTTTTGCATGCATTTTTCGCATGGCTTCAGGCCTGGGCAGGCGCGCGCGACAATCGCGCCATGACCCTCACCGAGCTCAAGTACATCGTCGCGGTCGCGCGCGAACGGCACTTCGGCCGCGCCGCCGAGGCCTGCTTCGTGTCGCAGCCGACGCTCAGCGTCGCGATCAAGAAGCTGGAGGAGGAGCTCGACGTCAAGCTCTTCGAGCGTGGCGCCAGCGAGGTCAGCGTCACGCCGCTGGGCGAGGAGATCGTGCGCCAGGCGCAGCAGGTCATCGAGCAGGCGCAGGCGATCCGCGAGATCGCCAAACGCGGCAAGGACCCGGTGTCGGGCCCGCTGCGCCTGGGCGTCATCTACACGATCGGGCCCTACCTGCTGCCCGACCTGGTGCGCAGCGCGATCGAGCACGTGCCGCAGATGCCGCTGATGATCCAGGAGAACTTCACCGCCAAGCTGCTGGAGTCGCTGCGCACCGGCGAGCTCGACTGCGCGATCATGGCCGAGCCCTTTCCGGACACCGGCATGGCAGTGGCGCCGCTGTACGACGAGCCCTTTCTCGCCGCGGTGCCGCGCAGCCACCCGCTGGCCGCACGCGACAGCGTCAGCGCCGAGGAGCTGAAGGCCGAGACCATGCTGCTGCTGGGCACCGGCCACTGCTTCCGCGACCACGTGCTCGAGGTCTGCCCGGAGTACGCACGTTTCTCCAGCGACGCCGAGGGCATCCGCAAGAGCTTCGAGGGCTCGTCGCTGGAGACGATCAAGTACATGGTCGCCGCCGGCATGGGCGTCACCGTCGTGCCGCGGCTGTCGCTGCCGGCCGAGCCCGACAAACACGTGGCCTACATCCCGTTCACCGAACCGGTGCCGACGCGGCGCGTGGTGCTGGTCTGGCGCCGCACCTTCACGCGCTACGAGGCGATTGCCGCGCTGCGCAACGCGATCTACGCCTGCGAGCTGCCGGGCGTGCGCCGCCTGACGGCCTGATCGAGCGATCGTCTGACGCCGGGCGCCCGCGCCGCGCGGGCGCGCTTTGCGTGAATTTGAGCGATTTGTCCGCCAGTCGCCCCGCTTATGGCGCGGCACGCGGCGAGCCGTCCTCCTACAGTCTTCGACAAACGACGCCCCGCGGCGGCGCAGTGTGCCGCGTACGTCCCGAATCGACAGAGAGGACCGTCCTGCCATGCGCGTCAACCTGCCCGTCACGCAGAAGGAATACGACTATCCGGCCGATGCGCTGATCGTCTCGACCACCGACGCTCAGGGCCGCATCACGCACTGCAACAGCACCTTCGTCGAGGTCAGCGGCTACGACTACGACGAGCTGATCGGCCAGCCGCACAACCTGATCCGCCATCCCGACGTGCCGCCCGAGGCCTTCAAGGACCTGTGGCAGACCATCGGCCGCGGCCGGCCCTGGACCGGCATCGTCAAGAACCGGCGTCGCAACGGCGACCACTACTGGGTGCGCGCCAACGTCACGCCGGTGATGGAGGGCGGCAAGCCGGTGGCCTACCTGTCGGTGCGGCTCAAGCCCACGCGCGAGGAGATCCTGGCCGCCGAAGCGCTGTACACGAAGATCGCCGCCGAACGCGAGTCGGGCCGCGCCACCTTGCGCCTGCATGCCGGCCGGGTGCGCTACCTGGGCTGGCGTGACCTGCCCGGGCGTGTGCACCGCATGTCGCTGACGGCACGCCTGGCCGCGGTGATGGGGGTCCAGCTGGCGCTGACGCTGGGCGTGGCCTCGGTCGCGCCGCTGCCGGTGGCCGCCGCCGTCGGCCTGGCTGGCGTCGTGCTGGCGGCGTATGGGTTTCGCCGCCACATCCAGCATCGCCTCGACGAAGCCGAACGTTTTGCGCAGGAGCTCGCCGGCTGCGACCTGACGACCTCGATCTCGCACGTGCACCCGCACCCGGTCAGCGGGCTGACGCGGGCGCTGATGCAGATCCAGCTGAACCTGCGTGCGGCGATCAGCGACGCCCGCCAGGAGGTGGCCGGCACGGCCAGCGCCACCGCCGGCATCGCACGCGGCAGCGAGGACCTGTCCAAGCGCACCGAGGCCCAGCACGACGCGCTGCAGAAGACCGCCTCGTCGATGGAGCAGATCGCCGGCACGGTGCGCCACGCGGCGGCGACCGCAGGCGAGGTGCTGCGCCAGAGCCTGCAGACGGCCGCCGTGGCCACCGACGGCGGCCAGGCGATGGAGCGTGTCGGCGCCACGATCCAGGCCATCGAGCACTCGTCGCGCAAGGTGACCGAGATCGTCCAGATCATCGAGGGCATCGCGTTCCAGACCAACCTGCTGGCGCTCAACGCCGCGGTGGAGGCTGCGCGTGCCGGCGAGCAGGGGCGCGGCTTCGCCGTCGTCGCCGCCGAGGTGCGGGCACTGGCGCAGCGCAGCGCCAAGGCGGCGCAGGACGTGCGCGGGCTGATCATGGCGTCGGTCGAGCAGGTCGCCGACAGCACGCGCCAGATGGACGAGGCCAACGACACGATCGGCCGCACCGTCGGCGAGGTGCAGCGTGTCGGCGAGATGATCCAGCAGATCACGCGGGCCGCCGAGGAGCAGTCGGCCGGCATCGAGCAGGTCAACGGCGCGGTCAACGAGCTCGGCCGCATGACCGAGGCCAACGCCGAACTCGTGCAGCAGACCGCCAGCGCGGTGCAGGCGCTGTACCAGCGCACCGAGACGCTGAAGCGCTCGGTGCAGCTGTTCCGCCTGTAGCGGCGCCCGGCGGCGCTATCGCCGCCTTCGAGACGATCAACTGGCCGGCGGCCGCCGCGGCCCGTACGCTGACACCCGCTCCGGTTATCCGGACGCGGCAAGGAGTACGAGATGAACACGATGAAGCGGCTGCGCAAGGGCCTGGGCGGTGCGATCGTCGCTTTCGGGCTGGCCGTGCTGGCCGGCGGGATCTGGCCCGTGGCCTGAGAGTTCCCGCGTGTTGACCGGGTCGAAACCGGGCCGTCGCGCGGCTTGGGTAGAGTCCGCAGGGAACCCGTCCCCTTCAGGAGAGAGCGAATGGCGAAGAAAAAAGCAGCCGGCGGCGCGCCGGCGATCAACATCGGCATCAGCGACAAGGACCGTGCGGCGATCACCGCCGGCCTCAGCAAGCTGCTGGCCGACACCTACACGCTGTACCTGACCACGCACAACTTCCACTGGAACGTCACGGGGCCGATGTTCAACACGCTCCACACGATGTTCATGACGCAGTACACGGAGCTGTGGAACGCGGTCGACCCGATCGCCGAGCGCATCCGCTCGCTGGGCCACCCGGCGCCGGGCTCGTACGCGCAGTTCGGCGCGCTGGCCTCGGTGGCCGACGCCCCGGCCACGCCGCCGAAGGCGCTGGAGATGGTCAAGATCCTCGTCGAGGGCCACGAGGCCGTGGCGCGCACCGCACGCAGCATCTTCCCGCTGGCCGACGCCGCCGGCGACGAGCCGACCGCCGACCTGCTGACGCAGCGCCTGACGGTGCACGAGCAAACGGCCTGGATGCTGCGCTCGCTGCTCGAGGAGTAAGTCCTCCCGCCCCGCGCTGCAGCGCGGGGCATGGCAGTTGCTGGGCGCAGACACGCCAGGCTGCCAGGCCACGGCCGCCGGGCGGCACGGTCGGAGGGGCGCAACGCCAGGACGGGGTCACGCCAGGACGGGGTCAGGTCTCACGAGACCTGACCCCGGGCTTCCGGGCTTCGGAATCTGCAAACGGCAAGACCTGACCCCGCCAGAGCACGCCCCGGCCGCCGTCTTTCGCGCCGGTGGTCGCGAGAAGACGGGGTCAGGTCTCACGAGACCTGACCCCGGACGGCGCAGCCGGCCGACGATAATTCGCGGTTCTGCCCGTAGAGCCGCCCCATGTCCTCCGACACCGCCTCCCGCATCGAGTCCGAAGTGCGCCGCCGTCGCACCTTCGCGATCATCAGCCACCCCGACGCGGGCAAGACCACGCTGACCGAGAAGCTGCTGCTGTTCTCGGGCGCGATCCAGATCGCCGGCTCGGTGAAGGCGCGCAAAGCCAGCCGCCACGCCACGTCCGACTGGATGGAGATCGAGAAGCAGCGCGGCATCTCGGTGGCCTCGTCGGTGATGCAGATGGAGTACCGCGACTGCGTCATCAACCTGCTCGACACCCCGGGCCACCAGGACTTCTCCGAAGACACCTACCGCGTGCTGACCGCGGTCGACGCGGCGCTGATGGTCATCGACGCGGCCAACGGCGTCGAGCCGCAGACGCGCCGCCTGCTGCAGGTCTGCCGCGCGCGCAACACGCCCATCCTCACCTTCGTCAACAAGATGGACCGCGAGGTCCGGCAGCCGCTGGACCTGATGGACGAGATCGAGCGCGAACTCGGCATGAGCGTCGTGCCCTTCACCTGGCCGGTGGGCATGGGCAAGTTCTTCGGCGGCGTGCTCGACCTCGGCAAGGACCAGATGCGTGTCTTCTCGCCCGGCGAGGAGCGTGCGACGCACGACGACGAGATCATCGAGGGCCTGGCCAACCCGGTGCTCGAGGAGCGTTTCGGCAGCCCCTACATGGAGGCGGCCAGCGAGGTCGAGCTGGTGCGCGAGGCGGCGCCGGGCTTCGACGAGGCCGAGTTCCTGGCCGGCCGCCAGACGCCGATGTTCTTCGGCTCGGCGATCAACAACTTCGGCGTGCGCGAGGTGCTGGACGCACTCGTCGACATGGCGCCGGCCCCGGGCCCGCGCCCGGCGCTGCAGCGCGAGGTGCAGCCGGGCGAGCCCAAGTTCACCGGCGTCGTCTTCAAGATCCAGGCCAACATGGACCCGGCGCACCGCGACCGCATCGCCTTCCTGCGCGTGGCCAGCGGCCACTTCGAACGCGGCATGCGGCTGAAGGTCGTGCGCTCGGGCAAGGAGCTGCGGCCGAACACGGTGGTGAGCTTCCTGTCGCAGCGCCGCGAGCTGCTCGAGGAGGCTTTCGGCGGCGACATCATCGGCATCCCGAACCACGGCGTGCTGCAGCTCGGCGACACGCTGACCGAGGGCGAGAGCCTGCAGTTCACCGGCCTGCCGTTCTTCGCGCCGGAAATGTTCCGCGCCGTCGAAGTGGCCGACCCGCTGCGCACCAAGCAGCTGCGCGCCGGCCTGACCCAGCTCGGCGAGGAAGGCGCGATCCAGGTCTTCCGCCCGGTCGCCGGCAGCGTGCTGCTGCTGGGCGCCGTCGGCCAGCTGCAGTTCGAAGTCGTCGCCCACCGCCTGGAGCACGAGTACGGCGTGAAGGCGCGCATCATGCCGGCGCGCTACAACGTCGCGCGCTGGGTCACCTGCGACGAGGCCGACGGCGGCGAGCGTGAGCTCAAGCGCTTCATCGACGGCAACTCGCACCGCGTCGCGCTCGACGCCGTCGACGCGCCCTGCGTGCTGCTCGAATACGCCGGCGAACTGCGGGCGATGCAGGAGAACTGGCCGAAGATCAAGTTCCACGCGCTGCGCGAGCACGCGGGGCTGGTGTTCCAGAAGCAGCTCGAGGGCTGAACGCCGGGCGCTAGCTTCGGCCGCAATCGCCGGCCTCCGGTGACAGGCCGTCGTCGTCCTGCCGGCCGGCCAGCATCGCCCGGGTGCGCGCGCCGGCTTCGGCCGTCAGTGCCGGGATCAGCGCCGCTTCGGGCAGGTGCTCGCGATAGCGGCGTGGCAGGTGCTGGTCGAGCGCACGCGTGTTCAGCCGCGCCGGGTTGAAGGTGCTGGCGTAATAGGTCAGCCACAGCGCCTCGCCGTCGTCGGCGCCCGGTGCGTCGTCGCGCCGTGCGCCGGGGCCGAAGGCGAGGCGCTCGCCGTCCCAGCGCGCGCTGCGCCGCGGCGTCAGCAGGCGCCAGCGCAGCGTCGCGAAGCGGCGGGCGAAGAAGGGCGCGACGGCGTCGACGACGTGGTGCGCGGGCTCGTACCAAGCCGTCTGCCAGGGCCGGCCGTCGGCATCGGCGGCGGTGCGAAAGCGCACGAAGGCTTCCATGTGGTGCTGCTCGCGGCGCACCGCCTGGGCCATGGCCACAGCGCGGTGGCGGTCGGTGTCCAGCGGGTCGCGGCGCAGCGCCGGCTCGCGCTGCAGCCGCCACAGCAGCCGGTACAAGAGCGCAAAACGCGCCGGGTCGGCGTGCTGCACGACGAGTTCGGCCAGCGCGACGAAGGCTGCCGGCACGGCCATGGGTGGCGCGTCGGCCAACGCGAACGCGGGCGCGGGTTCGGCGACGAAGAGATCGGCATCGGCGCCGCCGGCCACCTGCCAGCTCACCGCGTCGGGGGGCGTGCCGGCGGCCAGCAGCCGCCGCGCGGCGCTGCGGAAGCCGTCGAAGTCGGCTTCGTGCGTGAGCTCGATGCGTGTCATGCCGGCGCGGCGTCGAACAGCCCGAGCTGCTGCGCCGCGCGCGGCGCCGTCGCGGTGTCGAGTGCCTTGCCGGGCCGGTGGTCGGCGAGCACGACGAAAGGCAGGGCCTTGGCCAGCGGCACACGCAGCGCCTTCAGGTCGGCGTGGCGCAGGCGGCGGCCGTGCCGCGCCACCAGCAGGCGCTCGACGGTGCGCACACCCAGCCCGGGCACACGCAGCAGCAGTTCGCGTGGCGCGGTGTTCAGGTCGACCGGGAAACGCTCGCGGTGGGCCAGCGCCCAGGCGAGCTTGGGGTCGTGCTCCAGCGCCAGCATGCCGTCGTCACCGGTGACGATCTCGTCGTGGCCAAAGCCGTAGAAGCGCATCAGCCAGTCGGCCTGGTAAAGCCGGTGCTCGCGCGCGAGCGGCGGCGCCACCGGCGGCAGCGCGCGCGCGGCGTCGGGGATCGGGCTGAAGGCCGAGTAGTAGACGCGGCGCAGCCGCACCTCGCGGTACAGCGCGGCGGCGGTGCCGATGATCGTGCGGTCGTCGCTGGCGTCGGCGCCGACGATCATCTGCGTGCTCTGGCCGCCGGGCGCGAAACGCGGTGCCGGCGCGCGCCGCGCCGGGGCACCGGGCAGCGACACCGGGCCGCGTTCGCGCGCCGCCTCCTTCGCCGCTTCGATGCGGCGGTGCAGCCGCCCCATCGCGCCGCGGATCGCCACCGCGTCCTTCTGCGGCGCCAGCGTCGCCAGGCCTTGCGGCGTCGGCAGTTCGACGTTCAGGCTCAGCCGGTCGGCGTGGCGGCCGGCGGCGGCCAGCAGCTCGGGGCTGGCGTCGGGGATGGTCTTCAGGTGGATGTAGCCGCGGAAGTCGTGGTCCTCGCGCAACCGGCGCGCCACCTCGACCAGCTGCTCCATCGTGTGGTCGGGGCTGCGCACGATGCCCGAGCTGAGGAACAGGCCCTCGATGCAGTTGCGGCGGTAGAAGTCCAGCGTCAGCGCGACGATCTCGTCGACGCGAAAGCGTGCGCGCGGCACGTTGCTCGTGACGCGGTTGACGCAGTAGAGGCAGTCGTAGACGCAGTAGTTGGTCAGCAGCACCTTCAGCAGCGACACGCAGCGGCCGTCGGGCGTGTAGCTGTGGCAGATGCCCATCGGTGCCGTCGAGCCGATGCCGCGGCCGCCGCGCGAGTCGCGCGGGGCGGCCCCGCTGCTGGCGCAGGACGCGTCGTACTTGGCGGCGTCGGCGAGGATCGCGAGCTTCTTGGTCAAGTCCATGGCTGTATGAATATACAGCTCATGTCGGGCGCCCGCGAGCCCGCCCCATCGCCGTCGCGGCCAGGCCCGCCGCTCGCCGGATAATCGCTGCCGTGATCGCCGCGCGCCGCTTCCATCTCTACCTGGACCTGATCCGCTGGGACCGCCCGGCCGGCTGGCTGCTGCTGCTGTGGCCGACGCTGGCCGCGCTGTGGATCGCCGCCGACGGCTTCCCCGGTCTGCACCTGATCGCCGTCTTCACGCTGGGCACGGTGCTGATGCGCAGCGCCGGCTGCTGCATCAACGACGTCGCCGACCGCGAGTTCGACCGCCACGTCAAGCGCACGGCGCAGCGTCCGATCACCAGCGGCGCGCTCGGTGTGCCCGACGCGCTGGGCGTCGGCGCGGCGCTGGCCTTCGTCTCGTTCCTGCTGGTGCTGACGACCAACCCGCCGACGATCCTGCTGTCGTTCTTCGGCCTGGCGGTGACGCTGGTCTACCCCTACGCCAAGCGTTTCGTCTCCATGCCGCAGGCGGTGCTGGGCGTGGCCTTCAGCTTCGGCATCCCGATGGCCTTCGCCGCGGCGCAGGGCGGTCAGGAGTGGACCTTCGCCGCGGTGCCGCCGCAGGCCTGGTGGCTGCTGGTCGGCAACCTGTTCTGGGTGCTGGCCTACGACACCGAGTACGCGATGGTCGACCGCGACGACGACCTGAAGATCGGCATCAAGACCTCGGCGATCACGCTCGGCCGCTTCGACGTCGCCGGCATCATGGCCTTCTACGGCCTGTTCCTCGCGATCTGGGCCGTCGTCGGCGTGTCGCTCGGCCTGGGCGCGTGGTTCCTGCTCGGCATCGCCGCCGCCGCGGCGCAGGCGCTGTGGCACTGGTCGCTGATCCGCGACCGCGGCCGCGAAGGCTGCTTCCGCGCCTTCCGCGTCAACCACTGGGTGGGCTTCGCGGTGTTCGCGGGCGTTGTGCTTGATTTGACTCGTTTCTGACGCTTTACGCACCATTACACTCCGCCGCGACCTGCTCCTATCGGCAGGCAGATTCAGGGAGGCGGAGAGAAATGTTGAATCGTCATGGTGCCCGGCGATGCGTCGCCGGCTTCTCGATCGTGGCTTTCGGTCTGGCGGGTTGCTCGACCGCGTCGAAGGACATCTCGCCGACGTACGTGTCGCCGGTGCAGTTCCAGCCCTACGACTGCCAGCAACTGACTGCCGAAGGGCAGCGAATCCAGACCCGATACGTCGAGCTCGGCGGGCGCCTGGATCAGGCGGCAAGCAACGATCAGTTGCTCACAGGTGTCGGCATCGTCCTGTTCTGGCCCGCGCTCTTCGCGCTCGGCGGCACCAAGCAGCAGGAGGCCGAGTACGCCCGCCTGCGCGGCGAGTACGAGGCCGTCCAGCAGTCGCTGATCCAGAAAAAGTGCTCGCTGCCGGGCGCCCCCACGTCCGCGACCGTTGCGGCCCCCGCCGCGTCGGCCGCATCTGCGGCGTCTGCGACCGTCGTGGCGCCCGCCGCGTCCGCGGCCACCGTCGCGACCGCCGCATCGGCCGCGTCTTGATGCGCCGGAGATCCGTCATGAACCGTTTCGCCACGCTGGCTGCCTTGACCGGTGCCCTCGTGCTGGCCGGGTGCTCGACCCCGGCCCGCATGGAGCAGATGCAGGTCGAGTCTTCGCTCGGCGACCGGGCTGCGTTCCAGAATTCGATTCTGCGCAGTCAGATCGCCATGAAGGACGTCACCGGCGGCAAGGAAACGAATCCGATGTGGATTTCGAACGTCAGCAGCGAGGAGTTCGCCCGCGCGCTCGAAGCCTCCTTGCGTGGCGCAGGCCTGTTGGCGGATAACCGCCAGGGCAGCAAGTACCTGCTGACGGCGCATTTGCTCAAGCTGGATCAGCCGCTGATGGGGGCCAGCATGACGGTCACTGCGACGGTGCAATACACGTTGGTCGAACGTGCTACCGGCAAGGACGTGTTCAGTCGCACACTCGTCACCCCTTTTACCGCGGCCTGGAATGCTGCATTCCTCGGCGCCGAGCGTCTGAAGCTGGCGAACGAAGGGTCGATCCGGGCCAACATCGGTGCCCTGATCGAGGCCCTGAAGGGTGTGCAGGTCTCGCAGCTCTCGCTGCAGGGGAGCTGAGTCCCGCGAGTGACGGCGGCGTCCTCCGGGCTCAGCCGCCGAACTCGTCCCCCAGCTCCCGCGCGCGCTCTCGCGCCCGGCCGATCGCGCGCACGACGGCCGCGCCGACGCCGTCGGCTTCCATCGACGTGATCGCCGCGTAGGTCGTGCCGCCCTTGGACGTGACCTGGGCGCGCAGCTCGGCCGGCGGCAGCGGCGAGGCCTCGGCCAGCGCCGTCGCGCCGTCGAAGGTGGCCAGCGCCAGCGCACGCGCCTGGGCCTCGGGCAGGCCCATCTCGACGCCGGCCTTGATCATCGCCTCGAGCACGTAGAAGACGTAGGCCGGGCCCGAGCCCGACAGCGCCGTCACCGCGTCGAGGTCGGCTTCGCGTTCGACCCAGACCGTGCGCCCGGTCGGCGCCAGCAGCGCCTCGACGGCGCCGCGTTCGTCCGGCGTCACCGCGTCGCGTGCATAGAGCCCGGCGACGCCGCGGCCGATCAGCGCCGGGGTGTTGGGCATCGCGCGCACGACACGCTGGCTGCCGCTGGCGCGCGCGATCGCGTCGCTGCGCACCCCGGCCATCACGCTGAGCTGCAGCGCGCCGCCGACGTGCGCCGAGCAGGGCGCCGCCGCGTCGTGGAACAGCTGCGGCTTGACCGCCCAGACGACGATGCCGGCCGAAGCCAGCGCCGGCCCGGCTTCGGCCAGCGGCTCGAGGCCGAACTCGCGCTGCAGCCGCTCGCGCTGCGCCGCAAAAGGCTCGACGACGAGGATGGACGCCGGCGCACGGCCGCTCTTCAGCAGCCCGCCGATCAAGGCGCCGGCCATGTTGCCGCCGCCGATGAAGGCGATGTTCGAGGGGTTCATTCGGTCAGTTTAGCCATCGTCGCCTGCTAGCCGCAGAGCCGGGGGTGGCGGTCAGCGAGCCGGCTTCGATGCCCGGCGAACGCGAGCAAGCTTCCCGCCACGGATCCGGCTTCGCCGGTCCGTCGGCGGACGGCCTTGCAGGCCGCGCCGGGGCAGTGCCCCGGCCGCTCGGCGGGCGCAGCCGGTCCACTGGACCGTCCGCGTCCAGCCGAGCCCCCTCGGGGGTAGCGAGCGAACGCGAGCTTGGGGGCTCCAGCTCTTCAGGCCTTGAGGAACTCGGCCTTGCCGCCGAGCCAACGTTGGACGTGGGCCTTGGCGGCCGCCGGCTGCTCGCGCAGCAGCTTCGGCGCCAGCTCGCGCGCGCGTTCCAGCAGCGCGTCGTCTTCGGCCAGGTCGGCGAAACGCAGCAGCGCGTCGCCGCTCTGGCGCGAGCCCATGAACTCGCCGGGGCCGCGGATGTCGAGGTCGCGGCGCGCGATCTCGAAGCCGTCGGTGGTCTCGGCCATCGCGCGCAGCCGCGCCTTGCCGGTGGCCGACAGCGGCGCCGTGTAGAGCAGCACGCAGACGCTGGCCACCGCGCCGCGGCCGACACGCCCGCGCAGCTGGTGCAGCTGCGCCAGGCCGAAACGTTCGGCGTGCTCGATGACCATCAGGCTGGCGTTGGGCACGTCGACGCCGACCTCGATGACCGTCGTCGCCACCAGCAGCTGCATGCGCCCGGACGAGAACTCGGCCATCGTCGCGGCCTTTTCGGCGGCGGCCATGCGTCCGTGCAGCAGGCCGACCGACACGCCGGGCAGCGCCTCGCTCAGCTGGGCATGCGTGGCCGTCGCGTTCTGCAGGTCGATGTGCTCGCTCTCCTCGACCAGCGGGCAGACCCAGTAGACCTGGCGCCCGCGTGCGACCTCGTCGCGGATCTTCTCGATGACCATCTCGCGTTTGTCGTCGGCGAAGACCTTGGTGACGACCGGCGTGCGCCCGGGCGGCAGCTCGTCGATCGTGCTGACCGCCAGGTCGGCGAAGTAGGTCATCGCCAGCGTGCGCGGGATTGGCGTCGCGCTCATCATCAAGAGGTGCGGCTCCAGCGCCTGCAGCTCCAGCTTGCGCCGCAGCGCCAGACGCTGGGCGACGCCGAAGCGGTGCTGCTCGTCGACGACGGCCAGCCCCAGGCGCGCGAACACCACGTCCTCCTGGATCACCGCGTGCGTGCCGACGACCAGCGCCGCCTGGCCCGAGGCGATCTTCGCCAGCATCGCGGCTCGCTGCTTGCCCTTGCGGCTGCCGGTCAGCCAGGCGACCTCCAGCCCCAGCGGCAGCAGCCAGTCGACGAGCTTCTTGAAGTGCTGCTCGGCGAGGATCTCGGTCGGCGCCATCAGCGCGCACTGCCAGCCCGAGCCGATCGCGGTGGCCGCGGCCAGCGCCGCGACGACGGTCTTGCCCGAGCCGACGTCGCCTTGCAGCAGCCGGTGCATCGGCTGCGCCAGCGCCAGGTCGGCGTCGATCTCGGCGACGACACGCTCCTGCGCCGCGGTCAGCGTGAACGGCAGCACGGTGCGCAGGCGCGCCGGCAGCGTGCTGTCGCGCAGCGCCGGTGCGGCCAGGCGCGAACGCTCCAGCCGCGCCTGCAGCTGCGACAGCTGCTGCGCCAGCAGCTCGTCGAACTTCAGCCGCTGCCAGGCCGGGTGGCTGTGGTCCTCCAGCGCGCCCATCGCGATGCCCGGCGGCGGGTGGTGCAGCAGGCGCAGCGCCTCGCGCAGCGGCGGCAGCCCCGGTGGCACGACGCCGGGCGGCAGCACCTCGTCCAGCGGCGCACGCGACAGGCCGGCGGCCACCGCCTTGCGCAGATAGGCCTGCGGCAGCTGCGCGCTGGCCGGGTAGACCGGCGTCAGCGAGGCCGCCAGCGGCGTGTGCTCGTCGACGCGCTTGACCGTCGGGTGCACCATCTCGCGGCCGAGGAACCCGACGCGCACCTCGCCGCGCACGCGCACCCGGCTGCCGACGGCCAGCTGCTTCTGCGTCGACGGGTAGAAGTGCAGGAAACGCAGCGTCAGCTCGCCGCTGTCGTCGGCCAGGCGCACGACGAGCTGGCGGCGCGAGCGGATCTCGATCTGGCACTGGCGCACCACGCCCTCGACCTGCGCCGTGTCGCCGTCGTGCAGCGCGGCGACGGGCTCGATGCGCGTCTCGTCCTCGTAGCGCATCGGCAGGTGCAGCGCGAGGTCGATGTCGCGCAGCAGGCCCAGGCGTTCCATCGCGCGCTGCGGGGCCGATTTCGTGCTCTGGCGTGCGGTTTCCGGCATGGCGCGAGATTGTCGCCGCCGAGGGCATGGAACAATCGCCCCCGTCGCGACTCCAGGCCGGTACAGCCTGCACGATGACTTCCTACTCCCTCTCCGATTTCGACTTCCCGCTCCCGCCCGAGCTGATCGCCCAGCACCCGGCCCCTGAACGCAGCGCCTCGCGCCTGCTCGACGGCCGCGGCGCGCTGCCGGTGGACCGCGTGTTCCGCGAACTGCCGCAGCTGCTGGCCCCGGGCGACCTGCTGGTCTTCAACGACACCCGCGTCATCAAGGCCCGGCTGCACGGCGAAAAGCCCACCGGCGGCAGCGTCGAGGCGCTGGTCGAGCGTGTGCTCGGCGGCCACGAGGTGCTGGCCCACCTGCGCGCCAGCAAGTCGCCGCGGCCCGGCACGACGGTGCGTTTCGCCGACGCCTTCGACGCCGAGGTGCTGGGCCGCGACGGCGTCGACGGCTCGCTGTTCCACCTGCGTTTCCCCGACGACCCCTTCGTGCTGCTGGAGCGCCACGGCCACGTGCCGCTGCCGCCGTACATCACGCACGAGGACGCCGCCGAGGACGTCGAGCGCTACCAGACGGTGTTCGCCGCGCGCCCCGGCGCGGTGGCCGCGCCGACCGCGTCGCTGCACTTCGACGCCGGCGTGCTGGCGGCGCTGGACGCCCGCGGCGTGAAGCGCGCCGCGGTCACGCTGCACGTCGGCGCCGGCACCTTCCAGCCGGTGCGTGCCGAGAACCTCGACGAGCACCGCATGCACCGCGAGCGCTGGGAAGTCGACGCCGCCACCGTCGAGGCGATCCGCGAGACGCGTGCCCGCGGCGGGCGCATCGTCGCCGCCGGCACGACGACGCTGCGTGCGCTGGAGTCGGCGGCGATCGGCGGCGCTCTCGAAGCCGGCGCCGGCGACACCGACCTCTTCATCCGCCCGGGCTTCGAGTTCCGCGTCGTCGACCTGCTGGTCACCAACTTCCACCTGCCCAAGAGCACGCTGCTGATGCTGGTCAGCGCGTTCACGGGCTTCGAGCACATGCACGCGCTGTACCGCCATGCCGTCGAGGCGCGCTACCGCTTCTTCAGCTACGGCGACGCGATGCTGCTCGAGCGCCGCGCCTGACCCATTCCCATCCCATGCTGCGATACGAACTGCTGAAGACCGAGGGCCATGCGCGCCGCGGTCGTTTGACGCTGAACCACGGCGTCGTCGAGACGCCGATCTTCATGCCGGTGGGCACCTACGGCACCGTCAAGGGCGTGCTGCCGCGCTCGCTGGAGGAAGCCGGCGCCCAGATCATCCTCGGCAACACCTTCCACCTGTGGATGCGCCCGGGGCTGGACGTGCTGCAGAGCTTCGGCGGCCTGCACCGCTTCGAAGGCTGGAACAAGCCCATCCTCACCGACAGCGGCGGCTTCCAGGTCTGGAGCCTGGGCGAGATGCGCAAGATCAGCGAGGAGGGCGTCAAGTTCGCCTCGCCGGTCAACGGCGACAAGCTGTTCCTGACGCCCGAAGTCAGCATGCAGATCCAGACGGTGCTCAATTCGGACATCGTCATGCAGTTCGACGAGTGCACGCCGTACGAGACCAAGGGCCAGCTGACGACCGAGGCCCAGGCGCGTGCGTCGATGGAGCTGAGCCGGCGCTGGGCGAAGCGCTGCATCGCCGAGTTCACGCGGCTGCAGAACCCGAACGCGCTGTTCGGCATCGTCCAGGGCGGCATGTTCGAGCACCTGCGCCAGGAGTCGCTGGACGCGCTGGTCGAGATGGACCTGCCGGGCTACGCGATCGGCGGCGTCAGCGTCGGCGAGCCCAAGGACGAGATGCTGCGCATCATGGCGCACACGCCGCACCGGCTGCCGGCACACAAGCCGCGCTACCTGATGGGTGTCGGCACGCCCGAGGACCTGGTCGAGGGCGTGGCCTGCGGCGTCGACATGTTCGACTGCGTGATGCCGACGCGCAACGCGCGCAACGGCCACCTGTTCACGCGTTTCGGCGACCTGAAGATCCGCAACGCCAAACACCGCGCGTCCGACCGTCCGGTCGACGAGACCTGCAGCTGCTACTGCTGCCGCAACTTCAGCCGCGCCTACCTGCACCACCTCGACCGCTGCGGCGAGATGCTGGGCCCGATGCTGGCCAGCATCCACAACATCCACTACTACCTGAACCTGATGCGCGAGGTGCGCGAGGCGCTGGACGAAGGCCGCTTCGAGGCCTTCCGCCTGCAGTTCAAGGCCGACCGAGCGCGCGGGATCGGCTGACGCAAGCCGCCCGCCGCGCAACGGGTCAGGGGTCAGGTCTCGCAAGACCTGACCCCGCCTTTCGGCGCCAGTGGCCCGGGGTCAGGTCTCGTAAGACCTGACCCCGTCTTCTCGCATGACCCCGTCTTCTCGCAAGACCTGACCCCGTCTTCTGCGACCTGCCGCGTCTTGCGGCGCCATGCCGGCGTCAGGGCCGGCCGAGCGCCACGCCCCAGCTCAGCTCGACCAGCGGCGCCGACAGCTCGCCGCGCAGCGAGCGGATGTAACCGGCGCCCAGCTGCAGCCGGCCGTGGCGGCCGAGGTCGGTGCCGACCCAGAGCTTGGGCTGCACGATGGCGCCGCCCTGGCTCTCGACACCGCCGCCGCCGGCCGCACCGGCCAGCGCCTCGGCGCCGACGCGCCAGCCGCCGCCCATCGGCCAGCGTGCACCCAGCCCGACCAGGCCGACCGAGTACGCGCCGGCCCCGCCGGTCACCGCGCCGTAGGCCTGGCCGGTGACGTACCAGCGTTCGTCGATCGCACGGCTGATCTTCAGGCCGATGGTCTCCAGCCGGCGGCGGCTGCCGTCGCGGCGCTGGGCGTCGTAGCTCTGCGCGGCGAGCGCGAACTCGGTCTCGACCGCCGGTGCGCCGGCGTCGGGCGCGCCGAAGCTGCGGCCCAGCGACAGCATCGCGTAGTGGCTGTCCAGATCGCCGCCGCTGAAGGCGTGCACGCGCCCGCCTTCGAGTTCCAGGCTCCAGGGCCCGGCGACCTGCCAGCGTGCCAGCAGTGCGGCCTTGCCGATGATGCCTCCGCCGGTCGGCACGGCGCCGCCGCCGCCCAGGCCCAGCATCGTGCGGCCGCCGACACGCAGGCCGGGCAGCGGCGTCGGCCACAGCGCCGCCAGGCCGGCGCCGAACTCGGCATAACCGTCGCCGTCGCCCTGCACCGCGGCACCGGCTTCGGCCGTCGCGATCCAGACCGGGCCGAGGTCGTGTTCGGCGCGCAGGCTGACGACGCCCAGCGAATCGGCGCCCGGCGCCTGTTCGGCATAAGACCCGCCGCCGAACACCAGGCGGTCGACACGCAGCCAGGAGGCCTCGCCACCGTGCCAGGCGACGCCCGGCGTGCCGTGTCCGAAACGGTCGTCCACGCTCAGCACCAGCCCCAGTTGCGAGCTGCGGATGTCGCCGTTCGGGAAGCGCAGCTGCGAGGCCGAGACACCCAGCGCCCAGCCGTCGAAGCCGTAGAGCAGGTCGGCATGCGGGCGCAGCATCAGGCCGCCGCCCACCGGCGCGCTGGCGCCGCCGCCACCGCCGACGTACAGCCCGCCGACGGCCTGCCAGCGCGCGCCGAAGCGCCAGAGCTTCTGCGCCTCGGCACCCCAGGTGAACAGGCCGCCGCGCTGGCCGGTGGCGGCGCCGTACAGCGCCGGGCCGGCGCGCCAGCCGGGCGCGAACTCGACGAGGTAGGCGATCTGCGCCAGCCCCATGTGTTCGCCGCCGGGCAGCTCGGTGCGTTCGAAGCCGGCGATCAGCGCTGCGGGCGTCGTCTGCGCGGTCTGCGCATTCGCCATCGACGCCGCGAGCGCCAGCGCGCCGGCGACGAGGTGCGTCCTCCCGGTGCTCGTCATGTCGGCCTCAGGCGTGGGTCGATTTTTCGAGCGCGTGCTGGCCCTGGCCCTCGCCCAGCGTGCGCGCCAGCAGCGGCAGGCACGGCGCCAGCGCCTCGTGCAGCGTGTGCGGCGGGTTGGCGACGAAGACGCTGGAGCCCAGCATGCCGAAGCCGCGCGCGTCGGCGCTGGCCACCGTCAGCCGGGCGTTCAGCCAGCCTTTCTTGGCGTGCTTGTCGGCCGTGGCCTTCAGCCGCTGCGGCAGCTGGCGCGACTCCAGCAGCTGCAGCTGCGGCAGCCAGATGATCACGACGGCGTCGGCAAAACGTTCCAGCGCCTCGCGCAAGGCGGCCAGCGTGCGCGTGTAGTCGGTCTTGATCTCGTACGGCGGGTCGATCAGCACGACGCCGCGGCGGGTGGTCGGCGGCAGCTGCGACTTCAGCGACTCGAAGCCGTCCTTCATCGCCACCTGCACGTTCGGCGCGTCGGCCATGAACGAGGCCAGGATGCGGTGGTCGGTCGGGTGCAGCTCGAACAGGCGCAGCTGGTCCTGCGGGCGCAGCAGCTGCAGGGCGATGGCCGGCGAGCCCGGGTACTGCTTCAGGGCGCCGTCGCCGTTGAAGGCGCGCACCTGGGCGACGTAGTCGGCCAGTGCCGGCGGCAGGTCGGCGGCGTCGTAGAGGCGTTCGATGCCGGCGGCGTATTCGGCCTTCTGGCGCGCGTAGCGGCTCTCGAGCGAATAACCGCCGGCGCCGGCGTGCGTGTCGACGACGCGGAAGCCCTTCTCCTTCTGCGCCATGTGGCGCAGCACGGAGACGAGCACGAGGTGTTTGAGCACGTCGGCATGGTTGCCGGCGTGGAACGCGTGTCGGTAGGCGAGCATGGGGCCGGACTGTGCCATGCCCGGCCTGCAAGGAATGCTGCGCCGCAGTAATCTCGGCGGATGAGCACTCTCTTCGACCCCATCCGCTACGGCGACATCGACGCCGGCTCGCGCATCGTCATGGCCCCGCTGACCCGCAACCGCGCCAGCGCCGGCCAGGTTCCGAACGACCTGATGGTCGAGTACTACCGCCAGCGCGCCAACCCGGCCACCGGCGCCGGCCTGATCGTCACCGAGGCGGCGCAGATCTGCCCCGAAGGCCAGGGCTACCTGGACACGCCCGGGATCTACTCGCCCGAGCAGGTCGCCGGCTGGCGCCGCATCGCCGAGGCGATCCACGCCGAAGGCGGCCGCGCCGTGATCCAGCTCTGGCACGTCGGCCGCATCTCGCACGTCTCGCTGCAGCCCGGCGGCGTGGCGCCGGTGTCGTCCACCGCGCGCGTGGCCCAGTCCAAGACCTTCACCGCCGACGGCTTCGTCGACTGCTCGGCGCCGCGCGCGCTGCGCACCGACGAGATCCCGGGCGTCGTCGCCGCCTACGTGCATGCCGCGCGCTGCGCCATCGAGGCCGGCTTCGACGGTGTCGAGGTGCACGCTGCCAACGGCTACCTGATCGAGCAGTTCCTGCGCGACAGCATCAACGACCGCACCGACGCCTATGGCGGCTCGGCGGAGAACCGCGTGCGCCTGTTCGCCGAGGTGCTGACGGCGGTGGCCGGCGCGATCGGCGGCGGCCGCACCGGCGTGCGCATCTCGCCGGTGACGCCGGTCAACGACGCGGCGCAGGACAGCGATGCGCAATCGCTGTACGCGCTGGCGCTGGACAAGGTCGCCCCCCTGGGCCTGGCCTTCGTGCACGTCGTCGAAGGCCAGACCGGCGGCGCGCGCGACGTCGCCCCCTTCGACTACGCCGCGCTGCGCCGCCACTTCGCCGGCCCGTGGATCGTCAACAACGGCTACGACCGGGAGATGGCGCTGCAAGCCGTGGCCTCGGGGGCGGCCGACGCGGTGGCCTTCGGCCGCCCGTTCATCGCCAACCCCGACCTCGGCCTGCGCCTGCAGCGCGGCGCGGCGCTGAACGCGCTGAACGTGCCCAAGCTCTACGGCGGCGGCGCCGAGGGCTACACCGACTACCCGACGCTGGACGCCGCCTGAGCGCGGCCCCGCGACGCGGCGCTCCGGCGCCGCGTCGCGGTTCCAGCCGGGGACGGCGGGTTCAGGCCCGCACCCGGGCGCGGAAGAGTTCGCGGATGCTCACTTCGCGCGGCCCCGGCACCAGCTCGAAGTTTTGCCCGGCGGCGATCGTGCCCGGCTCGATGACCGCCAGGTAGCTGCCGCAGAAGCCCGACTGCGCCATCAGCTTGGACGCCTGCGGGAAACCCATCACCGCGTTGAACTTGAAGCAGGGGAACCGCGGCTCGCTGACGGCCAGCACGCAGCCCGGGAAGACGAGGCGGTCGCCGACGTGCAGGCCGTCCTCGAGCACGCCTTCGAGCGTCAGGTTCTCGCCGAGTGCGCCCGGCGGCAGCGTGTCGTCCCAGCCCGAGACCCGCGCCTGGGCGCGCACCGTGCGCCAGAAGGCGTAGTGCTCGCTCGGGTAGGCGTAGACCGCCTTGCTCAGGCCGCCGTGCACCGAGAGGTCGGCCTGTTCGTCGCCGGCCAGCCCCAGCGGCTGGACCGCCACCTCGCCGTCGACCGGGCGCTTGTCGATGGCCGTCAGCACCTTGCGCTGGCCGATCAGGCGTTCATGCGCCGCCGCGACGTTGACGCTGAGCAGCTTCATCGGGAATACACCGCTGCCGCCACCGCGGGCGGCATTGAACTATTCGGAATTTGCATGGGGCGGTCCGTCGAGCAAGGTACGACGCGATTACATTGCTTGCGCGAATTCTCATCTGCCCGGGAGGGCCCGGGATGGGCGGCATCCGGTGAACTTCTCCGCGAGGGGGAGCTGACCAGATTCCGCCTTTTTTTGACTGTCCGAACAGAACTGGAGTGTCCATGAACCGTCCCGCGTTGGAAGGCCTGCAGCTGAACGTGCCCGAGTACGTCAAGCATGCCCGCCTGGTGGCCTGGGTGGCCGAGATCGCCGCGCTGACCGAAGCCGCCGACGTGCACTGGTGCGACGGCTCCGAAGCCGAGTACGACGCGCTGTGCGCACGCCTGGTCGACGCCGGCACGATGCAGCGCCTGAACCCGGCCAAGCGCCCGAACAGCTACCTCGCCAAGAGCGACCCGAGCGACGTCGCGCGCGTCGAGGACCGCACCTTCATCTGCAGCGAGAAGAAGGAAGACGCCGGCCCGACGAACAACTGGATGGCCCCGGCCGAGATGCGCGCGCTGCTGCAGACCGGCGAGAAGGCGCTGTTCAAGGGCGCGATGAAGGGCCGCACGCTCTACGTCATCCCGTTCTCGATGGGCCCGCTGGGCTCGCACATCGCCCACATCGGCGTCGAGTTGAGCGACAGCGCCTACGTCGCGACCAACATGCGCCTGATGACGCGCATGGGCAAGGCCGTCTACGACGTGCTGGGGGCCGACGGCGAGTTCGTGCCCTGCGTGCACACCGTCGGCGCGCCGCTGGAGCCGGGCCAGAAGGACGTCGCCTGGCCCTGCAACAAGACCAAGTACATCGTGCACTACCCCGAGACGCACGAGATCTGGAGCTACGGCTCGGGCTATGGCGGCAACGCGCTGCTGGGCAAGAAGTGCTTCGCGCTGCGCATCGCCTCGACGATGGGCCGCGAACAAGGCTGGCTGGCCGAGCACATGACGGTGCTGGGCGTCACCAGCCCCGAGGGCCGCAAGTACCACATCGCCGCCGCCTTCCCGAGCGCCTGCGGCAAGACCAACTTCGCGATGCTCGTGCCGCCGGCCGGCTACGACGGCTGGAAGGTCACGACCATCGGTGACGACATCGCCTGGATCAAGCCGGGTGCCGACGGCCGCCTCTACGCGATCAACCCCGAGGCCGGCTACTTCGGCGTCGCCCCGGGCACGAACTACAAGACGAATCCGAACTGCATGGATTCGATCAAGGGCGACACCATCTTCACCAACGTCGCGCTGACCGACGACGGCGACGTCTGGTGGGAAGGCATGACCGACACGCCGCCGGCGCACCTGATCGACTGGCAGGGCAAGGACTGGACGCCGGCCATCGCCAAGGAAACCGGCGCCAAGGCCGCGCACCCGAACGCGCGCTTCACGGTGTCGTCGATCCACAACCCGGTGCTCGACCCCGACTACGACAACGCCGCCGGCGTGCCGATCGACGCCTTCGTCTTCGGCGGCCGCCGCTCGACGACGGTGCCGCTGGTGACCGAGGCGCGCAACTGGACCGAAGGCGTCTACATGGCCGCCACGATGGGTTCGGAGACGACCGCCGCCGCCGCCGGTGCGCAAGGCGTCGTGCGCCGCGACCCGTTCGCGATGCTGCCGTTCTGCGGCTACAACATGGCCGAGTACTTCCAGCACTGGCTGGACACCGGCGCCAAGCTGCAGGCCCAGGGCGCCAAGCTGCCGCGCATCTACTGCGTCAACTGGTTCCGCAAGGGCGCCGACGGCAAGTTCGTCTGGCCGGGCTACGGCGACAACATGCGCGTGCTGGAGTGGATGCTCAAGCGTGCCGACGGCACGGCCGGCGACGGCGTCGAGAACGTCTTCGGCGTCAGCCCGCGCTACGAGGACCTGCGCTGGGACGGCCTGGCCTTCACGAAGGAGCAGTTCGCCAGCGTCATCGGCATCGACCCCGAAGCCTGGAAGCAGGAGCTCAAGCTGCACGCCGAGCTGTTCAACCAGCTCGCCGCCGGCCTGCCGGCCGAGCTGCCGGCGACGATGGCGCGCCTCGAGGAGCGCCTCTCGGCCTGATCCCCTGCCGCGGCCGTGCCCGTCACGGCCCGTGCGAGACTGCAACGCCCGGCTTCGGCCGGGCGTTTTGTTTTGCTGCACGCGCCACGATGAAGATCCAGCTGCTGTCGGACCTGCACCTCGAAAGCGAACACTTCGACCCCGAGCCCGCGCCCGGCGCCGAGCTGCTGGTGCTGGCCGGCGACGTCGACGCCACCTGGACGGCCTACGAACGTTTCGCCGGCTGGCCGGTGCCGGTGCTCGTCGTCGCCGGCAACCACGAGTTCGACGGCCGCGAGCTCGACGAGGCCTGGCCGGCGCTGGCCGAGACCTGTGCGCGCCACGGGCTGAAGCTGCTGGAGCGCGAGACCGTCGTCGTCGGGGCCGCCGACGGACGCCGCATCCGCTTCGCCGGGACGGTGCGCTGGAACGACTTCGACCTCTTCGGCGCCGCCGAGCGTGAGCGCGCCCAGCGCGCCGCGGCCTATTTCATGCGCCTGATGGACGCGCGCCGCGGCGGCCGGCCGTTCGACGTCGAGGCGGTGCGCGCCGAGGCGCTGGCCTGCCGCGCCTGGCTCGAGGCCACGCTGGCCGAGCCGCCGCGCGGCCGCTGGGACGCCACCGTCGTCGTCACCCACTTCGGCCCCAGCCTGAGGAGCGCCGACCCGCGCTACGGCCGCCAGCCCGGCACGGCCAGCTTCTGCAACGCCGACGACGACCTGATCCCGCGCGCCGATCTCTGGCTGCACGGCCACCTGCACTGCCGCCACGACTACCGCGTCGAGCGCGCCGGGGCCCGTCCGACGCGTGTCGTCTGCCAGGCGCGCGGGCTGCAGAAGAAGGCCGAGCACGAGGGGCTCGACCCCTTCAAGCCGATCGAGGTCTGATCGAGTTCCGAGTGCCGCGCTGGGGGGAATCGCGCCGCGGCGGCGGTGCGGTGCCACACTCGATGCACCAGAACTAGGAGACCCCGCGCATGAAGATCCTCGCCGCAGTCGACGGCAGCCAGTTCACCAAGCGCATGCTGGCCTATCTCGCCGCCCACGACGACTGGTTCGGTGGCCAGCACCAGTACACGATCGTCAACGCCGTCGGCGCCGTGCCCCCGCGTGCCGCCGCGGTGCTCGACAAGGCGGTGCTGAAGTCGCACTACGAGGACGAGGCCGAGAAGGTCTTCAAGCCGATCCGCGCCTTCTTCGCCAAGCAGGGCATCAAGGCCGACTTCGTCTACAAGGTCGGCCCGGCGGCCGACGTCGTCGTCGCGCTGGCGGAGAAGGGCGACTACGACCTCGTCGTGCTCGGCTCGCACGGCCACGGCAGCCTGGCCAACCTCGTGCTCGGCTCGGTGGCGACCAAGGTGCTGGCGCGCTGCAAGACGCCGGCGCTGCTGATCCGCTGATTCAGCCGGCGGCGCGCGGGCGCAGCCCGTTCATGCAGACCGCGAGCACCCACTCGACGATCTGCTCGTCGCTGTAGCGGCCGCCGGCCTTCAGGTAGGCCGGCACCGGGTCGCAGGCGCGCGCGAAGATCGTGTACAGCGCCACCTCGGGCGGCAGCGCCGGGTCGATGTCGCCGTCGGCCTGGGCCTGCACGATCCACTCGCCGAGCCGGTCGCTGACTTCCATCAGCAGGTCCACGTAGGCCCGGTTGGCCAGCAGCTCGGCGCGCAGCGTCGAGTTCTGCGACGGCAGCGACGGCATCTCGCCGGCGATCTGCAGGTGCAGCGCCCAGCGTGTCACCGAGGCCAGCCGGTCGATGGCGCGTTCGGCATCCTGGCTCTCGACGATGCTGTGCGTCTGCTCGAGCAGGCGCACCATCGCCGCGGCGGCCAGGGCCTCCTTCGACGGGAAGTGCTTGTACAGGCTCGCCTTGGCGATGCCGACGTCGGCCGCCACCTCGTCGACCGTCATCAGGTCGAAGCCTTTTTCGGCCAGCAGCCGGTTGACCGAGGCGACGATCGCGTCTTCGCGAACCCTCAGCACCTGTTCGCGAAACGACAGTCTTGCCATGCGGAAATTCTATCGGCGCCGTGCAGCCGGCGCGGACGGCCGGGTTTCAGGTGGCAGGACGAGGCGCCGGCGCCGCCGCCGGCATCGGCGCCGGCCTCGGAGCCGGCGAGGGCCGGGCCCTCGCCTCGGCCTCGGCCTGCAGCACGGCCTCGAGGCCGAAGCAGGTGCCGAGGTCGGCCGCGTCCTGTTCGTCGGGAGACGCCGCGGCCGCACGGCGCGTCAGGCGGTGCCACCAACCGGTCGTGCGCTGCGTGTTCATGTCGGGTCTCCTCTTGTCGCTGTGTGTAACCAGCATCGGCCCTGCGCGCCCGGCGTGGAGCCCGGGTTGTCCCGTGTTCGTGACGCCGCGTGACGGAGTGCACGCACCGGCACGCGCCTCGTGCCGGCATCACTACAATCCGCGCCCCTTCGGCGAACGGCATCCCCCCATGAACCCAGCATCCGGCTTCGCCGCGATCGACTTCGGCACCTCCAACTCGGGCATCGCGTTGCCGGCGCACGACGGCGTGCGCCTGGTCGAACTCGAACCCGGCCATCCGACGATGCCGACGGCGGTCTTCTACCGGCTCGACGAGGCGCACCCTGCCGCCGAGCCGACGCGGCTGTACGGCCGCGCCGCGATGGCGGCCTACGTCGAGGGCCACGACGGCCGCCTGATGCGCTCGATGAAGAGCCTGCTCGGCTCGTCGCTGCTGGAACAGGCCACCGATCTCGGCGGTGGCCACTCGGTGCGTTATGTCGACGTCGTCGTCGGCTACCTGCGGCATCTGAAGCGCGCGGCCGAAGCCGCCGCCGGCGCGCCGCTGTCGCGCGTGGTGCTGGGCCGGCCGGTGTTCTTCGTCGACGACGACGCCGAGCGCGACGCCCAGGCGGCGGCGGCGCTGGAGGCCGCCGCGCGTGCCGCCGGCTTCGGCGACGTCACCTTCCAGTACGAGCCGATCGCCGCCGCGCTGGACCACGAGCGCCACGTCGACGCCGAGGAGCTGGTGCTCGTCGCCGACATCGGCGGCGGCACCTCGGACTTCTCGATCGTGCGTGTCGGCCCCGAGCGCCGCGGCCGCGCCGACCGGCGCGACGACATCCTCGCCAACCACGGCGTGCACGTTGCCGGCACCGACTTCGACCGCCGCGTCGAGCTGGAGACGCTGATGCCGCTGCTGGGCTACCGCAGCCTGGGGCCGTCCGAAGGCGGCCGCGCACCGCGCGAGGTGCCGAGCCGGGTCTACTTCGACCTCGCCACCTGGCACCTGATCAACACCGTCTACAACGCCGGCCGGGTCGCCGAGCTGCGCCGGCTGAAGAGCTGGTACGCCGACGCGGCGCACCACCGCCGTCTGATGTCGGTCGTCGAGCACCGCCTGGGCCACGCGCTGGCCGCCGAGGCCGAGCGCGCGAAGATCGAGGTCGCCGGGGCGGGCACGGCCCAACTCGACCTGTCGCTCGTCGAGTCCGGCCTGGCGGCGACGGTGGAGTCGGCGGCCGTCGCCGCGGCCATCGAGGACGACCTGGAGCGCATCGTCGAAGGCTCGCGCGAGACGCTGCGCCGCGCCGGCGTTGCCGCCGAGGCCGTCGGCACGCTGTACTTCACCGGCGGCTCGACCGGGCTGGATGCGCTGGTCGAGCGCATCGCCGCCGGCTTCCCGGCGGCGCGCCGCGTGCGCGGCGACCGTTTCGCGAGCGTCGCGCAGGGCCTGGGCCTGCACGCGCGCACGGTGTTCGGCTAGGCGTCTGCGCGGCTTCTGCCGCGCAGACGCCTAGCCTGCGGCATTACGCACAGCTCCCCCGAGCCCCCTCCGCGAGGGTGCTCCAGCGCGTCCGAGGGCTCCCTCCAGCCTCCCTCCGCGAGGGAGGCTCCGGTCAGTTCGACGAGCGGTCCTGCGCCTCTCGGGCCGCGCCGTGCACCCGCATGCAACGCCAGTTCAGCGCCAACGCCGCTGCGGGATCGGTTCTGCCGCGCGGACGGCTAGGACGCGCGGCGCGGCTTGGCGCCCTGGCGCTGCGCGCCGGCGCGTTTGGTCGCGGGGCGCTTGGCGGCCGGCCGGGTGTTGGGCTTGGCATTGGCCTTGGGCTCGTCGCGCGGCAGCGGGCGCGAGACGTCGGCGATCAGCATCAGCGCACGCACCAGGTCCTGCACCGCCTCGGCCAGGTCCTCGGCCGGCTCCAGCGTCTCGATGACGGCGACCAGCGCGTCGGCGTCCTCCAGGTCGGCGGGATCGAAGTGGCGGTACAGCAGCGCCAGCGGCTCGACAAGCTCCGGGTCCTCGATCGCCATCAGTGCCGGGAACAGGTCCATCGCCGCGGCGAAGCCGGCCACCCAGGGCAGCACGGCCTCGGACGGCGGCGCGTCCTCGTCGAGCTCGAAGATCCAGGGGTCGAACCAGTCGCGTTCGGCCACCGCGGTCTCGATCTCGGCGTGGCGACGGCGCACCAGCGCGTGCAGCTCGGCCGCGGGATAGGCCGCGGGCAGCGCCCGGCCCTCCAGGTCGGTCACCCAGCGCAGCCACTGCGTCGGCGGCACGGTCTGCGGCTGCAGCACGACGCCGGCGAGAAAACCGTCGAGCGCGACCGCGTCCAGCGGCTCCAGCGGCTCGGGCACGCGGTCGAGAAGGCTCTGCAGCCGGGTGATGTCGGCGTCGGTCAGCGGATTGGTGTTCATCGGCAGAGGGGACGTCCCCGTGCGTGGGGATGGTCGGTCAAGCGGCAGGCCGGTAGATTGCGCGGCCAGGGGAAGTGGCAATTGTGGTGCAAGCGCACCCGCCCCTCCCGCCGGTCCCAACGACGTCCTTTTCGAAGGACTTGCGGGGCCCGCCGTCACCGGCGGGCCTTTTTTTTGCTCGCCTGCCGGCGGCCTGCGGCCGCCGGCGTCGTCCGGCAGGCCGCCGCACTAGACTGGCGGGTCAGCTTCCGCCTCACCCGTCTTCCCGTTCAGGAGCCGTTTCCCATGGGCGCACCCGTTGCCTACACCGCCACCGCCGACATCGGTCACTGGATCGCCGGCCAGCCCACGCCCGGCACCGGGGCGCGCTCGCAGCCGGTCTACAACCCCGCCACCGGCGCCGTCGCGCGCCGCGTGCGTCTCGCCGAGCCGGCCGACGTCGACGCGGCGGTCGCCGCCGCCGTCGCCGCCCAGCCGGCCTGGGGCAACACGCCGCCGATCCGCCGTGCGCGCGTGATGAACAGGTTCCTCGCGCTGCTCAACGAGCACCGCGACACGCTGGCGGCGATGATCACCGCCGAACACGGCAAGGTCTTCACCGACGCCCAGGGCGAGGTCGCGCGCGGCATCGACATCGTCGAGTTCGCCTGCGGCATCCCGCAGCTGCTCAAGGGCGACTACACCGACCAGGTCTCCACCGGCATCGACAACTGGACGATGCGCCAGCCGCTGGGCGTGGTCGCCGGCATCACGCCGTTCAACTTCCCGGCGATGGTGCCGTGCTGGATGTTCCCGGTGGCGCTGGCCTGCGGCAACGCCTTCATCCTCAAGCCCAGCGAACGCGACCCCAGCGCCAGCCTGTTCATGGCCCGGCTGCTGAAGGAGGCCGGCCTGCCCGACGGCGTGTTCTCGGTCGTGCAGGGCGACAAGGTCGCGGTCGACGCGCTGCTCGTGCACCCGGACGTCAAGGCCGTGTCCTTCGTCGGCTCGACGCCGATCGCGCAGTACATCTACGAGACCGGCGCCCACCACGGCAAGCGTGTGCAGGCGCTGGGCGGCGCCAAGAACCACATGGTCGTGATGCCCGACGCCGACCTCGACCAGGCCGTCGACGCGCTGATCGGCGCCGGCTACGGCTCGGCCGGCGAGCGCTGCATGGCGATCTCGGTCGCGGTGCTGGTCGGCGACATCGCCGAGCGCATCGTGCCCAAGCTGGCCGAACGTGCGCGCACGCTGAAGATCAAGAACGGCATGGAGCTCGACGCCGAGATGGGCCCGATCGTCACGCGCGAGGCGCGCGACCGCATCGAGGGCTACGTCGCCACCGGCGTCGCCGAAGGCGCGACGCTGGTCGTCGACGGCCGCGGCTTCAAGGCGGCGGGTTTCGAGGACGGCTTCTGGACCGGCGGCACGCTGTTCGACCACGTCACGCCTTCGATGCGCATCTACCGCGAGGAGATCTTCGGCCCGGTGCTGGCCTGCGTGCGGGTGAAGGACTTCGCCGAGGCGCTGGCGCTGGTCAACGCGCACGAGTACGGCAACGGCGTCGCCTGCTTCACCAGCGACGGTGGCGTGGCGCGCGAGTTCGCGCGTGGTGTCGAGGCCGGCATGGTCGGCATCAACGTGCCGATCCCGGTGCCGATGGCCTGGCACGGCTTCGGCGGCTGGAAGCGCAGCCTGTTCGGCGACCTGCACGCCTACGGCGAGGAAGGCGTGCGCTTCTACACCCGCCAGAAGAGCGTCATGCAGCGCTGGCCGGCGAGCATCGGCAAGGGCGCCGAGTTCGTCATGCCGACGGCCAAGTGAACGACGACGACGGTCCCCAGGGCCTGGACGCGCGCCTGGCCGAGGTCGCGCGGCTGCGCGAGGCCGGCGATCTGGCCGCCGCGCGCGACGCCGCGCGGGCCGTCTTCGCCGCCGCCGCGGCCGCAGGCGCCGACGACATCGCGCTGGAGGCCGGCCTGGCCTGCTACGCGCTGGACCTGCGCCTGGGCGACCACGTCGGCATGCTCGACGACGGCGCGCTGCTGCGCCCGCGCCTGGCGGCCAGCGACCGCCGCCGCGAGCTCGGCGACCTGCTGCGCCGCATGGTGCTGTCGGCCTGCGAGCTGGCGCGTTTCGACCTCGCGCTGACGCTGGCGCACGACAGCTGCGAAGCCGCGCGCGACCAGGCCGACGACCGCGAACTGGCGCTGTCGCTGGCCGCGCTGGGCGCGTGTTTCGAGCGCATGGGCGATGCCTGGCAGGGCGAGCGGCTGATGTCCGAGGCGCTGGAGGTCGCGCTGCGCGTCGACGAGCCCTACGTGCGCATGGTCGTGCTGAACAACCTGTGCGCGGTCTGCATCGGCCGCTTCTACCGCATGCGCGGCGTCGACGACGCCGACGCGCAGGCCGCGGTCGAACGCGCCGTCGTGCACGCCCGCGCGGCGCAGGCGCTGCTGCCGCAGCTGCCCGACCCGCTGTTCGGCGTCTTCGTCGACGGCAACCTCGGCGAGGCGCTGCTGCATGCCGGCCGCCTCGACGAGGCCGAGCCGCTGCTGCACGACGCGCTGGCGCGCAGCCGGGCTCAGGGTTTTCACGCGCAGACCTGGCGCATCACCTGCTCGATCGCCGAGGCGGAGATCAAGCACGGGCTGCTGCACGAGGCGCTGGCACGGCTCGACGCGATCGGCCCGGCGGCCATCGCCGCCCGCCAGCACGCGACGCTGATCCGCCTGCACCAGACCATCTACCGCGCCGCACGCGAGCTGGGCGACACCTACCGCGCGCTGCGTGCGCTGGAGGCCCACGAGCGCCTGGAGCGCGAGCGTGCGACGCGCCAGCTGCGCGCCCAGTCCGAACTCTTCGTCACGCGCGCCGAGACCGACCGCGTGCGCCAGGAGGCGCTGGCCGCGCGTGAACACGCCCAGCGTTTCCGCGACGAGGCCCGGCGCGACGCGCTGACCGGCCTGGCCAACCGCCGCGACCTGCAGGAGCAGCTGCCGGCGCGGCTGGTGGCCGCGGCGGCACAGCAGCGGCCGGTGTCGCTGGCCGTCATCGACCTGGACCACTTCAAGCGCATCAACGACCGCCATGGCCATGCGCTCGGCGACCGCGTGCTGGTGTCGATCGCACGGCTGCTGCGCGAGGGGCTGCGCCACAGCGACGTGCTGGCGCGTGTCGGCGGCGAGGAGTTCGTCGTCGTGCTGTTCGACACCGCGCCGGACCTGGCCCTCGAGGTGCTGGAACGGCTGCGCCACCGCGTCGAGGGCCACGCCTGGAGCGCCTACGCCGAAGGCCTGGCGGTGACCTTGTCGATCGGCGTCGCGCACGCGCCCGGCTACGAGCTGGTGCCGCTGTTCGAGCGTGCCGACCGCGCGCTCTATCGCGCCAAGGCCGAAGGGCGCAACAAGCTGGTCCTCGCCGAACCGGGCGAACTGCGCTAAGGTGCCGCAGTGGGCGCCTTGCTGGCGTCTACTGCCGCCAAAGCCCGATGATCTGCCCGCATCTCGCCTGCATGCAGTTTGATCTGGAGAGGTTTTGTTTCCATTTCGGCGCTGCAGCATCCGACAACCTGCCGAAAGACCTGCCATGAGCACCACCACCGCGCGCCCGCAGACCCTGGCCGAGGAGATCGCCAACGCGATCAGCCACGGCATCGGGTTCCTGCTCGCGGTGGCCTCGCTGCCGATCCTGGTGCTGTTCTCGTCCGGCCACGGCGGCGCCACCCACGTCGTCGGCGCCTGCGTGTTCTCGGTGACGATGATGCTGCTGTACCTGGCCTCGGCCGTGTACCACGCGCTGCCGCAGGGGCGCCTGAAGCGCTGGTTCCAGCGTGTCGACCACGCGGCGATCTTCCTGTTCATCGCCGGCAGCTACACGCCGTTCGCGCTCGGCCCGCTGCGTGGGGCCTGGGGCTGGTCGCTGCTGGCGGCGGTGTGGTCGATCGCCATCGTCGGCATCGTCGCCAAGGCCCTCGACCGGCTGGCGCACCCGATGTGGTCCACCGGGCTGTACGTCGGCATGGGCTGGCTGGTCGTCGTCGCGATCGGCCCGCTGGTCGAGAACATGGCCGCCGGCGGGCTGGTGCTGCTGGTCGCCGGGGGCCTGGCCTACACCGGCGGCGCGGTGTTCTACCTGCTGGACAGCCGGATGCGCTTCGCGCACTTCGTCTGGCACCTGTTCGTCATCGCCGGCAGCGTCTGCCACTTCTTCGCGGCGCTGCTGCACGTGGCCTGAGCGCGGCGCCCGGCGCCGCCCCCGTTCACCGGCCGGCGTAGCCGCGCAGCAGCGCGAGCAGTTCGCCGGCCGCGTCGCGGGTCTGCGGCCCGCGGTGGCGCAGCCACGGCAGCACCAGGAACTCCGCCTGGTCGGCCACCGAGCCCCAGTGACGCGGCCCCGGCACGCGCGAGCGCAGGTCCTCGTAGCGCGAGCGCAGGCCGGGCAGGCGGCCGCCGAGCCCGCTCGCCGGGTCGTCGCCGTGGCCGAGCGCCTGCAGCAGATCCAGCTCGACGAGCCCGGCGGCGGCCCAGAACTCGGGTTGCTCGGCCATGCGGCTTTCGAGCGCCTGCCGCAGCTCGGCCACCGCGGCCGGGTCGGGCCCGGGCCAGTCGCCGTCGGCGGCGTGCAGCGCGATCTCGGCGGCCAGCCGGTTGGCGCCGGGGTAGAAGATCGCCGGGTCGCGCTGCTCGCGCGCCAGCGCTTCGGCGGCGCCGTAGGCCTCGTGCATCGCCTTCAGCGCCGCGAGCTCGGCGGCCGTGTCGGCGGCCACGCGCTCGAGCATCACGCGCCGCTTGTGCACCGAGCCGACCAGCGACAGGCGCTCGATGGTGCGGTGCAGCCCCAGCAGCCGCTCCAGCTGCGCCGCGGCGTCGTCGAGCGTCGCACGTGCCGCCGCCAGCGTCGTGGCCAGCGCGTCGGACGGCGCCGTGCCGCCACGGCTGCCGCGTCGCGGCCGCGTTGCGGCCGTGCCGGCGTCGCGGCTCGCCTGCTCGACCTCGCTCCAGGCCTGCCGCGCGCGCAGGTTGGCCAGCTGCTCGGCCACGCGCAGCGAGGCGCTGCCGTCGTTGGCCGCGAGGGCCCGCTCGTACCAGCCGATGGCGCGCCCGCGTTCGCCGTTGTCGGCCCAGGCCAGCCCGAAGGCCTCGGCGATCGCGCCCATGCCGCCCCACAGCGGCTGGAAACGCGCCTCCAGCTGCAGCAGGCGCTCGCTGCGCGCGGCGCGCCGTTCGGGTGCGCCGTGGCGGGCGTCGATCGTGATCTCCTCCAGCGCCAGCGCCAGGCCCACCGGGGAGGCGATGTCCTCGCCCGCGGCCTCGGCCGCGCGCGGCGCCGCCTGGGCGTCGCCGGTGCGCGGGCGGAAGGTCCAGTCCGGGTCGCCGTAACACTGGTAGGCGGCCCAGGTGTTGCCGCCGGCCTGCCAGGCCGCCAGCCGGGCCTGGGCGACGGCCTCGACGAAGGGCTCGCCGGCCAGCAGCGCGCGGTACAGCGTCGTCGCGAAGTCCATCGCCGGCTCGTCCTCCACCGCCCAGCCGGCGGCGATGACGCAGCGCACGCCGATGCCGATCAGCGCCTCGGCCACGGTGGCGGCGAAGCGCGCGCGGTCGAACGACGGCACCGTCAGCAGCTCCCGCGCATCGCGGGCGGCGAGGTGGCAGCAATTGACGAAGACCAGCTCGGGCACGGTGCGCATGGCGTCGATCTCGGCCGCGCCGAGCACGGTGCCGCCGGACAGCACGACGCCGCCGGCCGCACCGGGCTCGCCATGGCCGGCGATGTGCACGATGCGGTAGCGCCGCTCCAGCAGCGCGTTGACGATCGGCAGCGCCTCGTGGCCGCCTTGCTCGTTCGCGATCAGCGCGTTGACGCGTTCGGCGCCGACACCGCCGACGCCGCGCAACAGCGCGTCGACCGCCGCCGCCTCCTGCCGCGCGCCGGCCAGCCGGGCGTAGTTCTTCGGCGCGCACGAGGGCTCGCCGACGATCAGCACGGCGTCGTCGGCGCTGGCGTCGGCGACGTGCTCGCGCCAGGACGGGGTGCGCAGCTTGCGCAGCAGCCGGCTGCGGATCGCCCAGGGCCGCGGGTCGGCACCCGGGTGCGGGCTCGCGGGCGTGTCCAGCAGCTCCCACGGGATGCCGGCGGTCGCCTCGTCGACCTCGAGCAGCATGTTCGTCGTGCCGCCGAGGAAGGGCTCGAGCTCGACCGGCACCAGCAGCTGGTAGAGCGTGCGCCCGAGCCGCGGGTCGTCGTTGTCGTCGCGCGCGGCGCAGGCCACGATCTCGGCGATCAGCGTGCGCTGCGTCTTGCGCGCGCGCACCTCGCTGCGGGCGCGCCGCGAGTCGAGCGTGAAGTCGATGAAGTCCGGCCCCGGGGTCGTGACGCGGATGAAGTCGTAGTCGGTGCCGCGGTAGGCGTCCAGCGAGCGGCGCAGCGCGCCCAGCCCGCTCTCGACCGTCGGGTCCAGCTCGAGCGTGCCGGGCGCCGCGGTGGCCTGCACGCGCAGCCCCTTCCAGGCCTCGACGGCGCGTTCGAGGAAGAGCTCGACCAGCGTCAGGTGCAGCACCGTCGGCCAGCCCTGGCGCGCCAGCAGCGTGTTGGCGTCGCGCACGCCCTGCGTGATGGCGCGCGCGGCGCTGCCCGGCGACACGCCCAGCCCGCCGCTGCCCAGCAGCGTCGCGGCGAGCTCGTAGCCGGCCAGCGTGCCGCGCGTGCCCTCGACCAGGCGCTGCGTCCAGGCGAGCACGCCGCGGCGCACGCTGTCGGCCAGCTCGTCGGCCGACAGCCCGCCCTCGGGCCCGAGGCCGACGATGACGACGGCCTGCGGACGCGGCACCAGCGAGCCGCCGTCGGGCGGCGGCGACGGGTTCAGGAAGACCTGGTGGCTGCCCAGTCCGCAGGGGTAGAGCCCGAGCGCCAGCGCCTGGCTCAGCGCGCCGCCGACCAGCGCGTCGACCGCGCGCTCGGTGCCTTCGAGCCGCAGCGAGTCGTAGTGGCCCACCAGCAGCGGCTGGCGCACGAAGCTCAGGTTGCCGTTGTGCACCGTGACTCGCAGCGCCGGCGGGCCGCGGCGGGCCGGCGCCGCGTCGCGCGCGGGCAGCAGGAAGACCGAGCCGGCGCTGCCGGCCGGCAGCGCGTCGGCGGCCGTGCCGCGTGCCGGGCGGCTGCGCACGTGCTGCGGCACCGCGGCCGCCGCCGCAGCGCGGGTCGGTGTCGCCAGCGGCTTCAGGCGCAGCGTCTCGCCGCGTTCGAGCAGCTCGACATAGGCCTCGAAGGCGTCGGCACGCGAGGGCAGGGCGCCGTGTTCGCAGTCCAGCGACCAGGTGCGCACGCCGGGCAGCAGCGCCGA
Organism: Rubrivivax sp. JA1026; assembly: GCF_011065555.1. Taxonomy (NCBI): domain Bacteria; kingdom Pseudomonadati; phylum Pseudomonadota; class Betaproteobacteria; order Burkholderiales; family Sphaerotilaceae; genus Rubrivivax; species Rubrivivax sp. JA1026. The sequence goes on from NZ_JAALCQ010000002.1 coordinate 175,117, forward strand.
GGCCAGCGGCACGCGGCCGTCGCCGCCGTCGACGGCGTCGAGGTAGACGAGCCCGTGTTCGCTCCACTCGTAGCCGTCGGGCGTGAACTTCGCGTGGCCGGCGACGAGCAGCAGCCGGTCGGCGAAGGCCGGCAGCGTGTCGCGCACCTGCTCGTCCAGCCGCCGGCGCAGCGCGACGGCGCGGTCGAGCACCTTCTGCGGCGGCACGCCCCATTCGTAGGCCGGCACGCGCTCGTCGAGGCCGTCGGACGGCTGGTGCCACCAGTTGAAGCGCCGCGCGGCCTCCAGGTCGCGGTCGGCGATCGTCTTCCAGGCCGCCGCGTCGCCGAGGCCGTCGGCGCCGGCGGCCAGGCCGGCCTGCAGCTGCAGGAAGCCGGGGAAGCCGGCCATCAGCGTGCGCGCCTGGTGGTCGCGCAGCGGCAGGCCGAAGGCGGCCATCGCGTTGCCGAAGGTGTCGTCGCCCGAGAGCACCTGCATCGGCGACCACGAGCCGCCGTTGGGCGTGCCCAGCATCAGCAGCCGGGCGCCGGGGCGGGCCATCAGGCGCTGCCAGACCTCGGGGCACTCCAGCTGCATCGTGCGCGCCAGCAGGCCGCCCATCGAGTGCGCGAGCAGCCGCACCGGCTGTCCGCTGGCGGCGCGTGCGTCCAGCGCGTCGGCCACCGCGGCGCCCAGGCGGCGGGCCTCGTCCTCGAGCGGGCGGCGCCAGTCGTAGCCGAACGGGATCACCTGGTGGCTGCTCTCCAGGTGGCGCAAGAGATCGCCGTAGACCTCGCCCACCGGGCCGTCGGGCTCGACGGGGTCGGGCGTGTCGAGCTCGTACTTCAGCAGCGGCAGCCCGCCCAGGAAACACGGCCCGAGCCAGATGCGGTGGCCGCCGACCTTCAGGTGGCTGCCCAGGATGCCGGGCAGCACGAAGACCGCCGGCCGTTCGGCTGCGGGCCGGCCGCCGGCGGCGGCCGCGGCGCCGCGCACGCCGCCGGCGTCCTGCCCGCCCCAGGACAGCGGCCCGATCGGCCCGAAGCCGTCCGGCCGCGCCTCGGTCAGCCCCTGCACCACGGCGTCGGCGGTGCGCGTGTTGCGGAAGTAGTCGAAGTGCGTGACCTTGCCGCCGCGGTCGAGCAGGAAGCTCGCGCCGCCGGCGCGCGGCGTGCCGCCGTACATCGAGCGTGTCTGCACGACGATGTCGTTGTCGGTCCAGTAGAAGGCGTCGGCAAGCAGCGTCTTGACCCAGCTGCCCAGCGAGTCGCCTTCCAGGTCGCCGGCGACGACGCGCAGCTCGCCGGGGATCGTCGCGTCCGACAGGTTGAGCCACTGCACCAGCGGGTTGTCGGGCGTCATCGCCGCCAGGCCGGGCAGCTGCAGCCAGTCCTCGCGCCGCCGCGCGACCTCGCCGAGGAAGTCCACCAGCGTCGGCGCGACCGGGATGCGGGCCAGCTCCAGCGCCCACTTCAGCACCGAGACGTAGGCGTCGAGGCGGCGCGACGCGAGCAGCGTGCCGCGCGCCGGGCAGGCCACGCGCACGACGCGCTCGACGCTCACCTGGCGCTGGCCCAGCGCGTCGGCCAGCGCCTGCAGCTCGGGGCGCAGCACGCGCCCGGCATCGCCCCAGCCGCCGGCCAGGGCCTCCAGGCGGTCGAAGTCGGCGAGCGCGGCGGCCGGGTCGGCGGCCACGCGTGCCAGCACCTCGGCCACCAGGCCGCCGCGCGAGTGCGTCACCAGGTGCAGCCGCAGCGGCTGGCCCGGCGCCAACGCCTGCACCAGCGTCAGCGCGTTGCGCACCGGGCTCTCGCCGAGCGTCGGGTGGTCCAGCGCGTAGACCCGGCCGGCGTAGTGCGAGAACAGGCGCTGCACGGCCTGCGGGTGTTCCTTCCACAGCTTGGAGAAGGTGCTCTCGGTGTCGACGAAGGTGCCGTGGGCGAGCACGAGCAGCGGCCCGCCGTCCTCGCGCGCGCCGACGCTCGCCGGCGCGCAGGCCGGCCGGCCCTTGAGCGCCGGCAGCGCGCCGGGCCCGAGCGCATAGACGGCGTTGCCGGCCTGGCCGTCGACGCGCGCGGCGATCGCCGCCACCGCGGCGTCGGCCAGCGGCGCGCGCACGAGGTCGGTGAGGATCTCGACCGCGCCGACCAGCACCTCGCCGAGAAAGCCGGCGCCGCGGGTCGGCGCCGCCTGCTCCAGCCCGCTCCAGTGCAGCGCCGGCGGCACCTCGACCTCGGCGGGCGCCGCCGGCGCGGCGCCGCCGCGTGTCGCCGCCGGGCGGGACAGGCCGGCCTGCGCGAGCAGCAGGTCGCGCGCGTTCTCCGGGTGCAGCACCAGCACCGGGCCGCCGGCCAGGTGCAGCGCCACGGCGTCCTCGCCGACCCGGGCCACGAGGCGCTGCCGGTCGGCACCCGCGCGCACCGCGGCGACACGCACCGAGTCGCGCACGCGGCCTGGCAGCGGCGTGGCGGCGGCACAGGCGCCGGCCGGGCCGGCGGCCCCGCGCTGCAGGCGGCCGGGAACGATGAAGGTGATGCTGCGGTCCACGGTGCCCATCTCGCGCCTCTCGTCGTCTCGTCGATGTCGCGGACGAGCATCCGGGAAAGGCTGTGGGCGGACAAGGCGCCGCCGCCGCCAGCCTAGGGGCGGCGTTCGACGACCAGCGGCACGATCAGCAGCCGCGCGCGCACCCGCTCGGCCGCGGCCTGGGCCTCGGCGCGCGTGGCGTAGGGGCCGGCCTGCACGCGGAACGCGACGACGTCGTCGAAGACCGCGACGGCGAGCTCGCCGGCGGCGTCGAGCACCTGGCGGCGCAGCGTCGCGGCGCCCTCGGCCTGGCGGAAGGCGCCGAGCTGCAGCCAGAAGCCCGGCGCGGCGTCGGCCGGCGCGCCGTTCGTGCGGGCGGCCGCGTCGCGCGCCGGCGGGCGCTCGGCGCTGGCGGTCACCAGCGCCATCAGCGGGTCGTCGGCGTCCGGCGGCGCGGCTGCCGGCGCCGGTTCCGGCGCCGGCACGCTCTCGGGCGGCGGCGCGCCGCGGCGCCACAGCCCGGCGCGGATCTCGTCGTGCGTCAGGCGGCGCACCTCGACCGGCGCCACGCCGGCCAGCAGCCCCAGGCGCAGCGCCGCGGTGTAGCTCAGGTCGATGATGCGCCCGGCGACGAAGGGGCCGCGGTCGTTGACGCGCACCACGACCTCGCGGCCGTTGGCCGGGTTGCGCACGACGGCGTAGCTCGGCAGCGGCAGCGTCTTGTGCGCCGCCGTCATCGCGTACATGTCGTAGGGCTCGCCGCTGGAGGTGGACTTGCCGTGGAAGGCGGTGCCGTACCACGAGGCCAGGCCGCGTTCGCTGTACGGCAGGTCGGCGTCCATCGGCACGTAGCGCTTGCCGAACACCTCGTAGGGCTTGTTCGGGCCGCCGCGGCGCAGCGGCTCGACACGCGGCAGCGCGTCGGGGGTCGAGGCCAGGTCGCCGGGCGGCCGGGCCGGCGGGCCGTCACGGCCGGGCTTGGTCGCGCACGCGGCGACCAGCGCGGCGGCGGCGACGACGGCGAGGCGGCAGAGGCGGCGGGTGGCGGACATCGGCGTGCCGCACTGTAGCGGCCGCCGCAGGGCACGCAAGCGTGGCCGCCCGCCCCCCGACCGCGCGGGCCGCTGACCTGGCTGCGGGCCGCTGCGGCCGCGGCGGGCCTAGACTCGCGCCCGGCCACGAGCCGAGACCACACGAGAGCAACCCCCGATGAGTTCGATCTTCCGCTGGCGCGAAGTGCGCCCCGCCCCCGGTGCCGTCGTCGCCCCCGACGAGCGCCTGCCCTGGCCGCAGACCGCGGCGATGGGCGTGCAGCACGTCATCGCGATGTTCGGCGCCACGGTGCTGGCGCCGATCCTGATGGGCTTCGATCCCAACCTCGCGATCCTGATGAGCGGCATCGGCACGCTCGTCTTCTTCCTGATCACCGGCGGCAAGGTGCCGAGCTACCTCGGCTCGAGCTTCGCCTTCATCGGTGTCGTCATCGCCGCCACCGGCTACGCCGGGCAGGGCGCCAACGGCAACCTGGGCGTGGCGCTCGGCGGCATCATCGCCTGCGGCGCGCTCTACACGCTGATCGGCCTGATCGTGATGGCCGTCGGCACGCGCTGGATCGAGGCGCTGATGCCGCCGGTGGTCACCGGCTCGGTGGTTGCCGTCATCGGCCTGAACCTGGCGGGCGTGCCGATCAAGAACATGGCGCCGACCTCGTTCGACGCCTGGATGCAGGGCGTGACCTTCGTCTGCGTGGCTGGCGTCGCGGTCTTCACGCGTGGCTTCACGCAGCGGCTGCTGATCCTCGTCGGCCTGATCGTCGCGAGCATCGTCTACGCCGTGCTGACCAACGGCATGGGCCTGGGCAAGGCGATCGACCTGTCGGGCGTGGCCAACGCCGCGTGGTTCGGCGCGCCGTCGTTCACCTCGCCGGTGTTCGACGCCAGCGCGATGCTGCTGATCGCCCCGGTGGCGATCATCCTCGTCGCCGAGAACCTGGGCCACCTGAAGGCCGTCGGCGCGATGACCGGCCGCGACATGAACCCGCTGATGGGCCGCGCCTTCGTCGGCGACGGCGTCGCGACGATGATCTCCGGCTCGGCAGGCGGCACCGGCGTGACGACCTATGCCGAGAACATCGGCGTCATGGCGGCGACCAAGATCTACTCGACCGCGATGTTCGTCTGCGCGGCGCTGATCGCGCTGCTGCTGGGCTTCTCGCCGAAGTTCGGCGCGCTGATCCAGGCCATCCCGCTGGCGGTGATGGGCGGCGTGTCGATCGTCGTCTTCGGCCTGATCGCGGTGGCCGGCGCCAAGATCTGGGTCGACAACAAGGTCGACTTCTCGGACAACCGCAACCTCGTCGTCGCCGCGATCACGCTGGTGCTGGGCACCGGCGACTACACGCTGAAGTTCGGCGGCTTCACGCTCGGCGGCATCGGAACCGCGACCTTCGGCGCCATCCTGCTGTGGGCGCTGCTGGGCAAGAAGGAAGCGCACGGCTGAGTCTCGCCGTCGCCAGTCCGGGGTCAGGTCTCGCGAGACCTGACCCCGTCTTCACGTCTTCAGGAAACGACAACGGCTGCCCGATGGGCAGCCGTTTCATTTTTGGGGCTTTCGGGCGCTGAGAAGCCCGGTGTTGGCGCGACCGGCAAGAATCGAACTTGCGACGCGGCCTTCGGAGGGCCGCATGATATCCACTTCACCACGGTCGCCAGGTGAGCCGGCATTCTAGCCTGGGCCGTCGAGTCCCGGCGCGGCGGCGGCCCGGCCCCGACTGTGGTTGATCACCAGCGAACCCGGCCGGCCGGCCGATGCGACGAATACCGATGAGCGACCACGCCGATCCCACCGCGCCCGAGGGCCCCGCCAAGACCCCGCGCAGCATGACGCAGACCGTCGTGCTGGCCTTCCTGGTGCCGCTGACGCTGCTGCTGCTCGTCGCCGGCTACTTCGGCGCCCAGCCGCGCATGGATGCCGCCGGCGACGCCTTCGAGGAGCAGGCGATCGCGCTGCGCCTGCAGCCGGTGGGCCGCGTCGCGCTGGCCGACGCCGCTCCAGCCGGCGGCGGCGAGCCGCGCAGCGGCGAGCAGGTCTACCAGGCGGTCTGCAGCGCCTGCCATGCCGCCGGCACGCTGGGCGCGCCCAAGTTCGGCGACAAGGCGGCCTGGGCGCCGCGCATCGCGCTGGGCTACGACACGCTGCTGAACTCGGCGCTGAAGGGCAAGAACGCGATGCCGGCGCAGGGCGGCGGCGTGACGTCCGACGAAGAGATCGGACGTGCCGTGGTCTACCTGGCCAACGCCGGCGGCGGCAAGTTCGCCGAGCCGCCGTCGGCCGCCGCGGCGAACTGACGCCGCCGGTCCGCTGCCTGACGGCCGCCTGCGGGCGGCCGTCGCCGTTTCAGGCCGGCTGCGGCGTCAGCACGTAGCCGAAACGCGCCGGCATCTCGGCGAAGGCCAGCTCCTGCGGCAACCAGCGCCCGGCCTCCACCGCCTCGGCGGCGTGGCCCATGTCCAGCGTGTGCACGAGGCCGAAGCCGAGCGGGGTGTCGAGGAACAGCCGGCCGTGTTCGTCCAGCCAGGCGCCGCGCGGCTCGGCCGCCGCGCCGGTGTGGGCCTGAACCCCGAAGCCGGGGTCGACGCGCCAGACGAAGGGCGCGGCCTCCAGCTCGACGTAGACACGCTGCGGCCCGTTCTGGAAGAACCAGGCGCCGGCCTCGTCGTGCAGGTAGTTGCGGTGGATGAACTCGCGCAGCTTGTCGTGCACGATGCGGCTGCCCTTGACCTGCGGGAACGGCCCGGCGGCCTGCACACGCTCGTCGCGCATGTACCAGTCGCCGCGCGCGTCCAGCGCCAGCCAGCCCCAGCAGTGCGGCACGTTCGGCCACTTGCGCAGCGCGGCTTCGACGATCGCGTCCATCGGCCGATGCTGCCTCAGGCGGCGCGAGCCAGCCAGCCGACGACCGCGTCGGCGAAAGGGCGCACGTCGCCCGGAAAGCCGCCGTGCGGGAAGCCGACGTGGCCGCCCTCGGCCGGCTGCCACAGCGTCACGTGCCGGCCGACCTCCGCCGCCCCGGGCAGCGAGTCGCCGGGCACGAAGGGATCGTTGCGGGCGTTGAACACCAGCGTCGGCACACGCACCGCGTGCAGATGCGGCCTGGACGAGGCGCGGCGCCAGTAGTCGTCGGCGCCGGCGAAGCCGTGCAGCGGCGCGGTGAACACGTCGTCGAACTCCCACAGCGTCGTCGCGCGCAGCAGGCGCTCGCGGTCGAACAGCCCCGGGTGCTGCTGCCACTTGGCCAGCGCCCGCGGCTTCATCGTCTGCAGGAAGCGGCGGGCGTAGACGGCGCGGTTGAAGCCGCGGTCGATGGCCCGGCCGGCGGCCGTCAGGTCCACCGGCGCCGACACCGCGGCGACGGCGCTGACGGTGGCCGCGGCGGCGTCGCCGTGCTCCTCGGTCCAGCGCAGCAGCGCGTTGCCGCCCAGCGAGACGCCGGCGGCCAGCAGCGGCCGGTTCTCTCGCGCCCGCAGCCGCTCGAGGATCCAGCCGATCTCCTCGAAGTCGCCCGAGTGGTAGGCGCGCGGCGCGAGGTTGAGCTCGCCCGAGCAGCCGCGGAAGTGCGGCACCGTGAAGGCCCAGCCGGCAGCGCGTGCGGCGAGCGCGAAGGCGATCGCGTAGCGGCTCGTCGACGAGCTCTCCAGGCCGTGGAACAGCACCAGGCGCGGCGCGCCGGGCGTGGCGGCGTCGAGGTGGTCGAGGTCGACGAAGTCCTCGTCGGGCGTGGTCCAGCGCTCGCGCCGGTACGGCGGCGTCTCGCGTTGCCAGGGGCGCGAGAACAGCGACGGCCAGATCGTCTGGAGATGGCCGCCGGGCAGCCAGCGCGGGGCGCGGTAGTCGTGCATCGCGGCGCGGGCTCCGGGCCCGCTCAGTGCAGCGTCGTCGGCGCCGGTTCGGGCGGCGGCCGCTCGTCGGGGCCGGCGGCGGTGGCGTGGTGCACCACGATGCGCCAGCCCAGCGGCGTCTTCAGGTAGACGTTGGTCGCCAGCATGCGCAGCTCGCTGCGGCCGCGAGCGGAGTCGACGAGGATGCGTTCGACCAGGTGGTGCACCGCGACCTCGGCGCGCTGCAGCCGGTGCACCGCGTCGTAGGACACCGCGATGCCGCCGTCGGCGAGCAGGGTCTCGTAGCTGGCGCGCACGGCGGCGGTGCCGACGACGCGCCCGCCGCCCGGATGCACGCAGAGCACGTCCTCGTCGTCGGCCCACAGCGCCATCATGCGGCCGACGTCGCCGCCGGCCATCGCCTCGTAGAACGCGGCCTCGGCGTCCTCGGGCGTCAGCGCGATCGTCGGCGCCGCGGGCGGCTTCGGGCGCGCCATCGCCGCCTCAGCGGAAGACCACGCTCTTGTGGCCGTTGAGCAGCACGCGGCGCTCGACGTGCCAGCGCACCGCGCGGGCCAGCACGCGGCACTCGATGTCGCGGCCGACGGCGGTGAAGTCCTCGGCCGACAGCGTGTGGTCCACGCGCTCGACGTCCTGCTCGATGATCGGGCCTTCGTCGAGGTCGGCGGTGACGTAGTGCGCGGTCGCGCCGATCAGCTTGACGCCGCGCGCATGGGCCTGGAAGTACGGCCGCGCGCCCTTGAAGCTGGGCAGGAAGCTGTGGTGGATGTTGATCGCCCGGCCTCGCAGCACCTCGCAGAACTCGGGGCTGAGGATCTGCATGTAGCGCGCGAGCACGACGAGGTCGATGCGCTCGCGGTCGATGATCGCCTCGACCTCGCGCTCCTGGGCGCGCTTGGTCTCGGCGCTGCTGCCGCCGACCAGCGGCAGGTGCACGAACGGGATGCCGTAGCTGTCGGCCAGGCCGGCGAAGGTCGTGTGGTTGGAGACGATCGCCGGGATCTCCACCGGCAGCTGGCCGCTCTTCCAGCGGAACAGCAGGTCGTTCAGGCAGTGGCCGTGCTGGCTGACCATCAGCAGCAGCCGCGGGCGGCGCGAGACGGCGTGGAAACGCACGTCCATCTGGTGCTGCTCGCGAGTGTGGGCGAACAGCCGGTCCAGCGTCTGCACGTCGGCCAGCTGTTGCGGCGCCTCGAAGTGCACGCGCATGAAGAACAGGCCCGTCGCGTCGTCGCCGTCGAGGTCGCCGAACTGCTGCGAGTCGATGATGTTGCAGCCCGCCTGGTACAGCAGCCCCGAGACGGCGAAGACGATGCCTTTGGTGTCCCGGCACGAGAGCGTGAGGACGAACTGGTTTTCCGCAGCCATCCCGGCATTGTAGGGACCGCCGCGCGGCGTTCTTTCGCGGCATCCGTCACGGCGCCCGGCGGGGAAGTCCCTCAGCTCCGGGTGCATTCGTTCGATATCCCTCCGGATGTGCCCCGCTGCGTCCGCCCCCCTGCCGAGCCGCCGATGAAGCTGCGATCGATCTCGCGTGGCTTCTCCGCCGCGGTCCTGCTGACGCTGCTGGCCAACATCCTCGTCTTCTGGGGGCTCGTCTTCCCGGCCAACGAGGCGATGCGCCGCGCCACCGACGACCGCGACCGCGCGCTCGGCTTCGTGCAGCAGATCGAGAACGAGAACACGCTGCTCGCCGAGCTGGTGCAGGGGTTCACCGCGCGCACCGACCGCCAGGGCGACCTGCGCTACTTCAACACCTACTACGAGATCCTCGCCGTGCGCGACGGGCGCTCGCCGGCGCCCGAGGGCGTCGACCCGATGCTCTACTGGCGCGAACGCATGCGCGTGCGCGACGTCGCCGCGGCGCGCACCGGGCCCAGCGTGCCGATGCTCGAGCGCATGTCGCGGCTGGGTTTCGTGTCCGAGGAGCTGGCCGCGGCCGGCCGCATGCTGGCCGCGGCGCAGTACATGCAGGAGCTGGAGAAGATCGCGATGGCCGCGACCCAGGGCCTGTTCGACACCGCCGCCGGCGACTTCGTCGACGACGGCCATCCCGACCTGCCCTATGCCTTCGAGCTCGTGCGCTCGCGCGAGTACGAGGACCGCCGGCTGATGCTGGCCGAGGCCGTCAGCGAGCTGCGCGCCCAGGTGCGCGCGCGCACCGACGCGGCGATCGCCTCGTCGCGCGAGCAGCTCGCCGCCGGCATCCAGGCGGCCGTCGTCACCAATGCGGCGCTGGCGGCGCTGTTCTACGCCGTCGTGCTGGTGCTGCGCCGGCGCGTGCTGCAGCCCATCGGCACGCTCAGCGCCGTCGCGCGCCAGATCGCGCGCGGCGAGTACGGCGAGCGCACCCGGCGCCACGAGCGCGGCGTCGAGGAGCTCGCCGGGCTGGGCGATGCGCTGGACGCGATGGCCAACCGCTTCCAGGCCGACATCGCCGCGCGCGAGCAGGCCGGCCGCGAGCTGCAGCTCGCGCGCGAGGAGGCCGACGAGGCCAACGAGGCCAAGTCGCGTTTCGTGCGCAACATGAGCCACGAGATGCGCACGCCGATGAACACCATCGTGCTCGGCCTCACCCACCTGTCGCTGCAGACCGACCTGAGCGGCGAGCAGCGCGACTTCGTCGACAAGGCCCAGGCGGCCTCGCGCATGATGCTGGCGCTGATCAACGACGTGCTCGACTTCTCCAAGATCGAGGCCGGGCGCATGACGATCGAGTCGGCGCGCTTCTCGCTCGAGGAGGTGGTCGGCCAGGCCGTCGAGCTCGTGCGCCAGCCGGCGCAGCACAAGGAGCTGGAGCTGCTGTGCGACTGGGCCGACCCGTCGCTGCTCGTCGACCGCGGCACGCTGCGCGGCGACGCGCTGCGGCTGCAGCAGGTGCTGACCAACCTGCTGTCCAACGCCGTGAAGTTCACCTCCCGTGGCCAGGTCCGCCTGACCGTCGACAGCGCGACGAGCGGCGACGACGCCGTCGTCGATCTGCTGCTCGTCGTCGAGGACACCGGCATCGGCATGAGCGCCGAGCAGATCGGCCACCTGTTCCGCGAGTTCGCCCAGGCCGACGTCTCGATCACGCGCCACTACGGCGGCACCGGCCTCGGGCTGGCGATCACGCGGCGCCTGGTCGAGCTGATGGGCGGCACGATCGCGGTGCGCAGCGAACCGGGTGTCGGCAGCCGCTTCGAGGTGCGGCTGACGCTGCCGCGCGAGCGTGCAGCCGAGGCCCCCGCGGCCTCGCCGGAAGCGGCGGCGGCGCGTGTGCTCGTCGTCGACGACCAGCCCGACACGCGCCTCGTGCTGCTGGGCCAGCTGCACACGCTGGGCGTGGGCTCGGCGGGGCGCCTGGCCGGGGCCGGCGATGCGACCCAGGCGCTGGCGCTGGTGCAGGCGGCGGCGCGCGAGGGACGGCCCTTCGATTTCGTGCTGCTGGACTGGATGCTGCCCGACGCCGACGGCGCCGCGGTGCTGTCGCGGCTGCACGAGCTCGACCCGCGCACCCGCATCGCCGTCGTCTCGGCCTACGGCACCGACGAGGTGCGCCAGTGCGCCCGGGGCCTGGGTGCGACCGACTTCATCGCCAAGCCGGTGCTGCCGGCCGATCTGCGGCGGCTGTTCCGCCCGGCCGAGGCGGCGCCGCCTGCGCCTGCCGCCGCCGGCGCGGGGCTGGGCGGCCTGCGCGTGCTGCTCGTCGAGGACCATCCGCTGAACCAGGAACTCGCCGCCGCGCTGCTGCGCCGCCGCGGCGCCGTGGTCACGATCGCCGACAACGGCCTGGTGGCGCTGGAGACGCTGGCCGCGCGTGGCGCCGACGCCTTCGACGTCGTGCTGATGGATGTGCAGATGCCGGTGCTCGACGGCCTCGAGGCGACGCGCCGCCTGCGCCGCGACCCGCGTTTCGACCGCCTGCCGGTGGTCGCGATGACGGCGCACGCGCTCGACGAGGAGCGCCGGCGCTGCCTGTCCGCCGGCATGCAGGACCACATTGCCAAGCCGCTGGACGTGGCCGTGCTCGAGGTGGCGCTGGCGCCGTACCGGCGCGCGCCGGCGCCCACCGACGCGGCACCGCCGCCGCCGCCGGTCGTCGCCGCTCCGCTGCCGTCGCTGCCGTCGCTGGACACCTCGCGGGCGCTGCAGCAGTTCGACGGCAACGTCGCGTTGTTCAGGCGCACGCTGGCCGGCTTCGCCGCCGAGTACGGCGACGGTCTGCACGCCTGGGCCGCCTGGCTTGCCGACGGCCGCTGGCCCGAGCTGCGCCGCGCCGCGCACACGCTGCAGGGGCTGGCCGGGACGATCGGCGCCGTGGCCCTGCGCGAGCACGCGCTGGCGCTCGAGCGCGCCGCCGCGGCGCAGGCCGGCCCGCAGGCCGAGACGGCGCTGCTGCCGCTGGGCGACACGCTGGCGCAGGTGGTGGCCGAGATCGACGCCGCGCTGGCCGCCCCGCCGCCGTGGCTGGTCAGCGCCCCGGCGCCGCTGCGCGACGGTGCCGAGGTCGCGCCCGAACAGGCGCTGCGCCGCCTGCGCGAGCTGCTCGAGGCCGCCGACAGCGAGGCGCTCGAATGCTGGCGCACCCAGCAGCGCGCGCTGCGCGCGGCGCTCGCGCCGCCGGTGATGCGCCGGCTGACGCAGGCCATGGCGGCGCTGGACTTCGACGCCGCGCTGGACGCGCTGCCGCCGCCATGACGGCGTGGCGCAACCCGCCGCTGGCGGCGCTGCTGGCGGTCCTGCTGGCCTGGGCCGGCCTGGCCGTGCCGGGGCTGCTGACGCCGCTGCAGGCGGCGAGCTTTCCGGCGCTGGCGCTGCTGCTGGCCGTGCTCGCGTCGGCCTGGGAACGCTGGCCGGTGCACCGCCGCGTGCTCGGGCGCGTGGCGCTGGCGGCGCTCGTGCTGCAGGTGCTCGCGAGCGCGCTGGCCGCCCCGGACGCCCCCGAGGGCGCTGCGACCTGGGCGCTGCGGCTGACGCTGCTGCCGGCACTGGTGCTGCTGCTGCGCGCCTGGCCGGCCGCGAGCCTGCCGCAGCGCGATCCGCTGCCGGCCCCGGTGCCCGCGCCTGCGCCGGCCGCCGACACCGGCTCCCGGGCGCCGGCGGACTTCCTCGCCACGCTCGGGCACGAGGTGCGCACGCCGATGAATGCCATCGTCGGCCAGACCCGGCTGGCGCTGGAGGCCGAGCTGGCGCCGGCGCAACGCCGCCGTCTCGAGGAGGTCGCACGGGCCTCGCAGCAGTTGCTGGACCTCTTCGGCGCGATGACCGCGCTGGCGGCGCTGGACGGCGGCCGCCTGCAGCTGGCCTGCGCACCGCTGCGTGTCGAGGATCTCGTGGCCGAGGCCTTTGCCGCGGCGCGCGTGCTGGCGCGCGGCAAGCCGGTGGAGCTGCACTGCCGCTTCGAGGCTCCGGCGCTGCTGGGCGCCGCCGGCTGGCGCCTGGGCGACGCGGCGCAGCTCGGCCGCGTGCTCGGCCAGTTGCTGGGCAACGCGGTGAAGTTCACCGACGCCGGCCACGTGCGGCTGGCCGTCGGGCTGGACGGCGAGCGCCTGCGTTTCACCGTCACCGACACCGGCGTCGGCCTGGATGCGGCGCAGCTGGCGGCGTTGTTCGAGCCGCTCGCGCAGGCCGACGGCTCGGCCACGCGCCGCCACGGCGGCCTGGGGCTGGGGCTGGCGCTTGCGCGGCGGTTGGCCGAGCGCATGGGCGGCCGGCTGGACGCGCGCAGCACGCCGGGCCGCGGTTCGTGCTTCGAGCTGCAGGTGCCGCTGCCGCCGGCGCCGGCCTCGCCCGGCGAGGCGGCCGTCGAGGCCGGCGGCCCGCTGCTCGTCGTGCAGGCCCACGACGAGGCGCGTGCCGCTCTGGTGCAGATGCTGCACGCGCTGATGCCGCAGGCGCGCGTCGACGAGGCCGTCTCCGGACGCCAGGCCCTGGCCTGCGTGCGGCGGGCCGCGTCCGCCGACGGCGACTACGGCCTGCTCGTCGTCGACTGGGTGCTGCCCGACATGGACGGTGCCGAACTGCTGCGCCATCTGCGCAGCGCCGGCGCCCGGCCGCGGCGCACCGTGCTGCTGGTGCCCTTCGACGGCCCGGCGGTGCAGCAGGCCGCCGGCGGGCTGGGCGTGGGTGCGCTGCTGCCCAAGCCGGTGCTGCCGTCGGACCTGCGCCGCCTGCTGGCCGGCGCGGCGCCGGCTGCCGAGCCGGCGTCGGGCGACGGCCGGCCCGCGGGGCTGGAACTGCTGCAGCAGCTCGGCGAGCTTCTGGACGACAACGACGCCCGGGCCGTCTCGATGTGGGAGTCGCATGCCTCGGACTTCATCGGGCTGCTGCCCGCTGCCGAGGCCGAGCAGCTCAGCGGCGCGATGTCGCGATTCGAGTTCGACGCGGCACTGGCGGCGCTGCGCCGCACCGCGCCCCGGAAAGGCCCCGATGAACGTTGACGCCCCGGCGCCCGGCGCCGATCCGCCGCTGCGCCGCCCGGTCGTGCTCGTCGTCGACGACACGCCGGCCAACCTGACGCTGCTGGCCCAGGTGCTGAACCGGGACTACCAGGTGAAGATCGCGATCAACGGCCGGCGCGCGCTGGAGATCGCCGGGCGCAGCCCGCCGGACGTCATCGTGCTCGACGTCATGATGCCCGAGCTCGACGGCTACGAGGTCTGCCGCCGGCTCAAGGCCGACCCGCTGCTGGCCGACGTGCCGGTGCTGTTCCTGACGGCGCTGACCCGGCCCGAGGACGAGACGCAGGGTTTCCGTGTCGGCGGCGCCGACTTCATCCACAAGCCCTTCAATCCCGAGACGGTGCTCGCGCGCGTGGCCACGCAGCTCAAGCTGAAGGTCGCGCGCGACGTGCTGCGCGACCGCAACGCGCACCTGGGACAGGCGCTGGAGCGCCGCTGCCGCGAGGCCGAGCGGCTGCGCGAGACGACGCTGTTCCTGATGCTCGGCCTGGCCGAGTTCCGCGACAACGAGACCGCCAACCACATCAAGCGCACCGAGGAGTACGTGCGCACGCTGGCCAGCTGGTACGCCGCACGGCCCGGCGCGCCGGCCGACCTGAGCGCCGCGGCGATCGACGAGCTGGCCAAGGCCGCGCCGCTGCACGACATCGGCAAGGTCGCCATCCGCGACGCGATCCTGCTCAAGGACGGCCCGCTCGGCGCCGATGAATGGGCCAGCATGAAGACCCACACGGTTCGCGGCGCCGAGCTGCTGCAGAAGGCGATCGACCGGCTCGGCCACGATGCCGGGCCGATGCTGGTCTACGCCAAGCAGATCGCTCGCCACCACCACGAACGCTGGGACGGCAGCGGCTATCCCGACGGCCTGGCCGGCGAGGACATCCCGCTGGCGGCGCGGCTGATGGCGGTGGCCGACGTCTACGACGCGCTGACCACGGCGCGCCCGTACAAGCCGGCCTGGGACCACCGGGCGGCGATGGACTGCATCGTGCAGGGCGCCGGCCGCCACTTCGACCCGGTGCTCGTCGAGGGCCTGCGCGCCTGCGAGGCCGCCTTCGTCGAGATCGCCACCGAACTCCGCGATGCCGGCGACGACGGCAGCTCCCCGCCGCCGGCGCCCTGAGGCGGCGGCCACCCGACACGATGAAGAACAACAAGCCCTTGCGGGCGCTCGCCGCCGCCGCCGTCGCCGCCACCGTCAGCCTGCCCGCCGCGGCGCTGGACCTGTCCTGGTCGGGCTTCGGCACGCTGGGCTGGGCGCAGTCCAACCGCGGCTGGGCCGTCGAGCGCAGCATCGACCGCGGCGGCAGCGCCGAACGCGACACGCTGGTCGGCCTGCAGCTCGACGCGCGCCTGGCCGAGCGCTGGAGCGCGACGCTGCAGCTCAAGGCCGCCGAGTCGCTGGAGCGAGACCACCGCTGGGACGTGACGCCGGCCTGGGCCTTCCTCGCCTGGCGGCCGGACGACGACTGGCTGCTGCGCGCCGGCCGCATGCGGCTGCCGCTGTACCTGTACTCCGAGATCCTCGACGTCGGCGCCACCCAGGACATGGTGCGGCTGCCCACCGAGATGTACTCGATCGCGCCGTCCAACGAGTTCGACGGCCTGTCGGCGACCCGGACCTGGACGCTCGGCGACGACGAGCTCTCGCTGGACGCCTATGGCGGCCGCGCCCGCACCACGGCGCGCTTCTGGGCGCGCGACGGCCTGGCGCCGGCCAAGCCCGCGGGGGCCAACTTCGTCGAGGTCGAGGTGCACGCGGTCGGCGCCGCGCTGACGCTGCGCCAGCCCGACACGCTGTGGCGTGCCGGCATGCACCACGTGCGCACCGCGCAGACCGACGGCTCCCGCATCCCGGTGACGCTGCCCTGGGTCGAGCTGGCGCCCGGTGTCGGCTTCTACAAGACCGACGACTCGATCCCCTACGGCCCGCCGGTCGAGGCGGTGTCGACGATCACCAACCTGATCTTCACGCTCGGCGTCGAGCACCGTTTTGCGGCGCACTGGCGGGTTGCGGCCGAGTACGCGCGCGACATCCAGCACGACACCGAGCTGGGCTCCAACACCTCGGGCGGCTACGTGGCGCTGTTCCGCGAGTTCGGCGCGCTGACGCCGTACCTCGCCTGGTCGCAGCTGCGCTCGACGCGCGGCACGCGCGACTGGTATCGCCGCCTGACCGCCCACCCGCTGCCCGAGAGCCTCCCCGGGGCCGGGCCGATCAACGCCGCGCAGCGCCTGACGGCCGAGACGATCTGGGCCGCCGACCAGCGCTCGGTCGCGCTCGGCGCGTCCTGGACTCCGGCGCCCGGTCACAAGCTCAAGGCGGAGTGGAAGCGCACCGCGATCGGCCAGATGAGCCGCCTGGTCGACACGCCGGCGGACGCCGGGACGATCCACGACACGCACGTGGACGTCTGGTCGATCAACTACGGCTTCGCCTTCTGAGGGCGCGTCGGATGCGCCGCCGCCGCCTCCTCCTCGTCGCCGGGCTGCTGCCGGCCTGCAGCGCCTGGGCCGGACCGCCCGTCGACATCGTCGTCATCGCCCACCCGGGCATCGTGCGCGTGGACCTGCCGACGCTGCAGCGGCTGTACACCGGGCGCGCCGTCGAGGTCGGCGGCACGGCGGCCAACGTCGTCAACGCGCCGCCGGGCACGCCGTCGCGCGAGCGTTTCCTGTCGCAGGTGGTGCAGCTCGACGACGGCCGCTACATCGCCTACTGGACGGTGCGCCGCCATGTCGGCAAGGGCGTGCCGCCGCGCGAGCTGCGCAGCAGCGCGGAGATCATCGCCTACGTGCAGGCGACGCCCGGCGCGATCGGCTACATCCCGGTGTCCGAGCTGCGGCCCGGCCTGAACGTCGTGCTGCGGCCCTGATCAGGCCGCCGGCAGCGTCACGGTGAAGCTCGAGCCCCGGCCGGGTTCGCTGTCGACCTCGATGCGCCCGCCCATCAGCACGACCAGGTCCTGCGTCAGCGCCAGGCCGATGCCGGTGCCTTCGACGCGGCCGCGCACCGCACGGCCGCGGTAGAAGGGCTCGAACAGGCGCTCGCGCTCGTCGCGCGCGATGCCGATGCCGGTGTCGTGCACCGCCAGCGGCTGCCAGCGGCCTTGCGGGGCCGCGATCTCCAGCTCGACGCGGCCGCCGGCGCGGTTGTACTTGATCGCGTTGGTCAGCAGGTTCAGCAGCACCTGACGCAGCCGCGTGCCGTCGGCGCGCACGCGCGCACCGGGGGCGGAGTCGGCCAGCGCCAGCGTCACCTGGGCGCGTTCGGCGCTGCCGGCGACCATCGCCAGCGCCTCCTCGGCCAGCGGCCGCAGCGGCACCGCGGCCAGGCGCAGCTCGATGCCGCCGGACTCGATGCGCGTCAGGTCGAGCAGGTCGCCGATCATCTGCAGCAGGTGCTCGCCGGCTTCGCGGATCAGCTTGATCCGGCGCTGCTGGCTTTCGCTCGGCGGCTCGACCGGATCGCTCTCGAGCAGCTGGGCGAAGCCGAGCACCGCGTTCAGCGGCGTGCGCAGCTCGTGGCTCATGCGCGACAGGAACTCGGTCTTGGCGCGGTTGGCGGCCGCGGCGACCGCGGCGTCCTGGCGCGCCTGCTCCAGCTCGCGGCGTTCGGTGGCGTCTTCGAGGTAGCCGTGCCAGACGGTCGAGCCGTCGGCCTGGCGGCTCGGCGTCGCCTCGCCGCGCACCCAGCGCAACTGGCCGGCGCGGCGCACGCGGAACTCGGCGCGCCAGGGCTCGAGCGTGCGTGCCGAGGCGCGGATCGCCGCGCGCAGCGGGCCGCGGTCTTCGGGCTCGACGCAGTCCAGCAGCGCCCGCCCGTCACGCGCCAGTTCGGCCGGCTCGATGCCGAACAGCGCCCGGCAGCGTTCGCTGGCGTAGGGGAAGGTGATCCGGCGCTCGGCGTCGGCGTGGATCTGCACCAGCGTGCCCGGCACGTGGCGCGCGATGCGCGCCAGCCCTTCCAGCGCCTGCTGCGCCGTGTCGGCCAGCTCGCGCAGCTCGGTGATGTCGGTCTGCGTGCCCAGCATGCGCCGCGGGCGGCCGTCGGCGCTGCGCTCGACGATGCGGCCGCGCTCGCGCACCCAGCGCCAGCGGCCCGCGGCGTCGCGGATGCGGTAGCAGTGTTCGTAGACGTCGACCTCGCCGCGCGCGTGGCGCAGATAGGCCTCGTGGTTGGCGGCCAGGTCGTCGGGGTGGATCAGCCGGTCCCAGTCGGCCTGGGTGGGGCCGATGTCCCCGGGGCGGTAGCCCAGCATCGCCAGGCCTTCTTCGACGTCGCTGAGCCGGTCGGTGTCCAGGTCCCAGCCCCAGACGAAGGTGCCGGTGCCGGCCAGCGCGGCGTGGAACAGCGCGTGGCGCGCATCGCCGGCGTCGCCCGGTTCGGGCGGGGGCGGCGGGGCAGCCTGCTCCGGCGAGGGGGGCGGCTGCGTGCCCACCTCGCCGTGCCTCCTCAGTGGCCGGAAGCGTGCACGCCCGGCGCCAGCTTGTAGACCGTGCCGCAGTACGGGCAACGGCCTTCGCCGGTGGTCGCGACGTCGATGAAGACGCGCGGGTGGTTGCTCCACAGCGGCATCTTCGGGTTCGGGCAGAACACGACGCCCGGCCCGGCGAGGTCGGCCGCCTGGACCTCGACAGTGGCTTTGGGTTCGTTCATGTCAGTTCAGACCTGGGTGAGCCATTCGGCGTATTTCGGGTTGCGGCCGTTGACGATGTCGAAGAAGGCCGCCTGGATCTTCTCCGTGACCGGGCCCCGCGCGCCAGCCCCGATCTGGATGCGGTCGAGCTCGCGGATCGGCGTGACTTCGGCGGCGGTGCCGGTGAAGAAGGCCTCGTCGGCGACGTAGACCTCGTCGCGCGTGATGCGCTTCTCGACGACGTCGATGCCCAGGTCGCGGCAGATCGCGAAGATCGTGTTGCGCGTGATGCCGTTGAGCGCGCCGGCCGACAGGTCGGGCGTGTAGACGGTGCCGCCGCGCACGACGAACAGGTTCTCGCCGGCGCCTTCGGAGACGAAGCCCGAGGCGTCGAGCAGCAGCGCCTCGTCGTAGCCGTCGTCGGTGGCCTCCATGTTGGCCAGGATCGAGTTCGTGTAGTTGCTCACCGCCTTGGCCTGCGTCATCGTGATGTTGACGTGGTGGCGGGTGTAGCTGCTGGTCTTGACGCGGATGCCGCGGCGCAGGCCTTCCTCGCCGAGGTAGGCGCCCCAGGGCCAGGCGGCGATCATCAGGTGCACGGTGTTGCCCTTGGGGCTGACGCCGAGCTTCTCGGAACCCAGCCAGGTCAGCGGGCGCAGGTAGCAGCTCTCCAGCTTGTTGGCGCGCACGACCTCGCGCTGCGCGTCCATCACCTCCTGCAGCGAGAAGGGGATCTTCATGCGCAGGATCTTGGCGCTGTTGAACAGGCGCTCGGTGTGCTCCTGCAGGCGGAAGATCGCCGTGCCCTGGGCGGTGTTGTAGGCGCGCACGCCCTCGAAAGCGCCGCAGCCGTAGTGCAGCGTGTGCGTCAGGACGTGGATCTTGGCGTCGCGCCAGTCGACCAGCGCGCCGTCCATCCAGATCTTGCCGTCGCGGTCGGACATCGACATGGTGGTTCCTCGGGAATTGAGAGCGGTTCTAGAGACGGACGATTCTAGGCGGCGGGGTGCGTGCCGGCATCGGGGCCTGCGGTGGCGCGCAGCAGCTGCCAGCGGCCGACGCGGCCGCCGGTGAAGGCCACGTGCACCGCGTCGCCGCCGGCGTCGCGCCAGGCGAAGGTCTCGGGGTCGTCGCCGACCTTCTCGCCGATGCTGCCGGTGAGTTTCATCACCTGCAGCATCGACAGGCCGGGTTCGAGCTTCGCATGCAGCGCCACGGCGCTGGCCACGCTGGCCCGCGGGCGCTTGGCCGCCTGCTGCATCGCGCGCAGCGCGCGGCTGAACTGCAGCAGCAGCCAGAACACGGTGACGGTGATGCCGAGCACGACACCTTGCCAGCCCCAGCCGACATAGCCGGCGGCGATGGCGGCGGCGGCCAGCGCCCAGCCGATCCAGGCGTTCATCGTCCTTCTCCCGATTCGGATTCGCGCCGGCCGACGCGGCCGCTGCGCAGCGCGTCGGCCCAGTCGCCGCGGCCCCGGGCCTCGGCGCGGCGGGCGGCGCTCTCGTGGTCGTAGTCGACGGCGCGCAGCGTCGCCGTCCAGCCCGTGGGGCCGAGCTCCAGCCAGGCGTAGCGCGCCTGCGGCGTGCCGGTCTCGGCGACGTGCGGTGCCGGCTGGTCGTGGTCGAAGGCCGGCAGGCCGACGCTGCCGGGGTTGAGCACCGTCGTCGTGCCGACGCGGCGCTGGCGCGGCAGGTGGCTGTGGCCGCAGAGCAGCCAGGCCGGCGCCGCGGCCGGCAGGCGCTGGGCGATCTCGGCCTCGTCGGCCTCGTGCAGGCCGTCGGCGCGCACGCTGTGCAGCAGGTATTCCAGGTCGCTGCGGCCGCTGCCGTGCACGGCGAGCACGTCGGCATGCGGCGCCATCGTCGGCGGCAGCGCCGCCAGCCAGGCGAGTTCGGCCTCGCCCAGCGCGTCGCAGGCGAAACGGTCGCTGGCGCCCAGGTGGTCGTGCGGCAGCGTCAGCAGCTGGCGCTCGTGGTTGCCGGCGATCGTCGGCCAGGCCAGCGCCATCAGCCGGCGCGCGGTCTCCAGCGGCCACAGCGGGCCGGAGACGATGTCGCCCAGGTTCAGCCAGCCGTCGACCGCGCCGGCGTCGGCGATCACCGCCTCGAGCGCCGGGAGGTTGCCGTGGATGTCGGAGACGACGGCCCAGCGCATCGTCACAACCCGCGCACGATGTCGATCGCCTGCTCGATGCGCTCGACGGCGTGCACCGTCAGGCCTTCGATCGGCTTCTTCGGCGCGTTGGCCTTGGGCACGACGGCGACCGAGAAGCCGAGTTTGGCGGCTTCCTTCAGCCGCTCCTGGCCACGCGGCGCCGGGCGCACCTCGCCGGCCAGGCCCACTTCGCCGAAGGCGACGAAGCCGCGCGGCAGCGGCTTGCCGCGCAGCGAACTGGTGATCGCGAGCAGCACCGCCAGGTCGGCCGCCGGCTCGCCGATGCGCACGCCGCCGACGGCGTTGACGAACACGTCCTGGTCCATGCACGAGACGCCGGCGTGGCGGTGCAGCACCGCCAGCAGCATCGCCAGGCGGTCGCGGTCCAGGCCCACCGACAGCCGCCGCGGGCTGGCGCCGCCGCTGTCGACCAGCGCCTGGATCTCGACCAGCAGCGGCCGTGTGCCTTCCAGCGTGACCAGCACGCAGGAGCCCGACACCGGTTCGCCGTGCGCGGACAGGAAGATCGCGCTCGGGTTGCTGACGCCGCGCAGCCCCTTCTCGGTCATCGCGAAGACGCCGATCTCGTTGACGGCGCCGAAGCGGTTCTTGATCGCCCGCACCAGGCGGAAGCTGGAATGCGTGTCGCCCTCGAAGTACAGCACCGTGTCGACGATGTGCTCCAGCACGCGCGGCCCGGCCAGCGCGCCTTCCTTGGTGACGTGGCCGACGAGCACCATCGCGCAGCCGCCGGTCTTGGCGACACGCGTCAGCTGCGCCGCGCATTCGCGCACCTGGGCCAACGAGCCCGGTGCCGACGTCAGCTGGTCGGAATAGAGCGTCTGGATCGAGTCGATGACGCAGAAGGCCGGTTGTTCGGCGTCCAGCGTCGCCAGGATCTTCTCCAGCGAGATCTCGGCGACGACACGCACCTTGGCGCCCGACAGGCCGAGCCGGCGCGCGCGCAGCGCGACCTGGGCGCCCGATTCCTCGCCGGTGACGTAGAGCACCGGCATCTGCGCCGACAGCGCGTCCAGCGCCTGCAGCAGCAGCGTGCTCTTGCCGATGCCGGGGTCGCCGCCGATCAGCGTCACGCCGCCGGCGACGATGCCGCCGCCGAGCACGCGGTCGAGCTCCTCCTGGCCGGTCGGGGTGCGCGCCACGTCGGCGGCGTCGATGTCGGCCAGCGTCGCCACCGGCTGGCTCCTGGCCAGCGCCTGGAAGCGGTTGTTCTTCGTCGCCGGCTCGGCCAGGCCCTCGTCGAGCGAGTTCCAGGCGCCGCAGGCCGGGCACTTGCCCAGCCACTTGGGGCTGGTGCCGCCGCACTCGCGGCAGGTGTAGATCGTTTTCGCCACGGGGGTGATGCTGTCAGAAGTCGCGCACGCGGCCGCGTCCGGCCTTGACCTGGGCGTCGCGCGCCTTGCCCTGCAGCCGGCGCTGCTTGGACGACCAGGTCGGTTTCGTCGCCCGGCGTTCGGTGGGCACCTCGGCCGCGGCGTCGACCAGCGCCTGCAGCCGCGCCAGCGCGTCGGCCTGGTTGCGCGGCAGGCTGCGGTGGGTCTGGGCCTTGATGACGACGACGCCGTCGGCGCCGATGCGCTGGTCGGGTGTCGCCAGCAGGCGCTCCTTGATCGGATCGGGCAGCGACGAGGCGCGGATGTCGAAACGCAGGTGCACCGCGTTCGAGACCTTGTTGACGTTCTGCCCGCCGGCGCCCTGGGCGCGGATCGCCGCGAACTCGACTTCGCGCCGGTCGATGCGCGGCGCGCCGGCCATCAGTCTTCGGCGACGCGCATCGTCACGCGCGGCGCGACGGCGCACATCAGCTCGTAGCCGATCGTGCCGGCGGCACGTGCCACCTCGTCGATCGGCAGCACGCTGCCGCCCGGGCCGCGACCCCAGAGCGTGACTTCGCTGCCGATGCCGGCGTCGGGCAGTTCGCTCAGGTCGACCTCGAGCATGTCCATCGACACGCGGCCGATGGTGCGCGTGCGACGGCCGTTCACCAGCGCCGGCGTGCCGGTGGGGCACAGCCGCGGGTAACCGTCGGCGTAGCCGCAGGCGACGATGCCCACGCGCATCGGCCCCGGCGCGGTGAAGCTGCTGCCGTAGCCGACGGTGTCGCCGGCGGCCAGGGTCTGCGTGGCGATGATGCGCGAGCGCAGCGTCATCGTCGGCTGCAGGTCCCAGTGGGCGATGTCGTGTTCGGGGAAGTCGGGCGCGCTGCCGTACAGCAGGATGCCGGCGCGCACCCAGTCGTTCTTCACGCCGTGGCGCAGCAGCGCGGCGCTGTTGGACAGGCAGCGTTCGCCGGGCAGGTCCTGCGTCGCGGCCTCGAAGGCCGCGATCTGGTGGGCGATGCCGCGCGGGCCGTCGGCGTCGGAGAAGTGCGTGATCGCCGAGATCTCGTCGACCTGCGGCAGCGCGCCCAGGCGCGCCCAGGCGCCGCGGAAGGCCGCCGGCGTGAAGCCCAGGCGGTTCATGCCGCTGTTCATCTTCAGGAACACGCGGTGCGGGCGATGTGTCTTGTGCGCTGCCAGCCAGTCGATCTGCTCGTCGCAGTGCACCGCGTGCCACAGGTCCAGGCGCGAACAGAGTTCCAGGTCACGCGGTTCGAACACGCCCTCGAGCAGCAGGATCGGCCCGCGCCAGCCCAGCGTGCGCAGGCGCTCGGCTTCGTCCAGGTCCAGCAGCGCGAAGCCGTCGGCGCCGCGCAAACCGTCGTACGCACGCTCGATGCCGTGGCCGTAGGCGTTGGCCTTGACGACCGCCCAGACGCGCGCGTCGGGGGCCTGGGCGCGGGCGCGCTGCAGGTTGTGGGCAAGGGCGGGGACGTGGACGAGGGCTTCGATCGGGCGCGGCATGGCCGGGCCATTTTGCCAGCCGACTCGTGGGTTTCGCCCTTCGGAACGGCGTTGGCCGCGTGCTATAAACCGCCTGCCCGAAAGGATGGAGAGACAGGACTGGCGCCCGGAACCGGCGTTCCCGGCTGCGCGCGCGACAGATGAAAAAAGGTTTCTCGACCATCATGTCGGCGCAGTTCTGCAGTTCGCTGGCCGACAACGGGCTCACCGTCGCCGCGATCGAACTCCTGCGCAGCAGCCAGGCGCCCAGCTGGCACGTGCCGGTTCTCGCGGTCGTCTTCGCGCTCTTCTACGTCGTGCTCGCGCCCTTCCTCGGCGCCTTCGCCGACGCGATCCCGAAGGGCCGCGTGATGCTGATCTCCAACGGCATCAAGATCGTCGGCTGCCTGCTGATGCTCTTCGGCGGCCACCCGCTGCTGGCCTACTCGATCGTCGGCCTGGGCGCGGCGGCCTACTCGCCGGCCAAGTACGGCATCCTCACCGAACTGCTGCCGCCGTCGCAGCTGGTCAAGGCCAACGGCTGGATCGAGGGCCTGACGATCGCCAGCGTCATCCTCGGCACCGTGCTCGGCGGCCAGCTCGTCGGGCCGCACATCGCGCCGGTGCTGCTGGGCCTGGACCTGCCGTTCGTGGACACCGGCGTCGACATGCCGGCCGAGGCCGCGATCTGCGTGCTGCTCTTCGTCTACGCGCTGGCGGCGCTGTTCAACCTCTACATCCCGCGCACCGACGCGCCGCTGCAACCGCTGCCGTCCAACCCGCTGTGGCTGGTGCGCGACTTCTCGCGCTGCAACGCCCGCCTGTGGTCGGACAAGCTGGGCCAGATCTCGCTGGCCACGACGACGATGTTCTGGGGCGTCGGCGGCAACCTGCGCATCATCGTCTTCCCCTGGGCCGCGGCGGCGCTGGGCTACTCGACGACGCAGGCCTCGTCGCTGGCCGGCGTGGTGTCGATCGGCGTGGCCGCCGGGGCCGTCGTCGCGTCGATGCGCATGCGGCTGGACCGCGCCACCGCGGTGATCCCGCTGGGCGTGCTGATGGGCGTGCTGCTGATGGGGCTCAACCTGATCCGCGACCTCTACGTCGCGATCCCGTTCCTGCTGCTGCTGGGCGCCGCCGGCGGCTACCTCGTCGTGCCGATGAACGCGCTGCTGCAGCACCGCGGCCACAACCTGATGGGCGCCGGGCGCTCGATCGCGGTGCAGAACTTCAACGAGCAGGCCTGCATCCTGGCGCTGGGCGCCTTCTACGCCGGCATGACACGTTTCGAGCTCTCGGCCTTCGCCGCGATCACGGTCTTCGGCCTGGTCGTCGCCGGCATCATGGAGACGATCCGGCGCTGGCATCGGCGCAACCTGCTGCAGCACCGCGACGAGGTCGAGCGCCTGCTCGTGATCGCCCGCACCGATGGCCATTGACGCCGCCGCGCCGCGCGCCGGCAGCCCCGGCGCGGCGGCGCCGGCGCTGGCCTTGCTGGCCAACGCCTTCGTCTGGGGCGTCTCGTGGTGGCCGCTGCGCGAACTGCAGGCGCTGGGCCTGCACCCGCTGTGGGCCACCGTGTTCGTCTACGGCAGCGTCGTGCTGGCCATCAGCGCCTGGCGGCCGTCGGCCTGGCGCGAGCTGTTGCGCACGCCGGTGCTGTGGGTGCTGGTGGCCGCCGCCGGCACGACCAACGCCACCTTCAACTGGGGCGTGACCGTCGGCGACGTCGTGCGCGTCGTGCTGCTGTTCTATCTGATGCCGCTGTGGACGGTGCTGCTGGCGCGGCTGCTGCTCGGCGAGCGTCTGACACGCGCGGCGGCGTTTCGCGTCGCGATGGCGCTGGTCGGCGCGGCCGTCGTGCTCTGGCCCGAGGGCGGCGGCCTGCCGCTGCCGCGCACGTTGCCCGAGTGGCTGGGCATCGCCGGCGGCTTCAGCTTCGCGCTGAACAACGTGATGCTGCGCCGCGAGGCGCACCGGCCGCAGTCGGCGCGCGCACTGGCGATGTTCCTCGGTGGCGTCGTCGTCGCCGGGCCGCTGGCGGCGATGCTGGCCCTGAACGGCTTCGTGCCGCCGCCGCCGGCCCCGGCACCGGGCTGGATCGCCGGTGCGCTGCTGCTGGCCGTGTGTTTCCTCGGCGGCAACCTGGCGCTGCAGTACGGCGCGGCGCGCCTGCCGGCCAACGCGACGGCGGTGGTCATGATCACCGAGGTGCTGTTCGCCTCGGCCTCGGCGGTGCTGCTGGGCGCGGCGGCGATCACGCTGCCGCTGGTCATCGGGGGCACGCTGATCGTCGGCGCGGCGCTGCTGGCCGCGCGCTGACGTCTCAGTGGCTGGCCGGTGCCGCGGCGCGCGGCGGCCGCGACACCAGCCGGCTCAGCTCGTCGTCGTCCAGCGGCTTGCCCAGGTAGGCGTCGGCCCCGGCGAGCGCGCCGCGCACGCGGTCGACCTCGCCGTGCTGGGCCGAGACCAGCACCAGAACCGCGTCGCGTGCGCCCGGGCTGGGCTGGCGGCGCAGCCTGCGGCACAGCGCGAGGCCGTCGAGCTCGCTGGCCTCGCCGAGCTCGACATCGACGAAGACGAACTCGAAACGCTGGCGCGCCAGCCGTTCGAGGGCCTGGCCGCTGGTGCGCGCCGCGACGCTGGGCAGGCCCAGGCGCTGCAGCCGGCCGGCGAGGTGGCGTGTCGCGGCTTCGCAGTCGTCGACGATCAGCGCCTGCGGCAGCGCCGGCGTGTCGGCCGCCGCCGCGCCGCGCAGCGCGACGATGGCGTCGAGTTCACGCAGCAGCAGCAGCGCGTCCAGCGGCCGCGGCATCCAGGCGGCTGCACCTTCGGGGGCGTGGCGGCCGACGAAAACCGCGTCGCTGACGCGTGCGCCGGCGCTGGCCGTCAGCACGGCGTCGACGTTGTCGGCGTCGACGACCAGGAAGTCGGCGTCCTCCGGCGTGGCGACCTGCACGTAGCCCGGCTGTCGCGAGCCCGCCAGGCGCACGCAGCTGGCCAGCGTGCTGCGCTCGAAGGCGCTGAAACCGAGCAGATGGAGGCGGTGCAGCATGGCGGCGGCAGGGGTCTGCGGCGATGCTGCGCGGCGGCGGTTCGCGCTGTCAACGCCGGTCGTGGGATGGGGGCTTACGATGCACGTTTCGTCACGATCGGAGCGCTCATGGCCGCGACCCTGTCCGATTTCGACGCCGTCACGATCGACGGCCGCCCCGCACCGTTGTCCGCCCACGCCGGCCAGGTGGTGCTCGTCGTCAACACCGCCAGCCGCTGCGGCTTCACGCCGCAGTTCGCCGGGCTCGAGGAGCTGTGGCAGCGCTACCGCGAGCGCGGTCTCGTGATCCTCGGCTTCCCGAGCAACGAGTTCGGCGGCCAGGACCCGGGCAGCAACGACGAGATCGCCTCGTTCTGCCAGCTCAACTACGGCGTCAGCTTCCCGATGATGGCCAAGGTGAAGGTCAACGGCGGCGATGCGCATCCGTTGTGGCAATGGCTCACCGCCGAGGCGCGCGGCGTGCTCGGCACCCAGGCGGTGAAGTGGAACTTCACCAAATTCCTCGTCGGCCGCGACGGACGCGTGCTCAAGCGTTACGCGCCGACCGACTCCCCGGCCTCGCTGGCCGCCGACATCGAGAAAGCGCTTTCGGCATGACCGTCTTCTCCCACCTCGAGCCCTACGCGGGCGACCCGATCCTGTCGCTGAACGAGGCCTTCGGCCGAGATCCGCGCCCGGCCAAGGTCAACCTGTCGATCGGCATCTACTTCGACGACGCCGGCCGCATCCCGGTGCTGGACTGCGTGCGCCAGGCCGAAGCGCAGCTGCTGGCCGAAGCCGGCCCCAAGCCCTACCTGCCGATGGAGGGTTCGGCTCCGATGCGCGCCGCGGTGCAGGCGCTGCTCTTCGGCGCCGGCAGCGCCGCGGTCGCCGAAGGCCGCGTCGCGACGCTGCAGACCATCGGCTCCAGCGGCGGCCTGAAGGTCGGCGCCGACTTCCTGCGGCGCTGGTTCCCGCAGTCCACCGTCTGGGTCAGCGACCCGACCTGGGACAACCACCGCTCGATCTTCGAGGGCGCCGGCATGGCCGTGAAGGCCTATCCGTACTACGACGCGGCGACCGGCGGCGTGGCCTTCGAGCGCCTGTGCGAGACGCTGCGCGGCCTGCCCGCCGGCGACGTCGTGCTGCTGCACGCCTGCTGCCACAACCCGACCGGCGTCGACCTGTCGCGCCTGCAGTGGGGCGAGATCGTCACCCTCGTGCGCGAGCGCGGGCTGATCCCGTTCCTGGACATCGCCTACCAGGGCTACGGCGACGGCATCGAAGAGGATGCGCACGCGATCCGCGCGCTGGCCGACGCCGGGCTGTCGTTCTTCGTCTCGAACTCGTTCAGCAAGAGCATGAGCCTGTACGGCGAACGCGCCGGGGCGCTGTCGGTGGTCTGCGCCGACCGCGCCGAAGCCGAACTCGTGCTCGGCCAGATGAAGGCCACGGTGCGCCGCAACTACTCCAGCCCGGGGCTGCACGCCGCCGGCGTCGTCGCGCGCGTGCTCGGCGATCCGGGTCTGCGTGCGTCCTGGGAGGCCGACGTCGCGGCGATGCGCGAGCGCATCCTGGCGATGCGCCGCGCGCTGCACGAGGTGCTCTGCGCGCGCAAGCCGGGGCGCGACTTCGGCTACTTCCTCAGCCAGCGCGGCATGTTCAGCTACACCGGGCTGCTGCCCGAGCAGGTCGACCGGCTGCGCGAGGAGTTCGGCGTCTACCTCGTGCGCTCGGGCCGCATCTGCGTGGCCGGGCTCAACAGCGGCAACGTCGAGCGCACCGCCGAGGCGATCGCCGCGGTCGTCTGAGGCTCACTCGGCCGGCACCTCCCGGCCGACCGCCTGCTGCACCAGCTGGCGCAGCCAGCGGTGTGCCGGGTCGGCGTCCTGGCGCACCGGCCAGACCATCTGCACGCCCACCGGCGGCAGCGTCACCGGCCCCGGCAGCGGCCGCGTGACCAGCCGGTGCGAGGTGCCGGTGGCGGCGACGAAGGACAGCGGCAGCACCGTGATCAGGTCCGACTGCGTGACGACGCGGCCGGCGGTGAAGTACTGGTTGACGGTCAGCACGATGCGCCGCCGCCGGCCGAGCGCCGCCAGCGCCTCGTCGATCATGCCGTGCGGCCGGCCCGAGAAGCTGACCAGCAGGTGGTGCGCTTCGCAGAAGGCGTCCAGCGTCAGCGTGTCGGCCAGCGGGTGGCCGCGGCGCATCACGCAGACGTAGTGGCTGCGGTGCAGCTGGCGGTGCAGCAGGCCGGTCTGCGCGCCGCCGGCGACGAGCGCGGCGATCGCCTCCGGGAAGTGGCCGACGGCGAGATCGGCCTCGCCGTCGCGCAGCATCGCGCGCGGGTCGCGGCTGGTCAGCGGCACGATGCGCAGGTTGACCCGGGCCTGCCGCGACTCGATCGCGCGCACGAACATCGGCGTCAGCACGGCGGCCGGTGCATCCGGCATCGTGATGCGGAAGTTCGCCTCCTGGGTGCGCGGGTCGAACTCCTCCGGCGCCAGCGCCCGCTGCAGCTCGCCCAGCCCCTCGCGCACCACCGGCCACAGCGCCTGCGCGCGCGGCGTCGGCTTCATGCCGTGCGCGCCGCGCACGAACAGCGGCTCGCCGACGGCCTCGTGCAGGCGCTTGAGCGAATGGCTGGCGGCCGGCTGCGTCACCGAAAGCACCTGCGCCGCCCGCGTCAGGCTGCCTTCGGTCATCACCGCGTCGAAGACACGAAGCAGGTTCAGGTCCAGCGTGCGGAAGTTCATGAACCGATTCTGATATGAACGCTGCTTATGTGCCAGATGCAGAACATTCAGTAGATCGTGATCGGGTAAACCCTGAAAATGCCTTCATCGCAGCCCCACGAGGGCTGTGCCGACAGGAAACAAGATGGGCATGTACGTTGAGGTTCAATCGGTCGCACCGGCGCAGGACACCCCTCGCGGCGCCTTGATCGCGGCCGAGCTGTTCTCCCGCCTGATGAAGCGGCTGGCGCATCACCCGGAGACCCCGGCGCGTGTGCACGACATCGCGTCGGTCCGTGAGCTGGCGCACCAGGTCGAGAACACCGACCCCGGCTTCGCCGCCGACCTGTACGCCGCTGCCGCCCGCCACGAAGGCCTGGGCGACTGATCACCCCCCCCGGCGGCCCGCGCGGCCGCCACCCCCGGCCCCGCCGCCTCGTGCGCCGGGGCCGTTCTTTCGCCGGGCCGCCCGGACGCATCGGGCATCATTGCCCGCGATGTCCGTGTTCCTGCTGCGCCGCTTCGCGACCTTCGTGCTGACGCTCGTCGCGGCGTCGATGATCGTTTTCGTGGTGCTGGAATGGCTGCCCGGCAGTGCCGCCGAGGTGGTGCTCGGCGAGACCGCGACGCCCGAGGCCGTGGCCGCCCTCGAGGCCCGGCTGGGCCTGGACCGGCCGGCGCCGCAGCGTTATGCCGAGTGGGTCGGCGCCCTGCTGCAGGGCCGCACCGCCGACAGCATCGCCTATGACACGCCGACCGCCGAGCTGATCGCCGAGCGCCTGCGCGTGTCGCTGCCGCTGGCGGCGCTGGCGATGGTGCTGACCGCCGTGGTCGCGCTGGCCGCGGGCGTCTACGCCGCGGCGCGCCGCGGCCGCGCCGGTGACGTCGGCGTGATGATCGCCACCCAGCTCGGGCTGGCGGTGCCCGGCTTCTGGCTGGCGATGCTGCTGATCCTGCTGTTCGCGGTGCAGCTGCAGTGGGTCGGTGCCGGCGGTTTCCCGGGCTGGAGCGCAGACGAAGGCGGCGGCCTGCTCGAAGGACTGAAGGCGCTGGCGCTGCCGGCGCTGGCGCTGGCGGCGGTGCAGGCGGCGATCCTGGCGCGCGTCACGCGCTCGGCGGTGCTCGACACGATGGGCGAGGACTACGTGCGCACCGCGCGGGCCAAGGGCCTGTCGCGGCGCCAGACGCTGCACCGCCACGTGCTGCGCAACGCCGCGATCCCGGTGCTGACCGTCGCCGGCCTGCAGTTCGCCAACCTCGTCGCCGGCACCATCGTCGTCGAGAACGTGTTCGTGCTCCCCGGGCTGGGCCGGCTGGTGTTCCAGGCGGTGGCCAACCGCGACCTCGTCGTCGTGCGCGACGTCGTGCTGCTGCTGGCGGCGCTGGTCGTCGCCGTCAACTTCGTCGTCGACGTGCTGTACGCGCTCGTCGACCCGCGGCTGCGGCACGCATGAGCCCCGGGGCTCATTCCCGCCTGGCGGGGCCGGCCGGCGTCTCCTTCGCCGCGCGGGCGCGGCGCAGTCCGGGCTTCGTGCTCGGCGCGCTGCTGGTCGGCAGCGTGCTGCTGCTGGCGCTGGTCTCGCTGGTCTGGACGCCGTGGGCGCCGGACGAGCTGGACATCGGCGCGCGGCTGCAGCCGCCGTCCGCGGCGCACTGGCTGGGCACCGACAGCCTCGGGCGCGACATCGTCTCGCTGCTGATGGCCGGCGCGCAGACCAGCCTGCTCGTCGGCGTCGTCGCGGTGGCCATCGGGCTCGTCCTGGGCGTCACGCTCGGCTGCGTGGCCGCCGCGCGCCGCGGCTGGCTCGACGAGCTGCTGATGCGTGCCGCGGACTTCACCTTCGCGTTTCCGGCGCTGCTGTCGGCGATCCTGCTCGCCGCGGTCTACGGTCCGGGACTGGCGACCAGCGTCGTCGCCATCGGGCTGTACAACGTGCCGGTGTTCGCCCGCGTGACGCGCGGCGCCGCGCTCGGCATCTGGGCGCGCGAGTACGTGCTCGCCGCGCGCGCCGCCGGCAAGGGCGGCTGGCGCATCACGCTCGACCACGTGCTGCCCAACATCGCCGCGGCGCTGGTCGTGCAGGCGACGATCGCCTTCGCCACCGCGATCCTCGCCGAGGCCGCGCTCAGCTACCTGGGCCTGGGCACGCAGCCGCCGCGGCCGAGCTGGGGACGCATGCTCAACGAGGCGCAGACGCAGTGGTTCCAGGCACCGATGCAGGCCGTCTACCCGGGCCTGGCGATCATGACCACGGTGCTCGGCCTGAACCTGCTGGGCGACGCCTTGCGCGACCTGCTCGATCCGAGGCTGGCGCGTGGCGGCGCCGTGGCGCGATGATCGTGTCCGGGCAGGCAGCGCATGGCACGCAACATCGAGATCAAGGTCCGGGTCGGCTCGATCGACCCGCTGCGCGAGCGGGCACGGGCGCTGGCCGGCGGCGTGCTGACCCGCCTCGAGCAGGACGACGTGTTCTACGCCGTGCCCACCGGGCGGCTCAAGCTGCGCCGCCTCGGTGACGGCACGGCCGAGCTGATCCACTACGAACGCCCCGACACCGACGCGGCCCGCGCCTCGGACTACGAGCGTGTGGGCGTCGGCGGCACGGCCGACGCGCTGCACCGGGTGCTCGGCCGCGGCCTGGGCGTGCGCGCCCGCGTGCGCAAGCAACGCTGGCTGGCGCTCGTGGCTGGCGCCCGGCTGCATCTCGACCGCGTCGAGGGTCTGGGCGACTTCGTCGAGGTCGAGGTCGTGCTCGCCGAAGACCAGTCCGATGCCGACGGGCAGCGCATCGCCGAGGCCCTGCTGGAGGCGCTCGGTTTGGCCGCGGCGCCCCGTGTGGCGCCGTCCTACGCCGATCTTCTGGCCTCGCAAGGCCCGCGCTGAGCGTGGAACCGGTCTTCGGCGTTGCGCTGCAGCAACGTCCTGGGCTGTTGCGTGAACGCAGCAGCCGCCGTCTGCAGCCGGTGTCGAACTGGCGCGCGGGTGCTTGCCCAGGCGCGCGCAAACTGTCATATGGGCCCGTTACGCGGGGGCGCGCGCCGCGCAAGCGCGAGTAAGCGCTTGTCATGACGAATTGGCGAAGGCAATCGGGGTTTATTATTTCTCCTGGCGTAGCGCACTATTGCAATAGAAGAGCTAGTTGAGCCTCCGGACGGTTCGTAGCCTCTCGTTCGCTGAGGTGCCGCCTCGCTGCGGCCTGTGTGTCTGAATCTCCATCCCCCAACGAGGAATCCAAATGAAGAAGTCCCTCATCGCTCTGGCCGTCCTGGCCGCTGCCGCCGGCAGCGCGTCGGCCCAGTCGTCGGTCACCGTGTTCGGTGTCCTGGACGTCGCCTACCGTCATCTGGACAACGACACCGCCGGCACGCGTGACGTGCTCGGCAGCAGCGGCCTGAGCACCGGCCGCCTCGGCTTCCGCGGCGTCGAAGACCTGGGCGGCGGCCTGAAGGCCGGCTTCTGGCTCGAGTCCGAAGTCAAGCCGGACGAAGGTTCGCAGCCGAACGCCCGCTTCTGGCACCGCCGTGCGACGGTCAGCCTGATCTCCGACTCGCTGGGCGAAGTGCGCCTGGGCCGTGACTTCGCGCCGACCTACTCGGCGCTGGCCGACTTCGACGCCTTCGGCACGACCGGCATCGGCGACACCACCCGCATCTACAAGGTCTGGGGCAGCGTCGACTCCAAGGTCCGCAACGACAACCAGGTCACCTACTTCCTGCCGGCCAACCTCGGCGGCGTGTACGGCCAGCTGTCGGTCGCCGCTGGCGAAGGCACCGCGGGCAAGAAGTACTACGGTGGTCGCCTCGGCTACGCCGCCGGCCCGCTGAACGTCAACGTCGGCTACGGCCAGACCGAAGTCACCAACAGCGACGTCAAGCTGACGGTCATCGGCGGTTCGTACGACCTCGGCGTCGCCAAGCTGATGGCCGCCTACCAGCAAGGCAAGTACCAAGGCAACAAGGACAAGCATTACACCGTCGGCGCGACCGTGCCGGTCGGTGCCTTCGTGCTGCGCGCCGCGTACTCGAAGAGCAAGTCCAACGACGCCACCGATCGCGATGCCGACCGCATCGCCCTGGGCGCCGTCTACAACCTGAGCAAGCGCACCGCGCTGTACGGCACCTATGCGGTGATCGACAACGACGACGCCGCCAAGTTCACGGTGTCCAACGACTACTCGACGATCGACGCCGGCGACAAGTCGCAAGGCCTGGAAATCGGCATCCGCCACTCGTTCTGATCGAACGGTCGCCGGCGGCCACGGCCGCCGGTCGATCCGGAGTGGCGACACTCCCCGAAGCCCCCGCGCCCCGGCGCCGGGGCTTTTTTCATGCCGTCCTGGCGACGGCGCTATCGTTGCCGCCCGTGTCCGCTCCCCTGCTTGCCGTCGACGACCTGCGTGTCCGGTTGCCCGTGCCCGATGGCGCCCATGCCGCCGCGATCGACGGCATCTCGTTCACGCTCGGCCGAGGCGGCACGCTGGGCCTGATCGGCGAGTCCGGCTGCGGCAAGTCGCTGACCGCGCTGGCGCTGATGGGCCTGCTGCCCGAGGCCGCGCGCACGAGCGGCTCGATCGTCCTCGACGGCCGCGAGCTGACGACGCTCGCCGAACGCGACTGGTGCGCGCTTCGCGGCGACCTCCTGGCAATGGTGTTCCAGGAGCCGATGACGGCGCTGAACCCGCTGCACACCGTCGGCCGCCAGATCGCCGAGCCGCTGCGCCTGCACCGCGGGCTGTCGGCCGCGGCTGCGCGCGCCGAGGCGCTGCGGCTGCTCGAACGTGTGCACCTGCCCGACGCCGCGCGCCGGCTCGACGCCTACCCGCACCAGCTCTCGGGCGGCCAGCGCCAGCGTGTCGTCATCGCGATCGCGCTGGCCTGCGCGCCCGACCTGCTGATTGCCGACGAGCCGACCACCGCGCTCGACGCCACCGTGCGCCGCGAGGTGCTGGACCTGATCGCCGAACTGCGTGCCGCCACCGGCATGGCGCTGCTGCTGATCAGCCACGACCTCGGCGTGATGGCGCAGTCGGTCGAGCGCCTGCTCGTGATGTACGCCGGCGTCGTCGTCGAGAGCGGCCCGACGGCCGCCGTCTTCGAGCGCCTGGCGCATCCGTACACGCGCGCGCTGTTCGCCGCCCAGCCGCGCCTGGGCCTGCCGCGCGGCACCCGCCTGGCGACGATCCCCGGCCGCGTGCCGGCGCTGGGCCGTCGCCCCGCCGGCTGTCCCTTCGCCGAGCGCTGCCCGCAGGCCGTTGCCGAGTGCCGCGCCGCGCTGCCGGCGCCGGTGGCCGTCGGCCCGGGCCACGAGGCGCGCTGCATCCGCGTGCACGCATGACGGCGCCGCTGCTGCAGGTCCACGGGCTCGGCAAGCGCTACCGCCTGCCGCGCGAACAGCTCTTCGCGCCGGCGACCGAACTGCAGGCGCTGGCCGACGTGGACTTCACGCTTGAAGCCGGGCGCACGCTGGGCATCGTCGGCGAATCGGGCTCGGGCAAGAGCACGCTGGCGCGCCTGGTGATGGCGCTCGAGGCGCCGAGCGCCGGCCACGTGCGGCTCGACGGCGAGGACCTGCACACGCTGGCGCCCGAGGCGCTGCGGCGCGCACGCGCCAAGTTCCAGATGGTCTTCCAGGACCCGTACGGCTCGCTGGACCCGCGGCGCAGCGTGCTGCAGACCGTCACCGAGCCGCTGGCCGTGCTGCACGGCGCCGGGCGTGACGAGCAGCTCGCACGCGCCGTCGAGGTGCTGGAAGCCGTCGGCCTGGGCCCGGCCGATCTGCCGAAGTACCCGCACGAGTTCAGCGGCGGCCAGCGCCAGCGCATCGCGATCGCACGCGCCCTCGTCACGCGGCCGAAGCTGATCGTCGCCGACGAGCCGGTCAGCGCGCTCGACGTCTCGGTGCAGGCGCAGGTGCTGAACCTGATGCAGGACCTGCAGCAGCGCTACGGCGTCGCCTATCTGTTCATCAGCCACGACCTGGCCGTCGTCGACCTCGTCAGCGACGAGGTGCTGGTGCTGTACCGGGGCCGGGTCGTCGAGCGCGGCACGCCGGAGCGCCTGTTCCGCGCCCCCGAGCACCCGTACACGCGCCGGCTGCTGGCCGCGGCCCTTGGCGCAGAATCGCGCGGCCATGAATCCCACCCGTAGAACCGTCAACACGCTGCTGGCCGGCCTGCCGCTGGCCGCGGCGCAGC
This sequence comes from Rubrivivax sp. JA1026, assembly GCF_011065555.1. Taxonomy (NCBI): domain Bacteria; kingdom Pseudomonadati; phylum Pseudomonadota; class Betaproteobacteria; order Burkholderiales; family Sphaerotilaceae; genus Rubrivivax; species Rubrivivax sp. JA1026. The sequence goes on from NZ_JAALCQ010000002.1 coordinate 210,569, forward strand.
CTCTTGCGCAGGCCCAGGCGGCGAAGAAGCGCCTGGTGCTCGGCATGGTGCTCGAGCCGCCCGGCCTGGACCCGACCGTCGCGCCGGCCGCGGCGATCGGCGAGATCGTGCACTACAACGTGCTCGAAGGGCTGACGAAGATCGGCATGGACGGCAGCGTGTCGCCGCTGCTGGCCGAGTCCTGGACCGTCTCGCCCGACGGCAAGAGCTACGTCTTCCGGCTGCGCCGCGGGGTCGCCTTCTCCGACGGCGCGGCCTTCGACGCCGAAGCCGTGCGCTGGAGCTTCGAGCGCGCGCGCGCCGAGGGCAGCACGAACAAGGCGAAGAAGGCGGTGTTCGACAACATCGCCCGCATCACCGTCGAGAACCCGCAGACCGTCATCCTGACGCTGACCCACGCCGATGCGGCGCTGCCGTTTCGCCTCGGCGAGAGCAGCGCCGTCATCCTGCACCCGGCCAGCGCCGCGAATGCCGCGACGCGGCCGGTCGGCACCGGGCCGTACCGCGTCGAGGACTGGAAACGCGGCGTCAGCGTCACGCTGGCCAAGTGGGCCGGCCACCGCGACGCCGCGCGCGTGGCGCTCGAACGGGTCGTCTTCCGCTTCATCAACGACCCGGCGGCCCAGGTCGCGGCGCTGCTGGCCGGCGACGTCGACGCGATGCCGCGTTTCGCCGCGCTGCAGGCGCTGCCGCAGCTGCGTGCCGACCGGCGTTTCGTCGTCGAGGTCGGCGCCACCGCCGGCAAGGGCATCCTGGCGGTCAACCACCGGCGCAAGCCGTTCGACGACGTGCGCGTGCGCCGCGCGCTGACGCACGCCATCGACCGCCGCGCCTTCATCGCCGGCGCCCAGGAAGGCCTGGGCCAGCCGATCGGCAGCCATTTCGCGCCCACCGACAGCGGCTACGTCGACCTGTCGGGCCTCGTCGCCTACGACCCCGACAAGGCGCGTGCGCTGCTGAAGGACGCCGGCGTGACGACGCCGCTGCAGGTCACGCTGACGCTGCCGCCGCCGCCGTACGCGCGCAAGGGCGGCGAGATCGTCGCCGCGATGCTGGCCAAGGTCGGCGTCGTCGCGAAGATCGAGAACGTCGAGTGGGCGCAGTGGCTGTCGGGCGCGTTCAAGGGCCAGTTCGACCTCACGCTGATCAACCACGTCGAGCCGTTGGACTACGCCACCGCCTACGCCGACCCGAAGTACTACTTCGGCTACGACAGCGCCGACTTCCGCCGCCTCGTGACGACCCACGCCGCGAGCAACGACGCACGCGAGAAGGCGCGGCTGTGGCGCGAGATCCAGCGCAAGCTGGCCGACGACGCGGCCAGCGTCTTCCTCTGGAACCCGGCGCAGGTGGCGGTCTGGCGCAAGGGCCTGCGCGGGCTGTGGACACGCTCGCCGATCTTCGCCAACGACCTGGCCGCCGTCTCCTGGGGCGGCTGATGACGGCGCTGCACGCGCTCGACGCCGCGACGCTGGCCACGCTGTACCGGCGCGGCGAGCTGTCGCCGGTGGAGGCCACGCGGGCCGTCATCGAGCGTGTCGAACAGCTCGAACCCACGCTGCACGCGACCTGGGGCTTCGACCCCGACGGCGCGCTCGCCGCGGCGGCCGAGTCGGAACAACGCCACCGCCGCGGCCGGCCGCTGTCGGCGCTGGACGGCGTGCCGGCGATGCTCAAGGAGAACGTCGGCACACGCGGCTGGCCCAAGCCGCTGGGCTGCGCCGCCGTCGAGGCCGCGCCCGAAGCCGAGGACTCGCCGCCCGCGGCGCGCCTGCGCGAGGCCGGCTGTGTCTTCGTGGCGCGCACGACGATGCCCGACTACGGCATGCTGTCCTCGGGACTGTCCAGCCTGCACGCCGCCGCACGCAACCCGTGGAACCCGGCGCTGACGCCCGGCGGCAGCAGCGCCGGCGCGGGCGCCGGGGCCGCCGCCGGTTACGGCCCGCTGCACGTCGGCACCGACATCGGCGGTTCGATCCGCCTGCCCGCCGGCTGGTGCGGCGTCGTCGGCTTCAAGCCCAGCCTGGGCCGTGTGCCGATCGTGCCGCCGTACGCCGGCCGCTGCGCCGGGCCGATCACGCGCACGGTGGCCGACGCCGCGCTGCTGATGGCCGAGCTGTCGCGCCCCGATGCGCGCGACGCGACCAGCCTGCCGCCGCAGGCCATCGCCTGGGACCGGCTCGACGACCTGGACCTGCGTGGCCTGCGCCTGGGCCTGCTGCTCGACGCTGGCTGGGGCCTGGCGCCCGAGCCGCGTCACGTCGAGATCGTCACCGCCGCCGCTCGCGCTTTCGAGGCCGCCGGCTGCATCGTCGAGCCGCTGGCGCCGTTCACGACGCCCGAGATGGCCGAGGGCATCGACCTGTTCTGGCGCATGCGCTCGTGGCTGGACCTGCAGGCGCTGCCGCCCGGGCGCCGCGAGCGTGTGCTGCCGTTCATCCGCGACTGGGCCGGCCGCGGGGCCGGCTACAGCGCCGCCCAGGTCTTCCACGGCCACGCGCAGATGGCCGCGCTGCGCGACGCCGCGGTCGCCGCCTGCGCGCGGTTCGACTTCGTGCTCTCGCCGGTGGCGCCGGTGCCGGCCTTCCCGGCGCTGCACGCCAGCCCGACGAACGACCCGGCGCGGGCGATGGCGCACATCGGCTTCACGCTGCCGTTCAACATGAGCGAGCAGCCGGCCGTCGCGGTGCCGGCCGGCATGACCGCCGACGGCCTGCCGGTCGGGCTGCAGATCGCCGGCCGGCGCCACGACGACCTCGGCGTGCTGCAACTGGCGCGCGCCTGGGAACGGCTGCGGCCGCCGCTGCCGGCCGGGCCGCCGATCTGAGGCCGGACGCAGGACGCCGGAAGGCGTTCTGCGCCTGCCGAAGGCCCGAGCGCGATGGCACGCGCGAGGACTGAGCCCCGCCGGGGCGTGTTACAGGCTCGCGCTACAGTCCCGCCATGGCGTTTTTCGATCTGCGAGGCAATCCCGTCGGCTGCGGTGTCGCCGCGGCGCGTGATGCCGCGGAGTCGGCGCTGTGGCGGCTGATGTCGTTCTACGACTCGCCGCTGGCCGATCTCGACGCGGCGATCGCGGCCGATCCCGGCTGGGCGATGCCGCACCTGATGAAGGCGGGCTGGCTGCTCGCCGCCACCGACCCCGGCGAACTCGGCGCGGTGGTCCGACACCTGGACGCGGCGCGCGAGCGTCTGGGCGGTGCCGGTGTGCGCGAGCGGGCCCACCTCGAGGCGCTGCAACTGGTGTTCGAAGGCCGCTGGCACAACGCCTGCCGCCGCTGGGACGACCTGCTGCTCGAGTACCCGCGCGACGCGCTGGCGCTGCAGTGGACGCACCAGTGGGACCTGCACCGCGGCGACAGCGCCGGCATGCGCATGCGCCCGGCGCGTTCGCTGCCCGACTGGGACGCCGACGACCCGCTGTACCCCTTCGTGCTCGGCCTCTACGCCTTCGGGCTGGAGGAGTGCAACCTGTACCCGCAGGCCGAGGAGGCCGCGCGCCAGGCGCTGCAGGCCGACCGCCGCGTCACCTGGGCGGTGCACGCCGTGGCCCACGTGCTGGAGATGCAGGGCCGGCACGACGAAGGCTCGGCCTGGCTGCGTCTGCACCAGCACGACTGGGCCGACGGCAACGCCTTCGCGTCGCATCTGTGGTGGCACAAGGCGCTGTTCCGCGTCGAGGCGATGGACTGCGCCGGTGTGCTGCGCCTGGTCGACGGCCACCTGACGGCCGAGACGCTGACGACGACGCCGCAGCGTGTCGACGCCGCGGCGATGCTGTGGCGGCTGCACCTCGTCGGCGAGGACGTCTCGGCGCGTGCGCTGGCGCTGGCCGACGCCTGGGCCGAGGCCGACGACGAGCCCGGCCACTACGCCTTCAACGACCTGCACCGTGTCATCGCGCTGCTCGCCGCCGGCCAGGTCGGCCGCGCCGAACGCTGGGTGGCGCGCTGCGCCGAACGTGCGCTCGCCCTCGACGACGCGCGCCGCGTCAACCACACGATGGCACGCGAGGTCGGCCTGCCGTTGATGCGCGCCTTGCTGGCCTTCGCGCGCGGCGACTTCGACACTGCCGCCGACAGCCTCTACCCGGCGCGCATGTCGGCGCCTGCGCTCGGCGGCAGCCATGCGCAGCGCGACCTGATCGACCAGACCCTGCTCGCCGCGGCGGTGCAGGGCCGGCGGCGCGACCTCGGCCGCGCGCTGCTCAACGAGCGCCTGATGGCCAAGCCGGCGACGGCGCTGACGCGCCACTGGGTGTCGCGCCTGGGCCTGGCGCGCGAGGCGCGCGCCTGAGGACGCGGGCATGGCGACGCGGCGTGAAGACGAGCGCCTCGAGCGCCTGCGCACGCTGGACGAGCAGATCGCCGACGCGCTGCGCGAGAGCCAGGACAACGGCGAGCTGAAGTCCGCGCCCAGCTGGGGCCGGCCGCTGGCGCTGGACGACGGCTACGACCAGACGCCCGACGGCCTGAAGATGCCGTTCAAGATCCTGAAGGACGCCGGCCACGTGCCGGCCGAGGTCGAGCTGATGCGCGAGATCGCCGCGCTGCAGGCCGAGCTCGACGCCGCGCCGGCGGCCGAGGCCGACACGCCGGCCTGGCGCGCCAAGCGCCAGCGTGTCGCCGAGAAGCGCCAGCTGCTGGCGTTGCGTCTCGAACACCTGCGCCGCAGCGGCAGCCTCTGATCGCCGTCCGGGCGGCGTGTGCAGGCGCACAATGCCGTGGTCCAGTCGTCCGCGAGGGGCCATGTCCGAACACCACGCCCAGGTCGAATGGCGGCGCCAGCCCGCCGAGGCCTTCACCGACCAGCGCTACAGCCGCTTGCATGCGCTGCGTTTCGACGGCGGAGCCGAGATCGCCGCCTCGGCTTCGCCCGGTGTCGTGCCGTTGCCGTACTCCAACGCCAGCGCCGTCGACCCCGAGGAGCTGTTCGTCGCCTCGCTGGCCAGCTGCCACATGCTCTGGTTCCTGTCGCTGGCGGCCAGCGCCGGCTGGCGCGTCGACTCCTATGTCGACGATGCCGTCGGCACGATGGGGCGCGACGAGCAGGGCCGGCCCTTCCTGACCACCGTGACGCTGCGCCCGCGTGTGCGTCTGGCCGGCGACGCCGTGCCCGAAGCGGCCCGCCTGGCGGTGCTGCACCACCGTGCGCACGAGGCGTGTTTCATCGCCAACTCGGTGAAGACCGAGGTGCGCCTGGAGCCGCAGCCATGACGCGGCTGCGCACCGCGCGCCTCGTGCTGCGCAGTTTCGGCCCGGCCGACGTCGAGCCCTATGCCGAGATGTGCGCCGACGCCGAGGTCATGCGCCACATCGGCGCCGGCGGCCCGGTCGGGCGCGACGTCGCCTGGCGCCAGGTGGCGATGTTCATCGGCCACTGGACGCTGCGCGGCCACGGCATGTGGGCCGTCGAGCGCCAGAGCGACGGCCGCATGCTCGGCCGCGTCGGCTTCATGCACCCCGAGGGCTGGCCCGGCTGCGAGCTCGGCTGGCTGCTCGCGCGCGACGCCTGGGGCCAGGGCTACGCCGAGGAGGCGGCGCGTGCCGCGCTCGCCTGGGGCCGCGACGTGCGCGGCATCGTCTCGCCGATCAGCCTGATCCGGCCCGCCAACGAGCGCTCGATCCGCCTCGCCGAACGCCTGGGCGCGGTGGCCGACACCGAGATCGACTTCCTCGGCGACCGTGCCGTCGTCTGGCGCCACGTCGCGCCGTAACGGGCCGGCCGCACGGCGCATTGCATTTCATCTGCCGGACGAACGCTGGCCCATAAGCGCCGATCACACGGCCTCGTCAATGGCCGGTGCGCCCGTCAATTCAGCGAAATTGCGGTCGCGATTCGAGCGTTTCATGGGGCCCGCTGACGAATTGCATTGGCGATGGCCGGCGCCACGGCATTCGGATCGCCGTCGTGGTAAGTTCCGCGCTGCGCGGGCCGCCGGCCCGCGCGAATCACCCGCCGTCGTCGGCAGGCGGGCGGGCCGGTCAACGTAACCGGCCCGTGGGGAGGACGTTGGCGGCTGCGTCCAGCACGGAATGAAAATGACGAAAACATACAGCCAGGTTCTCCAGCAGATCGAATCGCTGAAGGCCGAAGCCGAGAAGATCCGGCGTCGTGAACTCGACGCCGTCATCACCACCATCCGCGAGCAGATCGCCCAATACGGCCTCACCGCCGCCGATCTCGGCCTCGTGGCCGCCAAGCCGCGTGCGCGCAAACGCAAGCTGGTCGTCGCCAAATACCGCGACGAAGCCGGCAATACCTGGGTCGGCCGCGGCAAGCGCCCGCAATGGGTTCGCGACGCATTGGCCGCCGGCAAGACGCTGCGCGACCTCGAGTCCAAGGCCTGAGGCGGCGCGCCGCCGACGCTCATTCGGCGACGGTCTGGCGCACGGCGCGTTCCCAGCGGGCCATCAGCTCGGCGGCGCGGTCGCGCGCCATCGTCGGCAGGAAGCGGCGCTCGGCCTGCCACAGCGCCGCCAGCTCCGCGCGGTCGCGCCAGATGCCGACGCCCAGCCCGGCGAGGTAGGCCGCGCCCAGCGCGGTCGTCTCCGTGACCTGCGGGCGCAGCACCGGGATGCCCAGCAGGTCGGCCTGGAACTGCATCAGCAGATCGTTGACGCAGGCGCCGCCGTCCACGCGCAGTTCGGTCAGCGGCCGGCCGCCCGGCTGCGCCGCGGCGTCGCGTGCCATCGCCTGCAGCAGTGCCGCGCTCTGGAAGGCGATGCTCTCGAGCGCCGCACGCGCGATGTGCGCCACCGTGCTGCCGCGTGTCAGGCCGACGATGGTGCCGCGCGCGTCGGCGTTCCAGTACGGCGCGCCCAGGCCGGTGAAAGCCGGCACGAACATCACGCCGCCGGCGTCGGGCACGCTCTCGGCCAGCGCCTGCACCTCGCCGCTGGCGCGGATCGCCTGCAGGCCGTCGCGCAGCCACTGCACGACGGCGCCGCCGATGAAGACGCTGCCTTCCATCGCGTACTCGCGTGCCGTGCCGGTGCGCGCCGCGGCGGTCGACACCAGGCCGTTGGCCGAACGCTCGAAACGCTCGCCGGTGTGCATCAGCATGAAGCAGCCGGTGCCGTAGGTGTTCTTCGCCAGGCCGGGCTCGAAGCACGCCTGGCCGAACAGCGCCGCCTGCTGGTCGCCGGCGACGCCGGCGATGGCGATCGGTGCGCCGAACAGCCCGGCGTCGGTCTCGCCGAAGGCATGGCTGGATGGCAGCACCTGCGGCAGCAGGCTGTCGGGCACGTGCAGCGCGGCCAGCAGCCCGTGGTCCCAGGTGTCGTGGCGGATGTCGTAGAGCATCGTGCGCGACGCGTTGCTGACGTCGGTGGCGTGCACGCGGCCGCCGGTCAGCTTCCAGATCAGCCAGCTGTCGACGGTGCCGAAGGCCAGTTCGCCCTGCGCCGCGGCGAGATGCGCACCGTTGACGTGGTCCAGGATCCAGCGGATCTTGGTCGCCGAGAAATACGGGTCGATGACCAGGCCGGTGCTGCGCCGCACCGTCTCCTCGAGCCCGTCGGCGCGCAGCCGCGCGCACAGCGGCTCGCCGCGGCGGTCCTGCCAGACGATGGCGTTGCACACCGGCTGGCCGGTGCGGCGGTTCCAGACGACGGTGGTCTCGCGCTGGTTGGTGATGCCGATCGCGGCGATGTCGTGTGCCGTCAGCCCGGCGCGGGCGATGGCCTCGCGTGCGGTGGCGAGCTGGCTCTGCCAGATCTCCTCGGGGTCGTGCTCGACCCAGCCGGGCTGCGGGTAGTGCTGGCGGAACTCGCGCTGCGCCAGCGCGACGATGCGCCCGGTCTCGTCGAAGACGATGCTGCGCGAGCTGGACGTGCCCTGGTCGAGCGCGAGGACGTGGCGGGACATGCGGTGCTCCTGTTCGGTGCCGGCGAGCATAGGAGCGGCGCGCCGCCGGCGGAAGCCATCGCCCGCGGGCCGCGGTAGATTGCGGCACCCGCCATGACGATCACGCCCGCCGCGTCCATGCCCGGTGTCCCGCAGGCTTTCGAGGCCCGCGAGGACGCCGCCGAGTTCCGCCGCCCGGCGCACCGCCCGGGCGTGGAGCTGTACCGCGCGGCGATCGTGCGCCATGCCTTCGAGCCGCACGCGCACGACGGCTTCGGCGTCGGTGCGATCGAGGCCGGTGCCGAACGTTTCCGCTACCGCGGCAGCGAGCTGCTGGCGCCGGCCGATTCGCTGGTGCTGATGAACCCCGGCGAGCTGCACACCGGCCGCGCCGAGACCGAGGCCGGCTGGCGCTACCGCATGGCCTATGTCGACGAGGCGCTGGTCCAGGCTCTGACCGGCGAGCGCTGGTGCTTCGCCGACGCGGTGGCGGCCGACGCGCCGCGTGCGCGACGTGTCGGCCGGCTGCTGGCCGCGCTGTGGCAGGCCGCCGACGAGCCGCTGGCCTTCGACGGCCTGCTCGCCGAGCTGCTGGACGTGCTGCGCCCGCACGCCCGTGCCGACCGCGCCGCGGCACGCGAGGCGGCACCGCGTTTCGGCGTGGTGCTGGACTGCATGCAGGCGCGCCTGGCCGAACGCCTGACGCTGGAGGAGCTGGCCGCCGTGGCGGGGCTGAGCCCCTTCCACTTCCTGCGCCGCTTCCGCGAGGCGCAGGGCGCGACGCCGCAGCAGGTGCTGATGTCGCTGCGCCTGCAGGCCGCGCAGCGCCAGCTCGCCGCTGGCGTCGCGCCGGCCGAGGTCGCCGCAGCCACCGGGCTGGCCGACCAGGCGCACCTGACACGCGCCTTCGCGGCGCGTTACGGCGTCACGCCCGCGCGTTACCAGCGGCAGGTGCGCGCGCGCTAGGAGTCTGCGCGGCTTCTGCCGCGCAGACTCCTAGCTTGCGGCTGTCACGCACAGCTCCCCCGAGCCCCCTCCGGGAGGGTGCTCCAGCTCGTTCCACCACACCCTCCAGCCTCCCTCCGCGAGGGAGGCTCCAGTCAGCTTGATGAGCCGCTTTGCCGTGCCGCGTTGCAGGGGGCGGCGGGGCTCGCCCTCAGCGCCGCGCCTCGCGCCCTTGGGAGTCGATGGCGTCGCTTTCAGCGTCGCCGCGCCTCGCGCCCTTGGGAGTCGATGGCGTCGCTTTCAGCGTCGCCGCGCCTCGCGCGCGATCCACTCGTCGACCAGCGTTTCCAGCGTCGACAGCGGCAGCTCGCCCTGGTCGATCAGCGCGTTGTGGAAGCGGCGCAGGTCGAACTTCGGCCCCAGCCGGGCCTGGGCGCGCGCGCGCAGCTCGTCGAGCTTCAGCCGGCCGACCATGTAGCCCAGCGCCTGGCCGGGGTCGGAGGTGTAGCGGTCGACCTCGGCCTCGACGAAGGGGCGGTCGACGCCGGTGCGCTCGACCATGAAGTCGATCGCCTGCTGGCGGCTCCAGCCCCGGGCGTGGAGGCCGGTGTCGACGACCAGGCGCGCGGCGCGGAAGGCCTGCCACTGCAGGTGGCCGAACAGGCTGTACGGATCGTCGTAGGCGCCGAGCTCGCGCATCAGCGTCTCGGCGTACAGCGCCCAGCCTTCGACGTAGGCGGTGTAGCCGCCGCCTTCGCGGCGGAAGTCGGGCAGGTCGCTGAGCTCCAGCGCGCGTGCGCCCTGCAGGTGATGGCCCGGCACGGCCTCGTGCGCCACCAGCGTGGCCATGCCCCAGGTCGTCTGCTGGCGCCAGCCGACGAGGTTGGCGTTGAACCAGCCCGGCCGGCTGCCGTCGGCGGCGCCGCCTTCGTAGAACTCGGCGGCATCGGGGCCCAGGTGCTCGGGCATGCCGCGCACGCCGTAGGTGCCGCGCGGCAGCTCGGCGAACAGCCGCGGCATCTCGGCGTCGAAACGCTTGGCGATCGCGCGGTAGCGCTGCAGCAGCTCGTCGGGGCCGGAGACGAAGAAACGCGGGTCGGTGTTGAGCCACTTCACGAAGGCCGCGAAGTCGCCGCTGAAGCCGGTCGAGCGTTTCACGTCCTCCATCTCGGCACGCAGCTGGGCCAGCTCGCGCAGGCCGAGCGCGTGGATGGCGTCGGCGCCCAGGGCGGTCGTCGTGCGCTGGCGCACCAGCATCTCGTAGACGCGTGCGCCGTCCGGGTAACGCGCCAGCGAGCCGTCGGCCGGCGCCTTCGCGCGGTACTCGCCGGCGACGAACTCGCGCAGCCGGCGCATCGCCGGCACGACGTCGCGCTCGATCGCCTCGCGGGCCTGGGCCTCCAGCGCCGCACGCTCGGCCGCGGGCAGTGTCGGCGGCAGGCGGCGCCAGGGCTCGAAGAACGGGCCGGCGGTCGGGTCGGCCGGGAGCTGGGCGTCGATCTGCGCCAGCGCGCGGTCGAGCACCGGCGCCGCCGGCACCCAGCCCAGCGCCAGGCCGCGGCGCATCAGCGCGATCTCCTGGTCGATGCGCCGCGGCAGCGCCGCCATGCGGGCCAGCACCTTGGCGGCGTCGGCGCGGCCGGTCATCGGCATCATGCGCAGCAGGCTGGAGAACTCGGACTGCACGCCGCCCATCGCGGCGATGCGCAGGCTGCGCCAGCCTTCGAAGGGCTGCTCGGCGAGGTGGCGTTCGCGCTGCTCGATGAACAGGTCCAGCGAGACGCGGTCGGCCGGCGACAGCCGCGCGCGCGGGATCGCCCGCGCCTCGGCCAGCCAGCGGCGTTCCTGGGCCAGGGCCGCCTGTTCGGCCTCGGGCGACACCTCGCCGAGCCGGTCGTCGTAGCGGTGGTCGCCGCGCCAGGTGGCCCACTCGGGGTAACGGCGCGCGCTGTCCTCCCACTGGCGCGCGAACAGCGCGTGCAGCGTGCGGGTCGCGCCGACGTCGGCCTTGGTGGTGGCCTTGGCGGTGGTGGCCGCCGGGGCGGCGAGGGCGGTCGGGGTGGTGGCGGCGCTGCCCAGCGTCAGGGCGGCGGCGACGGCCAGCAGGCGAAGCGGCATCGGGAGGTCTCGTGGACGGCGAAGCCGTCGATTCTGGCGGCGGCCGGGCCGGCGCGCCGCCGGTGCGACGAAGCGCGGCGGGCGCCGACGAAGCTGGCGCAATCCGGTACAAGACCGCCGCCGGCCGCTGCGGCACGATCGCCCCATGTCCCACCGTGCCGCGCTCGTCTCCGGAACCCTGTTCGCACTCGCCGCCGGGCTGATGTGGGGGCTGATCTTCGTCGCCCCGCTGCTGCTGGCGGCCTACCCGCCGGCGATGCTGTCGGTCGGGCGCTACCTGGCCTTCGGCCTGATCGCGCTGCCGCTGGCCTGGCTGGACCGGGCGCGCATCCGCGAGCTGACCCGCGCCGACTGGGCCGACGCGCTGCGTCTGGCAATGGTCGGCAACCTGCTCTATTACCTGCTGCTGTCCTCGGCGATCCAGCGCGCCGGCGGGCCGCTGCCGACGATGATCATCGGCACGCTGCCGCTGGTCATCGCGGTGGCCTCCAACCGCCGCAACCGGCACCGCGACGGGCTGCTGTCGTGGCGCCAGCTGGCGCCCTCGCTGCTGCTGATCGGCGCCGGGCTGGCGCTGGTCAACCGCGCCGAGCTGGCGCAGCTCGCGCCCGATGCCGACCGCGGCCGTTACGCCCTGGGCGCGCTGCTGGCCGTCGGCGCGATGGCCTGCTGGACCTGGTACCCGATCCGCAACGCCGACTGGCTGCGCGCCCACCCCGACCGATCGCCGTCGACCTGGGCCACCGCGCAGGGGCTGGCGACGCTGCCGCTGGCGCTGGCCGGGGCGCTGATGCTGGCCCTGGCGTCGGCCGCGGGCTGGATCGAGCTCGGCGGGCCGCTGGGGCCGACGCCGTGGCGCTTCGTCGGCCTGATGCTGGTCGTCGCGCTGCTGTGCTCCTGGCTGGGCACGCTGTGCTGGAACGAGGCCAGCCAGCGCCTGCCGACGACGCTGGCCGGCCAGCTGATCGTCTTCGAGTCGCTCGCCGGCCTGGCCTACGCCTTCATGCTGCGCGGCCAGTGGCCGCCGGCCGACACGCTGGCCGGCATCGTGCTGCTGATCGCCGGCGTCGCCTGGGCGCTGCGTGCGAAGCCGCAGCCGGTGCCGGCCGCCGCCTGAATCACGCGATCAGCTCGTCCAGCAGCTCGATCCAGTGCCGCACCGGCGTTTTCGTGCCGCCCTGCAGGTGCTGGATGCAGCCGAAGTTGGCCGAGACGATGACGCCGGCTTCCAGCGGCTCCAGCTGCGCCAGCTTGCGCCGGCGCAGCGCCTGCGACAGCTCGGGCTGCAGCACGCTGTAGGTGCCGGCCGAGCCGCAGCACAAATGGCTCTCGCTGCCCGCCAGGCGCACGTCGAAACCCAGCTCGCGCAGCCCGTCCTCGACGCCGCCACGCAGCTTCTGGCCATGCTGCAGCGAACACGGCGGGTGGTAGGCGACGCGCGTGCCGGGGGCGATCTTCAGCCGCGGTTTGAGCGCCGCGACGATGTCGGGCAGCAGCTCGCCGACGTCGCGCGCCATCTCGGCGACGCGGCGCGCCTTGTCGGCATAGGCCGGGTCGTGGGCCAGCGCGTGGCCGTACTCCTTGACCGTCGTGCCGCAGGCCGAGGCGTTGAGCACCAGCGCCTCGACACGCCCCTGCGAGGTCAGGCCCTCGATCAGCGGCCACCAGGCATCGATGTTGCGGCGCATGTCGGCCAGCGCGCCCTCGGTGTCGCCGAGGTGGCCGCGGATCGCGCCGCAGCAGCCGGCTTCGTCGGCGACCAGGGTCTGGATGCCGGCGGCGTCGAGCACACGCGCGGTCGCCGAGTTGATGTTCGGCGCCAGCGAGGGCTGCACACAGCCCAGCAGCATCAGCACCTTGCGCTTGTGCTCGCGCTGCGGCCAGAGCCTGGCGCGTGCGCCCGGCGCGGCGGTGACCTTGTCCTTCACGCGCGCCGGCAGCAGCGGCCGCAGCGCGCGCCCGGCGGCGACCGCTGGGCCGAAGGCCGGGGAGGTGAGGCCTTCCTTCAGCAGCCAGCGTGCCGTGCGTTCGCCGCGCGGGCGCTCGACACGCTGCTCGACGAGGTGGCGGCCGATGTCGACCAGGCGGCCGTACTGCACGCCGCTGGGGCAGGTGCTCTCGCAGTTGCGGCAGGTCAGGCAGCGGTCCAGGTGCAGCTGGGTGCTGCGCGTGACCGGCGCGCCTTCGAGCAGCTGCTTGATCAGGTAGATGCGGCCGCGCGGTCCGTCGAGCTCGTCGCCGAGCAGCTGGTAGGTCGGGCAGGTGGCGGTGCAGAAGCCGCAGTGCACGCATTGGCGCAGGATGGCCTCGGCCTCCTCGCCTTCGGGTGTGCCGCGGAACTCCGCCGACAGATGGGTCTGCATCAGGCGAGGGTGTAGGTCAGGACCCAGAAGTGCTCGCGCTCGGTCCAGAGCAGGTCGCGGGCGCGTGTGCCGGCGGCGGCGACGGCCTCTTCGCGGGTCGGGTAGTTCTTGAGGATCTCGTGCTCCGAGCCGTCGTCCAGGCGGCGGCGCTGCCAGGTGTCGCCCTGGGCGTCGGTGCGGGCAATCGGCGTGCTGCGCCCGGGCACGAACACGTTGTCCAGCAGCACGACGCGGGCGCCGGGCTCGAGGCGTGTGTGCAGCGCCTGCAGCCAGGGCGCCCAGCGCGCTCGCTCCAGGTGGCTGCACCAGCAGCCGGCGAAAGCGCCGTCGAAGCGTTCGTCGCCGAGGTGGGTGAAGTCGGTCGCGTCGCCGAGGCGCCACTCGACGCAGCCCGGCACCGGCTTGGCGCGGGCGACGGCCAGCGGGCCGGGGTTCAGGTCGGTGGCCAGCCAGCGCCGCGCGTCGCGTGCGCCGTGCGGCGTCCACCAGCCGGTGCCGCAGGCCAGTTCGAGCACCGAACGCCCGGCGAAGGCGGTGGCGAGTTCGGCTTCCAGCACGCGCAGCTCGTTCTGGCGCTCGGGGCGGCGGTAGATGCGTTCGTACTCGGCGGCGCGGCGTTCGTAGTAGTCGAGCATCGTCAGAGGTCCGGGAACAGGCGGCCGGGGTTGAAGACCCTTGCCGGGTCGAACGCGTCCTTCAGCTGGCGGTGCAGCCGGTCCAGCGGCGGCTTGGGTGGTGTGAACACCGGGCCCTCGCCGGCGCCGCGCCAGCGGGTCGCGTGGCCGCCGGCGGCCGCGGCGGCGGCACGCACCGCGGCGGCCGGCAGCGGCGTGCACAGCCAGCGCTGGCCGCCGCCCCATTCGATCAGCTGCTCGCCGGCCAGGCCCAGCGGCGGCGCGGTCGGCGGCAGCGACAGCCGCCACAGCGCGGCGCCGCGTTCGACCGCGGCCCGGGCGCCGGCGAAGAACTCGTCGCCCTGGTCGCGCAGCCCGGTCCAGAAGCCGTCGGCGAGCGTCGGCTCGATCGGCTCGCCGCCCAGCTTCTCGTAGGCCGACTGCACCGCGGCGGCGGCACCGGCTAGGCGCAGCACCAGCGTGCCGTCCCACCAGGCGCTGGCCGAGATCGGCAGCGGCTGCGCCGACCAGGCCGCCAGGCGCTGCAGCGCCTCGGCCTCGGCGAACTCGTAGCGCAGCGTCGCCACCGCCGGCGGCCGTGGCAGCACCTTCAGCGAGACTTCGCAGATCAGGCCCAGCACGCCCAGCGAGCCGGCGAGCAGGCGCGGCACGTCGTAGCCGGCGACGTTCTTCATCACCTGGCCGCCGAAGGTGAGCACCTCGGCGCGGCCGCTGAGCATCGTCGCGCCGAGCACGAAGTCGCGCACGCTGCCCGACGCGGCGCGGCCTGGGCCGGCCAGGCCCGAGGCGACCATGCCGCCGACGGTGCCCCCGGCGGCGAAACGCGGCGGCTCGAAAGCCAGCCACTGGCCCTTTTCGGCCAGCGCCGCCTCCAGTTCGGCCAGCGGTGTGCCGGCGCGAGCGGTGACGACGAGTTCACTCGGTTCGTAGGAGCTGATGCCGGCCAGCTCGGCCGTTTCCAGCGGCTCGCCGGCAGGCGCCTCGCCGTGCCAGCGCTTGGTGCCGCCGCCGACGATCTCGAGCTTCGTGCCGTCGGCCGCCGCGGCCCGCACGCGTTCGACCAGGCGGCCCAGGGCCGCGTCCTCGTGTGCCGTCATCGTCAGAAGCGCTCCAGTTCCGCGAAGGCCAGCAGGCCGCGCCGCACGTGCTGCTTGCCGCCTTCGACGCAGCGCACCAGCGTCGGGATCACCTTGCCGGGGTTCAGCAGCCCGGCCGGGTCGAAGGCGGTCTTCAGCGCCGCCATCTGGGCGCGTTCCTCGGGGCTGAACTGCACGCACATGCTGGCCAGCTTCTCGACGCCGACGCCGTGCTCGCCGGTGATCGTGCCGCCCAGGCGCACGCTGGTCTCCAGGATGTCGGCGCCGAAGGCCTCGCAGCGGCGCAGCTGGTCGGGGTCGTTGGCGTCGTAGAGGATCAGCGGGTGCAGGTTGCCGTCGCCGGCGTGGAAGACGTTGGCGCAGCGCAGGCCGTAGGTCTGCTCCATCTGCTGGATGGCGAGCAGGATGTCGGCGAGGCGCTTGCGCGGGATCGTCGAGTCCATGCAGAGGTAGTCCGGGCTGATGCGGCCCGAGGCCGGGAAGGCGTTCTTGCGCCCGCTCCAGAAGCGCAGCCGCTGGGCCTCGTCGCGGCTGACCTCCAGCCGCGTCGCGCCGCAGCCGGTCAGCACGTCGAGCATGCGCTGTATCTCTTCGGCGACCTCCTCGGGCGTGCCGTCGCTCTCGCACAGCAGGATGGCCTCGGCCGTCAGGTCGTAGCCGGCGTGCACGAAGTCCTCGACCGCGGCGGTCATCGGCTTGTCCATCATCTCCAGCCCGGCGGGGATGATGCCGGCGGCGATGATCGCCGCCACTGCGTCGCCGGCACGGCGCACGTCGTCGAAGCTGGCCATGATGCAGCGCGCGAGCTGCGGCTTGGGCACCAGGCGCACCGTGACCTCGGTGGCGACGGCCAGCATGCCTTCGCTGCCGATGACCGCGGCCAGCAGGTCCAGCCCCGGCGCGTCCAGCGCCAGGCCGCCGAACTCGACGGCCTCGCCCTCGGCGGTGAAGCCGCGCACGCGCAGCACGTTGTGGATCGTCAGCCCGTACTTCAGGCAGTGCACGCCGCCCGAGTTCTCGGCGACGTTGCCGCCGATCGTGCAGGCGATCTGGCTCGACGGGTCGGGCGCGTAGTACAGGCCGTGCGGCGCCGCCGCCTCGCTGATGGCCAGGTTGCGCACGCCGCACTGCACGGTGGCCGTGCGCGCCAGCGGGTCGACGGCGAGGATGCGGTTGAACTTGGCCAGCGACAGCGTGACGCCCAGCGCGTGCGGCATCGCGCCGCCCGACAGCCCCGTGCCGGCGCCGCGTGCGACCACCGGCACGCCCAGCGCGTGGCAGGCACGCAGCACGCCCGAGACCTGGGCCTCGGTTTCCGGCAGCGCGACGGCCAGCGGCAGCTGGCGGTAGGCGGTGAGGCCGTCGCATTCGTAGGGCGTGGTGTCCTCGCGCTGCCAGAGCAGCGCGTGCGCCGGCAGGACCTTGCCGAGCGCGGCGACGACTTCGGCCTGGCGGCGGGCGCGCGTGGCGGCGTCGGGCGGGGCCTCGGCGGCGGAAGTCGCGGCATCGGCGGGCAGGGGAGCGTTCATGCGCGGGGAGCTGGCGGCGGGCTGCGGGGGACTTTAGCAAGCGCGGCACGCCCCGCGCCGCCCCGGGGTCAGGGCTTGCAGGGGCGGCGTGCGGCGCTCAGGCCGGCTCCTGCGACGGGGCGGGCGGGCTGTCGGCCGGTGGCGGCGCCGTCTCGGTCGCCGCGGGCGGCGGGGCGACGATGGCGGGTGCGGTGGCGGCCGGGGCCGGCGGCAGCGGCCGAGCGGCCTCGTGCGTCTCCTTCCACCACACGCCCAGCCCCAGCGCCGCGGCGAGCGCGAAGGCCGCAAACATCCAGCCGGCGACGCCGTCGCGTGGTGGCGGCTCCAGCGAAGGCGCGGCCCGCTCGTGCATCGCCGCCGGCTCGCGCCGGGGCGGCGCCGGCGGGAGGGTGTCGATGACCCGCTGGATCAGGTCGACGGTGGCCGCGTCGGGTGCCCGCGCGGGCGGGACGTCGGCGGCGGAGAAGGAGAACGGCGCCAGCGGCGGCGCCGAGCGCGCTGCCGGCCGCCGCGGCGGCCCGTGGGCCAGCCAGGCGGCGAAGTCGACGATGCTCTGCGGCCGCGCGCCGATGTCGGGCGACACCGCGGCGTCCAGCGTCGCCAGCAGCGCGGCGCCGTAGCGTGCCGACGGGTGGTCGAAGAACAGGCGCTCGACGACGCCGGCCAGCGGCTCGGGCGTGCGGCCGGCCGGCGGCGGCAGCAGGCCGGTGATCGCGAAACGCGCGAGCTGGGCCAGCGCGTAGACGTCGGTCCAGGCGCCGACGCGGGTTGCGTCGCCGTCGAGTTCGGGCGCGCTGAACCCGGGTTCCAGCGCCGTCAGCCCGCCGCGTGCGATGGCGCGCTCGGCGTACCCGGGCCCGAGCAGCAGCGGCCGGTCGTCGTCGAGCAGCAGCACGCCGGCCGGGTGCAGGCCGCCGTGCACGCCGTTGACGCGGTGCCACTCGTGCAGCGCGGCCAGCAGCGCGTCGAGCAGCGCACGCAGCGCCGGCTCGTCGGGCGGGCCGCTCATCTCGCGGCGCAGCTCGGCCAGCGGCCGGCCGGCATACCAGGGCATCACCAGGCAGGCGCTGCCGTGCGCCGGCAGCAGGTGCAGCACGCGCGCGATCGACGGGTGGTCGCAGCGCGCCAGCCGCCGCCCCTCGTCGATGAAGGCGCGCAGCCCGCGCTCGAAGGCCTCGGCCTGCGCCGGCTCGGCCGGCCCGATGTCGCCATCGGGCCCGCGCCGCGCGATCGCCGCCGGCAGGTACTCCTTCAGTGCCACCGGCACCTCCAGGCCGTGGTCCCAGCCGCGGTAGACGATGGCCGTGGCGCGCAGCGCGACGACGCCGCGGAACTCGAAGCCGTCGATGCGGTGGCCCGGCGGCCAGGCGCTGACGCCGGGCAGCGGGGGCTGGGCGGCCTGGGCGAGGTGTTCGGGGGTGGTCGGCTGGTCGTTCATCGCGCGCGTTCCGGCCCGTGAAGGTAGCCGTGCCGGCGCGGCGACGCTGTAAGCCCTTGTTCCGGCGCCCGGGCCGCCGCCGCGCCGGGCGGCTGAGCTCCGCCTTCAGGCGCGGCCGGTGAAGACCGTCAGCACCCCGGTGTAGCCGTAGACGTGGCGGTGGGCGATCTCGCCGCCGGCGAAGAAGCCGACGAGCGGCACGTCGCCGAGCGCGTGGCGCACGATCTGCAGCTCGGCCGAGGGGCCGCCGAAGTGCGGCCCGCCGCGGCCGGCGCAGCTGACGTAGATCGCGCCTTCGATGCGCCGCGCCGGGGCGGCTTCGGTGCCGTCGGCGGCCGGGTGTAGCTCCTCGCGGATCTCGCTGCACACGCGCACCAGGTCGCGCCGCGCGGCGTCGACGTCGCGGGTGCAGAACGCCAGCCGCATGCCGGGCTCGACGATGTCGGCGACCGCCACCGCGCGCCGGCCCGGGTCCAGGCCGACGAGGTGGCGCACGCGCACGTCGGCCCCGAACTGGCCGCCGCGGCCGACGGCCTGCTGGTCGCCGTCGGTCAGGCCGGCGAGCGTGGCCCGCAGCCGCGGCAGCGCCTGGCGCGGGTCGTGGTCCGCGTCCAGGCCCAGGTCGTGCAGCAGGCAGGGCAGGGCGGGCGCGCCGTCGAGCTCGGCGACGATGTTGCGCTCGGCGCGGGTAATCGTGCGCACCGGGCCCACCGGCTGGCAGCCCTGCGTGACGCGTGACAGCAGCGCCACGTCCTCGCTGAAGGCCACGCCCGACAGCCCGCCCTGCCAGACGCCGTCGGCCAGCTGCACGGCGTTGCCGCGCGAGGCCGCCAGGCCGCCGAACAGGTAGCCGCTGTCGACGCGGTCGCTCAGCTCGGCGATCAGCTCGGCCAGGTCGGGGGTCGCGGCGTCGGCGTGCACCAGCGCGCTGTAGGCGGCGATGCGGTGCAGCGGGCGCACGCCGGAGAAGACCTCGAAGCAGCCCGCCGGCAGGTCGCACAGCATCAGCGCCAGCGCCGGCTCGTCGAAGTACTCGACGCCGCTGGCGGCGACGCCGACACCGACGCTGCCGACCCAGGCGACGCCGGGCCAGCGCTGGCGCAGGTCTTCCAGCAGCGCCTCGGCCTGCGCCGCGTAGGCGTCGGTGAAGTAGGCGAAGCCCAGCGTCGGCGGCCCGCTGGGGCCGGCCTCGAGCGCGGCCCGCTGGGCGTCGATCTGGGCCGCGGCCAGCGCCAGCGCCATGCGCCAGTCGGGGTGGGTGGCGTGTCCGGTGACGAAGCTCGGCATCGTGGCGCGGCTCAGGTCGAGCGTTTGCGTCGTGGCGCGGCCGCGCGTGGGGCGGCCGGGCGCGCCGCCGCCTTCCTGGCGGCCTTCTTCGCTGGAGCGGGCGCGGGTGCCGGGGCCGGTGTCGCGGCGCTGCGCACGTCCTGCATCGCGGCGCTGGCGATCTCGCCGAACTGCTGGGTGAGCGCGCCCCACCACTGCATCGGGTCGATGCCCGGCGGCGGCGGGGGCGGCGTTTTGGCGGCGGGTTCCGGCGCCGGCGCCGCCGCCGCGGCCGGCGGACGCGGCTTCAGCGCCTCGCGCAGGTCGGGCATCGGCACGTTCATCGAGCGCAGCGTCGACAGCGTC
The DNA here is from genome assembly GCF_011065555.1 of Rubrivivax sp. JA1026. Taxonomy (NCBI): domain Bacteria; kingdom Pseudomonadati; phylum Pseudomonadota; class Betaproteobacteria; order Burkholderiales; family Sphaerotilaceae; genus Rubrivivax; species Rubrivivax sp. JA1026. Next base: position 230,174 of record NZ_JAALCQ010000002.1, read on the forward strand.
ATGCGCTGCACCTCCAGCGCCTGGATCGTCGTGCCCAGCAGGCGCGCGTTCTGCTCGAGCCAGAACTGCACCGTGCGCAGCTCGCCGATGCGTTTTTCCAGCTCGTCGGGGTTCAGCGTCGGCGCGATCCACTGGCCGATGTTCGGCATCCCGGCCCCGGCGTTCTGCAGCAGGCCCTGCAGGAAGTCGTAACCCGGCAGCATCTTCGCGAAGTCGGTCGGTCCCGTCATCCCTGTCTCCTGGCGGCGTGGTCGGCCGATTGTGCGCTGCGGCCGTTCAGCGTGCCGGCACCGGCCGCACGGCGAAGCCGCGTTCGGCGAGCAGCCGCGGCAGCCCCTGCTCGCCGACCATGTGCAGCGCGCCGACGGCGGCGAACACGCGCGCGCCGCGTGCATGCAGCGCGGCGATGCCGTCGGCCAGGCCGGGGTTGCGCGCGTCGACCATCTCGCGCATCGCGGCGCGGTCGCCGTCGTCGGCGATGCAGTCGCACCAGCGTTCGTAGTCGGCCAGCGTGGCCACGTCGGCCTCTTCCCAGGCCCGGGCCAGGCGCGCCAGCGCGGCCGTGCCGCGGCCCGACTCCAGCGGCGCCAGCGTGCGTTCGACCAGCCCGGCGATCGCTGCGGCGTCACGCGGCAGCAGCACCGCGAGCTGCTGCTCGACGCGCTCCAGCGCCACCAGCGGCCGGCCGCGGTCGCGCGCGCTGCGCGCCAGCGCGCCTTCCTGGCCCCAGGCCGGGTCCAGCCCTGCGCGGCGCGCCTCGGCCAGCGTCAGCACGATGGCCTGCATCGCCGGGTGCAGCGGCGCCAGCGCCCGCGTGTCGAGGCAGGCGGCGCGCAGCGCGTCGGCCAGCCGCCGGGCCAGCGCCGGCGGCAGCGGCGGCGTCGGGCGCAGCGCCTCGGCCATCAGCTGGCGCTGCACGCCGGGGTCTTCGGGGTCGAGCTCGAGCGCGACGAGGTCGCTGGCCTCCAGCGCCGCGGCCACGCGCGGCCCGGGCGTCGTCCATCCGGCCTTGCCGACGTGCAGCGTGCCGTACAGCCAGGAGCGGCGGCCGTCGCGTTCGATCTCCCACAGCGGCCCGCGGTCGGCCAGCGCCGCGGGCTGCGGGTCCGGCGGTGGCGGGCAGTCCTGGGCCAGCGCCGGCGGCAGCAGCCACAGCGCGGCCAGCGTGGCGGCGATGCGGCGGCGCCAGCGCGCCAGCGGGCTCATTCGTCGCGCTCCGAGACACGCTGCTCGAGCGCGCCGAAGACGCTGCCGCCGTCGGCGCCGAAGGCCTCGACGCGCACCGTGTCGCCGAAGGCCAGCCAGGGCGTGGCCGGCTCGCCGCCCGCCGCGGCCTCGACGGCGCGGCGCTCGGCGATGCAGCCGGCGCCGTCGGCGGCGTCGCGGGCCCCGACCGGGCCGGTGCCGACGATGGCCCCGGCGCCCAGCGTGCGTGTCGTCGCCGCACGCGCGATCAGGCGGCCGAAGTGCCAGCGCATGCCGGCGGCGGCGTCCAGGCGCGAGAAGCGCCGGTCGTTCAGTCGGGTCTCGATGGCCAGCTGCAGCTTGCCGCCGCGCCAGGCCTCGCCCAGTTCCTCGGGCGTCACGGCCACCGGCGCGAAGGCCGCCGGCGGCGCGGCCGCGGCTTCCTCGCCGCTGCGCCAGGCGTTGGCCAGCAGCACCAGCCGCACGCCGTCGAGCGCGCGGTCGGCCGGTGTGCCGGCCTCGACGTCGCCGGTGACGACGGCCAGCTGCGGCCCGAAGTCCGGCGCCGGCGCGGTGGCGGCGAAGCGGGCCTCGTCGTGGGCGCCGAGCAGGCCGTCGCCGGCCGCGGCGCGCACCGCGGGCGTCTCGCGCAGCGCCGCCGGCGGCTCGACGCCCAGCGCGCGCAGCATGCGTTCGGCGGCGTCGGGGTAGGCGTCGACCTGCACCCAGTGGAAGGCGCGCGGCAGCGGCGCCATGCACTGGCGCGCGTCGAAGGCGAAAGCGTGGCGCGCCTTGCCGTGGTTCAGCGTCGTGTACAGGTCCTCGAGCTGCGGGCTGACGAAGTTCCAGTCGTCCAGCACCTGCTGCATGCGGGTGGCGATGCCGGTGGCGAAATGGGCTTGCGCCAGATCGCGCGAGACGACGGCGAGCTGGCCGTCGCGCGACCCGTCCTTCAGGGTGACAAGTTTCATGGGCGAGGGGGATCGGCGGGCGTTCCGCGGGTGGGCAGCATTGTCCGATGGCTTCGTGTCCCGGTCGTGCGCCGCGCCGCGCCCGGCCTGCCGTGCTGCCGGCGGGCGCCGCGGTGCTGGCGCTGCACCTGCTGCTGCTCGACGCGCTGCAGCCGCCGCCGCCGTCACCGCCGTCACCGCCTCTGCGGCCCGACGCGGCGCGTGCCGCGATGCACGTGCGCCGGGTGCCGGCCGAGGTGCCGGCCGTGCGGCCGGCCGCACGGCGACCGTTGCGCCCTGCCGCCCCGGGGGCCTTGCCGTCGGCCGCCGCCGGCCCGGCGCCGCCGCTGTACGCCGCCCGCCTGCCACCGGCGCTGCAGCTGCGCTGGCAGCGCCGTGGCGGCCGGGCCGACGGCGAGCTGCGGCTGGACTGGCAGCCCGGCGCCGACGGCTACCACCTCGTGCTGGCCGACGACGGCGGCGACGGCTGGAGCAGCCGCGGCCGCATCGGCCCGCACGGGCTCGAACCCGAGCGCCTGGTCGAGCGCCGCCGCACGCGCGAGGTGCGGGCGGCCAACTTCCGCCGTGACGTCGGCGTCGTCAGCGCCTCCGGCGGCGGCGCCGAGCATGCACTGCTGCCGGGCGCGCAGGACCGCGCCGGCTGGCTGCTGCAGCTGGCGGCCGTGGTCGCCGCGGCACCCGAGCGTTTTGCCCCCGGCGCGGTGGTCGAGCTCTTCGTCGTCGGCACCCGCGGCGACGCCGCGTGGCGGCGTTTCGAGGTCGAGGCCGTCGAGCCGCTGGACCTGCCGGCCGGCCCGGCCACGGCGCTGCGGCTGGCCAGCGCCGCGCCGGGGCCTTACCAGCCGCGCTGGGAGGTCTGGCTGGACCCGGCGCGCGGCTGGCTGCCGGTGCGCTGGACGAGCCGCGTCGCCGAGACCGGCGCCGAGGCCGACCACCGCCTCGTCGCGGCCGGCTCTTGAAATGGCCGTTGCCGGGGCCAACTGCGGCCCATGCAGATGCTGTACCAGTCCGACACCTTCGTCGTCGTCCAGGTCGAGTTGCCGGCCGAAGCCGGCGCGCCGGCACGCGGCGGCTACGAGATCGTCGACAAGCTCGCGCGCACCGACATCTGGATCGAAGGGGCGGTGGCCGAGAGCTTCCGCCGCGGTGTCGAGGCGCTGGCCGAACGCGACCCGGGCCCCGAGGCCTTCGACGACTTCATCGCCGGCTACGCCCGGCTCGCCCAGCAGCCGCTGAGCCTGCACTGAACGGGCGGGCACAATGGCGCGATGAACGCCCGCACGCCCGCCTACACCCGCGGCCAGGCCCTGGCCGACCTGCTGCCCCGGCGCATCGTCGTCATCGACGGTGCGATGGGCACGATGATCCAGCGCTGGAAGCTCGGCGAAGCCGACTTCCGCAACGACGCGCTGCGCGAGCACCCGAAAGACCTGAAGGGCAACAACGACCTGCTGTCGATCACGCGCCCCGACGTGATCCGCGAGATCCACGCCCAGTACCTGGCGGCCGGCGCCGACATCATCGAGACCAACACCTTCGGCGCGACGACCGTCGCCCAGGAGGACTACGACCTGGCGCCCATGGCGCGCGAGATGAACCTCGCGTCGGCGCGTGTCGCGCGCGAAGCCGCCGACGCCGCGGCCACGCCGGACAAGCCGCGTTTCGTCGCCGGCGCGCTGGGCCCGACGCCGCGCACCGCCAGCATCAGCCCCGACGTCAACGACCCCGGCGCGCGCAACATCACGTTCGACCAGCTGCGCGAGGCCTACCGCGAGCAGGCCGAGGCGCTGCTCGACGGCGGCGTCGACCTGTTCCTCGTCGAGACGATCTTCGACACGCTGAACGCCAAGGCGGCGATCTTCGCGCTCGACGAGCTGATGGAAGCGCGCGGCGAGCGCCTGCCGGTCATCGTCTCGGGCACCGTCACCGACGCCTCGGGCCGCATCCTGTCGGGGCAGACGGTGGGCGCGTTCTGGCACTCGGTGCGCCATGCGCGGCCGCTGGCCATCGGCCTGAACTGCGCGCTCGGCGCGGCGCTGATGCGGCCGTACATCGAGGAGCTGTCGCGCATCGCCGACGACACCTACGTCAGCTGCTACCCGAACGCCGGCCTGCCCAACCCGATGAGCGAGACCGGCTTCGACGAGACGCCGCCGGTCACCGGCGCGCTGATGGCCGACTTCGCCAAGGCCGGTTTCCTGAACATCGTCGGCGGCTGCTGCGGCACGACGCCGGACCACATCGCCGAGATCGCGCGCCGCGTCTCGGCCTACCGGCCGCGCTCGCGCCGCGACCCGCTGTTCACCGGGCTGGTCGCGGCGGCCTGATCGCGGCCGTGTCCGCATCCCCAGAGGGCGCCTTTGGCGCCCTTTGGGGAGAGGCGCTGGCATACGGGCCGGATCCGATCCGGGTCTCCCGGTCGGATCCGGAGCCCCCTCGGGGGGCGGCCGCCAGGCGGCCGGGGGCTCAAGGTGCAGCGCACTCGCAGTGCGCCATCGCCGCCGGGCGGCGGCCGTCGCTGGCCTGGATCAGCCAGGCTGCCTGTTGCCGCAGCTCGGCCAGCGGCGCCGGCAGCGGCGGCGGCAGCGCCGCCTGCAGGGCCGGCTGCAGCGCCGTGACGCCGAGGCCGCCGAACCACGCCATCAGGCGTTCGGCACGGCCGGGCATCTCCTCCATGTACTGCACGCGGTAGCCCGGCGCCAGCTTGGCGCGCGCCGCGGCCACGGCCAGAGCGTCGCGCAGGCCACCGGTGCGGTCGACCAGGCCGCGCACGCGGGCCTGCGCGCCGCTCCAGACGCGGCCCTGGCCGATCTCGTCGATGCGCTCCGGCGTCGTCTTGCGCGCCGTGGCGACACGTTCGAGGAACTGGCCGTAGACGTGGCCGATGCTCGACTGCAGCACCTGCTCGGTGCGTGCGTCCAGCGGCGCGCGCGGGTCGTAGGCGTCGACCGCCCAGCTCGTGCGGTAGCCCTCGGTGTGCAGGCCCAGGCGTTCGAGCGCACGTTCGGCGGTCGGCAGCACGGCGATGACGCCGATCGAGCCGGTGATCGTCGCCGGGTCGGCGACGATCTCGTCGGCCGAGGTCGAGATCCAGAAGCCGCCCGAGGCCGCGACGTCGCCCATCGACACCACCACCGGCTTGCCGGCGGCGCGGGCCAGCTCCAGCTCGCGGCGGATCAGCTCCGAGCCGAAGGCGCTGCCGCCGGGCGAGTTGACGCGCAGCACGATGGCGCGCACCGCGTCGTCGTCGCGGGCGCGCCGCACCAGCGCCGCAGTCGACAGCCCGCCCACCGTGCCCGGGGCGGCCTCGCCGTCGACGATCATGCCCTCGGCGACGACCACCGCCACCGCGGGGCCGGCGGCCGGCGGCGTGAAACGCGCCGCGTAGGCGGCGAAGCCGATCTGGCGGAAGCTCTCGCCGTCGCGTTCGCCGCGGGCGATCAGCGCCGCGCGCATCTGGTCGCGGGTCTTCATCGCGTCGATCAGGCCTTCACGCGCGGCCAGCTTGGCGGCGTCGCCGCCGGCGGCGGCCAGGCGCTCGGGCAGCTCGGCGATGGCCCGCGACAGGCTGCCGGCGGGCAGGCGGCGCGCATGCTCGATGGTCGCCGCGTAGTCGGCCCACAGGCCGTCGTAGAGCTCGCGGTCGGCCTGCTCGGTCTCGGGCGACGGCCCGCTGGCGGCCAGCGTCTCGGCGGCGTTCTTGAAGCGCCCGGCACGCACCACGTGCGCGGTGACGCCGAGCTGGTCCAGCGCGTCCTTGAAGTAGGTGCGCCGGCCGCCGTAGCCGCTGATCTCGATGCCGCCCATCGGGTGCAGCCAGACCTCGTCGGCGTGGGCCGCCAGGTAGTACTGGCGCTGGTCGTAGCTGGAGCCCCAGGCGACGACCTTCTTGCCGCCGGCGCGGAAGCGGTCGACGGCGGCGGCCACCTCGCGCAGCGTCGGCAGGCCGGCGCCGGCGAAGTCGTCGAGCACCAGCAGCGCGCTGGTGATGCGGGCGTCGGTGGCACCGGCGTCCAGCGCGGTCAGCAGGTCGCGCAGCCGGGTCTGTTCAAGGTCCGAGCCGCGCACCTTCTGCAGCGCGTTGTCGCGCAGGCTGCCGCTGAACTGCTCCCGGATCGGCCCCTGCGGGTTGAGCACCAGCACCGTCTTGTCGGCCAGCGGCGGCGGGCCGCGGTGCAGCAGGGCCCAGGCCACGGCGGCGAGCACCGCCAGCAGCAGCAGGTTCAGGATCGCCCGCCGTCCGGTGTCCACGAGCCACCACAGGCCGTGCAGCACGCGCATCGTCCGGGAACGGGGTTTCGTCTCGTCGGCCATCGAATCCTCCTCTGACGGGTGCGAGGCTAGCAGGACGTCGAAGAACGGATCGCCAACGCGTCGCCGATCGTCGGCAATGAAGCGGTCGTCAGCCTGACTGGAGCCTCCCTCGCGGAGGGAGGCTGGAGGGTGCCGTCAAACGAGCTGGAGCACCCTCTCGGAGGGGGGCTCGGGGGAGCTGTGCGTGACAGCCGCAGGCCCGGCATCCGGGCGGCGCAAGCCGCCTGGATGCCGGGCCGATTGCGATACTCGCGGCGATGTGGTCCATCCTCGCCGTGACGGCGCCCTTCTTCGCGCTGGTGGCGGCGGGTTACGCGGCCGGGCGGCTGCGCCTGCTGCCCGAGAGCGCGATTCCCGGGCTCAACGTCTTCGTCCAGTGCTTCGCGCTGCCGGCGATGCTGCTGCGCCTGGCGATGGCGACGCCGATCTCGCAGCTGCTCGACCCGGCGGTGCTGCTGTGCTGGCTGGGCGCGGCGGCCCTCGTCGTCGGCGCGGTGCTCGCGGCCACCTGGCGGCGCGCCGGGCTCAAGGACGCGGCCTTCGGCGCGCTCGTCGCCACCTTCCCGAACTCGGGCTTCATGGGCGTGCCGTTGCTCGTCGCGCTGCTCGGGCCGCAGGCCGCCGGGCCGACGATCGCCGTGCTGCTGATCGACGTCTTCGTGACCAGCTCGCTGTGCATCGCGCTGGCCCAGGCCGGCGACGCCGCCGGCCACGGCACGCGGCGCGCGCTGGCGCTGGCGCTGCGCGGCGCCGTCGGCAACCCGCTGCCCTGGGCGACGGCGCTGGGCGCCGTGTTCTCGGTGGCCGGCGTCGGCCTGCCGGGCCCGGTGGACACCGTCGTGCGCCTGCTGGCCGACGCGGCGACGCCGGTGGCGCTGTTCACCGTCGGCGCCGTGCTCTGGCGCGCCGGCCAGCGCGCCGGCCACGGTGAGCGCTGGGGCGACGTGGCGGCGATCACCGCCGTCAAGCTGTTCGTTCACCCGGCGCTGGTGGCCGGGCTGGGCCTGGTGCTGGTCGCCGCCGGCGTGCCGCTGACGCCGGCGCAGCTGACGGTGCTGACGCTGGCCGCGGCGCTGCCCAGCGCCAGCAACGTGCCGCTGCTGGCCGAGCGCTACCGCGCCGACGCCGGGCGCATCGCGCGCATCGTGATGCTGTCGACGGCGCTGGCCTTCGGCAGCTTCAGCGCGCTGGTCGGCTGGCTGGGCCCGGGCTGAGCGGCAGCGTCGTGCACCGGGCCGGCGTGTGTCAGCGCCGGCCGGCGCGCCACTCGGGCAGGCGGATGCCGCGCCACAGCGTCCAGCCGCGCAGGCCGCACGCGAGCGCGGCCCCGGCGAACAGGCCCGGGCCCGGCGGCCAGCCGAGGTGCTCGCCGAGCACGACGAGCCAGCCGCCGGCGAAGGCGCAGACGGCGTAGGGCTGGTGGTCGTTGAAAGCGGCCGGCACCTCGGCGCAGGCGATGTCGCGCAGCACGCCGCCGCAGGCCGCGGTCATCGTGCCCATCAGCACCGCGATCAGCGCCGGCATGCCGGCGGCGAGCGCGATCTGCGTGCCGCTGGCGGCGAACAGGCCCAGGCCCAGCGCGTCGGGCCACTGGATCGCGCGCTGCGTCGTCGCGACGTGGCGCCGGTCGAGGTAGCGCATGGCCAGCAGCGTCAGCAGCAGCAGGCCCCAGAGCCAGTCGGCGTTGTGCACCCAGAAGAAGGGCCGGCGGTCGAGCAGCAGGTCGCGCATCGTGCCGCCGCCGAAGGCCGACAGGCAGGCCACCGAGAACGAGCCGACGGCGTCCAGCCGCTTGCGCGCTGCGGTCAGCAGCCCGGCGATGAAGAAGGCCAGCGTTCCGGCGACCTCGATGGTCAGGTGCAGCAGATCCAGAGGCATCGTCAGATCGCCAGCGGGTCGACGTCGACGGCCCAGCGGATCAGGCCCTTGTGATGCGGCCGAAGCGCGTGCAGCTGCGGCAGCCAGCCGGCGAGGAAACGCTGCAGCGCCGGCCGCGACGTCGACTCGACGAGCATCTGCACGCGTTCGACATCGGCCACGCGGGACACCGCCGGCGGCACCGCCGGGTACAGGCCGATGCTGTCGATGCCCTCGGCCAGCGTCGCCGCTTCGTCGAGGAAGGCGGTGGCGACCTCGGCGCTCCTGGCTTCCGCCCGCAGCAGCGCCAGGTGGCTGAACGGCGGCAGCCCGGCGCTGCGGCGCTCGTCGAGCTGGCTGGCGGCAAACGCCGCGTAGTCGTGGCGCTTCAGCGCGTCGAACAGCGCGTGCTGCGGGTTCCAGGTCTGGATCCACATCTCGCTGCGTGCCGCCTGCTCGGCGTCGCGGCCGGCGCGGCCGGCGGCCTGCATCAGCAGCGCGAACAGGCGCTCCGGGGCGCGGAAGTCGCTGGCGAACAGCGCCGAGTCGGGGTTCACCGCGACGACCAGCGTGATGCGGCGGAAGTCGTGGCCCTTGGCCACCATCTGCGTGCCGACGAGCACGTCGACCTCGCCGGCGTGCACGGCGCCCAGCTGCTGCTCCAGCGCGCCGGCGCCGCGCGTGCTGTCGGCGTCGATGCGCGCGACACGCGCTTCGGGCAGCAGCTCGGCCAGTTGCTCGGCGAGCTTCTCGGTGCCGCGGCCGATCGGCGCGATGTCCTGGTTGCCGCAATCGGGGCAGGCGCGTGGCACACGCTCGGTGAAGCCGCAGTGGTGGCAGCGCAGCGTGCGGTCGGCCTTGTGGAACACGCGCCAGGCGCTGCAGTGCGGGCAGCCGCTCTTCCAGCCGCATTCGCCGCAGTGCAGCACCGGCGCGTAGCCGCGGCGGTTGAGCAGCAGCAGGCTCTGTTCGCCGCGTTCGAGCCGCTGCTTCAGCGCCTCGAGCACCGGCGGCGCCAGCGGCGGCCCGTCGACACCGCGCTGGCGCGGCAGCCGGCTCATGTCGAAGACACGCACCCGCGGCATCGCGCCGCCGCCGATGCGCGCGTCCAGCGCCAGGCGGCGGTAGCGGCCTTCCTGCACCCGCTGCCAGGTCTCCAGCGACGGTGTCGCCGAGCCCAGCAGCACCGGCACGCCGGCGTCGTGGGCGCGCCAGACGGCCAGGTCGCGCGCCGAGTAGCGGGCGCCTTCCTGCTGCTTGAACGAGGGGTCGTGCTCCTCGTCGACGACGACCAGACCCAGCCGCGGCAGCGACGCGAACACCGCCAGCCGCGTGCCGAGCACGAGGTCGGCGGTGCCCAGGTGGGCCTGCAGCCAGTTCTTCAGCCGCTGCGCCGGCGTCAGCGCGCTGTGCAGGCTGACGAGGCGCCGGCCGGGAAAACGTGCGGCGAAACGTGCTTCGAGCTGCGGCGTCAGGTTGATCTCGGGCACCAGCACCAGCACCTGGCGGCCGGCGTCCAGCGCCTGCTCGGCGGCGCGCAGGTAGACCTCGGTCTTGCCGCTGCCGGTGACGCCGTGCAGCAGCGCCGGCGCCGTGCTCTCGGCCAGCGCGGCCAGCGCCGCCTGCTGCTCGGCGCTGGGTTCGGGCCGCGGCGGCGGCTCGGCGGCCGGCGGCGGCGCGAGCTTGGCCAGCTTGGCGACGCGGCGTGCGAGCTGCACGTCGTCCAGCTTGCGCAGCTCGGGCGGCAGCACCGACAGCGCCAGCTCGCCGACACCCCGCTGGTAGTAGCCGGCGGCGAACTCGACGAGGCGGCGCCAGGCGTCGCCCAGCGGCGGCAGCGCTTCGAGCGCCGCGCCGGCCGGGCGCAGTGCGTCGTCGGCGAGCTCGGTGTCGCCTTCGCGGTGCCAGACGATGCCCGGCACCTCGCGCCGCCCCAGCGGCACACGCAGCAGCGTGCCGGGCGGCCAGGCCTGCTCGGCGAGGTAGTCGAGCACGCCGACCCCCGTGTGCTGGGGTGTCTCGACGGCGACGGCGATGCGCTGGGTCATCGGCTCGTCACTTGCGTGCGAAAGCTCGGTGGCTTCTCAAGGATCGTCCCCAAGTCCTTGTGTTGGAAGGCTTTTCGGACCTGCCCACAGCTTCTGTGGATAACTTTGTGCAGAAGCTGCGTCCAGCGCCTCCAAGTTGTTGATTCTCCAAGCCCCGAGGTTCTTTGCGCGATTTCGTGGCAGCGGAGTGATCGTATATGAATCAACAACTTAGCGAAGACAAACGGCCCCAGTGGGGCCGTTGCGGGGAAGCTGCTGCGGGCCGGTGCCGCAGCACGTTTACTGGGGATAAGTCAAGCCTTCAGGCAGGGCAAACGCTGCCCTGAGCACTCACTTACCGGCCGAGCGAAGCAGGCGGCCGTGGTTGTGCACCGCTTCGACAAGCGCGGTGACGTTGTCCGGCGGCGTGTGCTGGCTGATGCCGTGGCCGAGGTTGAAGACGTGGCCGCCCCAGCCGCCGTCGGCACGCTGCGGCGCGCCGAAGCTGTCGAGCACCTTGACCGCTTCCTTGGCGATGACCTCGGGGTTGGAGAACAGCACCGCCGGGTCCAGGTTGCCCTGCAGCGCGACGCGGTCGCCGGTGCGGCGGCGGGCGTCGCCCAGGTTGGCCGTCCAGTCCAGGCCGACGACGTCGGCGCCGATCGCGGCGATCTGTTCCAGCCAGATGCCGCCGCCCTTGGTGAAGACGATGACCGGGATCTGCTGGCCGTCGTGCTGGCGCTTCAGGCCGGCGACGACGCGGCGCGTGTACTCCAGGCTGAATTCCTGGAACACGCCGTCGGCGAGCACGCCGCCCCAGCTGTCGAAGATCATCACGGCCTGCGCGCCGCACTCGATCTGCTGGTTCAGGTAGGCGGTGACGGCCTGCGCGTTGACGTCGAGGATGCGGTGCAGCAGGTCGGGGCGCGCGTACAGCATCTGCTTGACGACGCGGTAGTCGTCCGAGCCGGCGCCTTCGACCATGTAGCTGGCCAGCGTCCAGGGGCTGCCGGAGAAGCCGATCAGCGGCACGCGGCCGTTGAGCGCCTTGCGCAGCATCGTCACGGTGTCGAAGACGTAGCGCAGCTTGTCCAGGTCGGGCACCTGCAGCGCGGCGACCGAGGCTTCGTCACGCAGCGGGTGGGCGAAACGCGGGCCTTCGCCGGCGCCGAAGCTCAGGCCCAGGCCCATCGCGTCGGGCACGACCAGGATGTCGGAGAACAGGATCGCCGCGTCCAGCGCGTAACGGTCCAGCGGCTGCAGCGTCACCTCGGTGGCGTACTGCGGGTTGGTGGCCAGACCCATGAAGCTGTTGCCCGCCTTCTCGCGCGTGGCGCGGTACTCCGGCAGGTAACGACCGGCCTGGCGCATCAGCCAGAGCGGCGTGTGGGTCGTGGGCTGGCGCAGGCACGCGCGCAGGAACTGGTCGTTTTGGAGGGGGGCGAACATCGGAGGATTATCGCCGGCCGGCCTGCGGCCGATTTGATCTCGGCTTGGTTCTCGTCAGCCTCGTCGGCCGCGGGCGCACCACCGCGTGGCCACCGGCCGGCGTAGCATCGGGCGCCAACCAAGGAGGACACGATGGGTTTGACGAGGTGGATCGCCGCGATCGGTGTCGTGCTGGCCCTGTCGGGCTGCGGCTACAACGACTTCCAGCGCCTGGACGAGCAGGCCAAGTCGCGCTGGGCCGAGGTGCTGAACCAGTACCAGCGCCGCGCCGACCTGGTGCCCAACCTGGTGGCCACCGTCAAGGGCGAAGCGAACTTCGAGCAGGAGACGCTGACCCGTGTCGTCGAGGCGCGCGCGCGTGCGACCTCGATCCAGGCCACGCCCGAGCTGGTCGACAACCCCGAGGCCTTCCGCAAGTTCCAGGCGGCGCAGGGCGAGCTGTCGGGTGCGCTGTCGCGGCTGCTGATGGTCAGCGAGAACTACCCCAGCCTGCGCGCCAACCAGGGCTTCCAGGACCTGCGCGTGCAGCTCGAGGGCACCGAGAACCGCATCACCGTCGCGCGCAACCAGTACATCCAGGCGGTGCAGGAATACAACGTGCTGGCGCGCAGCTTCCCGAGCAACCTGACGGCGATGGTCTTCGGCTACGAGGTCAAGCCCAGCCTGCAGGTGCAGGACGAGGCGGCGATCAGCCGGCCGCCGGCGGTCAACTTCGAGAGCCCGGCCTCCAGGTGAGCGCCTGAGCATGCCGCGCCTGCTGCGCGCGCTGGTCCTGCTGCTGGCGCTGTTCGTGCCGGCGGTCTTCGCCCAGGGCGGGTTGAAGCCCGTGCCGGCGCTGACGGCGCGTGTCATCGACCAGACCGCGACGCTGGCGCCGGCGGCGCGTGACGCGCTGGAGGCCAGGCTCGCCGCCTTCGAGGCCGAGGCCGGGCCGCAGATCGTCGTGCTGATCGTGCCCGACACCGCCCCCGAGGACATCGCGGCCTACGCCTGGCGCGTGGCCGACCAGTGGAAGATCGGCCGGCGCGAGGTCGGCGACGGCGTGCTGGTGCTGGTGTCGATGGGCGACCGGCGCGTGCGCATCGAGGTCGCGCGCGCGCTCGAAGGCGCGATCCCCGACCTGGCGGCGCGCCAGATCATCGACCGCGCGATCCGGCCCGCGTTCCGCGAAGGCGACTACGCCGGCGGGCTGGAGGCTGGCGTCGACCAGCTGATCGCGCGCATCCGCGGCGAGAACCTGCCGCTGCCGGCCGCCGCCGGCCGCGGCGAGGACGGCACGCAGTTCGAGGACTGGGTGGTGCTGCTGTTCTTCGGCGTGCCGGTGATGGCCTCGGTGCTGTCCGGGGCGCTGGGGCGCAAGCTCGGCGTGCCGCTGACGGCGGCCATCGCCGGCGGCATCGCCTGGTGGGTGACGGCCAGCGTGCTGGTCGCGCTCGGTGTCGGCGTCGCGGCGCTGGTTTTCGCGCTGGTCTTCAGCGTCGCGTCGGCGCTGCGCCAAGTTGGCGGCGGGTCCGGCCGCGGCGGCGGTGGCTGGGGCGGAGGCGGCGGCTTCGGCGGTGGCGGGTTCCGCGGCGGTGGTGGCGGCGGCGGTTTCCGCTCCGGCGGCGGCGGCAGTTTCGGCGGCGGCGGCGCCTCGGGGGGCTGGTGATGGGTCTGGGACGTGCGTTGCGCCATCTGTTCGCCGACCACGGCGACGTGCGCCGGGTGCTCGACGATGCCGCGATGGCGCGTCTGGCCGAGCGCGTGCGCGCCAGCGAGGCGCGCCATTCGGGCGAGATCCGGCTGTGCGTCGAGGCCGGCCTGCCCTGGGGCTGGCTGCAGCGCCCGGTGCGCGAACGTGCGCTGGAAGTCTTCGCCGAACTGGGGGTCTGGGACACCGAGGCCAACAACGGCGTGCTGATCTACCTGCTGCTGGCCGACCATGCGATCGAGCTCGTCGCCGACCGCGGCGTGATGCGCCACGCGCCGGCCGGTCACTGGGACGGCGTCGTCGCGACGATGCGCGAGGCGTTCCGCGCCGGGCGTTTCGAGGACGGGCTGGCGCAGGCCGTCGACGCCGTCGACGCGCTGCTGGTGCGGCACTACCCGCTGGCCGAAGGCGAGGCCAACCCGAACGAGCTGCCCGACGCGCCGCACGTGCGCTGACGGCGGCGCGCCGGCCCGGCGCTAGAAGAAGTAGCGCGCGGTCAGCGTCGCGGTCCGGGGCGAGCCGAAGACGTTGCCGCCGGTCGCCCAGCCGAGGGTCTCGTAGTAGCGCCGGTCGAAGACGTTGTCGACGTTGAGCTGCAGGTCCAGCGCCGCGCTCGCCTGGTAGCCCGCGCTCAGGCCCCAGACCGCCCAGCCGCCCTGGCGGATGCGGCTGTCGTCGCTCGACACCACGCTGTTCTGCGCGTAGACCTTGGCGCCGACGCGCCAGCGCGAGAGTTCACCCGGCAGCCGGTAGCGCGTCGAGAGCTTGAACTGGTGGCGCGGCAGATCGCTGTCGTAGAGCCGGCCGATGTTGGCGGCGCTGCTGTCCTGCGTGTACTTGGCGGCAGCGTAGGTGTAGCCGGCGGTCAGTTGCCAGGCCGGGGTCAGCGCGCCGCTGAGCTCCATCTCGACGCCCTTGCTCTCGACCTCCCCCGACGCGCGCTTGCAGTAGCCCCAGCTGCTGCCGGGGCAGGGGTTGGGACCGTCGAGGTCGTCGGTGGGGCGGTTGCGCTGCTCGATCAGGAAGACGGCGAGGCTGGCGTTGAGCCGGCCGTCGAGGTACTCGCCCTTCACCCCGAGCTCGTAGTTGCGGCCGGTGATCGGGTCGAGCAGCTGGCCGTCGCGGTCGCGGCTGGACTGGGGTTCGAAGATCTCGGTCCAGCTGGCGTAGGCCGAGTGGCGTGCATCGATCTCGTAGACCAGCCCGGCGTACGGGGTGAACTCGTCGTCGACCTCGTAGCCCGTGCCCGCGCCGTGGTTGCGGAACTCGTAGGCGCTCAGCCGCGCGCCGAGCACCAGCTTCAGCGGGTCGGCGAGCTGCAGCCGCGTCGCCGCGTAGAGCGCCTTCTGGCGCGTCGTGTACGAGTAGCGCCACAGCGACATGTCGATGTCGGGCTCGGCGACCGCCGAGGCGTCCCAGTCGTAGGGGTCGACCACGGGACCGTCGGCGCTCCAGGCGTAGTCGGCCCAGCCGCCCCAGTTGCGGTTGTCGTAGCGGCGGTAGCTGGCGCCGAGCACGAACTCGTGGCGCCGGCCCCAGAGCTCGAACGGCCCCTGCAGCGAGGCGTCGTAGCTGTCCTGCCGGTTGTCGAGGCGGTAGTGCTGGGTGTCCTGGTGCAGCACGCCGTCGATGCGGCTCAGGTTGGAGAACACCATGTCCTGTTCGGGGCGCTTCCAGGTGGCGGCCAGTCGCACCTGCCAGCCACCGGCGAAGCGGTGCTCGAGTTCGGCGAAGGCGGTGTTGTCGGTCTGGTGCCAGTAGTCGAAGTCGTTGGCGTAGTTGCTCGAACGGGACAGGCCCGGCAGGAAGCTGCCGTCGGCCGCGGTCGGCAGGCCCGGGATGAAGCCGTCGTTGTCCACCTTGCGGTGGTACAGCCCGAGGGTCGCCGTCGTGGCCGGCGTCAGGTCGGCATCGACGATGGCGTAGAAGAGGTGGTTGCGGTCGTGCGCGGTGTCGTAGAAACGATCCCTGTCCTGCGCGCTGACGACGGCGCGGCCGCGCAGCGAGCCGGCCTCGTTCAGCGGCCCGCTGACGTCCACCACGCCGCGCTTGTCGTTCCAGCGGCCCAGGCTCAGGCCGACGCTGCCCTGGAACTCGTCGGTCGGGCGCTTGCGCACGAGGTTGATCGCGGCCGACGGCGTGCCGGCGCCGGTGGTCAGGCCGGTGGCGCCGCGCACGACCTCGACGCGGTCATAGATGTCCAGCGCGTCGTTGTCGGCGTTGAAGGTGCCATTGGCCCCGGTGCTGGTCGGCAGGCCGTCGATCAGCAGGTTGGAGACGGCGAAGCCGCGCGCGCTGAAGCTGCCCGACTCGCCGGCGTAGTAGCCCTTCTGCATCGTCAGGCCGGTGACGCTGCGCACCGCGTCGTCCAGCGTCGTCAGGTTCTGGTCCTCGATCTGGCTGCGGGTCAGCACGCTGACCGACTGCGGCGTTTCGCGCACCGACATCGGCAGCTTCGTCGCGGTGTTCATGCGGCGCGTGGTGTAGGAGCCGCTGCCTTCGGTGGCGCCGTTGTCGGCGCTGGCGCGTGCCGTCAGCGCCGGCAGGCTTTGCCCGGCAGCGGCTTCGCTGCCGCCCGCCGGGGGTGCCTCGCGCAGCACGTAGCCCGCCGGGCCGAGAGACAGGGCCTGAAGTCCGGTGCCGTCGAGCAGCAGGCGCAGGCCGTCGGCCGCGCTGTGCTGCCCCTGCAGGCCGCGCGTGCGGCGTGCACCCAGCAGCGCCGGGTCGGCGCTGACGCTCACCCGGGCCGCTGCGGCGAACGCGGGCAGCGCGGCGCCCAGCGGGCCGGCGGGCACCTGGAAGTCGTGGATGGCCGCGTCGGCGGTCGCCTGCGTCCTTGCCTGGGCGTGGGCGGCGGGGATCGCCGAGGGCATCGCGCCCAGCGCGAGCGCGGTGGCGCAAGCGCCTGCGGCGCGGCTCAGGGGCATGGCGCCGGGCCGGCGGCGCGTCTGCGCGCGGCGGCTGCGGGGTCCTGGGGTCATGGAGTTTCCTTCGCTGTGGTCGCTGTCCGGCAATGAGCTGCCATCGAACAGGACACGCGAACGGGCCGAAAGGGGCCAGGCGGGCGGTTTCAGCGTGGGCCGCGAGGGGCCACGGTGATCCAGTAGCGCGTGCGTTCGAGGACACGCACCGGCAGCAGCCGGGCGAGGTTGTCCAGCACGGCGTCGGTGTCGTTCAGCATGAAGGCGCCGCTCAGGCGCAGCCCGGCCACGGCGGGCTCGCAGCGGATCCAGCCTGGCCGGTAGCGCGACAGTTCGGCGAGGAACTCGTCCAGCCGCAGGTCTTCGACGGCCAGCACGCCGCGCGCCCAGAGTGCCCCGTCGGCGGGGGCGGCACGCGGGGTGCGCACCGCGTGACGGTCGAAGTCGACCTGTTCGCCGGCCTGCAGGCGGCCGGGCGCGCCGCCGTCACGCGGCGCGATCTCCACCGCGCCGGTCAGCACGGCGACGCGGCACCGATCGTCGAGCATCCGGACCGTGAAACGCGTTCCGACCGCCCGCACGCGCCCGGCGTCGACGTCGACGACGAAGGGCCGTGGCGGCTGCTGCGGGTCGCGTGCGGTCTCGACGAGCAGCGCGCCGGCGTGCAACTGCAGCCGGCGCAGCTCGGGGCCGAAGTGCGCGTCGGCGGCGCTGGCGGTGTCCAGCACCATGCGGCTGCCGTCGGCAAGCGTCCATTCGCGCCATTCGCCGGTCGCCGTGGTGTAAGCGGCCGAAGTGCGCGACGCGGCGGGCAGCATCTGCCAGCCCAGCCAGCCGGCGCCCGGGGCTGCGATGAGCAGCGCCAGCGTGCGCAGCTGGCGCCGGCGCTGCGGCCGCGCGAGCGTCGGCCGCGCCAGCGCCGCGGGCACGGCGGCCGCCTGGCGGCTGACCAGCAGGGCGCGCTGCCATGCGAGTTCGTGTGCCGGGGCCTGGGCACGCCAGGCCTCGAGTGCGTCGTGCTCGGACGGACTCGCCTTGCCGTCGTTCAGGCGCACGTACCACTCGGCCGCCTGCATCGCCACGTCGCGTGTCAGCACGCGGTCCGGCGGGGGGCTCACCGGGGCACCCCAAGGCCTGCGGCCGATCCCGCCACGCGGGAAGGAGCCCCTGACAAGCCCTGAGGGTGTCTCATGCCGCCAGCAGGATGCATTCGGCCATCGCCTGGGCCATGTAGCGCTTCACCGAACGCAGGCCGACGCCCAGTTCCTCGGCGATCTCGGCGTAGCTCAGGCCCTCGACCTGGGCCAGCACGAAGACCGTGCGCACCTTGGGCGGCAGGCCGTCGAGCATCGTGTCGACCTCCTGCAACGCTTCCAGCATGAGCAGCCGCTGCTCCGGCGAGGGCTGATGGTCCGCCGGCAGCGCCGCGAGGGCCTGCAGGTAGGCCGCTTCCAGCGACTGGCGGCGCAAGTGGTTGAGCAGCAGTCGCCGGGCGACGGTGGCCAGGTAGGCCCGCGGTTCGCGCAGCGCACCGACCTCGGCCGCCGACGGCGTGCACAGCAGGCGCGCGAAAGTGTCCTGGGCCAGATCCGCGGCCTCGAAGGCATTGCCCAGCTTGCGCCAGAGCCAGCCGTGCAGCCAGCCATGGTGCTCGCGGTACAGGCCGGCGAGCTCTTGGTGTGGGGGGCTCAGGACCTGGGACATGCGGGGTGAGCTGAGGTCAATGGTCGGGAATGCGAAGCGTTCGCATCTGATTCTAAGGGCCCCCAGCCCCCGCGGCGGGTTCAGCCGACGGCGCTGCGGGCGCGGCCGCCCTGCCAGTCGGCCAGCGGCCCGTCCAGCGCCGCGCCGCGGC
The DNA here is from genome assembly GCF_011065555.1 of Rubrivivax sp. JA1026. Classification (NCBI taxonomy): domain Bacteria; kingdom Pseudomonadati; phylum Pseudomonadota; class Betaproteobacteria; order Burkholderiales; family Sphaerotilaceae; genus Rubrivivax; species Rubrivivax sp. JA1026. The sequence goes on from NZ_JAALCQ010000002.1 coordinate 248,443, forward strand.
GTACGGCCGTCATCTCCGCGACGATCGCCAGCGCGATCTCCGGCGGCGTGCGGCCGCCGAGGTTCAGGCCGACCGGGCCGTGCAGGCGCGCGATCTGCGCCTCGTCGAGCTCGAAATCGAGCAGTCGCCTGCGGCGCGCGTCGTTGTTGCGCCGCGAGCCGAGCGCGCCGACGTAGAAGGCCGGCGTCTTCAGCGCTTCCATCAGCGCCAGGTCGTCGAGCTTGGGGTCGTGGGTCAGCGCGACGACGGCGGTGTGCGCGTCGGGGCGCATCTCGACGACGAGGTCGTCGGGCATCGTGCGCGACAGCAGGACGCCGGGCAGCGCGTCCCAGCCTTCGCGGTATTCCTCGCGCGGGTCGCAGACGGTGACGGCGTAGTCCAGCAGCAGCGCCATCTGCGCCAGGTAGCGCGAGAGCTGGCCGGCGCCGATGACGATCAGCCGCAGGCGTGGGCCGTGCACCGTCGCCAGCGTCGTGCCGTCGCAACGCAGCGTGTCGCCTTCGCGTGCCGGCTCCAGCGTGACTCGCCCGCTGCCCAGGTCCAGCCGGCGCCTGACCAGCGCATGCTGTTCGACGGCCGCCAGCAACTCGGGCAGCGCCGAAGCCTCGGACAGCGGCTCGAGCACGATCTCGACGCTGCCGCCGCAGGGCAGGCCGAAGCGCTGCGCCTCGTCGGCGCTGACGCCGTAGCGTGTGACGGCCGGCATGCCCGACGCCAGTTCGCCGGCACGCATGCGCGAGATCAGATCGTCCTCGATGCAGCCGCCCGACACCGAGCCGGCGACCTGGCCGTCGTCGCGCAGCGCCATCAGCGAGCCCGGTGGACGCGGCGAGCTGCCCCAGGTGCGCACGACGGTGGCGAGCACGACCCGCCGCCCGGCGCGCTGCCATGCGAGCGCGCTGCGAAGCACCTCGACGTCCACGCCCTGCGTCACGCGTGTTCCGCGGTTGGAGCCGCCAGCGTGCGGGCGGCGCCGGGGTCGCTTGTCGCGGCCGTCCCGCGTCGGGAGCGCATCGGGCTCAGATCGGCTTCAGCGGGCCGTCGAAACGTTCGAGCAGCGGCGCGTGGCCCAGCGGCGGGAACTCGATCTTCGCCTCGGGCACCTTGCGGTCGGGGATGCGGTCGAGCAGGTCGCGGATCAGGCGCAGCCGGCCGATGCGCTGGTCGTTGAAGTCGACCAGCGTCCACGGTGCGTGCGCGGTGTGCGTGGCCTTCAGCATCAGGTCGCGCGCGTGGCCGTACTCGGCGTAACGCGTGCGCGCCTGCAGGTCCACCGGCGAGAGCTTCCAGCGCTTCAGCGGGTCGGCCAGGCGGTCGGCGAAACGCAGTTCCTGGCGCTCCTGGTCGACGGTGAGCCAGTATTTCAGCAGCAGGATGCCGTCGTCGACGAGCAGTTTCTCGAACACCGGCGCCTGCTTCAGGAAGGCCTTGGCCTGGGCTTCGCTGCAGTAGCCCATCACGCGCTCGACGCCGGCGCGGTTGTACCAGCTGCGGTCGAAGAGCACGATCTCGCCGGCCGCCGGCAGGTGCGCGACATAACGCTGGAAGTACCACTGCGTGGCCTCGCGCTCGGTCGGCTTGGGCAGCGCGACGGTGCGGCACTGGCGCGGGTTGAGCGTCGAGGCGATGGCCGAGATCACCCCGCCCTTGCCGGCGGTGTCGCGGCCCTCGATCAGCACCAGCAGGCGCTTGCCGGTGTGCTGCAGCCAGCGCGCCAGGTCGTTGAGCTGCAGTTCCAGCGGTTCGAGCTGCGCCAGGTAGTCGGCCTTCGAGATCTTGCCGTTGGTGCCGTCGCCGTGCTTGGTCTTCTTGCTCATGGGCCGATGATGCGCCCGGCATGCGGCCAATGAAAAGGCCGCCGGCGCTGTCGCGCGGGCGGCCCGTCGTGCGGACGTCGCAGCTTACTTGCGGCGCAGCTTCTGGATCGCGGCGATCTGCGCGGCCATGGCCGCGAACTCGCTCTGCGCCTTCGCCAGGTCGATGTCGCTCTTGGCGTTGCGCATCGCTTCCTCGGCCAGGCGCTTGGCCTCGGTGGCCTTGGCCTCGTCGAGGTCGTGGCCGCGGATGGCCGTGTCGGCGAGCACCGTCACGACGTTGGGCTGCACTTCCAGGATGCCGCCGGCGACGAAGACGAACTCCTCTTCGCCGTTGTCGGCGCGCTCGATGCGCACCGCGCCCGGCTTGATGCGGGTGATCAGCGGCGTGTGGCGCGGCAGGATGCCGAGCTCGCCGTTCTCGCCCGGCAGCGCGACGAACTTGGCCTCGCCCGAGAAGATGCTCTCCTCGGCAGAGACGACGTCGACGTGAATGGTCTTGGCCATGGGGGTCCTCGGATGGAAGAAAGATCAGGAAGCGGCGGGGCGCCAGGCGCCCCGGAGTCCGCTTACTGCAGCTTCTTCGCCTTCTCGAACGCCTCGTCGATCGTGCCGACCATGTAGAAGGCCTGCTCCGGCAGGTGGTCGCACTCGCCGTTGACGATCATCTTGAAGCCGCGGATCGTTTCCTTCAGCGGCACGTACTTGCCCGGCGTGCCGGTGAACACTTCGGCGACGTGGAAGGGCTGCGACAGGAAACGCTGGATCTTGCGGGCGCGGGCGACGGCCAGCTTGTCTTCCGGCGACAGCTCGTCCATGCCCAGGATCGCGATGATGTCGCGCAGTTCCTTGTAGCGCTGCAGCGTGGCCTGCACCGCACGCGTCGTGCTGTAGTGCTCCTCGCCGACGACGTTCGGGTCGATCTGGCGCGAGGTCGAGTCCAGCGGGTCGACGGCGGGGTAGATGCCCAGCGCGGCGATGTCACGCGACAGAACGACGGTGGCGTCCAGGTGGGCGAAGGTCGTGGCCGGCGACGGGTCGGTCAGGTCGTCCGCAGGGACGTACACGGCCTGGATCGAGGTGATCGAGCCGACCTTGGTCGACGTGATGCGCTCCTGCAGGCGGCCCATTTCCTCGGCCAGCGTCGGCTGGTAGCCCACCGCCGACGGCATGCGGCCCAGCAGCGCGGACACTTCGGTGCCGGCCAGCGTGTAGCGGTAGATGTTGTCGACGAAGAACAGCACGTCACGGCCTTCGTCACGGAACGCCTCGGCCATCGTCAGGCCGGTCAGCGCCACGCGCAGACGGTTGCCCGGCGGCTCGTTCATCTGGCCGTAGACCATCGCCACCTTCGACTCGGACAGGTTCTCCTGCACGACGACGTTGGAGTCCGACATCTCGTGATAGAAGTCGTTGCCCTCGCGGGTGCGCTCACCGACGCCGGCGAACACGGACAGACCCGAGTGCGCCTTGGCGATGTTGTTGATGAGCTCCATCATGTTGACGGTCTTGCCGACGCCGGCGCCGCCGAACAGGCCGACCTTGCCGCCCTTGGCGAACGGGCAGATCAGGTCGATGACCTTGATGCCGGTCTCGAGCAGTTCCTGCGACGGCGACAGCTCGTCGTAGGCCGGGGCCTTGCGGTGGATCGTCGCGGTGTGGGTCTGGTCGACCGGGCCACGCTCGTCGATCGGGTTGCCGAGCACGTCCATGATGCGGCCCAGCGTCGCCTTGCCGACCGGCACGGTGATGCCGGCACCGGTGTCGGTGACCATCAGGCCGCGGCGCAGGCCGTCCGACGAGCCGAGCGCGATGGTGCGCACGACGCCGTCGCCGAGTTGTTGCTGAACTTCCAGCGTCAGCGGCGAGCCTTCGAGCTTCAGTGCGTCGAAGATCTTGGGCATCTGGTCGCGCGGGAACTCCACGTCCACGACGGCGCCGATGCACTGAACGATCTTGCCTTGTGCCATTTTGAGCTTCCTTCGATTCGTATCTTTAGACGGCGGCGGCGCCACCCACGATTTCCGACAGTTCCTTCGTGATCGCGGCCTGGCGGGTCTTGTTGTAGACGAGCTTGAGCTCGGCGATCAGGTTGCCGGCGTTGTCCGTGGCGGCCTTCATCGCGACCATGCGCGCGCTCTGCTCGCTGGCCATGTTCTCGGCCACGGCCTGGTAGACCAGCGCCTCGATGTAGCGCGTGAGCAGCTCGTCGATGACCACCGACGCCTCGGGCTCGTAGATGTAGTCCCAGGCGTAGGCCTTCTTCTCGGTGGCGGTCTGCTCCAGGCGCGACGGCGCCAGCGGCAGCAGCGGCTCGACCATCGGCTCCTGCTTCATCGTGTTGATGAACTTCGTGTAGCAGAGATGCACTTCGTCGATCTCGCCGGCCACGAAGGCGTCGAGCATGACCTTGACCGGGCCGATCAGCTTCTCGAGCTGCGGCGCGTCGCCGAGCTGGATCGCGTGGCCGATGACCTGCGCGCCGATCCGGTTCAGGAAGCCGAAGCCCTTGTTGCCGATCGCCACCGTCGCGATCGAGCCGCCGGCCGCCTGCACGTCCTTCATCTTCTGCGTGACGGCACGCAGGATGTTGGTGTTCAGGCCGCCGCACAGACCCTTGTCGGTGGTCACGACGATGAAGCCGACCTTCTTCGTCGTGCCGCCGGCGCGCAGGTAGGGCGACTTGTATTCAGGATTGGCTTCCGACAGGTGCGCAGCGATGTTGCGCACCTTGTCGGCGTACGGGCGCGCAGCGCGCATGCGCTCCTGCGCCTTGCGCATCTTGGACGCGGCGACCATTTCCATGGCCTTGGTGATCTTCTTGGTGTTCTCCACCGATTTGATCTTGCCGCGAATCTCTTTTCCGACTGCCATGTGGCACTCCAGTCAAGCGGACGCCGCAGAACCGGCCGAGGCCGGTCCGCCGGCGACGCCCCGAAGCCCCGCAACGGCCCGCTGCGGGCCGAAGGGACAGACGCCGAAGGCGCTCCGGGGGCGGGCCATGTTCAGGCGAAGGACTTCTTGAACGCGGCGATCGCGCCGGCCAGCTCTTCCTCGGCGGCCTTGTCCATCGCCTTGTCGTTCTCGAGCTTGGCCAGCAGCGCGGCGTGGCTCGACTTCAGGTGCTGGTGCAGGCCGTGTTCGAAGGCCAGAACCTTCTTCACGTCGATGTCGTCCAGGTAGCCCTTGTTCGCGGCGTACAGCGTCGCGGCCATCAGGCTGATCGGCAGCGGCGAGTACTGGGCCTGCTTCAGCAGTTCGGTCACGCGCGCGCCGCGGTCGAGCTGCTTGCGGGTGGCAGCGTCGAGGTCCGAGGCGAACTGCGCGAACGCGGCCAGTTCACGGTACTGCGCCAGGTCGGTACGGATGCCGCCCGACAGGCTCTTGATCAGCTTGGTCTGCGCGGCGCCACCGACGCGCGACACCGAGATGCCGGCGTTGATCGCAGGACGGATGCCGGCGTTGAACAGGCTGGTTTCCAGGAAGATCTGGCCGTCGGTGATCGAGATCACGTTCGTCGGCACGAAGGCGGACACGTCGCCGGCCTGCGTCTCGATGATCGGCAGCGCGGTCAGCGAACCGGTCTTGCCCTTGACCTCGCCCTTCGTGAAGGCCTCGACGTAGTCGGCGTTCACGCGAGCGGCACGCTCGAGCAGGCGGCTGTGGAGATAGAACACGTCGCCGGGGAAGGCTTCGCGGCCCGGCGGGCGGCGCAGCAGCAGCGAGACCTGGCGGTAGGCGACGGCCTGCTTGGACAGATCGTCGTAGATGATCAGGGCGTCCTGGCCGCGGTCGCGGAAGTACTCGCCCATCGTGCAGCCGGAGTAGGCCGACACGTATTGCATCGCCGCCGATTCCGACGCCGAGGCCGCGACGACGATGGTGTAGTCCATCGCGCCGGCTTGTTCCAGGGAGCGCACCACGTTCTTGATCGACGAAGCCTTCTGGCCGATCGCGACGTAGATGCAGGTCATGTTCTGACCCTTCTGGTTGATGATCGTGTCGATCGCCACCGCGGTCTTGCCGGTCTGGCGGTCGCCGATGATCAGCTCGCGCTGGCCGCGGCCGATCGGCACCATCGAGTCGATCGACTTCAGGCCGGTCTGCACCGGCTGGTCGACGGACTTGCGGGCGATGACGCCCGGCGCGACCTTCTCGATGACGTCGGTCATCTTGGCGTTGATCGGGCCCTTGCCGTCGATCGGCTGGCCGAGCGCGTTGACGACGCGGCCGATCAGCTCGGGGCCGACCGGCACCGACAGGATCTGGCCCGTGCACTTGACGGTGTCGCCTTCGGAGATGTGCTCGTACTCGCCCAGAATCACCGCGCCGACGGAGTCGCGCTCGAGGTTCAGAGCCAGGCCGTAGGTCGGCTGGCCGCTCGCGGTGGGCGGGAACTCCAGCATTTCGCCGGCCATCACCTCGGACAGGCCGTGAACGCGGCAGATGCCGTCGGTCACCGAGACGACCGTACCCTGGTTGCGGATGTCGGTCGAGACGCCAAGGCCTTCGATGCGGCTCTTGATCAGCTCGGAAATTTCAGCGGGATTCAGGTTCATAGGTTCTCCTCGAAGGGCGCACGCTCGACGGCTGTCAGGCGGTCAGGGCGGCCTTCATCTGTTCGAGACGGGCGCGGACCGAGGTGTCGAGCACCTCGTCGCCGACGACGACACGCACGCCGCCGATCAGCTCCGGGTCGACTTCGACGTGCGCGTTCAGCTTGCGGCCGAAGCGCTTCTCGAGCGAGGCCGTGACCTCGGCGAGCTGCGCGCCGTCGAGCGGGAACGCGCTGTAGACCGTCGCGTCGGAGACGCCGCCGGAAGCGTTGACCAGGGTGCGGAACTGCGCCGCGACCTCGGCCAGCGCCACGAGGCGGCCGTTTTCGATGACGGTGCGCAGCAGGTTGGCCGCGCGCGGGTCGAGCGCCTGGCCGACGACGCCGGCGATGACGTCGTAGACCTGCGAGGCCGGCACCTTCGGGTGGTCGGCGAACTGGCGCAGTTCGGCGTTGCCCGCCACGGCGGCCAGCGCGTCGATCTGCGGCGCCAGCGCCGCGGCATCGCTGCCGGCGGCCTGGAACAGCGCTTCGGCGTACGGCCGGGCGATCGTCGCGAGCTCTGCCATGTCAGAGCTCCGCCTTCAGGCGCGACAGCAGCTCGGCGTGAACGCCGGGATTCACTTCGCGACGCAGGATCTGCTCGGCGCCCTTGACGGCCAGCCCGGCGACCTGCTCGCGCAGCGCCTCACGGGCCTTCACGGCTTCCTGCTCGGCTTCGGCTCGCGCCGCAGCGATGATCTTGGCCCCTTCCTCGGTGGCACGCCCCTTGGCTTCCTCGATCATCTGCTGCGCGAGACGCTCGGCGTCGGCGAGACGCTTCTGGGCATCGTTGCGCGCAGCCGAGAGTTGCTGCTCGACGCGCTGGTTCGCAGCCGCCAGATCGGACTTGGCCTTGTCGGCCGCCGACAGACCGTCGGCGATCTTGGCGGCGCGCTCGTCGAGCGCCTTGACGATCGGCGGCCAGACGAATTTCATCGTGAACCCGACCAGGATCAGGAACACGATCATCTGGATGATCAGTGTCGCGTTGATGCTCACTTTGTGTCCTCGAAACGCTTGTGGCGAAAAACGGCTGCCTCGCGCTGAGCCGTCCGATTCGCGGCGATCAGGCCGCGTGCCGGATTACTTCGCCAGGGCGGCGATCTGGCCGAGGAACGGGTTGGCGGTGGTGAACCACAGCGCGATACCCGTGCCGATGATGAACGAGGCGTCGATCAGGCCGACCAGCAGGAACATCTTGGTTTGCAGTTCACCCATCAGCTCGGGCTGACGCGCGGCCGATTCCAGGTACTTGCTGCCCATGACGCCGATACCGATACAGGCGCCGGCGGCGCCGAGACCGATGATCAGGCCGGCGGCGAGAGCGACGAGACCGATGAGTTCCATGATGACTCCTTGCTAAATGCGAAAGTGGAGAAAGGGGAAGAAGGGGCAGGAACTGCCCCGGGGCAAACCGTCAGTGCGAGTCGTGCGCCTGACCGACGTACACCAGCGTCAGCATCATGAACACGAACGCTTGCAGCGTGATGATCAGGATGTGGAAGATGGCCCACACCGTCCCGGCCACGATGTGCAGCAGGGACAGCGCCAGACCGCTGGCGGAAAGGGTGAACGCACCGCCGAGCAGCGCGATCAGCAGGAAGATCAGCTCGCCGGCGTACATGTTGCCGAACAGCCGCATGCCGTGCGAAACCGTCTTCGCGACGAACTCGACGAGCTGCATCGCGAGGTTGACGATGCCCAGCAGCACGGCGAACAGCGGGTTCTTGCTCGTGCCGAACGGGGCGGTGACGAGCTCGTGCGCCCAGCCGCCCAGGCCCTTGATCTTCAGGTTGTAGTACAGGCACAGCAGCAGCACGGTGCCCGACAGCGCCATCGTGATCGACAGGTCGGCGGTCGGCACGACACGCAGGTAGGCCTCGGGGTTGCCGCTGGCGGTCTGCCACAGCCAGGGCAGCAGGTCGACCGGCAGCAGGTCCATCGCGTTGAGCATGAACACCCAGACGAAGACCGTCAGCGCCAGCGGAGCGACGAACTTGCGGCTCTGGGCGTTGTGGACGATGTCCTTGGCCTGGTTGTCGACCATCTCGACGAGCATCTCGACGGCGGCCTGGAAGCGGCCCGGCACGCCCGAGGTGGCCTTGCGCGCCGCCATCCACAGCAGGCCGCAGGTCAGGATGCCCAGCGTGACGGCGAAGAACACCGAGTCGAGGTTGATGACCGAGAAGTCGACGACCCCGGTCTGGTGACCGGTCTGCGCGTGGTGCAGGTGGTGGACGATGTACTCGCCCGCGGTCGGCGCGTGTCCTGCGGTTCCTTCGGCTGCCATGTTCTGGTCGTCCCGTGTCGTCGTGTCAGCGGCCGCGCCACAGGAGCGCGACCCAGTATGTCTTGATGCACAGCACCAGACTCGCCAGCAATGCCGGCCAGTTCAGGTCCTGCACGAGCTTCGGCGCCAGCATCAGCATGGCGACCGAGACCGCGATCTTCACCGACTCCCACAACATGAAGCTGACGACACCGGCGCCGGGCGACATGCTGCTGAATCGGCTGGTCGCACCGCGCGCCATCAGGGCGCTCGGCAGGACCACGATGGCGGCGCCGTAAAGCGCCGACCATCCGGCTGCCAGGCGGCCCGTGATCGTCGCTGCGAGCAGCGCGACCACCACGCCGACCACCACCTGCGCAAGGATCACCCGCCACGGAGACAGCAGCGGGTTCTTCTGGCGCAGGGCACGAGCTTGCTCGCGGGTCAGCGGCTTGAAGGCAGCCAGGGCTGCCGCGTCATCGTCCTCCCAAGGGTCGGCCTGCAATTTACGGTCGATCGCCATGGTGAGTCGGGGGATGCGGACAGCAAAGCCGGCGCATTATACGGATAAACCCCGGTCAAGTCGGAACACCCGGAAACGCTGTAAGGCGGCCCTTCGGCAGGCCGGGTCGGCGCCCTCGGGCGCGCGGGCGCTGGCGGACAATCGGGCCCTTCGGCGCCTGCTGCGCCCCACTCGACGGCCCGGCCGTCGGCCCGTCATCCGATGCTGCTCCTGCGCCCGCTGCTGACCCTCGCCGCCTTTGTCCTCGCGCTGGCCGCGCCGCCCGTCTCGGCGGCCCCCGGCGCGGTCGTGACGACCCCCCAGGTGCGGGCCGAACTCGTCGTCCACGCGCCCGAGGGCCTGGGGGCCGGCCGGCCGATGGCGCTGGGCCTGCTGCTGCGCCACCAGCCCGGCTGGCACAGCTACTGGAAGAACCCGGGTGACTCGGGCCTGCCGACGACCTTCGCCTGGACGCTGCCCGAAGGCGCTGCCGCCGGCGACATCCGCTGGCCGACGCCGCAGCGCCTGCCGGTGGGGCCGCTGATGAACTTCGGCTACGACGGCACGCTGCTGCTGCCGGTGCCGCTGTCGCTCGCCGACGGCTTCAAGGCCGAGCGTCTCGACGTCACGCTGCACGCCGAGTGGCTGGTCTGCAAGGAGGTCTGCATCCCCGAGTCGGGCGACTTCGTGCTGTCGCTGCCGCGCGAGCAGGCGATCGCGGCGCATGCCGCCGAGTTCGCCGCCGCCGAGGCCGCGCGGCCGGTGCCGGCTGCGGGCGCGACGGCCAGCGCCCGCATCGACGGCCAGGCCGTCGTCGTCGAGGTCCAGGGCCTGCCGGCCGACTGGCAGGGCGCCGCGCTCGACGTGCTGCCGGCCACCGCCGGCGCGCTGCGCAACGCCGCCGTGCCGCAGGCCTCGTGGTCGGGCTCGACCTGGACCGCGCGGCTGGAGATCGACGCGCAGCGCACCGAGGCGCCGCCGGCGCTGGAGCTGGTGCTGGTGCGCGACGGCGTGCCGGCCGGGCTGGAGCTCACGGCCGCCGTCGCCGGCGCCTGGCCGCCGGTGGCCGAGGCTGGGGCGGGCGCCGAAGCCGTGGCCCCGCCGGCCGCGCCGCCGGCCGACACCTCCCTGGCGCTGGCGCTCGCACTGGCCTTCGGCGGCGGCCTGCTGCTGAACCTGATGCCCTGCGTCTTCCCGGTGCTGTCGCTGAAGGTGCTGGGCTTCGCCGCCCACGCGCACGACCGCGCCAAGCTGCTGGCCGGCGGCCTGGCCTACACCCTGGGTGTCGTCGTGTCCTTCGTCGCGCTGGCCGGCCTGCTGCTGGCGCTGCGCGCCGGCGGCGAGCAGCTCGGCTGGGGCTTCCAGCTGCAGCAGCCGGGAGTCGTCGCGGCGCTGGCCCTGCTGTTCACGCTGATCGGCCTGAACCTGGCCGGTGTCTTCGAGTTCGGCTCGGTGCTGCCGTCGTCCTGGGCGGCGGCGCGCGCGCGCCATCCGCTGGTCGACTCGCTGCTGACCGGCGTGCTGGCCGTCGCCGTCGCCTCGCCGTGCACGGCGCCGTTCATGGGCGCGTCGCTGGGCGTCGCGGTGACGCTGCCGCCGGCGCAGGCGCTGACGGTCTTCGCCGCGCTGGGCCTGGGCATGGCCGCGCCCTATCTGCTGGCCAGCGCCTGGCCGCGGCTGGCCGGCGCGCTGCCGCGCCCGGGGGTCTGGATGGCGCACTTCAAGGTCGTGATGGCCTTCCCGATGTTCGCCACCGTGGTCTGGCTGGTCTGGGTGCTGGGCCAGCAGACGGGCATCGACGGTGCCGCGGCGCTGCTGGCGCTGCTGGTCGCGCTGGCCTTCGCCGCCTGGGCCTTCGGGTCGCGTTCGCTCGGCGTGCGGGCACGCACCGGCTTCGGCCTGCTGGCGCTGGCGCTGTTCGGCGCGACGCTGGCCTGGGCGCTGCCGGCCTGGCGCGAGGCGCCGCCGGCGGCCACCGCTGCCGTCGAAGCCGACTGGCAGCCCTGGAGCGCCGAGCGTGCCGCGCAGGCGCTGGCCGAGGGCAAGCCGGTCTTTGTCGACTTCACCGCCGCCTGGTGCGTGACCTGCCAGGTCAACAAGCGCACGACGCTGGCGCGCGACGAGGTGCTGGCCGAGTTCCGCGCCCGCGGCGTGGTGCTGCTGCGCGCCGACTGGACGCGCCGCGACGCCGCGATCACCGCCGAACTGGCGCGCCTGGGCCGCAGCGGCGTGCCGGTCTACGCGCTGTACACGCCGGGCGGCGCTGCGCCGCGGGTGCTGAGCGAGATCCTCAGCCCGGCCGAGGTGCGCGAGATGCTGGCCGAACTGCCGGCGGTCGGCGCGCCGGCCTGATCAGGGCAGCCGCGTGTAGCGCGCGGCCAGCGCCTCGAACGGCGCCGGGTCGAGTTCACGCTCCAGCTCGTCGCCGAGGATCGTGGCCACCACGCCGGCCAGGCGGCCGGCCTCGGCGGCGTCCAGGAACAGCAGCCGCGAGCGCCGCGCCAGCACGTCCTCGACCGTGCGCGCCGCCTCGTGGCGGGCGGCGAAACGCACCATCGCCTCGCTGAGGCCGCCGTCGCCGTCGCGCCAGAGCCAGTGCTCCGCACCCGGCAGCCCACGCAGCGCCGCCGCTTCGCTGCCGTAGAGGTGTTCACCCGGCGGTGCCGTCAGCGAGCGCCCGGGTGCCGCGCCGACGAGCTGCAGCCGTGCCGTCGCGCCGGCCGGCCGGCGCGGCAGCAGGCCTTGCGCCATGCAGCGGTCGAGCACGTCCTCGGCCATCGCGCGGTAGGTCGTCCACTTGCCGCCGGTGACGGTGACCAGGCCGCTGGGCGACACCAGCACCGTGTGCTCGCGCGACAGCGCCTTGGTGTCGCCGGCTTCGCCCTCGTGGCGCACCAGCGGGCGCAGGCCGACCCAGACCGAACGCACGTCCTCGCGCCGCGGCGCCTGCTGCAGATAGCGCGCGCTCTCGCGCAGGATGAAGTCGACCTCGGCCGGGAAGGGCTGCGGCTCGCGCGCCAGGTCCTCGCGCGGCGTGTCGGTCGTGCCGAGGATCAGCTTGCCCAGCCAGGGCACGGCGAAGAGCACGCGCCCGTCGGCGGTCTTGGGCACCAGCAGCGCGTGCGTGCCGGGCAGGAAGCGGCGGTCGACGACCAGGTGCACACCCTGGCTGGGCGCGACCAGCGGCTTGCGCGGCGCGGCGCCGGCCTCGCGGTCCAGCTCGCGCAGCGTGTCGACCCAGACGCCGGCGGCGTTGACGACGCAGCGCGCCGACAGCGTCGCCTCGGCGCCGGTCTCGGCGTCGCGCACGACGACGCCGTGCACGCGGCCGTCGCGGCGCTGCAGCGCGACGGCGGCACAGTGGTTCAGCACGACCGCGCCGCGTGCGGCCGCGGTGCGCGCCAGCAGCACGGCGTAGCGGGCGTCGTCGAACTGGCCGTCCCAGTACTTGACGCCGCCCCAGAGCCCGCGGGGCTGCACGCCGGGCAGCAGCGTGCGCACCTGCCCGCTGCCGAGCCACTCGGTGGCGCCCAGGCCGCGTGCGCCGGCCAGCGCGTCGTAGAGCTTGAGCCCGGTGCCGTAGAAGCCGCGCTCCCACCAGTGGTAGCCCGGCATCACGAAGGGCAGCGGCTGGGCGACGTGCGGCGCGTTGGACAGCATCGCCGCGCGTTCGTGCAGCGCCTCGCGCACCAGGTTCACGTTGCCCTGCGCCAGGTAGCGCACGCCGCCGTGCACGAGCTTGGTGGCACGCGACGAAGTGCCCTGGGCGAAGTCGTGCGACTCGACGAGCGCGACCGAGAAGCCGCGCGCCGCGGCGTCCAGCGCCACGCCCAGGCCGGTGGCGCCGCCGCCGACGACGACCAGGTCCCAGTCGCGTGTTTCGCTCAGGCGCGCCCAGCGGCGCGCGCGATCCTCGTTGGCGGGCTTCACGCGTGCACGAAGTTCACCGGCAAACCGGGCACGTCCACGCGCAGCGCCAGCACACGGCCGTCCAGCGGGCCGGCGTCGCCCTTGGGCATGGCGCTGGTGACGTACAGCGTGCGCAGGTCGGCACCGCCGAAACACGGCATCGTCGGGCAGCGCACCGGCAGCGCCAGGTCGGCCAGCACGCGGCCGTCGGGCGCGAGACGCAGCAGCCGCGCGCCCTCGTACATCGCCACCCAGTAGCCGCCCTCGACGTCGACCGCGGCGCCGTCGGGCCGGCCGCCGTAGCCGGCCAGCGAGCCGTCGGCGGGCTTCGGCGGGAACTGGTGGAAGACCCGGCGCCGCGACAGCGAGCCGTCGCTGGCGTCGAAGTCGAAGGCCTCGATGCGGTGGGCCTGCGTGTCGCACCAGTACATCGTCGCTCCGTCGGGGCTCCAGGCCAGGCCGTTGCTGGTGCTGGCGGTGTCGAGCTGCGGGTCCAGTGCGCCGTCGGCCCAGCGGTACAGCGCGGCGCGCGGCGGCAGCCGCGGCTCGCAGATCGTGCCGACCCAGAAGCGGCCCTGCGGGTCGGCCTTGCCGTCGTTGAAACGCTGCGAGGTGCGGTCGTAGGGCGGCGGCGCCAGGCGCTGCGTCGCGCCGGTGGCCAGGTCCAGGCGGAACAGGCCGTCGCGGCGCGCCAGCATCAGGCCGCCGTCCAGGTGCGGCGCGATGCAGCCGACGTCTTCGGGCTGGTCCCAGCTGTCATGCACGCCGTCGCGCGCGCGCCAGCGGTGCACGCGCCGGCCCGGGATGTCGCACCAGTACAGCGCGCCCTGCTCGGGCCACCAGAACGGCGACTCGCCGGTGCCGCAGGGCGCGACGGGCAGCGCGTCGACCTGCATGGCCTCAGACGGGGGCGATGTCCAGCCGCATCCAGGCTTCGGTGCCGGCGCCCGGCGCGACGTCGACCAGGCCGTGGGCCAGCGGGTCGGCCATGTGCACGGCGTTGCTGACGTGGCTCACCGGCTCGACGCAGAAGTAGGGTTTGGTCGGCGGCGTGTAGACCACCAGGCGCGACATCGACGACGTCAGGCGCAGCGACAGCTTCTCGTCGCGGATGCGCGCCGGCCCGCGCCAGCCGTCGAAGCAGTGGTCGAAGCTCAGGTGGGCGACGTCGGCGTCGATGCCCGGCTGCGGCACGGCGCGCGTCGGCAGGCCGCTGGGGTCGCTGTCCCAGCGCTGGGCGACCTCGGCATGCAGCCGGCTGCGCGCGCGCTTCGGGAAGTAAGGGTGCCAGCCCAGGCCGACCGGCTGCGGCTCGGCGCCGGTGTTGCGCAGTTCCAGCGAGACCTTCAGCGCGTCGGGCTCGAGCACGAAACGCTGCCGCACCTCGAAGGCGAACGGCCAGTGCGAGTCGCCGGGGTGCACCAGGCCCAGCGTGGCGCTGGCGGCGTCGGCCTCCAGCACCTCCCAGCCGCGCTGCCAGGCGATGCCGTGCAGCGAGTGCGGGCTGCCGGCCTCGTTCGGCGCGGTCGTGTGGTCGTGGCCGTGCCAGCGCAGGCGGCGGTAGCCCAGGCGGTTGGAGTAGGGCACCAGCGGGTAGCAGGCGGCGAGGCGCGAACTCGCCAGCTCGGCCGGCTCGGTGCTGCGCAGCACCGGCAGCTCGCCGAGCCAGAGGCCGGCGATAGCGCCGCCGAGGTCGGGGCGAAGGGCCAGGCGCAGCTCGCCGGCGCGCAGTTCGAGGGCGGAAGGGGTCATCGGGTCACCAGCGTGTCAGACCGTCGGCCAGGTCGGCGCGCAGGTAGTGCGCCCCCGGAATCGGGTTGTAGTAGTAGGGCGGGATCTCCTCGAAGCCGAGCGACTCGTAGAGGCCGCGCGCGGCCTCCATGTCGTCCAGCGTGTCGAGCAGCATGTTGGAGTAGCCGGCCTGCACCGCACGTTCGAGCAGCGCCTGCGCGACGATGCGGCCGATGCCGAAGCCGCGGAAGGCGCGCCGCACGTACAGGCGCTTCATCTCGCAGGCGTTGGTGTAGTCGACGTCGGCCAGCGCGCGGAACGCGCCGCAGCCGGCGACCTGGCCGTCGACCAACGCCAGCAGCAGCGCGCCGTCCGGCGCGGCGTAGTCGCCGGGCAGCTGCGCCAGCTCCTCGTCGAAGGACTGGAAACACAGGTCGATGTCCAGGCCCTCGGCGTATTCGCGCAGGATCTCGCGTGCCGCGTCCAGCAGGGTCTCGTCGCCGGCGGCGGGTTCGACGAGCTGGATGTCGGGCGTGTCCACGGCGTCAGTTCAGCGCGCCGAGCGAGACCACCCAGCTGACCAGCGCCCAGGCCGCGGCGCCGAGCACCAGCGCCAGCAGGCGCTGCGACCAGCCGTCGGCGCTGGCCGGCGTGCCGGCGGGCAGCGGCTTGTCGCCGGTGAGCATCGGCAGCACCAGGTTGTGGCCGCGCAGGCGGTGGAACACGATCGAGGCGATGTGCAGGGACACGAGGGCGATGATGATCCACTGTCCCGGCCCCTTGTGCCAGGACGTGGCGTCGAGCGCGGTCTCGCTTTCGACGAAACGCCACAGCGGCCCGGTGTTGGCGATCTCGTCGTCGGCGACGAGGCCGGTGGCGACCTGGATCGACACGATGCCCAGCAGCGCGAAGACCGAGAAGCTGCCCAGCGGGTTGTGGCCGACCTCGATCATCTCCTCGGGCCGCGAGCGGCCCTTCAGGTAGCGCAGGACCGTGCCGGGCGCGTAGATGAAGTTGACGAAGCGCGACCAGCGGCCGCCGACCAGGCCCCAGGCGAGGCGGAAGGCGATCAGCCCGAAGGCGACGTAACCGGCCTTGAAGTGCCACTCCATCGCGTTGCCGCCGATCTTGCCGCTGACGAAGCAGACGACGATCGAGGCGGCCAGCGCCCAGTGGAACAGGCGCGTGGGCAGGTCCCAGATGCGGGTCGGGCGGGGCGAGAGGTCGGGCGCGGCCATGGGGTGCGGGGGCTCCTTCTTCGAGGTGGGAGGTGCAACCATAACCCCATCCCGGGGCGCCGCGGCCGAATGCCGGCGATCCGCGCCGAGTTTGTCGAAACCCGGGGCGGTATCGATCGTGGGGGCTTTAGACTCGCGCCGCCGGGCCCCGTGCCCGAGCGTTCACGCATAACCCCAACGGAGTGCCTGCATGAAAAAGATGTCCCTCGCCGCCGCTGCCGTGGCCGGCCTGGTCACCGCCCTGCCCGCCGCCGCGCAGTTCCAGAAGCCCGGTGACGCGATCGAGTACCGCCAGAGCGCGTTCACGCTGATCGCCAGCCACTTCGGCCGCGTTGCCGCGATGGCCCAGGGCAAGGCGCCGTTCGATGCCAAGGTCGCCGCCGAGAACATCGCGATCGTCTCGACGCTGGCCAAGCTGCCGCTGACGGCCTTCGGCCCGGGCACCGACAAGGGCCATGGCACCGAAGCCAAGGCCGCTGTCTGGAGCGACGCCGCCGGCTTCAAGGCCGCCGCCGACAAGTACGTCGCCGCGATCGACAAGCTCGACGCGGCCGGCAAGACCGGTGACTTCGCCCAGATCAAGGCCGCGGTCGGCGAGACCGGCGGCTCGTGCAAGGGCTGCCACGACAAGTTCAAGGAAAAGTGATCGCCGCGGCGCTGCGGCGCCGCTGATCCCACGCCCGTCGGCGAAGCGAGGTTCCGGCCCGCTTCGCCGATTTCGTTTCAGGTGTCCGCGAAGCCGAGCACGACGCGCCGCGTCTTGGCTGATTTCTTCTCGATCTTGGTCACGACGACGGCGCCGATCTCGGCCGTGTTGGCGACGTGCGTGCCGCCGCAGGGCTGCAGGTCCAGGCCCTCGATCTCGACCAGGCGCACGCGGCCCTGGCCGCGCGGCGGCTGCACGCTCATGCTGCGCACGAGTTGCGGGTTGGCGTCGAGCTCGTCCTCCGAGATCCAGCGGGTGTGCACCGGCCGCGCCTCGGCGACCAGGCGCGCCAGGCCGGCGCCGAGCAGGTCCTTGTCCAGCGGCTCGGTCATGTGGAAGTCGAGCCGCGCGTAGCCGGCGGTGATCGAGCAGCCGTCCACCGGCTGCGGCACCAGCGCACACAGCAGATGCGTCGCGCTGTGGAACCGCCGGTGCGCCTGGCGGCGCGCGACGTCGATCGCCGCGCGCACGGCGGTGCCCGGCGCCAGCCACGACAGGTCGGCGCCTTCGGCCGCGCGGTGCACGACGACGCCCGGGTGCTCGGGGTGTTTGCGTGTGTCGGCGATGGCGACGCGGCGGCCGTCGGTGGCGAGCAGCTCGCCGGCATCGCCGGCCTGGCCGCCGCCTTGCGGGTAGAACACCGTGCGGTCGAGCACGATGCCGCCGTCGGTCTCGACGGCCAGCACCGTCGCGTCGCATTCGGCCAGCGTCGCGTCGTCGCGGAACAGTTCTTCGGTGGGTTGCATGCGGTCCCTTCAGAGCGTGACGCGGCCTTCGATGCAGGGCGTGACCTCGCCGCCGATCCAGACCGTGTCGCCGTCGGATTCGACGTGCACCCGCCCGGCGCGCCCCAGCGCCGTGCCCTGCGCGGCGACATAACGCCCGGGCAGCACGCCGCTGCCGATCAGCCACAGCGCCAGCCCGGCGTTCAGGCTGCCGGTCACCGGGTCTTCGGCGACACCGATGCCGGGCACGAAGGCGCGCACCTCGGCGGCGGTCTCGCCGTCGTCGTCGACGGCGACGACGCCGAGCTTCAGCCGCCCCATCGCCGCCATGTCGGGCTTCAGCGCCAGCACCTGGGCGCGTGTGCGCAGCCGGATCGCCAGCCACTCGGGGCCGTTGACCACCCACTGGTGGCCGACGACGTCCTCCGGCGCCACGCCCAGCGCGTGCACGGCCTGCGCCAGCGTCGGCGCGTCGGCCGGGCCGCTGCGCAGCAGCGGTGGTGCCGCGAACGCCAGCCGGCCGCCGGCCTGGCGCAGCCGCACGAGGCCGATGCCGCACTGCTGGACGACGAACCCGGCTTCACGCGGCGTGCCGCCGGCGGCACGCCAGGCCCAGGCGCTGCCCAGCGTCGGATGGCCGGCGAACGGCAGCTCGCCGCCGGGCGTGAAGATGCGCACCCGGTAGTCGGCGCCCGGCTCGGTGGGCGGCAGCAGGAAGGTCGTTTCGGACAGGTTGGTCCAGCGCGCGAACGCGGCCATCTGCGTGTCGTCCAGCCCGTCGGCGTCGTGCACGACGGCCAGCGGGTTGCCCTGGGTCGCCTCGGCGGCGAAGACGTCGACCTGGTGGAAGCGGCGTGTGGTCATTTCGCCGCCTCCTTCAGCACCTCGCCGAGCAGCGCGATGCCGCGTTCGATCTGCTCCGGCGACACGGTGACGAAACTCAGCCGCAGCGTGTTGGTGTGGCCGCCGTCGGCGAAGAACGGCGCGCCCGGCACGTAGGCGACGCCGGCGGCCACCGCGGCCGGCAGCAGCGCCGTCGCGTCCAGGCCGGCCGGCAGCTCGACCCAGAAGAACATGCCGCCGTTGGGCACCTGCCAGCGGCAGCCGGCGGGCAGGTGTGTTTCCAGCGCGGCGCGCATCGCGTCGCGGTGCGCGGCGTAACGCGCGCGGATCGTCGGCACGTGCTGGTCCAGGAAGCCGTCCTTCACGACCTCGTGCACGATGCGCTGGTTGAAACCCGGCGTGTGGAGGTCGGCGGCCTGCTTGGCCTGCAGCAGCTTGGGGAAGAGCGCGCGCGGCGCCAGCATCCAGCCCAGCCGCAGGCCCGGCGCCAGCACCTTGGAGAACGAGCCCAGGTAGAGCGCGTTGTCGCCGGCGTGTGCCGACACCGGCGCCGGCGGCGCTTCGTCGTACCAGAGGTCGCCGTAGGGGTTGTCCTCGACGATCGGCAGGCCGGCAGCCGCCGCCGCGGCGGCCAGCGCACGCCGGCGCTCGTCGCTCAGGCAGCGGCCGCTCGGGTTCTGGAAGTTGGGCAGCAGATAGATGAAACGGGCGCCGGCAACGGCCGCCAGACCTTCCGGGCGCGGGCCCTGATCGTCACCGTCGACGGCGACGAACTCGGGCTCGTAGGCGTTGAAGGCCTGCAGCGCGCCGAGGTAGGTGGGCGACTCGACGGCGACGCGGCTGCCCGGGTCGATCATCACCTTGCCGACCAGGTCCAGCCCCTGCTGCGAGCCGGTGGTGACGAGGATGCGCGCCGGATCGGCGTCCAGGCCCTGCGCCGCCAGGCGCGTGGCGATCCATTCGCGCAGCGGACCGTAGCCTTCGCTGGCGGCGTACTGCAGCGCTTCGCGGCCGCTGTCGCGCAAGACGCGGGCGGTGGCCTCGGCCATCGCCTCGACCGGGAAACCGTCGGCCGCCGGCAGGCCGCCCGCCAGCGAGACGATGCCCGGCTTCTCGGTCAGCTTCAGGATCTCGCGGATCGTCGAAGGATTCAGCCGCTCGGCGCGGCGGGCCATCTGCCAGCTCATCGGATCATTGCTCCAGGTTCGGGATCGGGTTCGGCCGGCGGCCATGCCGGCGACGGCGCGCGGGGCGCGGCCGCGGGTGCCGCCGAGAAGCGGCGCCCCAGCGCCACCAGGCCCACCGCCGCGGCGGCGAAGCCGACGGTGGCCGCATCCAGGGTCTCGCCCAGCAGCGGCACGGCGGCCAGCAGGGCGACGAAAGGCTGCAGCAGCTGCACCTGGCTGACACGCAGCACGCCGCCCAGGGCCAGGCCACGGTACCACGCGAAAAAGCCCAGCCACATCGAGAACAGCGCGACGTAGCCCAGCGCCGCCCAGGCGCCGGCGCGCACCGGCGCGGCCGGCCACTGCAGCAGCGCGGCCGGCAGTGTCAGCGGCAGCATGAACAGCAGCGCCCAGCAGACGGTCTGCGCCGGCGGGATCTCCAGCGAGACCCGTGCGCCGGCGACGTAGCTCGCCGCAGCGCTGAACAAGGCCAGCAGCAGCAGCCCGTCGGCCGCCTGCACGCGGCCGTGGCCGCTCCAGGCGGCAAAGCCCAGCACCAGCGCGCAGCCGGCCACGGCGCAAGCCCAGAAGCCCGCCGATGCCCGCTGGCGCAGCCAGATCGCGGCGACGACGGCGGTGGCCAGCGGCAGCACGCCGCTGATGACGGCGGCGTGCATCGCGTCGACCTGGCGCAGCGCCAGCGCGCTGAACAGCGGGAACCCGACCACCGAGCCGGCGGCGCAGACCGCCAGCGCCGGCCACAGCGAGCGCCGCGGCGGCCGGGCGCGCACCGCCAGCAGATAGGCCGCGCTGCACAGCCCGGCGATCGCCGCGCGTGCGGCGGTGACGAAACCCGGCGGCAGCTGCGGGTCGGACGCGTCGCCGACCGCCAGCCGCGTCACCGGCAGCGTCATGCCGAAGACGACGACGGCGAGCAGACCCAGCCACAGGCCGCGGCGGGCGTCTCGGGCAGGGGGCGGCATCGTCATGGCCGCAGTCTAGGGTCGACAAGCAGCACAGTGTCAGTACACTTTCCCGGTACACAACCACGATCTGTATCGATGTCGCCACCGATACAGCCACCGACGGCGATGGACGAGACCCCCGTGCTGGCGCGCGCCGCCGGCGAGACGCTGGCCGAACAACTGGCCGCCCGTTTCACCGAGCGCATCACCCAGCGCCTGCTGGCGCCGGGCGCACGCCTGCCGTCGGTGCGCGACTGCGCGCGCCGGCACCGTGTCAGCGCCAGCACCGTCGTCGGCGCCTACGAGCGGTTGCAGGCGCGCGGCCTGGTCGAGGCCCGGCCGCAGCGTGGTTTTTTCGTGCGCGAGACGCAGCCGGCGCGCGCGCTGCCCGCGTCGCGCGCCGCGGCGCCGATGCCGCTGCCGGTGGACGCCACGGCGCTGATCCGCAGCATGTTCCAGGCGCAGTCGGGCCGGCCGGCGCCCGGCATGGGCACGCTGCCGCAGGAGTGGCTGGACGGCGAACTGCTGCAGCGTGCGCTGCGCCGCCTGGGCGGCGGCGACACCGGCGCCTGGCTGCGCTACGGCGAGCCGGCCGGCGACGCCGCGCTGCGCGAGGCGCTGGCGCAGCGCCTGGCCGACCTGGGCATCGCCGCGTCGCCGGCGCAGATCATGACCTCGATCGGCGCGACGCACGGGCTGGACATCGTCTCGCGCACGCTGCTGCGCCCGGGCGACGCGGTGCTGGTCGACGAGCCCGGCTGGTCGGTCGAGTTCGCGCGCCTGACGGCCGCCGGCATGCGCCTGCTGCCGGTGCCGCGTGCTGCCGACGGCCCCGACCTGGCGGCGATGGAGGCGCTGGCGCGCGAGCACCGGCCGCGGCTGTACGTCACCGTCTCGGTGCTGCACAACCCGACCGGCACCTCGCTGACCGCGGCCGCCGCGCACCAGGTGCTGCGCCTGGCCGAGGCCCACGACTTCGTCGTCGTCGAGGACGACACCTACGCCTGGCTGGCACCGGCCCACGCGCCGCGCCTGGCGCAGCTCGACGGTCTGCGGCGCACGGTCTACGTCTCGGGTTTCTCGAAGATCCTGACGCCGCAGTGGCGCGTCGGTTTCGTCGCCGCGGCGCCGGCGCTGGTCGAACGGTTCATCGACACCAAGCTGCTCGGCTCGCTGGGCACGCCGGGGCCGCTGGAACACGCGCTGGCCTGGTGCCTGTCGCAGGGCCTGCTGCGCCGCCATGCCGAGCGCATCACCACGCGGCTGGAGGTCGCGCGCAACCGGGTCGTGGCGCTGGCCGAGGCGGCGGGCTGCCGTTTCGTCACGCCGCCGCAGGGCCTGTTCGGCTGGATCGACGTCGGCGCCGACACCGAGCGAGTGGCTCAGAACTTGCTCGACGAAGGCTGGCTGACGGCGCCGGGCGTGCTCTTCCATCCGACGCGGCGGCCGACGACGCTGATGCGGGTGAACTTCGCCACCTCGTCGGAGCCGGGCTTCTGGCAGCGCCTGCAGCAGCTGTCGCGTGCCGGCTGATGGGCGTTCCACTTGTCACCGGGCGTCCGTACCATCGGTCCCACGGCTTCCGAGTGAGGCGGGCATGAGCGGCATGTTCGAGTCCACGCTGCCGGCAGGTGTCCCCGACCTGCTGAGCGTCAGCGCGTTCCGACGTTACCTCGACGAGATCTCCCGGCGCCCCGACGTCGACGCCGGGGCCAGCCGGCTGTCCGGGCTGAACCCGTCGCTGCTGCAGGACCTGCTGCGTTTCGATGCCCACGACGCCGACGGGCTGGAGGTGCTCGAGGTGCTGGCCGCCTGCGTGCGCCACGGCCGCGCGCTGCTGCTGCACCTGCAGGACGGGCAGCGTGTCGTGCCGCTGACGGTGTTCCCGGCGCAGCGCCTGGTGCACACCCCGGTGGCGCCGGCCGAGCTGCTGGCCGGCGACCCGACCGCGCTGCGTGTGCTGCACGTCGAGCCGGCGCTGCTGCGCCCGCCTGGCGACCCCGACCGGGCGCGTGTCGGCGAGGCCGAATGCCACGCGCCGCTGGGTCCGCTGCTGTGGGAACTGGCCTTGCACGGCGCGCGCGAGGAGCTGCTGCCCGAGATCGCCGGCCCCGCGGCCTACCGTCTGGCGCCGGGCGCGGACCTGTCGGCGCTGAAGATGGCCGGCACCCAGGCCGCAGCGGTGCACCGGCTGCGGCGATCGGCGAGCTTGCTGCGCGAGATCGCCGAATGGCCGGGTTTCGACCGCGGCCGCGCGATGCGCCTGCTCAACGGCCTGTACCTGCAAGCCGGGCTGATCGTCTCGCGCACCCATCCGGCCGCCGGCGGCGACGGCTGGTTCTGAGTCTGCTGCTCAGCCCTCGCGCGTGCAATCGCGCTCGGGCCCTCGGCAGGCGCACGACGCCTTCCGGCGTCCTGCGTCCAGCCTCAGCCACCGAACGAGGCCAGCGTCTCCCAGCGCTCCAGCGCCGCCATCAGCTCGGTCTCGATCTCGTCGTGGCGGGCCTGCAGCCCGGCGACGGCCTGCGGCTCCTTGACGTAGAGCTCGCTGCTGGCCAGGCGCTCGGCGATCTGCTTCTGCTCGGCCTCCAGCGCCTCGATGCGTGCGGGCAGCGCGTCCAGCTCCCGCTGCTCCTTGTAGCTGAGCTTGGTGCGCACCGCCGCCGGCCGCGGCGCGGGGGCGGCGGCCGGCGCCGGTGGCGGCGGCGCCGCGGCTTCGGCGGCAGCGCGCGAGCGTGCGCGCTGGATCTTCCAGTCCTCGTAGCCGCCTTCGTACTCGCGCCACAGCCCCGGGCGCCCGCCCCAGGCCGGGTCGCCTTCCCAGGCGATCGTGCTGGTGACGACGTCGTCGAGGAAGCGCCGGTCGTGGCTGACGAGGAAGACGGTGCCGGCGTAGCCCTGCAGCAGTTCCTCCAGCAGGTCCAGCGTGTCGATGTCCAGGTCGTTGGTCGGCTCGTCGAGCACCAGCACGTTGGCCGGCAGCGCGAACAGCCGCGCCAGCAGCAGGCGGTTGCGCTCGCCGCCGGACAGCGTGCGCACCGGCGAGTTGGCACGTTCCGGCGAGAACAGGAAGTCGCCGAGGTAGCTCTTGACGTGCTTGCGCGTGCCGCCGAACTCGACCCACTCGCTGCCCGGGCTGATCGTGTCGGCCAGCGTCGCGTCCAGGTCCAGCCCGGCGCGCATCTGGTCGAAGTACGCGACCTGCAGGTTGGTGCCGCGGCGCACGCTGCCCGAGGTCGGCTCCAGCTGGCCGAGGATCAGCTTCAGCAGCGTCGTCTTGCCGACGCCGTTGGGGCCGATCAGGCCCACCTTGTCGCCGCGCAGGATGGTGGCGGTGAAACGTTCGATCAGCGTGCGCTCGCCGTAGCGCATCGTCACGTCCTGCAGCTCGGCGACGATCTTGCCCGGCGGCAGGCCGGCGTCGAGCTCCAGCCGCACCTGGCCCAGCACCTCGCGGCGCGCGCGGCGCTGTTCGCGCAGCCTCACCAGGCGCGCGACGCGGCCGACGCTGCGTGTGCGTCGCGCCTCGACGCCCTTGCGGATCCAGACCTCCTCCTGCGCTAGCAGCTTGTCGGCGCGGGCGTTGGCCAGCGCCTCGGCTTCGAGTTCACGCTGCTTGGCGGCCTCGAAGGCGGCGAAGTTGCCCGGGTAGCTGCGCAGCTGGCCGCGGTCGAGCTCGACGATGCGCGTGGCCACCGCGTCGATGAAGGCGCGGTCGTGCGAGATGAAGACGATCGCGCCGCGCGCCCCGGCGGCCGAGCCGCGCCAGCCGGTCAGCAGGTCCTGCAGCCACTCGATGGCGTCGATGTCGAGGTGGTTGGTCGGCTCGTCGAGCAGCAGCACGTCGGGCGCGGCGACCAGCGCGCGCGCCAGCGCGACGCGTTTCTTCATGCCGCCGGACAGCGCGTCGACGCGGGCCTCGGGCGCCAGCTGCAGGCGCTGCAGCGCCTCGTCGACGCGCTGCTCCCAGGTCCAGCCGTCCAGCGCCTCGATGCGCGATTGCAGCGCGTCCAGGTCATCCCCTGCCGCATGGGCCTCGAAGCGCGCACGCAACTCGCGCGCTTCGGCCACGCCTTCGGCGACGGCGTCGAAGACCGTGCTGCCGGCCTCGAACACCGGCTCCTGGGCGACGTAGACGCGGCGCACGCCGGTCTGCAGCTGCAGCGTGCCGTCGTCGGCCTTCTCCAGGCCGGCGAGGATCTTCAGCAGCGAGGACTTGCCGGCGCCGTTGCGCCCGATCAGCGCCAGGCGTTCGCCGGCTTCGAGGGCAAGGGCCGCGCCGTCGAGCAGCGGCACGTGGCCGTACGCGAGGTGGGCGTCGGCGAGGGTGATCAGGGCCATGGCGGGATTGTCGCCGCTCGAGTCCGGGGTCAGGTCTCGAGAGACCTGACCCCGTCGGCCGCTCGGAAGTCCGGGGTCAGGTCTCGCAGAAGTCTGGGGTCAGGTCTAGAAGTCCGGGGTCAGGTCTTGCGAGACCTGACCCCGCCGGCCGCTCAGCTAGACCCCGCCGGCCGCTAGACCCCGCCGGCCAGACTCACCCCGCCAGCGCCGCCTCCAGCGCGTCGACGAACATCGCCGCGACGTCGAAGCCGGTCTGCTGCTGGATCTCCTGGAAGCAGGTCGGGCTGGTGACGTTGATCTCGGTGATGCGCTCGCCGATGACGTCCAGGCCGACGAGCAGCAGCCCGCGTGCCGCCAGCACCGGGCCCAGCGCCTCGGCGATCTCGCGGTCGCGCGGCGTCAGCGGCTGGGCCACGCCCTTGCCGCCGGCGGCCAGGTTGCCGCGGATCTCGCTGCCCTGCGGGATGCGCGCCAGCACGTGCGGCACCGGCTTGCCACCGATGATCAGCACGCGTTTGTCGCCCTGCACGATCTCGGGCAGGTAGCGCTGGACCATCAGCGTCTGCGTGCCGCCGGCGTTCAGCGTCTCGATGATGCTGCCCAGGTTCAGGCCGTCGGCGCCGACGCGGAAGATGCCCATGCCGCCCATGCCATCCAGCGGCTTCAGGATGATGTCGCGGTGCTCGGCATGGAAGGCGCGCACCGCCGCGGCGTCGCGGGTCACCAGCGTCGGCGGCGTGAACTGCGGGAACTCCATGATCGCCAGCTTCTCGGGGTGATCGCGCAGCGCCGCCGGCTTGTTGAAGACACGCGCACCTTCGCGTTCGGCCTGGCCGAGCAGGTGCGTGGCGTAGAAGTATTCGCTGTCGAACGGCGGGTCCTGGCGCATCAGCACGGCGCCGGTGTCGGCGACGCGCGTCTCGGCGGTCTCGACGACGCGGAACCAGTCGTGTGCGTCGCCGGTGAGTTCGATGCGGCGCGTCGTCGCGACGACGCTGCCGCCGCTGTGCCAGCGCAGCGCACGCGCTTCGCAGTGCAGCAGGCCGTGGCCGCGGCGCGCGGCCTCGCGCATCATCGCGAAGGTGCTGTCCTTGGTGGTCTTGAAGCCTTCCAGCGGGTCGGCGACGAAGAGCAGGTCCATGCAGGGTCCTAACGGGTGGGGCGCCAGTGTTGCACGGCCAGCGCCAGCGCGCCGGCGACCACGCCCCAGAAGGCGGCGCCCACGCCCCACAGGCTCAGGCCGCTGGCGGTGACGAGGAAGGTGATCAGCGCCGCCTCGCGGCTCTTCTCGTCCTTCGTCGCGATCGCCAGACCGCTGCCGATCGTGCCCAGCAGCGCGAAGCCGGCCAGTGCCAGCACCAGCTCCTTCGGGAAGGCGGCGATCAGGCCGACGACGGCGCCGCCGAGCAGGCCGACGACCACGTAGAACAGGCCCGCCATCGTCGAGGCCCAGTAGCGCCGCGCCGGGTCCTCGTGGGCTTCGCGGCCCATGCAGATCGCGGCGGTGATCGCCGCCAGGTTCAGCGCGTAGCCGCCGAACGGCGCCAGCAGCAGCGAGGCGATGCCGGTCGTCGCGACCACCGGCGACACCGGCGTGTCGTAGCCGGCGGCGCGCTGCGCGGCGACACCCGGCAGGTTCTGCGAGGCCATCGTGACGATGAAGAGGGGCAGCGCCAGACTGATCGTCGCCGCCAGGCTGAACTCGGGCATCGTGAACACCGGCTCGGCCCAGTGCCAGGCGATGCCGCCCATGTGCAGCTGGCCGCGCGCCGCGGCGATCACCGCGCCGACGGCGAGCACGCCAGGCACCGCGTAACGCGGCCACCAGCGCCGGCCGGCCAGGTAGGCCAGCAGCATCGCGAAGACCAGCGTGAACTCGTGCTGCATCGCGCCGAAGGCGTCGAAGGCGAACCGCGCCAGCACGCCGGCCAGCAGTGCCGCGGCCAGCGACTGCGGCAGCCGGTTCATCACGCGCGCGAACAGCCCGCTGGCGCCGGCGGCCGTGATCAGCAGCGCGCAGAGCACGAAGGCGCCGACCGCCTCGCCCATCGAGAAACCTTGCCCGGCGGTGGCCAGCAGCGCCGCGCCGGGCGTCGACCAGGCGGTCAGCACCGGCTGGCGGTACCAGAGGCTCAGGCCCGCGCTGGTCAGCCCCATGCCCAGGCCCAGCGCCCACATCCACGACACCGTCTGCGCCGGCGTCGCGCCGAAGGCCGCGGCGGCCTGGAAGACGATGACCACCGAACTCGTGAAGCCCACGAGCACGGCGACGAACCCGGCGACGACGGCGGGCAGGGACAGGTCGCGCAGCGAGATCCGCGCTCGCATCGTCTCAGGCACTCAGATCTCGACCTTGGCGCCGAGCTCCACGATGCGGTTGGCCGGCAGGTTCAGGAAGTCGCCGGCCGCGGCCGCGTTGCGGTGCATGCTGGCGAAGAGCTTCTCGCGCCACATCGCCATGCCGCTGCCCAGGCTGGGGATGATGGCGTCGCGGGACAGGAAGTAGCTGGTCTCCATCTCGTCGAGCGGCACGCCGCGGCCCTGAAGCAGCTTCAGCGCCTCGGGCACGTCGGGGTCGTTCATGAAGCCGAAGTGCAGCCGCACCTGCCAGCAGCGGTGGCCCAGCGGCTCGACCTCCAGCCGCTTGTCGAAGCCGATCCACGGCACCTCGTGGTGCTGCACGGTGACGAAGACGTTGAAGTCGTGCAGCACCTTGTTGTGCTTCAGGTTGTGCATCAGCGCGTTGGGCGTCAGCCCGGCCTCGCCGGACAGGAAGATCGCGGTGCCCGGCACGCGTGTCGGCGGGCTGACGAACACCGCCTCGAGAAAACTCTTCAGGTCGATCGCTTCGTCGCGCAGGCGCTCGGCGACGAGCCGGCGGCCGTCGACCCAGGTGCGCATCAGCGTGAACATCGCGATGCCGATGACCAGCGGGAACCAGCCGCCGGCCAGCAGCTTCAGCACGTTGGAGGCGAAGAAGGTGATGTCGATCGCGAAGAAGAAGCCGGTCGCGCCGAGCGCCAGCCACAACGGGTACTTCCAGCCGTGGCGGATGACGAAGAAGGTCATGATCGTCGTGATCGTCATGTCCAGCGTCACCGTGATGCCGTAGGCCGCGGCCAGCTTGGACGAGCTGCCGAACAGCCCGACGGCGAGCACGATGCAGGCGTACAGCCCCCAGTTCACGAACGGCACGTAGATCTGGCCGGTGTCGCGCACCGAGGTGTGCACCACACGCAGCCGCGGCAGCAGGCCGAGCTGGATCGCCTGCTTGGTCACCGAAAACGCCGCGGTGATCAGCGCCTGCGAGGCGATGACGGTGGCCGCCGTCGCCAGCAGCACCAGCGGCAGCCGCGCCCAGCCGGGGGCGAGCAGGAAGAACGGGTTCTCGACGGCCGTCGGGTCCTCGAGCAGCAGCGCGCCCTGGCCGAAGTAGTTGATCACCAGCGCCGGCGCCACCAGCCCGTACCAGGCGATGCGGATCGGCAGCTTGCCGAAGTGGCCCAGGTCGGCGTAGAGCGCCTCGCCGCCGGTGACCACCAGCACCACCGAGCCCAGCGCGATGAAGGCGATCAGCGGCTGGTCGACGATGAAGTGCAGCGCGTAGGTCGGCAGCATCGCGATCAGCACCCCCGGGTGCTCGGCGATCTGCGGCGCGCCCAGCGCGATCAGTGTCGCGAACCAGACCAGGGTCACCGGCCCGAAGGCGCGGCCGATGCCGCCGGTGCCGAAACGCTGCACCGTGAACAGCCCGGTCAGCACGATCAGCGTGATCGGCACGACCCAGTGCTCGAGCTGCGGTGCGGCCACTTCCAGGCCCTCGACGGCCGACAGCACCGAGACTGCCGGCGTGATGACGCCGTCGCCGTAGAAGATCGCGGTGCCGAACATGCCCAGTGCCAGCAGGCCGCGGCGCAGCCGGGGCTTCTCGGCGACGGCCGTCGTCGCCAGCGCCAGCATCGCGATCAGGCCGCCCTCGCCGCGGTTGTCGGCGCGCAGGATCAGCAGCACGTATTTCAGCGAGACGATGATCGTCATCGTCCAGAAGATCAGCGACAGCACGCCGAGGATGTTCTCGCGCGACATCGGCACGTGGCCGGCGTGGAACACCTCCTTCAGCGCGTACAGCGGGCTGGTGCCGATGTCGCCGTAGACGACGCCCAGCGCGCCGAGCGTGAGCGCGGCGAGGGCGGCAGGCGTGCGGGGGGTGGGCGGGTGCGGGGTCACGAGACGACGGCCGTCGCGGCCGCGCAGTGCGGCGCGATCGTAGCGAAAGCCGGGCCGACGTGCGCGCGCACGCCGGCGGGCCGCGCTCGGTTACTCGTAGATCTCGGCGTCCGGGTCGGTGGCTTCGAGCTCGTAGGCCGCGGCCAGCATCGCCAGGCGGCCGATGACGCCGTACATGTAGAAGCGGTTCGGCGCGCTGGCGCCCGGCTTGGCGCCCGGACGCGGCAGCTGCGTCGACTCGGCGAAGGCCAGCGGCACGACGTCCGAGCCCGGCGCGTTGAGGTTCTCGTCGATGCCGCGTTCGCCGTGCACGCGGTAGAAGCCGCCGACGACGTAGCGGTCGATCATGCAGACCACCGGCTCGGCGGCGGCATCGGCCACGCGCTCGTGCGTCGGCACGCCTTCCTGGATGATGACCTCGCCGATGGGCTGGCCGTCCTTGGCGACGCTCATGCGCTCGCGGGTGAGCCGGCTCAGCTCGTCGAGCTCCTTGGCGTCGCGCACCGTCATCACGCCCATGCCGGCGGTGCCGTTGTCGGCCTTGACGACGACGAAGGGCTTCTCGGTGATGCCGTATTCCTTGTACTTGCGGCGCACCTTGGTCAGCAGCTGGTCGGCGGCGGACTGCACGCATTCCAGGCCGGTGGCCTCGCCGAAGTCGACCTGGCCGCACTGCCCGAACATCGGGTTGATCAGCCAGGGGTCCATGCCCAGCAGCTTGGCGAACTTCTTGGCCACTTCCTCGTAGCTGCGGAAGTGGCGGCTCTTGCGGCGCACCGCCCAGCCGGCGTGCAGCGGCGGCAGCAGGTACTGCTGGTGCAGGTCCTCGAGGATCGCCGGCGTGCCCGCCGACAGGTCGTTGTTCAGCAGGATCGTGCAGGGGTCGAAGTCCTTGAGCCCCAGGCGGCCGCGGGCGCGCACCAGCGGCTCGAGCAGCAGCGTGCCGCCATCGGGCAGCGCCAGCGGCACCGGCGCCTTCAGCTCGTCGTCCAGCGCGCCCAGGCGCACGTTCAGGCCGGCCTGGTTGAAGACCTGGATCAGGCACTGCAGGTTGGCCAGGTACCCGGGGCTGCGCGTCTGGCGCTCGGGGATCAGCAGCAGGTTCTTGGCTTCGGGGCAGATCTTCTCGATCGCCGCCATCGCCGCCTGCACCGCCAGCGGCAGCATCTGCGGCGTCAGGTGGTTGAAGCTGCCGGGGAACAGGTTGGTGTCGACCGGCGCGAGCTTGAAGCCGGCGTTGCGCAGGTCCACCGAGGTGTAGAACGGCGGCGTGTGCTCCATCCACTCGAGCCGGAACCAGCGTTCGATCGCCGGCATCGACTCCAGGACGCGCGCCTCGAGCTCGTTGATCGGGCCGGTGAGAGCGGTGACGAGATTGGGGACCATGGCCAGGCGGGAAGGGTGGGGCGGAAATTCTGGCACGTGGGGACGGCGGGGCGAAGCACAAGCGGCGTGCCCGGCCGCGCCCGCATCCGTCCGCACCATGAAAAAGGGCCGCCCGAAGGCGGCCCTGGTGTCGCGGAGCAGGCGGCTTACTTGTTGTAGGCCGTCTCGCCGTGCGAGGTGATGTCCAGACCTTCGCGTTCCTCTTCCTCCGGGACGCGCAGGCCGATCGTCAGGTCGACGATCTTGTACGAGACCGCGGCGACGACGGCCGACCAGACGATGGTCACGCCGACCGCCTTGGCCTGGATCAGCACCTGGGTCAGGATGTCGTTGGAGCCGACCGAGGCCGTGACCCAGTCGGTCACCAGGCCCGGGCCGCCGAGCGCCTGGTTGTTGAAGACACCGGTCAGCAGCGCGCCGACGATGCCGCCGACGCCGTGCACGCCGAACACGTCCAGAGAGTCGTCGGCGCCCATCAGCTTCTTCAGGCCGTTGACACCCCACAGGCAGGCGAAGCCGGCGACGAAGCCGATGACCAGGCCGCCGACGATGCCGACGTTGCCCGCGGCCGGCGTGATCGCCACGAGGCCGGCGACGGCACCCGAGGCGGCACCCAGCATCGAGGCCTTGCCCTTCATCAGCGCTTCGCCGATGCACCAGGCCAGCACCGCGGCGGCGGTGGCGGAGAAGGTGTTCAGGAAGGCCAGCGCGGCGCTGTTGCCGGCTTCGAGGGCCGAGCCGGCGTTGAAGCCGAACCAGCCGACCCACAGCAGCGAGGCACCGACCATCGTCAGCGTCAGGTTGTGCGGGGCCATGGCTTCCTTGCCGTAGCCGATGCGCTTGCCGATCATGTAGGCGCCGACCAGGCCGGCGACGGCGGCGTTGATGTGCACCACGGTGCCGCCGGCGAAGTCCAGCGCGCCCCACTGCCACAGCATGCCGGCCTTGGCGTTCATCGCTTCGACGACTTCAGGGCCGGTGTAGGCGTCCGGGCCCATCCAGTACCAGACCATGTGGGCGATCGGCGTGTAGCTGAAGGTGAACCACAGCACCATGAACAGCAGCACGGCGGAGAACTTCACGCGTTCGGCGAACGCGCCGACGATCAGCCCGCAGGTGATGGCCGCGAACGTGGCCTGGAAGGCGACGAACACGATCTCGGGGATCACGACGCCCTTGCTGAAGGTCGCGCCCATCGCGAACGCGCCGGTCGCGGGGTCGAAGACGCCCTTCAGGAACAGCCGGTCGAAGCCGCCGATGAAGGCGTTGCCCTCGGTGAAGGCCAGGCTGTAGCCGTAGACGACCCACAGCACGGTGATCAGCGAGAAGGTGACGAACACCTGCATCAGCACCGACAGCATGTTCTTGCTGCGCACCAGGCCGCCGTAGAA
Organism: Rubrivivax sp. JA1026; assembly: GCF_011065555.1. Taxonomy (NCBI): domain Bacteria; kingdom Pseudomonadati; phylum Pseudomonadota; class Betaproteobacteria; order Burkholderiales; family Sphaerotilaceae; genus Rubrivivax; species Rubrivivax sp. JA1026. Next base: position 280,253 of record NZ_JAALCQ010000002.1, read on the forward strand.
CAGCGCCAGGCCGGGGATCGACATCATGATCACCAGCAGCGTGGCGACGAGCATCCAGCTGACGTCACCCTTGTTGGGCACCGGAGCGGCCACCTCGGCGGCGGCTTCGGCGACTGCGGAGGCGGCTTCGGCGGGGGCCGCGGCCACGGCGGAGACGGCGTCGGAGGCGGCAGCGGCGGCCGAGGCGGCATCCTGTGCCAGCGCCACGTCCACCGAGCCGAGGAGCGCGAGCCCCACGGCCAGGATCGAGAGCAGTTTCTTCATGATGGGGTGGTTTCTCTGGTTGGTCTCGGGTCGCGCCTTCAGAGGGCGTCGGAGCCGGTCTCGCCGGTCCGGATGCGAACCACCTGCTCGAGCGAGCTGACGAAGATCTTGCCGTCACCGATCTTGCCGGTGCGGGCAGCGCCTTCGATCGCCTCGATGACGCGGTCGACGATGGCCTCGTCGACGGCGGCCTCGATCTTCACCTTGGGCAGGAAGTCGACGACGTACTCGGCGCCGCGGTAGAGCTCGGTGTGGCCCTTCTGGCGCCCGAAGCCTTTCACCTCGGTCACGGTGATGCCCTGAACGCCGATGCCGCTGAGGGCCTCGCGCACTTCATCGAGCTTGAATGGTTTGACGATCGCGGTCACCATCTTCATGGTCGGTCCTCTGGTTCCTCTAGGGTTGCGTGTGCCCGCCCGCCGACGGCGCGCCGGAGCGCGACGTGCGGACGTGGCCGGCCTTGGCGACGGGGATGTGCTTCGGCACCGGATGCGCGCGGCCCGTTGCCTGCACCGCGGGAGTCGCTGCGGTGTCGGGGCCGGCCGGGATCAGTCTCTTCATGAGGGGCTGCAGTGCGGAGGTGACGAGTGCCGCAGCCGCTACTGCAGCTTCCATGCCAGTCGCTACAAAAGGTGACTGCACCGTCGAGGCGGGGCCGCCACCGCCGGCAGCGTGTGCACGCGCCCGTGCATCCCTCTTTTGGTGCACTCCTTTGGTGCGGTCCCGGCCCCCCGTGCGCGCCCGGCACGGGCCGGACAATCGCCGCCGGGAGGTGGACGATGAGCCTGGCGGTCGTGATGAGCCGCGCGCTCGACGGGCTGGACGCGCCGGCGGTGCACGTCGAGGTGCAGCTCGCCAACGGCCTGCCGAGCTTCACGCTGGTGGGCCTGGCCGACACCGAGGTCAAGGAGTCGCGCGAGCGAGTGCGTGCCGCGCTGCAGTCCAGCGGTTTTTCGTTCCCGCACAACCGCCGCATCACCGTCAACCTGGCGCCGGCCGACCTGCCCAAGGAGTCCGGACGCTTCGACCTGCCGATCGCGCTGGGCATCCTGGCCGCCGACGGCCAGCTCGACGCGCCGCGGCTGGCGGCCTGCGAGTTCGCCGGCGAGCTGTCGCTGGCCGGCGAGCTGCGCCCGGTGCGCGGCGCGCTGGCCCTGGCGCTGGCCGCCCGGCGCGACGGCGGCGGCCGCACGCTGGTGCTGCCGGCGGCCAGCGCCGGCAGCGCGGCGCGTGTCGCCGGGCTCGACGTGCGCGGCGCGGCGACGCTGCTCGAGGTCGTGCAGGCGCTGCTGCCCGGCGAGGCCGCCGAGCCGTTGCCGCCGGCGCTGCCGCCGCCGGCCGAGCCCGGCGAGGCGCCGCCCGACCTGCGCGACGTGCGTGGCCAGGCCGCGGCCAAGCGCGCGCTGGAGATCGCCGCGGCCGGCCAGCACTCGCTGCTGCTCGTCGGCCCGCCGGGAGCCGGCAAGTCGATGCTGGCCGCGCGCCTGCCGGGCTTGCTGCCGCCGATGGACGACGACGAGGCGCTGGTCGCCGCCGCGCTGCAGGGGCTGGCGCCGCAGGCGCTCGACGGCGCGGGTTTCGGCCGCCGCCCGGTGCGCTCGCCGCACCACAGCGCCAGCGCGGTGGCCCTGGTCGGCGGCGGCTCGCCGCCGCGGCCCGGCGAGATATCGCTGGCCCACGGCGGCGTGCTGTTCCTCGACGAGACGCCCGAGTTCCCGCGTGCGGCACTGGAGGCGCTGCGCGAGCCGCTGGAGACCGGGCGCATCACGATCTCGCGCGCGGCGCGCCAGGCGCAGTTTCCGGCGCGTTTCCAGCTCGTCGCGGCGCTGAACCCCTGCCCCTGCGGCTGGCTCGGCGCTTTCGCCGCCACCGGCCGCGCCTGCCGCTGCAGTGCCGACGCGGTGGCGCGTTACCAGGGCCGGCTGTCGGGGCCGCTGCTGGACCGCATCGACCTGCAGATCGAGGTGCCCGCGGTGCGGCCTGCCGAGCTGATGGCCGCGCCCGACGGCGAGGCCACGGCGGTGGTCGCCGCCCGTGTGGCCGCGGCGCGCCAGCGTCAGTTGGACCGCCAGGGCGAGCCCAACGGCCTGCTCGACGCCGCGCGCACCGACGCCTGCTGCGCCGCCGAGCCGGCCGCACGGCGCTTCCTGCAGGCCGCGGCCGAGAAGCTGGGCTGGTCGGGCCGGCGGCTGCACCGCACGCTGCGCGTCGCGCGCACGATCGCCGACCTGGACGGCGCCGCGTCGATCGGCGTCACCGCGACGGCCGAGGCGCTGCAGCTGCAGCGCGGGCTCGGCCGCGTGGCTTGAGCGGATGCCGCGGCCTGCGCGGCCGCGGCGACCTCAGCGCCGCTGCGTCGCCAGCCGGCGTTCGGCGTCCTCCGGGCTGATGCCTTCGCGCGCGGCGAAGTCGGCCACCTGGTCGTCGCCGACCGGGCCGACGTTGAAGTAGCCCGCTTCCGGGTGCGCGAGATAGAAGCCGCTGACGCTGGCTGCCGGCGTCATCGCCAGGTTCTCGGTCAGGCCCATGCCGATCTCCGAGGCCTTCAGCAGCTCGAACATCGCACGCTTCGGGCCGTGGTCAGGGCAGGCCGGGTAGCCCGGCGCCGGGCGGATGCCGCGGTAGCGTTCGCCGATCAGCTCGTCGACGGCCAGCGCCTCGTCGGGCGCGTAGCCCCAGAGCTCGGTGCGCACCCGCTGGTGCAGGCGTTCGGCGAAGGCTTCGGCCAGGCGGTCGGCCAGGGCCTTGACCATGATCGCCGAGTAGTCGTCGTGGGCCTCGGCAAAACGCTGGGCGCGCTCCTCGCAGCCGATGCCGGCGGTGACGGCGAACATCCCGATCCAGTCGGGCTTGACGCCTCGCGGCGCGACGAAGTCGGCGAGGCTGCGGTTGGGCCGCGGCACGCCGTCGATCACCGGGCGTTCGCCCTGCTGACGCAGCGGCGTCCAGCGCATCGCGACCTGGCTGCGGCTGTCGTCGGTGTAGACCTCGATCGTGTCCTCGTCGACCGTGTTGGCCGGCAGCAGCGTGACGACGCCGTTGGCCTGCAGCCAGCGGCCTTCGATGAGGCGCTCCAGCATGCGCTGGCCGTCGGCGAAGACGCGCCGTGCGGCCTCGCCGACGATCTCGTCGTCGAGGATCGCCGGGTAGGGGCCGGCCAGGTCCCAGGTCTGGAAGAACGGGCCCCAGTCGATGACGCGCGCCAGGTCGGCCAGGTCGTAGTGGCGGAACAGGCGCCGGCCCGGCGCACGCGGCGCCGGCGGCTCGTAGGCCGCCCAGTCGGGGCGGGCGCGGTTGGCGCGCGCGGCGGCCAGCGTCACCAGCGGCGTCGCCTTCTTGCTGGCGTGCAGCCGGCGCACGTGCTCGTAGTCGGCGCGCACCTCGGCGACGTAGGCCGTCTGGCGCTCCTCGGACAGCAGGTCCGAGCAGACGCCGACGCTGCGCGACGCGTCGGGCACGTAGATCACCGGGCCGTCGTAGTGCGGCGCGATCTTCACCGCGGTGTGCACGCGGCTGCAGGTGGCGCCGCCGATCAGCAGCGGCGTGCCGCGCTCGCGGAACCAGGCGTCGCGCTGCATCTCGGCGGCGACGTGCTGCATCTCTTCCAGGCTGGGCGTGATCAGCCCCGACAGGCCGACGATGTCGGCGCCTTCGACACGCGCCTTCTCGAGGATGTCCTGGCACGGGACCATCACGCCCATGTTGACGACCTCGAAGTTGTTGCACTGCAGGACGACGGTGACGATGTTCTTGCCGATGTCGTGCACGTCGCCCTTGACGGTGGCGATGACGACCTTGCCCTTGGGTTTGACGTCGCCGCCGGCGTCCTGCAGCGCCTGCTTCTCGGCCTCGATGTAAGGCAGCAGGTGGGCCACCGCCTGCTTCATCACGCGCGCGCTCTTGACGACCTGCGGCAGGAACATCTTGCCCTGGCCGAAGAGGTCGCCGACGGTGTTCATGCCGGCCATCAGCGGGCCTTCGATGACATGCAGCGGCCGCCCGCCGCGGGCCTCGATGGCGCGCCAGGCTTCCTCGGTGTCGGTGCTGATGAACTCGGTGATGCCGTGCACCAGCGCGTGCGCCAGGCGCTCCTCGACCGTGCCGGCGCGCCAGGCCAGGCGCGCCGAGTCGTCTCGGGCCGCGCCCTTGGCGCGCTCGGCGATCTCGATCAGGCGCTCGGCGGCGTCGGGCCGGCGGTTCAGCACCACGTCCTCGACACGTTCGCGCAGCTCGGCGTCCAGGTCGTCGTAGACGCCGACCATGCCGGCGTTGACGATGCCCATGTCCAGGCCGGCCTTGATCGCGTGGTACAGGAAGACGGTGTGGATCGCCTCGCGCACCGGGTCGTTGCCGCGGAAGCTGAACGAGACGTTGCTGATGCCGCCCGAGACCTTGGCGCCGGGCAGGTTCTGCTTGATCCAGCGTGTCGCCTCGATGAAGTCGACGGCGTAGTTGGCGTGCTCCTCGATGCCGGTGGCGATCGCGAAGACGTTGGGGTCGAAGACGATGTCCTCGGGCGGGAAGCCGACCTCGTCGACGAGGATGCGGTAGGCGCGCGCGCAAATCTCGGTCTTGCGCTGGTAGGTGTCGGCCTGGCCCTGCTCGTCGAAGGCCATGACGACGGCGGCGGCGCCGTAGCGGCGCACCAGCTTCGCCTGGCGCTTGAACTCGGCCTCGCCTTCCTTCAGCGAGATCGAGTTGACGATGCCCTTGCCCTGCAGGCACTTGAGCCCGGTCTCGATGACGCTCCACTTGGAGCTGTCGACCATCACCGGCACACGCGCGATCTCGGGCTCGGTGGCCAGCAGCTTCAGGAAGCGGTCCATCGCCGCGGCCGAGTCGAGCATCGCCTCGTCCATGTTGACGTCGATGACCTGGGCGCCGTTCTCGACCTGCTGGCGTGCGACCGACAGCGCGTCCTCGAAGCGGCCTTCGAGGATCATGCGGGCGAAGGCGCGCGAGCCGGTGACGTTGGTGCGTTCGCCGATGTTGACGAACAGCGTCCCGTCGCCGATCGAGACGGGTTCGAGGCCCGACAGGCGCATCGCGGGCAGGGCAGCGGTCATCGTGTCACTCCGGAGGAATGGGACGAGCGCCGTTGCCTGGGGCCGCGGCGGGCGCCGCGGCTCGCCCCGAGCCTGGTGGCCGACGCCATCGCAACGCTCCTCGGGGCGGAGCCCGCGATTTTATCGGCTGTGCGCGGTCAGATGGGCCAGCGGGCCGGCGGTGCTGATGCCGGGGCCGGCGCGGCGCGCGCCCGGCGGCGGCGCCTCCAGCGGCGCCTCGTCGAAGCCGGCGATCTCCTCGCGCGGCAGCTCGGCGACACGCTCGGCGCCGCGGCGCATCGCCACGCCGACGGCCAGGATGTCGATGACGAGCAGGTGCAGGATGCGGCTGATCATCGGCACGTGCGTCGACGGGTCCTCGAGGTGGTCGACGATGATCGCGACGTCGGCCTTCTTCGCCAGCGGCGACTGGCTGGCGGTGATCGCCAGCACCGGCGTGCCGCGTTCGTGGGCCTTGTCGGCCACCGCCAGCAGGTCCTCGACCTGGCCGCTGCTGCTGATGATGACGGCGACGTCGGTCGGCCGCATCACGTTGGCTGTCAGCACCTGCAGGCGGTGTTCGGTGACGGCCATCGACGGCACGCCGAAGCGCAGGAACTTCAGCTGTGCGTCGTCGGCGACGACGCCGTAGTGGCCGACGGCGAAGAACTCGACACGCTCGGCCGCGGTCAGCAGGTCGATCGCGCGGTCGATGGCGTCGCGGTTGAGCTGGTCGCGCACCTGCAGGATCGCCGACGCGGTGTTGCCCAGCACCTTGACGCCGAGTTCCAGCATCGTGTCCTCGCCGGTCACCTGGGTGTGCGTGACCGGGATCGTGCCGGTCAGGCTGGAGGCCAGGCGCAGCTTGAAGTCGGACAGGCCCTCGCAGCCCAGCGAGCGGCAGAAGCGGATCACGGTCGGCTGGCTGACCGACGCGGCGCGTGCGATCTCGGCGATCGGGTCCGACAGCGTCGGCCGCGGGTGCGCGAGCACGTGGTCGGCGACGCGGCGCTCGGCCGGCGACAGCTTGTTGCGCACGCGCCGGATCAGGCCGAGCACGGCGGTGTCCTGCTGCGCGTCCATGCGCCGCAGCTGCTCGGCGAGGATCGCCGAGGCGCCGGCGAAGGTCGCGTTGTCGGCGGTGACGACGAAGGTCGGGATCGTGCGCACGTAGTCGCTGAAACGGCCCTTGTCCTCGAAGCGGGCACGGAACGGCGAGCGTTCGAAGTACTCGCCCAGCCGCGGCACGATGGCGCCGCCGATGTAGATGCCGCCGAAGGCGCCCAGCGTCACCGCCAGGTTGCCGGCGGCGGTGCCGAGGATCGAGCAGAAGGCTTCCACCGCCTGCAGGCACAGCGCGTCGCCGCCGTCGATCGCGCGGCGTGTGATCTCGGTGGCCGCCAGCGGCTCGCCGCCGCGGCCTTCGGAGACGGCGCGGTAGATCAGCTCCAGCCCCGGGCCCGACAGCAGGCGCTCGAAGGACACGTGCTCGTGCTGGCGCGCGGCGTAGCGCAGGATCGCGATCTCGCGTTCGTCGCGCGGCGCGAAGCTGGCGTGGCCGCCTTCGGTGCCCAGCGCGATGTAGCCGTCGGCCGTCGGGATCAGGCCCGAGACGCCCAGCCCGGTGCCGGCGCCGATGACGCCGATGACGCTGCGCTCGCGCGCCTCGCCGGGGCCGACCTGGCGGCGCTGGGCGTTGGACAACCGCGGCAGCGCCATCGCCAGCGCGGTGAAGTCGTTGATGACGACCAGCGTCTGCAGCCCCAGCCGCTCGCGCATCTGCTCGATCGAGAACTGCCAGTGGTAGTTCGTCATGCGCACCAGGTCGCCCTCGACCGGGTTGGCGATGGCGACGGCGGCGTGTTCGATGCTCTCGGCCAGCGCGGCCGGCAGCGAGCCCAGATAGGCGCGCACCGCGGAATGGAAGTCCGGGTGCGCCGCGCAGGGAATCGAGGCGACGTGGCCGAAGACCGCGGGGGCGGCCTCGACGGCGAAGCGGGCGTAGTTGCCGCCGATGTCGGCGATCAGGCGGGGGTGTTCGAAAGGCGTCATGGCCGTTGGCGAGCTCCGGGCCGTCTGACGGTGCGGCCGGGGTAACGATGTAGCCGGACTACCGATCCCGTCAGATCCGCGTCCAAGGGTGCCTGCACCAGAAGGTGGCCAGGACAGCCCTGCTTCAAGGAAGCCCAAGCAGGCCGCGTGCCCGGCGAGCCTGGGGTCAGGGGGAAGCCCTCAGTTGCCCTCATGCAACATTGGCTTGTCGCGCACTTGTAGTTTTGCTACCTTTTCTCCGCTTTGCAAGCATCTTGCCGTGCATCGCAGCGGCGCCGATCCGGCGCGCCTGGTTCGAGTCGAGGAGGGCTTGCGTGAACCATCACCCGATCGTCGCCGTGTGCGCCGGCCGGCCCTCGTCGAGCGCGGCGGGGGAGGGATTGTCGTGAACCTCGACGCCGCGGCCGGGCAGACGTGGCTGGTGGCCGACATCGGCGGCACCAACGCCCGTTTTGCGCTCGTCGACGGCCCCGGGGGCGCGCCGCGCGACATCCACCGCGTGCGCTGTGCCGACCATCCCGGCCCGGTCGAGGCCGCGGGCGCCTACCTGGCCGAGCGGCAGGCCGCGGCCGGGGCTGCCTGGCGCCCGCCGTCGTGGGCCGCGTTCGCGGTCGCCACGCCGGTCGGGCAGGACCGCATCGAGCTGACCAACAGCGCCTGGTCGTTCTCGCGCGCCGCGAGTGAGGCCGCGCTCGGGCTGGACGGCCTGCTGATGCTCAACGACTTCGAGGCGCTCGCGCTGTCGCTGCCCGGGCTGGCGCCGCGGCAGCTGCGCGCCCACGGCGCGCTGCCCAGCGCGCGCGGAACGCTGGCCGTGCTGGGGCCCGGCACCGGCCTGGGTGTCGGCGGCCTGCTCGAGACCGCGCACGGCTGGCGCGCGATCGCCGGCGAAGGCGGGCACGCGACGCTGGCGGCGGCCGACGACTTCGAGGCCGAGGTCCTGCGCACCGTGCGCGGCGAGTTCGCCCACGTCTCGGCCGAGCGGCTGCTGTCGGGCATCGGCCTGCCGACGCTGTACCGCGCCGTCGCCCGGGTGCGCGGCGAGACGGCCGCCGAGCTGACGGCCGAGGACATCGGCACGCGCGGCGCCAGCGGCCAGGACACGTTGTGCGCCGCCACGCTGGACACCTTCTGCGCGATGCTGGGCGGCTTTGCCGGCAACGTCGCGCTGACCTTCGGGGCGCGCGGCGGCGTCTTCATCGGCGGCGGCATCGTGCCGCACTTCGCCGACTTCTTCTTCGCGTCGCGTTTTCGCGAGCGTTTCGAGTCCAAGGGGCGTTTCCGCGCCTATCTCGAGGCGATCCCGACGGCGCTGATCGTCGAGCCGTACGCGGCGCTGTATGGCGCCGCCGCGGCCATCGAGGCGCGGCGCCGCCGCGCCGGCTCAACCGGCCACGCCGCATGAACGCGCCGTGGCATCCAGGCGCCCGTCGGGCCGGGGGACCGCGAGACCCCGCGCGCGACGGCACAGCCGCGACCGCCTGGACGACGGTCGCGATTCGGGTCGGGGCTTGCACGACGGGCGCCCGCCGAATTCCCTTCCTGTCCCCATCACCAATAGACCACGAATGAGGAGTTCATGATGTCTCGCCTTCACACCCGACTTCTTCCGCTCGCCGCCGCTGCCGCGCTGTGCAGCGGCAGCGCGTTCGCGCTGGACTTCAACGGCTACCTCCGCTCGGGCGGCGGCAGCAACTCCGAGGACGGCGGCCAGGTCTGCTTCGCGCTGCCGGGCACGCCGGGGCTGACCGGCACCAAGTACCGCCTCGGCAACGAATGCGACACCTACGCCGAGCTCGGCTTCACGCAGGAGCTCTTCGAGTCCAAGAAGGACGGCGTGAAGTTCATCTACCACGGCATGCTGTCGTACTCGATCAACAACAACGACAACAGCGACAGCTACGCGAGCCTGGTCGACGATGGTGACATCGCGGCGCGCCAGAACTACATCGAGGTGAAGAACCTGCCGATGATGAACGGTGCGGCGGTCTGGGTGGGCAAGCGCTACTACCAGCGCCAGGACATCCACATCAACGACTTCTACTACTGGGATACCTCGGGCACCGGCTTCGGTGTCGAGGGCTACAAGATCGGCGACAGCGGCCTGAACCTCAGCTATGCGCTGTTCCGCAACACGATGGGCCAGGACACGGCGGCCACGCGGCACGACTTCCGCGTCGGCGGCATCGGCCTGGGCGCCTACGGCGACCTGACGCTGGGCCTGCAGTACAACACCGCCGACACCAGCGTCGACGCCAACGACAACAACGGCTGGGGCTTCACGGTCCAGCACTTCAAGGGCGGCGTGCTCGGCGGCTTCAACAAGGCGGCGCTGCAGTACTCGAAGGGCACCGTCGCGCAGTTCGACTACGGCTACCCGGCGACCGACGAGGTGGCCAACTCCGACGGTGCCAAGAAGTGGCGCTTCGTCGAAATCCTGAACTGGCAGACGACGCCGAAGTTCGGCGGCATGGCGACCTTCATCTACCAGAAGTCCGACACGCCGAAGAACGACTGGATCGGCTTCAACGGCACCTGGATGTCCGCCGGCGTGCGTCCGGTCTACGCGATCAACGACTACTTCCGCATCGTCGCCGAACTCGGCCACGACCGGATCAAGCCGAACGACGACGCCAGCTACCAGAAGACGATCAACCTGACGAAGTTCACCATCGCGCCGACGCTGGCGGTGGGCCCGAGCTTCTGGGCGCGTCCTGAGCTGCGCCTGTTCTACACCTACGCCAAGTGGAACGAGGCGGCGCGCGACATCTACGCCGGCGCGATCGCCGGTGGCAAGTTCGGCACGGCCACGCACGGCAGCACGATCGGCTTCCAGGTCGAGGCCTGGTGGTGACGAGCTGAGCGACGGCCGCCTCGGGCGGCCGTCCGGCCAGCAAAAAGGCGCTCCGACGGAGCGCCTTTTTTCATGGGGCCGTGTCGCCGGCCCCCGCGGGCCGCGTCACTTGCGTGCCTTCAGCGCCTCTTCCAGCGTCAGGTAGGCCGTGCAGTCGCCCTGGTTGATGAAGATCTGGCGGCCCTGCGGCAGGAACCAGGCCGAGTCCTTCACGCAGTCCTTGCTGTCACCGCGGTGGATGATGTAGTTGATCTTGCCGTTGCGGAACTCGTTGGCCGGCACCTGCCAGTACACGCCGAAGCCGTCCTTGCCGGTGGGCTGCATCGGGTTGCCCCAGGTGATGCCCATGATCGGCGCGTCGGACTTGGTCTTGGCGCCGACGACCTGGCCGTCCTGCACCTTCTCGAACGATTCCCAGAAGTGCACGCCCCAGCCGGCGTAGTTGCCGTCCGGGCGGTAGTAGTGCAGCGAGACCGAGTCGGCCGGCACCTCGGCGGCCTTGACGGCGTCCTGCGCGGCGGCCGGGCCGGACGAGAGCAGGGCGGCGGTTCCGAGTGCGGCGATCCAGGCGAGTCGTTTCATCTTTGCTCCTTCGGTGGGGTTCGAACGGGCCGCCCACCCGCGGCCTCCTTGGTTCACTTCAGCGCTTCGAGCAGCACCACGCCGCGCGGGTCGGCGTCGAGCGTGACCTTGCCGGCCGCCACCGTCGCGCGGCCGCCGCCGTAGGCGTCCTGCACGCGCGTGCCGTCGGCGAAGACCTCGGCGACGTCGATCGTCACCGTGCCGCGGGCGCCGATGGCCGCGACGATGCGGTCCTCGGGCAGCACGCGGGCGAAGGTGTAGGGCTGGGCCGCGATCTGGCGGTGCTGGCCGCGTGCGATGGCGACGTGGCGGGCGCGGAACTGGCCCAGCTTGCGCCAGTGCGCCAGCGCCGCCGTGTCCAGGCTGGCCCAGTTCATGTCCGAGCGGGTGGACTGCTGCGGGTCGCCGTAGGCCGCGGGGCCGTCGGGGCGCGCGCTCTCGTCGCCGTAGTAGATCTGCACGCCGCCGGGTGCCAGCATCAGCGCCGTGGCGCCGTCGAGGATCGCCTTGCGGTCGAAGAGCTGGGTGTCGTGCGAGGAGAGGTAGGACAGCACGTTGTGCGTCGCCGGCGCGGCCAGCGTGCGGGCGTACTCGGCGTAGACCGGCTCGAGTTCGGCTCCCTTGGCCTCGGCGCGGCGCTGGAAGTCGAAGTTGATCATGTTGTCGAAGCCGATGTCGTAGTGCCGCGTGCGCGCGATGCCCTGGCCCCAGTGTTCGCCGGTCATCCAGAACGGCGCGTCGTCGATCGCGGCCTTCGGGTTGGCGGCCTTCCACTCGGCCAGCGCCTTCGTCGACGCGTCCTTCAGCGCCGTCCACGAGGCGTATTCGACGTGCTTGACGGTGTCGGCGCGGAAGCCGTCGATGCCGTAGTCGCGCACCCAGCGCGAGAGCCAGTTGACGAGGTAGCCGCGCACCGTCGTGTCGGGCAACTCCACCGCCTCGGTGTCGGCCTTCTTCTTCAGGAACGGCGGCAGGCCGACCGGCTTGTCCGACTCGGTCTTGAAGTCGGGCAGGTAGGCGAGCTGCTTCGTCAGGTCGTCGCTGCCGCCTTCGGTGTAGCCGCGCAGCCCGGAGCGGATCCAGTCCGGCCCCCACCACTGCAGCCAGGCCGGGTCGTTGTAGTCGATCCACGAGTGGTAGTCGCGCAGCGTCGCGGCCTCGTAGCCCTTCCAGAGCATGCCGCGCTTCCTGTCGGTCTCGGGCTCGGTGACGTACTCGGACAGGCTCTGGATGTCGCCGTAGCCCGGGTGGTTCATCACGACGTCGAACAGGATGCGGATGCCCTGGCCGTGCGCGGTGGCCACCAGCTCGCGCAGCTCGGCCGGCGTGCCCATGTTCGCGTCGAGCTTCGTGAAGTCGAGCGCGAAGTAGCCGTGGTAGCCGTAGTGCTTGAACTCCTTGCTGCCGCCGACCACCCAGCCGTGGATCTGCTCGTAGGGCGCGGTGATCCAGATCGCGTTGACGCCCAGCTCGCGGAACCAGCCTTCGCGCAGCTTCTGCGTGATGCCGGCGAGGTCGCCGCCGTGGAAGCTGCCGATGTCGTCCTGCGGCCGGGCTTCGCGCGTGCGGCCGTAGCTGCCGTCGTTGGCCGGGTTGCCGTTGGCGAAGCGGTCGGTGACGACGAAGTAGACGATCGGGTTGTCGGCGAAGCGCCCGGGGCGCGCGGCGGGCTCGTCGGCGGCCCAGACGGACGAGACGGCAAGGGCGGCCGCGAGCGCGGCGAAGGTGCGGCGGAACATCATGCGGCGCAGTCCGGTGAGGTGCGTCAGCCCTTCACGCCACCCGCCGTGAGGCCGGAGACGATCCACTTCTGGGCGAACAGGAAGACGAGCGTGATCGGCAGGCCCGACAGCACCGCCGCGGCGGCGAAGTCGCCCCACAGGTAGCGTTGCTCGTAGAGGAAGTACTTGGAGCCGACGGCCAGCGTCAGGTTGTGCTCCTGGCGCAGCAGGATCGACGCCACCGGGTACTCGATGACCGCGCCGATGAAGGCGAGCACGAAGACCACCATCAGGATCGGCACCGCCATCGGCAGCAGCACGTAGCGGAAGGCCTGCCAGTGCGTCGCGCCGTCGACCTTGGCGCATTCCTCGATCTCGACGGGGATGGTGTCGAAGTAGCCGCGGATGGTCCAGATGTGCATCGCCACGCCGCCGAGGTAGGCGACGATCAGCCCGGCGTGGGTCTCGATGCCCAGCCAGGGCACGTAGCTGCCGATGGCCTCGAAGATCGCGTAGATGGCCACCAGCGCCAGCACCGCCGGGAACATCTGCAGCAGCAGCATCGAGTTCAGGATCTGCGTCTTGAAGCGGAACTTCAGCCGCGCGAAGGCGTAGGCCGCGGTCGTCGAGATCGCGACGATCAGGAAGGCCGAGATGCCGGCGATCTTCACCGAGTTCCACAGCCAGCGCAGCACCGGGAAGGGCGGCTGCACGAGGCTGCCGTCGGCGGCCTGGTACGGGATGCCGAGCGCCAGCTTCCAGTGCTCGAAGCTGATCGTCTCGGGGATCAGCGAGCCGGTGGCGAAGTTGCCCGGGCGCAGCGAGATCGAGACGATGGCCAGCAGCGGGAACACCGTCACCGCGATCAGCGTGATCAGGAACAGGTGCGCGCCGATCAGGCGCCAGCGTTGCGACTTGCCGGTGACGATGGCCATGCGCTACTTCCGTTCGTCGTTGACCTTGGCCAGCTTCAGGTTGGCCATCGACAGCATCGCCACGAGGAAGAAGATGATCGTCGAGATCGCCGCGGCGAGCCCGAAGTTCTGCCCCGAGTCCTGGAACGCGATGCGGTAGGTGTAGGACACCAGGATGTCGGTCGTGCCGGCCGGCACCTTGGTGTTGAGGAAGTCGGGCCGCCCGTTGGTGAGCAGCGCGATCAGCACGAAGTTGTTGAAGTTGAACGCGAACGACGCGATCAGGAGCGGCGTCAGCGGCTTGACGATCAAGGGCGCCGTGATCTTCCAGAAGTTGGTCAGCGGCTTGGCGCCGGAGATCGCCGAGGCCTCGTACAGGTCCGACGGGATCGCCTTGATGAGCCCGGTACAGAGCACCATGATGTACGGGTAGCCCAGCCAGGTGTTGACCAGCAGGATCATCACCTTGGCCAGGAACGGGTCGGCGAACCACGACGGCTTGATGCCGAACAGCGCGTTCAGGATCAGGTTGATCTCGCCGAAGTTCTGGTTGAACAGGCCCTTGAAGACCAGGATCGAGATGAAGCCCGGCACCGCGTAGGGCAGGAACAGCAGCGTGCGGTAGACGGTGCGGAAACGCAGCGCCTCCCAGTTCAGCAGCACCGCCAGCGTCGTGCCGACGGCCAGCGTCAGCAGCACCGTCAGCCCGGCGAAGACGACGGTCCAGACGAAGATGCGGATGAACGGGCCGCGGAAGTCCGGGTCCTCGACCATGCGCAGGTAGTTGCCCAGGCCGATGCCGACCTTGAAGCCCGGCTGCAGGCGCTCGCCGGCCTCGTTCTCGTAGAAGCCGGTGTCGTGGTTGGCGCGGAAGAGCTCGCCGGTGGCGGTCTGCCGCAGCACGCCGTCGGCTTCACGCGTGAAGGTCGGCACCAGCGGCGCGAACTCGCGCACGCCGGCATAGGACAGCGCGCTGCCGTCGGGCAGCACGAGCTTCAGCGCTGCCAGCGCCTGGCGGTTCTTCAGCACCGCGCCCAGCGGCAGCGGTTCGCCGGGCGTGTAGCCCGACGCGGCCAGCGGCTCGAGCCTGAGCTCCTGCGCGCCGCCCAGCGTCAGCGCCGGCGTGACGACGCTGCGCGCCGCGCGGGTCTCGGGTTCCTCGTCGTCGTCGGCCTGGCCCGGCGCCAGCACGAGCCGCAAACGCTCGCCGTCGGGATGCAGCGTGAAGCCCCAGCCGTGGCCTTCGCCGGGTGTCGTCTGCTCCAGCAGGTAGGCGCTGGCGCGCTCGTAGCTCAGCAGGTTGGACGAGGAGTAGTTCGTGAACCCGATCTGCACCGTGTACAGCAGCGGGAAGGCGACGAACACCAGCATCCCGGCCAGGCCGGGGAACAGGTAGCGGTAGGCGAAGGCGACGTTGGACAGGTAGACGAAGAAGCCCAGCCCGAACAGCCCGAGCAGCGCCACCGCCCACAGCGGCTGGCCGCTGGCGTAGATGCGGAACACCAGCCACAGGCAGGCCAGCGCCGTGACCGTCGTGAACGGCCACTTCAGCAGTCGGCCCCAGTCGGTTCGTCCCATCGTCGTCCCGTGGCGCCTCCCTCGCGGGCGCCGTCGCTCGAACCGGGGCGGCGCCAGGCCGCCCCGTGCGTGTGCCACCGGGCGGGGCCGCGCGGGCGCCCGCCGGTGGCCGGCCGTGCCGGCTTACTTGCCGAGCATGCGCGCGGCGGCCGCGTCGAGCGCTTCCTTCGGGGGCTGGCGGCCGTTGGTGATGTTCTCCAGCGCCGAGGCCATCGACGACCAGAAGCGGCCCATCTCGGGGATGTTGGGCATCGGCTCGCCGCGGCGGGCGTTCTCCATCGTCGCCTTGATGTTGGGGTCGTTGGAGAGCTCCTTGAAGAACGCCTTGTTCGCCGGCGTGCCCAGCGGCACGTCGGCGTTGATCGTCTTCAGCGAGTCGACCTTCAGCAGCGTGTTCTCGATGAACTCCTTGGCCACGTCCTTGCTCTTGCTGGGCGCGGAGATCATGCAGCCGAGCACGCCGACGAACGGGCGCGAGGGCTTGCCGGCGACGTCGGGGATCGGCGCGACGCCGAAGTCGATCTTGCTCTTGCGCAGGTTGTCCCAGGCCCAGGGGCCGGTGATCATCATCGCCACGTCGCCCTTGTTGAACGCGGCTTCCATCTCGGCGTAGCCCGAACCCTTGGGCATGTTGCCGTTCTTGATCATCGAGGCCAGCAGCTCGGCACCCTTGACGGCACCGGCCGAGTTGACGCCGACCTTGGCCGGGTCGTAGTCGCCCTTGGCGTCACGGCCGAAGACGCTGCCGCCGCCGGCGGCCAGGATCGGCCAGGTGAAGTAGGTGTTGTTGTAGTCCCAGAGGATGGCGTGCTTGCCCTTGGCCGACAGCTCCTTGTCGAGCTTGATCACGTCGTCGAAGCTCTTCGGCGGCGTCTTCACCAGCGCCTTGTTGTAGACCAGGCCGATGGCCTCGACCGAGATCGGGTAGCCCCAGGTCTTGCCCTGGTAGCCGAACGCCTTCCAGGCGGTGTCCTCGATCTCGTCGCGCACCTTCTTCGACGGGTTGACCGGCACGATCAGGCCCGACTTGGCCCACTCGCCCATGCGGTCGTGCGGCCAGCAGAAGACGTCCGGGCCCTTGCCGGCGGCGGCGGCCTGCTGGAACTTGCCCGGGGCGTCTTCCGGGTGCTCGACGGTGACCGGCACGCCGGTGGCCTTGGTGAAGGCGTCGCCGACCTTCTGCAGCCCGTTGTAGCCCTTGTCGCCGTTGATCCAGACCAGCAGCTTGCCGGCTTCCTGCGCGCTGGCGGCGCCGGCGAAGGCGAAGGACGCGACGATGGCTGCTGCGGCGGCGATCGGCTTGATGGTTGTCGTCATGGTGGCTCCTCAGTCGTTGTCTTGACGGTGTGGGAACGAAAGCGTCGCGGGGCGGGGCGCCGTCAGGCGGCCTCGCGCTGCGGCAGGCGGTACAGGCGCCGGAAGGCGCGGCCCTCGGCGTCGAACAGGTGGCAGTGCGACGGCGGGATGCCCAGCTTCAGCCGGTCGCCGGCGATCGCGGTCGAGCCGCCACCGAGTTCGCAGGTCATGGCCTCGTCGACACCGGCGCAGCTGACGTAGCCGTGCGTCTGGCTGCCCAGCGACTCGACGAAGGTCAGCTCGACCTCGATCGTGTTGTGCTCCGCGCCGAGCTCGAAGTGCTCGGGGCGCACGCCCAGCGTCACCTTGTCGCCCGGGCGTGCGGCGGCGGCGTCGACCTCGGCGCGCAGCACGGCGCCGGAAGGCAGGCGCACGCTGGCGCCGCTGGCGTCGGCCGAGACGATCTCGCCGCTGATGAAGTTCATCTTCGGCGAGCCGATGAAGCCGGCGACGAAGAGGTTCACCGGGTACTCGTAGAGCTCCAGCGGCGCGCCGACCTGCTCGACCTTGCCGGTGGACAGCACGACGATGCGGTTGGCCAGCGTCATCGCCTCGACCTGGTCGTGCGTGACGTAGACCATCGTCGTCTTCAGGCTCTCGTGCAGCTTGGCGAACTCGTAGCGCATGCGCACGCGCAGCGCGGCGTCCAGGTTGGACAGCGGCTCGTCGAAGAGGAAGACCTCGGGCTTGCGCACGATCGCGCGGCCGATCGCCACACGCTGGCGCTGGCCGCCGGACAGCGCCTTGGGCTTGCGGTCCAGCAGGTGCTCGATGTTGAGGATCTTCGCCGCGCCGTGCACCGCGCGGTCGATCTCGTCCTTCGGCATCTTGGCCAGCTTCAGGCCGAAGGCCATGTTGTCGTACAGCGTCATGTGCGGGTACAGCGCGTACGACTGGAAGACCATCGCGATGCCGCGCTCGGCCGGCGGCACGTCGTTGACGACGCGTCCGCCGATGCGCAACTCGCCCGACGTGATGTCTTCCAGCCCGGCGATCACGCGCAGCAGCGTGGACTTGCCGCAGCCCGAGGGCCCGACGAAGACCATGAACTCGCCGTCGTGGATCTCCAGATTGATGTCGTGAAGCACTTTCGTCTCGCCGAAAGCCTTGTTCACGTTCGTCAACCGGACGTCTGCCACCTCTCGCACCTCCGCCATCGCGCCCCGGATCGGGCTCGACCACCACGACCCTTGCGCTCCTGGCGCATGCCGATGTAGAGAATATACATCGGTGTACCTCGATGAAACCGGGTTTACTCTATTGGTTGGCTTTGTCAATCGTTGCGAATCAAGGACTTAGCGTGATACCCCGCGGGCTGATGTAGGATTGTTACGGCGGCTCGCCCTCGGCCGTGTCGCGGCGGCGCCATGCCGCCCGGGGCCGCGGGGTGCGACACTGGCCGTCTCCAGACATGAGGAGCTTGTCGATGCGTGCGTTCCCGTCCGGCGCCTGGCGCCCGGTGTCCTGCGCGGCCGTGCTGGCCTGCGCCGCCTCGATCGCGTTCGCCCAGGCGCCCGGTGGGCGCAGCGAGCGTTTTCTGCGCGACAGCAGCGCCGACCGCGTGGTGTCGACGGTGCTGGCGGCGACCCACGACTACGTGCGCATCGAGCGCGCCGAACCCGGTGCGGCGCCGTCGCTGCACCCGGCCGTCGTGCCCTCGGAGCAGCTGCGGGCCCTGCTCGTGCCGCTGCGCAACGCCGTCAAGGACGACGAGCTGTTCACCGCCGACGAGCTCGACGTGCTCGCGCCGGCGCTGGCCAAGGCGCTGGCCCAGGCCGAGCCCGGGCAGGACGTCGCGTTCGCGGTCACCGGGCGTCACGGCGGTTTCGGGCCGCTGGTGCCGCGCACCGTGACCACCGGGCGCGTGTTCCGCAGCGCCGACGGCCTGCAGCTGATCGCCGGCATGGTCTGGGCGCCGTTCGAGAGCCAGTACCTGGCGACCGGCGTGCGCGTCGCGTTCGAGCCCGGCCGCCGCGCGGCGCCGGTCGACGCCGGCGTGCGCATCGCCGCGCCCAACGGCCGCAGCGTGCGTGCCGACTGGGTGTCGCTGCTGGTGGCGCCTGCCGCGGCGCCGGCCCCCCGGGCTGCGACGCCGGCTCCCGCTGCGGCCGCACCGGTGGCGCCCGCGGCGGCCGGCGCCGCCGTCCCGCCGGCGGCCGCCCCGGCCCCGGCGCCGCAGCGTCCGCGTGACGCGGGCTTCTACGAGGATCAGGAGCAGCGGCTGCGCACCCTCAAGCGTCTGCACGACAACGGCCTCATCACCGACGAGGAGTACCGGCAGAAGCGCTACGAGGTGCTGCAGCAGCTCTGAGGCCGGACGCAGGGCGCCGGGAGGCGTTCTGCGCCTGCCGAAGGGCAGAGCGCGATTGCACGCGCGAGGGCTGAGAGCGCCGCGGCCGGCATGTGCCGGCCGCCGCCCGCGCCGGTTCAGCGCACGTCGAACACACGCACCGAGCGCGCGGCCATCGTGATCGAGGCCTCGCCGCCGGCGCTGGCCGTGGTGTCGCCGCCGCCGCTCGGGTACAGGCTGCCCAGCGTCGCGCTGGCCGGCAGGCCGGTGACCGTGGCGGTGGCGCTGCTCGTGCCGTAGTTCAGCACCACCAGCGTGCGCTCGCCGCCTTGCGTGCGCTGGAAGCTCAGCAGCGTGCCGCTGGCCTGCGGCTGCAGGTAGTCGCCGGCCGAGATCGACGGCCGCTCGCCGCGCAGCGCCAGCATCGCCTTGTAGAACGCGAGCAGCGAGTCCGGGTCGGCGGCCTGGGCCTGCACGTTTTGCGTCGCGGCGTTGGCCGAGCGTGCCCGGTACGGCGTGCCGGTCGTGAAGCCGCCGGCGGCCGTCCAGCTCATCGGCGTGCGCAGCTTGGGGTCGCCTTCCAGCGTCGAGGCGCCGGCCATGCCGATCTCCTCGCCGTAGTAGACGAAGGGCACGCCCGGCTGCAGCAGGTAGGTGGCCGCGGCGAGCTTGTACTGCGCGACGTTGCCGCCGAACTGGTCCCAGGGGCGCTGGCCGGCGAAGCTGTCGTGGTTGGACAGGAAGGTCGCCGCCCCGGCCGGCGCCGTGACCGGGTAGGCGGCGACGGCGGCGACGGCCGCCGTGTCGCCCTTGGCCGCGGCGATCAGCTGGCCCTGGTAGCCGAAGGCGAAGGCGCTGCCGCAGCTGGCGGCGTAACCGGCCGGGTCGCTCGGGCCTTCGCAGACCATGTAGCGGCGGCTGTAGCCGCCGACGAGGTCGCGCACCCCGGCCATCAGCACGTGGTTCTGCGGCTGATTCTCCCAGGCTGCCGGGCCGTTCTCGACCAGGTTGCCGACGGCGTCGAAGCGGAAGCCGTCGACCCCCAGGTTCAGCCAGAAGCGCAGGTTGTCGTGGTGCCAGGCCACGACCGCCGTGTTCTGCAGGTTGAAGTCGGGCATCTGGTCCCAGAACGGCGCGAAATACCAGCTGCCGTTGGCCGAGCGCCAGGGGTCGCCGCCGTAGATGTTCCAGCCGGCCGGACGCGAGCTCTGCCAGACGTACCAGTCGCGGAAGGTGTTGGTGCTGCCGGCACGCGAGTTCACGAAGGCCGGGTGCTGGGCGGCGCTGTGGTTCATCACGTAGTCGACGATGACGCCCAGGCCGCGCGCGTGCGCGGCGGCGACCAGCGCCTCGAGGTCCGCGACGCTGCCGTAGTCGCGCTCGATCGCGCGGTAGTCCTTGACCGCGTAGCCGTGGTCGCCGTCCTGGCTGGCGGTGACCGGCATCAGCCAGATGCCGCCGACGCCGAGCGCCTGCAGGTAGTCCAGGCGCGAGATCAGGCCCTGCAGGTCGCCCTTGCCGTCGCCGTCGCTGTCCTGGTAGCCGCGCACGAAGACCTGGGCGATGCCGCGGCGCTGCCAGCCTTCGGCCAGCGGGCTGCCGGGGTCGGCGGCGGTGACGCTGCTGGTGTCGACGTCGGGCAGCGGGGCGTCGCCGCCTCCGCCGCCGCCGCCACAGGCGACGAGCAGGGCGGCCGCGGCGGCGACGGCGGGCAGGCGGAAGGCGCGGAGGGGCGTGGACATGATTCGGACGAGCAATGGTGGTGTGTCGGACTGTAGTCCTGCTACACCGCCGCTTCACCAACTTCGTCGGCGAACCCGTGCGACCCAGGTGGGTTGGCGCTCTGGCGGCCCTGGTGTTTTCCCCGACGTCGGTGGCGGCGTGTATTTATGCAACATGCCGTGGTCACCGGCGGCAGCGGCGCCGTGCCGCGGGCCCGGCACGGCCGGCGGCCAAGGCCTATGATGCGCGCCCCTTTTGCCCGCCCCCGACACCGCCACCGATGGCCGAAGCTCCCGCCACGCTCAACCCCGCCCAGCTCGCCGCCGTCCATCACCTGGAAGGCCCGTGCCTGGTGCTGGCCGGCGCCGGCTCGGGCAAGACGCGGGTCATCGTGCACAAGATCGCGCGCCTGCTGCAGGCCGGGCTGGAGCCGCGCCAGATCGCGGCCATCACGTTCACGAACAAGGCCGCCGCCGAAATGCGCGAGCGTGCCAAGCAGATCGTCGGCGGCCGCGCCGCCAAGGATCTGGCGATCAGCACCTTCCACTCGCTGGGCGTGCGCATGCTGAAGACCGACGGCTCGCGCCTCGGCCTGAAGGAGCAGTTCTCGATCTTCGACAGCGACGACGTGCTGGGCGTGCTGCGCGAGGCCGGCGGCTGCAACGACAACGCGGTGGCGCGCAGCTGGCAGTGGACGATCAGCCTCTGGAAGAACCAGGGCCTGGACAGCGATGCCGCGGCGCGCGCCGCCGCCGACGAGGACCAGCGCGTCGCCGCGGTCGTGATGAAGCGCTACGAGGAGCGGCTGGCCGCGTTCCAGGCGGTGGACTTCGACGACCTGATCTCGCTGCCGCTGAAGCTGCTGGCGCGTGATGCCGAGGCGCGCGAGAAGTGGCAATCGACCTTCCGCCACATCCTCGTCGACGAGTACCAGGACACCAACGCCGTGCAGTACGAGCTGCTGAAGGCGCTGGTCGGCGAGCACACGCCGTTCACCGCGGTGGGCGACGACGACCAGAGCATCTACGGCTGGCGCGGCGCGACGATCGAGAACCTGAAGCGCCTGCCGCAGGACTTCCCGCGGCTGAAGGTCATCCCGCTGGAGCAGAACTACCGCTCCACCGGCAACATCCTGCGCGCCGCCAACAACGTCATCGCCCAGAACCCGAAGATCTACGAGAAGAAGCTCTGGAGCGAGTTCGGCGACGGCGAGCCGGTGCGGCTGCTGGAGTGCGACAGCGAGGAGCACGAGGCCGAACGCGCCGTCGCGCGCATCCAGGCGCTGCGCGGCGCCGACGCGCGCATCGCCTGGGCCGACTTCGCGATCCTCTACCGCGCCAACCACCAGGCCCGCATCCTCGAGCAGAAGCTGCGTCAGGCGCAGATCCCGTACAAGGTCTCGGGCGGCCAGAGCTGGTTCGACCGCGCCGAGATCAAGGACCTCTGCGCCTGGCTGCGCCTGCTGGTGAATCCCGACGACGACCCGGCCTTCCTGCGTGCCGTGACGACGCCCAAACGCGGCATCGGCCACCAGACGCTGGCCTCGCTGGGCGAGTTCGCCGGCAAGTGGAAGGTCAGCCTGTTCGAGGCGCTGTTCTCGCCGACGCTGAAGACCGCGCTGAAGGGCAAGGCGATCGACTCGTTGCACGAGTTCGGCCGCTACGTGAACGCGCTGGAGGAGCGCGCGCGCCACACGCGCGGCGGCGAGGAGGCGCGCAAGCTGATGCTGGAGTTCCTCACCGACATCGGCTACGAGCGCCACCTGCACGACGGCGAGGAGAGCGAGAAGATCGCCGCCTCGCGCTGGAGCAACGTCGTCGATTTCGTCGACTGGATCGCGCGCCGCGCCGGCGGCGACGAGGACCGGCCCGAGCAGACGGTGCTGGAGGTGGCGCAGACGATCGCCGTCATCATCAGCCTGGCCGAACGCAGCGAGGACCAGGACGTCGTCACGCTGTCGACGCTGCACGCCTCCAAGGGCCTGGAGTGGCCGCACGTCGTGCTGGCCGGCGTCAACGAAGGCCTGCTGCCGTTCCGCGCCGGCGAGGAGGAGATGACGCCCGAGCGCCTGGAAGAGGAGCGCCGGCTGATGTACGTCGGCATCACGCGCGCCCGGCGCACGCTGGTCGTCAGCACGCTGCGCCGGCGCAAGAAGGGGCGCGAGCTCGTCGCCGCAGTGCCCAGCCGCTTCATCGCCGAGATGAAGCTCAACGAGTCCACCGGCCGCGAGGATCCGCGCGAACGCCTGGCCAAGCTGCGCGCCGCGCTCGCGGCCAAGGCCTCGGCGCCGGCGCCGAGCGCTGACTCCTAGACGCCCAGCTCCTTCAGCAGCGGCCGCACCCAGGTGTCGAGGTCGGCGGCGCGCAGCGCGCCGATGCGGCGCAAGCGCACGCGACCGGCGGCGTCGACGACGAAGGTCGCCGGCACGCCCGGCAGCCGCCAGGGCGCGGCCAGCGCGCCGTCGGCGTCCTCGAGCACGATGCCGTACGGGTTGCCCTGGCGCGCCAGCCAGCCGCGTGCGGCGTCGCGGCGGTCCTGGTGGGCGACGCCGACCATCGTCAGCCGGCGCTCGGCCGCCAGTGTCACGAGCAGCGGATGCTCGTCGCGGCACGGTGCGCACCACGAGGCCCAGAAGTTCAGCAGCCAGGGCCGGCCGGCGAGCGTGGCCGAGGACCACGCGGCCGCCGGATCGTCCAGCCGCGGCCCGGCCAGCGGTGGCGCCGGTTCGTCGACGAGCGGCGACACCCCGGCGGGGCCGAAGCGGCGCATCAGCTCGCCGGCGCCGACGGCCAGCACCGCCACGCCGGCGGCTCCGAGCACCACCCGGCGCCGCGTCACGCTCACATGCCCTTGAACAGGCCGTTGTAGCTGCGGCTGACTTCCAGCTTCTGCGGGTGGCCGCGCACGCTGACGATCTGGCGGCCGCGGAAGTCGCGCGTGACGCCCGAGATCGCGTTGACGTTGACCAGCGCGCTGCGGTGGATCTGCCAGAAGCGCTGCGGGTCGAGCTCGTCGACCAGCTCCTTGATCGGCTTCCTGATCAGCGCCTCGACCTGCGCCGTCTGCACGCGCGTGTACTTCTCGTCGCTGACGAAGAACAGCACGTCCTGCACCGGGATCATCTGGATCGCGTTGCCGACGCCGGCCTGGATCCACTCGAGGTAACGCGGTGCGGCCGCCGGGTTCGGCTGGGCGGCCAGCCGGTGCAGCAGCTGCTGCATGTTCGGCCCGGTCGGGGCCTCGTCGCCGTCGCCGCGGCGCGCCGCCAGGCGCTTGCGCAGCCGCTCGACGGTGAGCTGCAGGCGCTCGCGCTCGGCGGGCTTGAGCACGTAGTCGGCGACACCCTGCTCGAAGGCCTCGACCGCGTACTGGTCGTAGGCGGTGATGAAGACGATCTCCGGCAGCGGCTCGTCGTCGTCGCCGCCGTCGCGCGGCGGCAGCTGGGCGATCTGGCGCGCCGCGTCGACGCCGGTCAGCCCCGGCATGCGGATGTCGAGGAAGACGATGTCCGGGCGGTGCTGGCCGACGAGCTCGACGGCTTCGAGGCCGTTGCGCGCCTCGGCGACGATCTCGAGTTCGGGCCAGACCTCGGCCAGGCGGGCGCGGAGCTGGTCGCGCATCAGGCGCTCGTCGTCGGCGAGCACGGCGCGCACGGGGGCGTTGTCGTTCATCGTGGGTTCCTGACGGGGTTCAGGCCGTGGCGGCGGCGGCCGTCGCCGCGCCTTCGACCGGGCGGTACGGTACCGTGATCGTGACCACCGTGCCGCCGGGCTGGTTCTCGGTGATCGCCAGCGTGGCCTTGCCGCCGTAGAGCATCTGCAGGCGTTCGCGCACGTTGGCCAGGCCGACGCCGGTGCCGGCGGTCGCGGCCTTGCCGAAGCCCAGGCCGGTGTCGGCCACCGTCACCTGCAGCTTGCCGTGCACGACCTGGGCGCGCACCGTCAGCGAGCCGCCTTCGGGCTTGGGCTCCAGGCCGTGCTTGATCGCGTTCTCGACCAGGGTCTGGATCATCATCGGCGGGAACTCGGCCGACAGCAGGCCGTCGGGCACGTCGACCACCGTGGCCAGGCGTTCCTCCATGCGCACCTTCAGGATCTCCAGGTAGGGGCGGATGACGGCGATCTCGCGGCCGAGCTCGCGCACGCCGCCGTCGCTGGTCTCGCGCATCGTCGGCATGCTGGCGCGCAGCAGCGCGATCAGGTTCTTCTGCATCTGGCTGGCGCGCTGCGGGTCGGTCTCGATCAGGTGGTCGATCGAGGCCAGCGTGTTGAACAGGAAGTGCGGCTCGACCTGGGCCTGCATCGCCGCCATGCGCGCCTCGACGACCTGGCGGCGCAGCGCCTCGGCCTCGGCGGTCTCGGTGGCCTGTGCGGCCTTGGCCTCGGCCTGGATGCGGCCCTTGTAGGTCGCCTTGATCAGCGCCGAGCCCATGATCCACAGCAGTGCCAGGTCGCTGAGAAAGTCGCCCCAGTGGATGCGGCGCACGCGGCGGCCGCCGCTGTCGATGACGACGTCCTCCTCGGCCGCCGCCTCGCGCGCGGCGGCGGCAGCTTCGCGTGCGGCTTCGGCGGCGTCGCGGGCGGCCTGCTTCTGGTCCTCGATGGCCTCGCGGATCGCGTCGCGCGCTTCCTGGATCGCCTCGCGGATGGCTTCGCGGTCGACGTTGGCCGGCACGTTGATCGTGATGCCGTCGTCGGCCGTCGACGCGGCGTTCTGCGCGATCTCGGCCGCCGAGGCCGCGGCCGACGCCGCCTGGGCGGCCGGCTCGGCGTCCTTGGGCGTGATACGGATGCCGTGTTCGTCGATGCGGATGTCCAGCGACCCGCCGGTGCCTGCGGAGGCGCCGGAGGCCGGCTGCGGCGGCGCTGCGACCACCGGCGGCGCGGGCGGCGCCGGCGGCTCGACCGGCTTGCGCGCCGGGCGGGCCGGCCGGTCGTTCTCGATCGTCTCGGTGACCGTCCAGCGGAACGGCGGCATCTCCTCGAGGATGGAGGCGGCCA
Organism: Rubrivivax sp. JA1026; assembly: GCF_011065555.1. Lineage (NCBI taxonomy): Bacteria > Pseudomonadati > Pseudomonadota > Betaproteobacteria > Burkholderiales > Sphaerotilaceae > Rubrivivax > Rubrivivax sp. JA1026. The sequence goes on from NZ_JAALCQ010000002.1 coordinate 305,631, forward strand.
CCAGCAGCAGGATGGACAGCACGACGAAACGCTTCCAGCTGATGCCGACCAGCCAGTTCGCGTAGACGTGGAAGGCGCGAACGGTCTGGTCGCGCAGCCGCGCCCAGTCGATGTCGTCTTGATAGCGGTAGGCGGAACTCATGGTGATCGGGGCGCGCCGTGGGCGATGGGAGCACTGTACGCAGGCACCGTCGTGGTGCCACCGTCGGGCGACGCGCTGCAGCCGAGGGCGACAGGATGCGGCGATGTCCGACAAGACGAAGGGGAACTTTTACCCCGCGCCGGCCTTCTGTAGCGCAGATGCTCGCTCCAGCCACCCGATGCCGCCGATGTCCTGCGTATTCCTCCGCCACCGAGACGCTTCCCGCAAGCGGTGTCTCGGTGTCGGCGGCTCGGGTGTGAGCATGCACTCACCTGCGCCTTGGGGGCTGTCGGCCGATTGTGCGGAACCAACCGCGCCGGGGGCGGTCTTCCGTGGGACGGCCAGACGCCGCCCGAGGGCGCCGCAGGCCGTCCGGGGCGCGTGCCGTGCCCCGGTACCCGAGCAGGTGCTCGAAGAAGATCCTTCGAGAAAAGCGAAGCTTGCTGATTCAAATATCGCATTTACACGAAGTGAATGCGGCCCTAGATTCTCCGTCGGACCCAAGAAAGGAAACCTGCCATGCGCATGAGCACCCGCACCCGATTCGCGGTCAACGCCCTCGTCGACCTCGGCCTGCGCCAGCAGGCCGGCCCCGTGGCCCTGGCGGCCATCTGCGGCCGGCTGCAGGTGTCGCTGTCGTACATGGAGCAGGTGTTCGCCCGCCTGCGTCGCCAGGGGCTCGTCGAGAGCACGCGCGGCCCGGGCGGCGGCTACACGCTCGGCCGCCGCGCCGACGCGATCACGATCGCCGACGTCGTCTCCGCGGTCGAGGACCGTCCGGCGCCGGCCGCCGAGGTCACGCCCGGCCAGGCGCTGTGGTCCGAACTCGACGCGGTGATGATGCAGCACATGTCCGGCATCACGCTGGAGTCGCTGCTCGAGGAGCAGCGTGCCAAGGGTGTCGACATCGACGTCACGCCGCGCCGCCGCGCGCTGGCGATGCCGCGTCCGGCGCCGCGTGCGGTGACGACGCGCGCGCCGAACTCGGTGTTCGCCTTCGCGCGTTCGCTGGCCGACTGACCGTTCGACAGGCGGCGGGGTTCGCCCCGCCGCCCGGCCTCAGCGGTACAGCAGCTGCGGCAGCCACAGCCCGATCGCCGGGAAGGCGTAGAGCAGCGCGATGGCGATGATCTGGATCCCCATGAACGGCAGCATGCCGGCGAAGATCTGGTTCAGCGTCACGTGCGGCGGGCTGACCCCCTTCAGGTAGAACGCGGCCATCGCCACCGGCGGCGACAGGAAGGCGGTCTGCAGGTTCAGCGCGACCAGCAGCCCGAAGAACAGCGGGTCCACCCCGAAGTGGTCCAGCAGCGGCACGAAGATGGGCATGAAGATCACGATGATCTCGGTCCACTCCAGAGGCCAGCCGAGGATGAAGATCAGCACCTGCGACAGCAGCAGGAACTCGGTCTTCGTCAGGTTCATCGACAGCACCCACTGCTCGACCAGCTCCTGCCCGCCCAGCAGCGCGAAGGCTGACGAGAAGATCGCCGAGCCGACGAACAGCCAGCACACCATCGCGCTGGTCTTGGCCGTCAGGAACACGCTCTCCTTGACGACGTTGAAGGTCAGCTGACGGTAGGCCGCGGCGAGCACGAAGCCGCCGAGCGCGCCGACGGCCGCGGCCTCGGTCGGCGTCGCCAGGCCGAAGACGATCGAGCCCAGCACCGCCATGATCAGCGCCATCAGCGGGAAGAACGAGCTCAGCAGCATCTTGAAGATCTCGAGCCGCTGGAAGCTGAGCAGCGCGTAGAAGGCCAGCAGCGCCACCGCGCCGGTGCCGACGCCGATCCAGTAGCCGCGTGGGGCGCTGCGGGCCTGCGCTTCGGCAGGTGGCGCCGCGGCCGCCGCGGCGGCGGTCGCCGGGTCCGCGGGCGGCGCGGCCTCCGCGCCCGGCGGCTCGCCCAGCGCCTCGGCACCGGGCGGCTCGGACAGATCGGCGCTGCCGGGCGGCTCCTCCAGGCCGCCGGCCGGCGGCTCGGCGAGACCGCCGGCGTCGCCCGCCGCGCCGAGTTCGGTCAGGCCCTCGATCGCCGGCGCCGGGCCTGCTGCCGGCGCGGTCACGACCCGGTGCGCGCCGACGGCGACGAGCGCGAACACCAGCGCCGGCAGCAGCACGACCGCGAGCTGGCGCAGCAGATGGCCGGTCGGCACGTCGGCGTTGCGCCGGCCCTTGAGTGCCTGCAGCAGCGCCGGCAGCGCACGCTGCGCGCCTTCGGCGAAACGCGCGGTGGCCAGCGGCAGCCGCACCGTGCGCAGCTCGGGCGCCAGCGGCGGCGCCCAACCCGGCTTGATGAGCGCGACGCCGATGACGAACAGCACGTACAGCCCGGCCAGCATCAGCCCCGGGAAGAAGGCGCCGGCGTAGAGCTGCACCACCGACACGCCGGCGGTCGCGCCGTAGACGATCAGCATCACCGACGGCGGGATCAGGATGCCCAGGCAGCCGCCGGCGGTGATCGCTCCGGCCGACAGGCGGATGTCGTAGCCGCTCTTGAGCATCTGCGGCAGCGCCAGCAGCCCCATCAGCGTGACGACGGCGCCGACGATGCCGGTGGCGGTGGCGAAGATCGCGCAGGTGAACAGCGTCGCCACCGCCAGCGAGCCCGGTACCCGCGCCATCGCCAGGTGCAGACTCTTGAACAGCTTCTCGATCAGGTTGGCGCGTTCGACCAGATAGCCCATGAAGACGAACAACGGGATCGAGATCAGCACGTCGTTGCTCATCACCTTGAACGCCGACTGCACCATCAGGTCCAGCGTCTTGCCGGTGTCGCGCTCGTAGGCCAGCCAGGTGAAGATCATCCCCATGCCCATCAGCGTGAACGCCGTGGGGAAGCCGAGCATGATCGCGACGACGATCAGCGCCAGCATCAGCAGCCCGATGTGGCCGTTGGTGATGGTCTCGGCACGCCCGAGCACGACGGCGATGCCGGCCAGGATCAGCGCCATCAGCGTGAAGCCGAACCACAGTTCCTTGCGCAGCTTCACTCAGCGCTCCTTCGCTTGCACGTAGCGGTCCAGCGCGGCGATGTCCTCGTCCTTCACGTGCACCATCGCCTTCAGCTTGTCGACGTCGACCTCCTCGACGTCCTCGCCGCGCGAGGGCCAGCGGCCGTCGCGCAGGCACAGCACGCAGCGCGCGATCTCCACCGCGCCCTGCAGCAGCAGCAGCGCGCCGGCCAGCGGGATGACGAACTTGAACGGATACAGCGGCAGCGGCGTCGCCGAGAAGGTCTTCTCGCGGATCGCCCAGGACTCCATCGCGTAGGTCCAGCCGGCCCAGGTCAGCGCGACGATGCCGGGCAGGAAGAACAGCAGGTACAGCACGAGGTCGACGGCGGCCTGCGTGCGCGGGCGGAAGAAGCCGTAGAGCACGTCGCCGCGCACGTGGTTGTTCTTGGCCAGCGTGTAGGCGCCGGCCATCATGAACAGCGCGCCGTAGAGCATGATCTGGCCGTTGAGCGCCCAGTCGTGCGGTTCGTTGAGCACGTAGCGCGAGAACACCTCGGCGCTGATGCCGAAGGTCAGCAGCACGATGGTCCAGGCGAACAACTGGCCCATCCAGGTGGACAGGCGGTCCACCGCGAGCAGCAAGGATTGCATCGACTCCCTCGGGAGGGGCGGTCGCGAGGACCGAGAGACCGAAGAAAAGGCCACCGGGGCCGCCGGTGGCCTGGCTGGGGGAAGGCCGGCCGCGTCAGCCGCGCGCGAAGTAGTGGTTCCAGGCCATCTTCATGTCGACGCCGTAGTCCTTCTGCCAGGCGCCGGCGCGTTGCGCGAAGGTGCGCTGGCTCTCGATGACACGCTTGAAGAACGGGTTCTCGGCCGACTTCTTCTCGACCACCTTGTCGTAGGCGGCGAGCTGGGCGCGCAGGATCGCGTCGGGCGTCTTGTAGAACTTGACGCCGTCCTTGGTCTTCAGCTCGATGTAGTCCTTGGAGTTGCGGTCGATCGCCTTCCAGCTCATGTCCGAGCTGGAGGCCTCGACGGCGTGCTCGATGATCTTCTTCATGTCCGCCGGCAGGCCGTTGTACTTGGCGCCGTTGAACAGGATCTCGAACTGCTCGCTGCTCTGGTGGAAGCTCTGCAGCATGCAGACCTTGCTGACGTCGGGGAAGCCGAGCACGCGGTCGGAGCTGGCGTTGTTGAACTCGGCGCCGTCGATCAGGCCGCGGTCCAGCGCCGGCACGATCTCGCCGCCGGGCAGCGGGTTGACCGCCGCGCCCATCTCGGTGAAGACGTCGACGGCGATGCCGACGGTGCGGAACTTGACGCCCTTCAGGTCCTCGACACGTGCGATCGGCTTCTTGAACCAGCCCAGCGGCTGCGTCGGCATCGGCCCGTACAGGAACGAGCGCACGTCCATGTTCAGGCTCTTGTAGATCTCGGCCAGCAGCGCGTCGCCGCCGCCGTACTTGTGCCAGGCCAGCAGCATGTTGGCGTCCATGCCGAAAGACGGGCCCGAGCCCCACAGCGCCAGCGCGGTGTTCTTGCCGTAGTGGTAGGCCATGACGCCGTGGCCGCCGTCGAGCGTGCCCTTGGCGACGGCTTCGAGCAGCTGGAAGGCCGGCACGACGGCGCCGGCGGGCAGCACCTCGATCTTCAGCCGGTTGCCGGCCATGTCGTTGACCTTCTTCGCGAAGTCCTGGGCGTACTCGTGGAAGATGTCCTTGGCCGGCCAGGTGCTCTGGAAGCGCAGCGTGACGGTCTGCGCGGTGGCGACCATCGGTGCGGCCAGCGCGCCGGCACCGGCGGCGCCGGCGGCGGCGTTCTTCAGGAATCGGCGGCGGCGGGGGGCCGGCGGGGAGGCGTCGTGCATGAAGGGTCTCCTGGACATCGCCCGTCTGCTGCGGGCGGCTGGACGACTATTCAGGCCGGCTTGATCGCGGGCAACCCGGTGTAACCCCCTGTTCCCCGCGCCCGCGCGTGTCGCGAAACGGAACAGGGCCGCACGCGGCGGCCCTGTGTCGGCGGGACGCGGCGAGCCTTACTGGCGCACGGCTTCCACCTGGATCTGCATCTCGACCTCGTCGGCGAAGCCGTACTCGAGGCCGTAGTTCACGCCCCACAGGCTGCGCTTGATCGTGGTCTCGAAGTCGCCGCCGCAGACCTCGCGCTTGAGCATCGGGTTCTGGTAGCAGTTGAAGCGTTCGGCCTCCAGCGTCACCGGGTGCGTCTTGCCGAGCATCGTCAGCGAGCCGTGGACCTTCTCCACCTTGTCGCCCTTGAACTCGAAGCGGTCGGCGACGAAACGCGCCGTCGGGTACTGGTCGGTGCTGAAGAAGTCGCTGCCGCGCAGGTGCTTGTCCATCGCCGCGACACCGCTGTTGACGCCGGCCATGTCCAGCGTGATGTCGACCTTGCCGGCCTTGGCCGCGCGGTCGATCGTGACGCTGCCCTCCTTGACCGGGAAGCGACCGCGGTTGGTGCTGGTCGCGAAGTGGCCGATCTCGTAGAAGGCGGCGGCGTGGGTCGCGTCGACCTTGTAGGTCACGGGCTCGGCCTGGGCGGCGAAGGCGGCGGCGGCGAGCAGTGCGGCGGTGGCGAAGGTCTTCATCGGGACTCCTGGTTGCAGGTGGGGAAAACGCAAGCTCACAGCGGCGCCAGGCCGGTGAGCGCGAGCTTGAAGCGGATCTGCACGTCGTCGGCGAGCATCGAGGTGTCGGCCCATTCGCCGTCGCCGACCTTGAAGGCCAGGCGCTTGATCTTCAGCGTGCCGGTGGCGGTGCTGGTGCCGCCGGCCTGCGTGACCTGCACCGGCACGACGACGTCCTGCGACGCACCCTTGATCGTCAGCTTGCCGGCGACCTGGAAGCGCCCGCCGCCGGCGGCGCTGATGCGCGTCGACTGGAAGCTGGCCTGCGGGAACTTGGCCGTCGACAGCCACACCGGCTTGCCGATCTCGCCGTCGAGCTCGGGCGTGCCGAAACGGGCGCTGCCGGTGTCGATCGTCAGCACGACCTTGCCGGTCTCGGGCTTCTTCGGGTCAAGCGCGACCTGGGCCGAGAACTTGCCGAACCGGCCTTCGACCGGCACGCCCATCGGCGTCGTCGTGAAGGCGATCTCGCTGGCGGCCGGCACCAGCGTCGCGGGGGTCTGGGCCTTCACGGCCCAGGGTGTGGCCAGCAGCGCGGCGGCCAGGGCCAGCGGCGCGGTGGTGCGGGAGAGCAGGGAGGAGGACATCGTGGGTCTTTCTCGGGTGATGGGTCAGCGGCGGCCGAAGCGCATGCGCTCGAGCAGGCCGTCGCGGTCGATGAACTGGTGCTTGACCGCGGCGGCGACGTGCAGCACGACGACGGTGGCCAGCGTGTAGGCCAGCAGGCCGTGCAGCGGCTTGATGGTCTCGGCGAAGGCGCGGTCGGCGGCGACGAAGTCGGGCAGCGGCAGCACGCCGAAGAGCACGATCGGGAAGCCGGCGGCCGAGCTGTAGGCCCAGCCCGACAGCGGCACGGCGAAGAACAGCGCGTACAGCGCCCAGTGCACGGCGTGCGCCGCACGCTGCTGCCAGGCCGGGCCCGGCAGGTCGGCCGGCGGGCGGTGCGCCAGGCGCCACAGCAGGCGCAGCGCCGAGGCCGCGAGGATCAGCACGCCGGCCCACTTGTGCCAGTTGTAGAGCTTCAGCCGCGTCGGCGACAGCGGCAGGTCGGCCATGTAAACGCCGACGCAGAAGGCGCCGACGATGGCCAGGGCCAGCAGCCAGTGGAAGGCGACGGCGACGGCGTCGTAGCGGGCGGGGTGCGTCATGGCCGGCAGTATTCCGGCCGGCCCCCGCGCGACGGTTCAACGGATTTGATCGCCCCGGTGAGCCCAGGTGAAAGCGCCCGGTCGCTGCCGGGCCTTGACGGCGCCTAGCCGGACAGCCCGACGACCAGCGGTTGCAGCCGCGCCAGCGTGGCCTCGTCGTCGACGAGGCCGTGGCGCACCGCGAAGTCCAGCGTCACCAGCGCCGCGTCGACCGTCATCGCCGCGGTGGCGGCCAGCGCCAGCGCGGCCTCGACGTCCAGCAGGCGGAAGGCGTGCACCTCGCCGTCCTGGTTGCAGGGCACGACGCCGGCCGGCAGCTCGAGGTCCCAGCCGTGGATCAGCTCGTGCTGCAGGCCTTCGGGGATGTCGCGCGCGGTGCGCAGCACGCGGCCGGGGCGGCGGGCCGCCATCAGCGCGGGCGTGAGGCCGGCTTCCTCCCAGGCTTCGCGCACCAGCGTCTCTTCGGGCGTCTGGCCGATCGGCACGCCGCCGCCGATCAGGTTGTCGTGCAGCCCGGGGTCGGTGGACTTGGTGAACGAACGCTGCGCGACCCACAGCGCCGCCGGGCGGCCGTCGGGCCCGGCGACCCAGCCGGTGGCGTGCGCCCCGAGCGTCAGCGTGCCCCAGTAGCGCGCCGCGGCGCGCTCGAAGTGCGCCAGAACGGTCAGCGTCGCCGGGTCGTAGAGCGGGAACAGCTCGTCGCGCCAGCCGCGCAGCCGGCCGGCGTCGCGCAAGGCGGCATTGACGCGCGCCAGCGCGGCGTCGCGTTCTTCGGGCGCGACGGCGAGCACGACGCCGTCGTCTTGCACCTGCAGTTCGTCGAAGGCGGCCAGCGCGGCCAGTTCGTTTGCCGCGACCGCGCCGACGACGAGGTCGCCGACGATGAACGGCACTCGCCGCAGGTCGGCGCGCATCGCGGCGCCGAGTGCGTACCAGGTCGATGGCGCCGGGGCTTTCATGCGCCCCAGTCTATCGGGCGCTGGCGGCCACCTGCGTGACCGGCGCGGGGGTGTTGCTGCGCCAGCGCGCCAGCAGCGCCTCCCAGCGCGGGCGCACCGCGGCGAGGTGGCGTTCCTTCACGTGGCCGTAGCCGCGGATGTCTTCCGGCAGGCGCGCGATCTCCAGCGCCAGCGGCAGCCGCGCCGCGTCCAGCCCGGCGAGGATCTCCTCGATCGTGGCGCGGTAGTCGGCGATCAGCCGGCGCTCGACGACACGCTCGGGGTTGCGGCCGAAGGGGTCGAGCGCCGTGCCGCGCAGGCGCTTGAGGCGCGCCAGCAGCGGGAAGACGTGGTGCAGCCAGGGCCCGTAGCGGCGCTTGACGAGCTCGCCGCGTTCGTTGCGCGACGCGAACATCGGCGGCGCCAGGTGGTGCACGAGCTTGATGTCGCCTTCGAACATCGTGTCCAGCCTGGCGTGGAACGCCGGGTCGCTGTGCAGCCGCGCGACCTCGTACTCGTCCTTGTAGGCCATCAGCTTGAAGAGGTAGCGCGCGACGGCTTCGGCGAGCTTGCTGCTGCCCAGCGGCCGCTCGGCCTCTCGCACACGCTCGACGAAGGCGCGGTAGTCGGCGGCGTAGGCCGCGTCCTGGTAGCCGACGAGGAAGTCGGCGCGGCGCGCGACGATCTCGTCCAGCGAGGGCCGGCGCACGATGTCGATGACCTGGCGCGCGGCGGTCAGCGACTGCACGGCGGCGAGGTCGTGGGCGCAGCGCCGGCCCCATTCGAAGGCCGCCTGGTTCTTCTGCACCTGCACGCCGTTGAGCTCGATCGCGCGCATCAGCGCCGCACGCGACAGCGGGATGCGGCCCATCTGCCAGGCGTAGCCCAGCAGCAGCGGGTTGGTGTAGATCGTCTCGCCGAGCAGGCGCTCGGCGGCCTGCTCGGCGTCGAAGGCGCCGAGCGCGGCGTCGCCGACGCTGGCACGCAGCGCGGCCTCGCAGGCGCCGGCGGGCGACTGCCAGTCGGGGTTGCCCATCAGCGCCGCGGTCGGCGTGCCGTGGGTGTTCAGCACGACGGCGCTGCGGCCCGGGGCCAGCGTCGCCAGCGTCGACTTCGACGCGGCGACGATCGCGTCGCAGGCGATCAGCAGGTCGGCCTTGGCGGTGTCGACCTTGCTCGTGCGCAGCAGTTCCGGGTGTTCGGCGATCTGCACATGGCTCCAGGCGGCGCCGCCCTTTTGCGCCAGGCCGCCGGCGTCCTGCGTGATGACGGCCTTGCCTTCCAGGTGCGCGGCCATGCCCAGCAGCTGGCCGAGGGTGATGACGCCGGTGCCGCCGATGCCGGCGACGAGGATGCCCCAGGCCTGTTCGGCCGAAGGCAGCACCGGCTCGGGCACCGCGGGCAACGCGTCCAGCGTCGGCCGCGCCTGCGGCGCCGGCTTGCGCAGCGTGCCGCCCTGCACGGTGACGAAGCTCGGGCAGAAGCCCTTCACGCAGGAGAAGTCCTTGTTGCAGGTGTTCTGGTTGATGCGGCGCTTGCGGCCGAACTCGGTCTCCAGCGGCTCGACCGACAGGCAGTTGCTCTGCACGCTGCAGTCGCCGCAGCCTTCGCAGACCAGTTCGTTGATGACGACCCGCGAGTCCGGCTCGGCCATCGTGCCGCGCTTGCGGCGGCGGCGCTTCTCGGTGGCGCAGGTCTGGTCGTAGACGATGACCGTCGTGCCGCGCAGCGTGCGGAACTCGCGCTGCAGCCGGTCGAGCTCGTCACGGTGGTGCACCGTGACACCCGGCTCGAGCAGCACGCCGCTGTACTTGGCCGGCTCGTCGGTGACGACGACGAGCCTGGCCACGCCTTCGCTGACCAGGCTCTTGACGATCTGCGGCACCGAATGGCCTTCGGGGCGTTCGCCGACACGCTGGCCGCCGGTCATCGCGACGGCGTCGTTGTAGAGCAGCTTGTAGGTGATGTTGACGCCGGCGGCGATGCTCTGGCGCACCGCCAGGATGCCGCTGTGGAAGTAGGTGCCGTCGCCGAGGTTGGCGAAGACGTGGCCGTCCTTGGAGAACGGCGCCTGGCCGACCCAGGCGACACCTTCGCCGCCCATCTGCGAGAAGGTCGTCGTCGCGCGGTCCATCCAGGTCGCCATGTAGTGGCAGCCGATGCCGGCCAGCGCGCGGCTGCCTTCGGGCACGCGGGTGCTGGTGTTGTGCGGGCAGCCGCTGCAGAACCACGGCGGGCGCGCGCCGGCGTCGGGGCCGGCGGCGGCGAGTTCACGTTCGCGCCGGTCGACCACGGCCAGCCAGGCGTCCATGCGCGCGGCCACGTCGGCCGGCACGCCGAGTTTCTTCAGCCGCCGGGCGATGGCGCGCGCGATGATCGCCGGCGTCAGGTCGGCCTTGGCGCGCAGCAGCCAGTTCTCGCTCGGGTTGGGCCGGCTCCATTCGCCGCCGCTGTCGTCGCCTTCGGGCTCGTCGAACTTGCCGAGCACGTTGGGGCGCACGTCGGGGCGCCAGTTGTAGAGCTCCTCCTTCAGCTGGTACTCGATGATCTGGCGCTTCTCCTCGACGACGAGGATCTCCTGCAGCCCTTCGGCGAAGGCGCGCGTGGTCGTCGCCTCCAGCGGCCAGACCACCGCCACCTTGTGCAGCCGGATGCCGAGTGCGCGGCAGACGGCATCGTCCAGGCCCAGGTCGGCCAGCGCCTGGCGGGTGTCGTTCCAGGCCTTGCCGCTGGCGATGATGCCGAAGCGGTCGTGCGCGCCGCGCACGACGTCGTGGTTCAGCCGGTTGGCGCGCACGTAGGCCAGCGCGGCATACCACTTGTGGTCCATCAGCCGCGCTTCCTGCTCCAGCGGCGTGTCGGGCCAGCGGATGTGCAGGCCGCCGGGCGGCATCGCGAAGTCCTCGGGCAGCACGATGCGCACGCGGCCCGGGTCGATGTCGACGGTGGTGCTGCTCTCGACGATGTCCTGGATCGTCTTCATCGCCGTCCACAAGCCGCTGAAGCGGCTCATCGCGATCGCGTGCAGCCCCAGGTCCAGGATCTCCTGCACGCTGGCCGGGAAGAACACCGGCAGCCCGCAGGCCTTGAAGATGTGGTCGCTCTGGTGCGCCGCGGTCGAGCTCTTGGCGACGTGGTCGTCGCCGGCGATCGCGACGACGCCGCCGTGACGCGCGGTGCCGGCCATGTTGGCGTGCTTGAAGACGTCGGAGCAGCGGTCCACGCCCGGGCCCTTGCCGTACCAGAGGCCGAACACGCCGTCGAACTTCTTCGCCTCGGGGAACAGGTCGAGCTGCTGCGTGCCCCAGACCGCGGTGGCGCCGAGCTCCTCGTTGACGCCGGGCTGGAAGACGATGTTCTGCGCCTCCAGGTGCGGTTTCGCCGCCCACAGCGCCTGGTCGTAGCCGCCCAGCGGGCTGCCGCGGTAGCCGCTGATGAAGCCGGCGGTGTTCAGCCCGGCGAGCTCGTCGCGGCGGCGCTGCAGCATCGGCAGCCGCACCAGCGCCTGCACGCCGCTCATGAAGGCGCGGCCGGACGCCAGCGCGTACTTGTCGTCCAGCGACACGCGGGCCAGCGCCTCGCGGACCGCATCGCTCATCGGTGCGTTCATCTCGTCTCCTGCCGGCCTCTGGCGGACCGATGGTCGCGGACCAGTGTAGGCAGCAGGGTTCGCCCTGTCTTTCCGGGTCTTGCCGCGTCGGCGACGATTTGGGCAATCTGGTTTCGCCAATCGGTCAGTAGGAGAAAGAGTCGTGCTCAAAGCCGCCGTTTCAGGGAAAACCACGAGCGGCGAGACCGAGCCCGCCGACGCCTCGCGCCAGGGCCTGGACCGCCACGACCTCGCGATCCTGGCGGCGCTGCAGCACGACGCGCGCCTGTCCAACGCCGAGCTGGCGACACGCATCGGCCTGTCGCCGGCGCCGACCTGGCGGCGCGTTCGCCGGCTCGAGCAGCAGGGCTACATCACCGGCTACCGCGCCGAGATCGACCGCCGCCGCGTCGGCCTGGGCGTGCTGGCCTTCGTGCGCATCGACGCCGAGCGCAACAACGCCGAGGCGACGCAGGCGCTGGAGCAGGCGCTGGCGGCGCTGCCCGAGGTCGTGGCCTGCCACTACATCAGCGGCGCCGGCACCTTCGAGCTGCACGTCGTCGCCACCGACCTCGACGCCTTCTCGCGCTGGACGATGCAGACGCTGTTCAAGCTGCCCAACGTGAAGGACCTGCACACCAGCTTCTCGCTCGGCGAGGTGAAGGCCGGTGCGGCGCTGCCGCTGTCGCACCTGCTGTCGCGGCTCTGAGCCCGCGCGGACGCGCGAGTGCGATACCCTCGGGGGCTGACGTCATTCCTCGAGGATCCTGCGGCCGATGCGTCTGCTCGATGCACTGCTGACACCCGACCCGGTCCGCCGGGCGCGGCTGCTGCAGTCGCTGCTGGCGATGTCGACGATGTGCGCCGGCATCGCCGCGATGCACTACTTCGTCTGGATCGGCGTCGCCTCGGCCACCGGCGTCGCGGTCTGGACGGCGGTCGCCTTCGCCGGCATGGCCGCGCTGTACGCGGCGATCCGCAGCGGCTGGAGCGAGCGCCTCGCCGACCCCTCGCTGTCGGTGCTGCAGATGGACTTCGCGATCGCCTGCAGCGCCGCCGCCTACGCGCTGCTCGGCCCCGGCCGCGGCGGCGTGTTCCCGGTCGTGATGGTCATCCTGATGTACGGCATGTTCAAGTCGACGATGCGCCAGATGGCCGGGGTCTGCGTCTTCGGCGTGGCCGTGCTCGGCGCGACGATGGCCGCGATGGCGCTGGCCGACCCGGCGCGCTACCCGCCGGCCATCGAGCTGGGCCACTTCCTGATGGTGGCGACGATGATGCCGGCGGCCTCGATCCTCGCCGCGCGGCTGTCGCGGCTGCGCCAGATCTCGCGTGAGCAGAAGGAGGAACTGAGCGCCGCGCTCGAGCGCATCCGCCAGCTCGCCACGCGTGACGAGCTCACCGGGCTGATCAACCGCCGCCACATGGTCGAGCTGATGGAGCAGGAGCACCAGCGCTGCATCCGCTCGGGCCACACCTTCTGCATCGCGATGCTGCAGATCGACGACTTCGCCGCCGAGGCGCGTGCGCTCGGCGACGGCGGCGAGACGCGGCTGCTGCGCGGCATCGCCCAGGAGGCGGCGCACCGCGTGCGCGTCGCCGACGTGCTGGCCCATTGGGAAGATGCCCGCTTCATGCTGTTGATGTCGGACACGCGTGCGTCGCTGGCGCGCGCCGGACTGGACCGTCTGCGCGAGGCCGTGGCCGGTGCGCGTGTGCTCACCGAGGCGCCGCTGCTGCGCTTCAGCCTCTCGGCGGGGCTCGCCGAACACCATGCGGGAGAGACCGTCGAGCAGACCATCGCACGCGCCGAGCAGGCGCTGCAGGACGCGCTGCGCCAGGGCGAGAGCCGGGTGGTCGTCGCGTGACGGCGGGGGCGGGGCACGGCGGCCTGCCCGGCCGCCACCTGCTGCTGGCGCTGGCCGTCGTCGCGGTCTGGGGCACCAACTTCGTCGTCATCAAGCTGGCACTGGCGACGCTGCCGCCGCTGCTGTTCGCGGTGCTGCGTTTCGCCTTCGTGCTGCTGCCCGCGGCCTTCTTCATCCGCCGGCCGCCGGTGCCCTGGCGCCATCTGGCGGCCTACGGCGTGCTGATCGGCGCCGGCCAGTTCGGCCTGCTCTACGTCGCGATGCGCGGCCACATCGCGCCGGGGCTGGCGTCGCTGGTCGTGCAGACCCAGGTGTTCTTCACGATCGGGCTGGCGATCGTGCTCGCCGGCGAACGCGTGCGCCTGTTCCAGTGGGGCGCGCTGGCGCTGGCGGTGGCCGGCATCGGTGTCATCGCCTGGCACACCGACGCGCAGACGACACCGTTCGGGCTGGCGCTGGTGCTCTGCGCCGCGGCCTCGTGGGCCGGCGGCAACCTCGTCGCGCGCCACAGCGGCAAGGTCGACATGCTGGGCTACGTCGTCTGGTCCAGCCTGTTCGCGCTGCCGCCGCTGGCGGCGCTGTCGCTGTGGCTCGAAGGGCCGACGCTGATCCTGCAGTCGCTGGCCCACGCCGATGCCGGCGCCTGGGCGGCGGTGGCCTGGCAGTCGGTCGGCAACTCGCTGTTCGGCTACGCCGCCTGGGGCTGGCTGCTGGCGCGCCACCCGGCGGCCACCGTCGTGCCGATGGCGCTGCTGGTGCCGGTGTTCGGCATGGGCGCCTCGGCGCTGCTGCTGGCCGAGCCGCTGCCGGGCTGGAAGCTGGCGGCGGCGGCGCTGGTGATGTCGGGGCTGGCGCTGAACCTGTTCTGGCCGCGGCTGCGCGAACGCCTGGCGCGCGGCTGAAGAACTACTGCGGCCGCAGCCCTCGCGGCCACAGCACCCACAGCCTCAGCGGCTGCTTCATGCGCCCGGCCTGGGCCTCGGCTTCCTCGCCCCAGCCCCAGAAGTAGTCGGCGCGCACCGCGCCGACGATCGCGCTGCCGGTGTCCTGGGCGACGACGAGGCGGCGCAGCGGCGTCGCCGACAGCGGCTCGGTCGTGTCCAGCCAGACCGGCGTGCCGTAGGGGATGCTGCCGGCGTCGACCGCGATCGAACGCCCCGGCACCAGCGGCACGCCCTGCGCGCCGCGCGGGCCGACGCTCGGATCGGGCAGCGGTTCCTCGCGGAAGAAGACGACGCGCGGGTTGGCCCACAGCATCTCCTGCACCCGCTGCGGGTTGCGCCGCGCCCAGGCGCGGATCGCCGGCCAGGAGGCGGTGTCCAGCGTCAGCTCGCCGCGCTCGACCAGCCAGCGGCCGACCGACTTGTAGGGCTGCTCGTTGTGGCCGGCGAAGGCCAGGCGCACCAGGCGGCGGCTGCCGTCGGCCTCGGTCAGCGCCAGCCGGCCCGAGCCCTGCACCTGCAGCAGCAGCGCGTCCAGCGGGTCGGCGACCCAGGCGATCTCGCGCCCGCGCAGCGCCGCCCGGGCCGCCGGCAGCGTGTCCAGCTGCTGGCGGGTCCAGCCGGGTTTGGGCATCGCCCCGGGCGTCGGCAGGCCGTGCAGCGGCACGCGGAACGCGCCGCGCGGCTGGCGCTGGGCCTCGACCAGCGGCTCGAAGTAGCCGGTGGCCAGGCCTTCGGTCTGGCCATCGGGCGATTCGACGCGCCAGGGCTGCAGCCAGCGGGCGAGCCACTCGCGCGCCGCGCCGTCGTCGGCTGGCGGCTCCAGCATCGCGCGGGCGCAGACCTCGGCCCAGCCGCGCGCCGGCCGGCCGCAGCTGGCGCGCAGTGCCGGCCAGACCTCGGCGACACGGTCCTCGTTCCAGCCGGGCAGCTCGCCCCAGTCGGCCGGGATCCAGCGTGAACGCGGGCGTTCGACGCCGGCGTCCGGCGGCGCCGGCGGATGCGCCGGGCGGGCGTCTTCGACGGGGGCCGGCCGCTCGGGCGGCAAGGGCACGGAGGTGCAGGCGGCGAGCGCCGCGGCCGCGATCGCGGCCGCGACCCGGTGGCGCCGCGGCGCGAGAGTCCAGGGCATGGCGCCGATTGTGCGGGAGCGGCCCGCGGCACTCGCCACGCGGGGTCGCCGCCCCGCACGGCCGGTTCGCCGACACGCCGGCAAGCCTGCGTCCGACATCGGCCGGGCCGTGCCCACGGAACTCCGCCCCGCGGCCGGGGTCTCTCCTCTTCAACAAGGAGAGAGGGATGCTCGAGGACATTGCAGGTTATCTGCAGATCGAGTCGTGGCCGCTCGTGCCGCAGATGCCGTTCTGGGGCGCGCTGGCGCTCGTGGCCGGTGCGCTGCTGGGCGAGGGCGTGCGACGGGCGTTCGGCGTGCCGCGCATCATCGGCTACAGCGCCGTCGGCCTGGCCATCGGCCTCGGCGGCTGGGGCGGCGGGGTGCTGCAGGGTCCGGCGCGGCTGGTCGTCGACCTGGCGCTGGCGCTGCTGCTGTTCGAGCTGGGCAGCCGCGTGCGGCTGCGCTGGCTGCAGGCCAACCCGGCGCTGCTGGCGACCAGCGCGCTGGAGGCCTTCGCCAGCCTGGCGGCGATCTACCTGGCGCTGCGCGCCTTCGGCCAGCCGGTCAACGTCGCGCTGGCCTGCGCGACGCTGGGCACCTGCGCCTCGGGCGCGGTGATCGCACGCGTGGCCAGCGAGCTGAAGTCCGCCGGCCAGGTGACCGAACGCATGATCGTGCTGACGGCGCTGAACACGCTGCTGGCGGTGCTGGCGCACAAGCTGGTCATCGGCTGGCTGCACCTGGACGTGGCCGGCGACTGGGTGCGCGCGGTGTCGCAGCCGCTGTGGGTCTTCGGCGGCTCGGTGCTGCTGGCGGCGCTGCTGTCGCGGCTGGTCGCCTGGGTCGCGCGCCGCCTGGATCTGCGCGACGAGAACGCCGCGCTGCTGCTGCTCGGCATGATCGTGCTGGCGCTGACCATCGCCCAGCTGCTGAACCTGTCGACGCTGCTGGTGCCGCTGCTGGCCGGCGTGCTGCTGCGCAACTCGACCGAACGCCCCTGGGTCTGGCCGCGCCACTTCGGCACCGCCGGCGGGGTGCTGGTGCTGATGCTGTTCGTCGTCGTCGGCAGCGTCGTGACGCTGGACGCGGTGCTGGTCGGCGGCGGCCTGGCGATCGTGCTGCTGCTCGCGCGCGGCATCGCCAAGACGGCGTCGGTGTTCGCCTTCGCGCGCTGGAGCGGCATCGGCCTGCGCCAGGCCGCCGGGCTGTCGCTGGCGCTGACGCCGATGTCGGGCACGGTGCTGGTGCTGCTGACCGACCTGCAGCTCACGCACCCGGGCTTCGCGCCGGCGGTGGTGCCGATCGTGCTGTCGGCGATCGCCTTCATGGAGCTGCTCGGGCCGCTGGCCGTGCAGTGGGGCCTGCGCCTGGCCGGCGACCACCGCCCCGAACCCACCTGGCGTGCGCCCGAGACGGAGGTCACGGCATGAGCCTCGAGAAGTTCTCCGATTCGCGTCCGCTGACGCTGGGCGTCGAGCTCGAGCTGCAGATCGTCTCGACGCACGACTACGACCTGACGCCGGCCGCCGCCGACCTGCTGCGTGTGCTGGGCAAGCGCAAGCTGCCCGGCAGCATCGTGCCCGAGATCACCGACAGCATGATCGAGCTGTCGACCGGCATCTGCGAGGACCACGCCGACGCGCTGGCGCAGCTCACCGAGATCCGCGACGCGCTGGTGCAGGCCGCCGACAAGCTGGGCGTGGCGCTGTCGGGCGGCGGCACGCACCCGTTCCAGGACTGGAGCCAGCGGCGCATCTTCGACAAGCCGCGCTTCAAGCAGATCAGCGAGCTCTACGGCTACCTGTCCAAGCAGTT
Organism: Rubrivivax sp. JA1026; assembly: GCF_011065555.1. Taxonomy (NCBI): domain Bacteria; kingdom Pseudomonadati; phylum Pseudomonadota; class Betaproteobacteria; order Burkholderiales; family Sphaerotilaceae; genus Rubrivivax; species Rubrivivax sp. JA1026. The sequence goes on from NZ_JAALCQ010000002.1 coordinate 322,785, forward strand.
CACGATCTTCGGCCAGCACGTGCACGTCGGCTGCTCGACGGCCGACGAGGCGCTGGTGCTGCTGCACGGCCTGGGGCGCTACATCCCGCACCTGATCGCGCTGTCGGCCTCGTCGCCGTTCGTGCAGGGCACCGACACCGCGTTCCATTCGGCGCGGCTGAACTCGGTGTTCGCGTTCCCGCTGTCGGGGCGTGCGCCGTTCGTGCTGACCTGGGAGGACTTCGGCGTCTTCTTCGCCAAGATGACGCGCACCGGCGTCGTCAAGAGCATGAAGGACTTCTACTGGGACATCCGGCCCAAGCCCGAGTTCGGCACGATCGAGGTGCGGGTGCTGGACACCCCGCTGACGATCGAGAAGGCTGCGGCGATGGCCGGGCTGATCCAGTGCCTGGCGCGCTGGCTGCGCATCGAGCGCCCGTTCCAGCCGGCCGAGGACGACTACCTGCCGTACACCTTCAACCGCTTCCAGGCCTGCCGCTTCGGGCTGGACGCGCTGTACGTCGACCCCGGCAGCGGCGAGCACCGCCCGCTGCGCGAAGACCTGCAGGCGCTGCTGGTGCGGCTGGAGCCGCACGCCGCCGACCTGCGTGCCGAAGGCGCCTTGCAGTTCCTGCGCCGCGAACTCGCCGGCCACGGCAACGACGCCTGCTGGATCCGCGCGACGCAGTCACGCGAGCACCTGCTCAACGAGGTCGTGCGGCGGCAGACGCTGAGGTGGGCGGGGCGGGGGTGAGCGGCGAGGGGGCGGCGGTGCCCCCTCACGGCCGCGTCATTCAGCGCCCGTAGGCCGCCTTGGCCTGGCGGCGGCTGTCGGCCAGCGAGGCCAGGGCCTTGTCCAGGTCCACGTTGCCGACCGCGGCGTTGATCGCCTCCATCAGCAGCTCCTCGGCCTTGTCCTGGCTGGCGTACTCGTGCGTGCTCGTCGACACGCCGCTGTACTCGTTGGTGAAGATCATCAGGTTCTTGTCCTTCAGGCCCACCGCCGCCCAGCCGATCGACTGGTTGCCCAGCACCGTGGCCTGGCCGTGGATGTACAGAACGGCGTTGGCGGCGTTGAGCTTCTTGCAGATGACGTCGTAGTTGTCGAAGCCCCAGCCGTTCTGGCGCACGACCTTCACGATCTTGTCGGAGGCGGTGTTGTAGGTGACGTTGCAGGCGGCCGCGGCCTGGAAGGAGACGGCTGCGGCGGCGACGGCGAAGGCGAACTGCTTGAGCATGGAATGTCGATGAATGGAGGCCGCGGCGCATCGAGCCGCCGCGGCGTCTGGCCAGGAGATCCGCCGGGGGCTGCCCGGCGCTGTCGTGCCGCCGCGCGGCGGCACGCCCTTCGTCTTTCGACCAACCGCGGCGGGAGTTGAGCGGACGCCGCCGCAGCAGCGCCGGTGCCGGACGGTGCATGCATGGGTCACGGCTTCCTTGCGGGTGTGGAAAGCTGCTCAGGTCGACGGCCGGTTTGGCCGGGAGGCGAAACCTAGAATCCATGTGGACATGGTGGCCGGCACCGAGCGTCGTGCCATCCGGTCCACGGGACGCGGTCGGGCGTTCGTTCTCCTGCAGGCTGGGCTCTGGCCTGCTGCGGCCGACCGTCCGACTCCGGTCGTGCCGAAGGTCGGCTCCTGCCGGTGACCCGCTGCCGACGACAGCTTCTGCGCCGCGGTCCGGCGCCTTTGCATGCACAGCAACATGACACTTCCCGATACCCGGTACCGCCTGCGATCGGCAGCCCGCTGGCTGGTCGTTGCCGTCATGGCCACTGCCGGGGCCTTGCCCGCGGTGCGGGCCGCCGACGCCACGACCACCCACCGCATCGTCGTCGGCTATGCGTCCGACGACAGCACGCTGCGCACGACGGCGGCGTCCGATGCGCGCCGCTCCCGCCTGTCGGCGCTCGTCGCCGCGGCCCGGCCCGACGGCTCGCTGCGCCTGCAGAGCGCCGAAGCGCGCCGTGGCGGCGCCTGGCTGCTGCGCCTGGACCGCGAAGTCTCGCTGGCCGAGGCGCGCCGCATCGCCGCGTCGATGCGCGGCGCCGAGAAGTCGATCCGCTACGCCGAGCCCGACCTCCGCGTGCGGCGTCTGGACTACGACGACCCGTACTTCTCCACCCAGTGGAACATCGGCGCGGGCGGCGTCCCCGCGGCCGGTGCGGCCGACTTCGTCAGCGCCTGGGCGCACGTGGCCCCGCCGGCGGTCAAGCCGGTGGTGGCGGTCATCGACACCGGCTACCTGCCGCATGCCGACATGGGCGCCGACTACCTGAAGGGGCCGAGCTTCATCACCGACCCGACCGTCGCCGGCAACGGCGTGGCGCGTGGCGGTGACGGCACCGACCCGGGCGACTACTGCGACGACACCAGCGACCCCTCGAGCTGGCACGGCCTGAAGGTCGCCAGCCTCATCGCCGCCCAAGGCGGCAACGGTGCCGGCATCGTCGGCGCCGCAAGCGGCTATGCCCGGGTGCTGAGCGTCCGGGCCCTGGGCCGCTGCGGCGGCTGGCTCAGCGACGCCTCCGACGCGATCGCCTGGAGTGCCGGCGCGTCGGTGCCCGGCATCGCGCCGAACGCCACGCCGGCCAAGGTGCTGAACCTGAGCCTGGGCGGCGACGCCGGCGTCGCCTGCCCGGTCTACATGCAGGAGGCCGTGAACACCGCGCGCTCGCTGGGCGCGCTGGTGGTCGCCGCGGCCGGCAACGACGGGCTGCCGACGATCGGCAGCCCGGCCAACTGCGACGGTGTGCTGGCGGTCGGGGCGCACACCCGATCCGGCGACCTGGCCGACTACTCCAACTATTCCAGCCGCGTCACGCTGACGGCGCCGGGTGGCGGTGACTGCCTGCGCCAGGGAGGCAGCTGCCAGTCCGACCTGACGGTCTCGCTGGGCAACAGCGGCCTGAGGGAGCCGGGCGTGGACCTCGACCACGCGCGCTTCAACGGCACCTCGGCGGCCACGCCGCACGTCGCCGCCGCGGCCGCGCTGCTGTGGGCGGCCAAGCCGACCCTGACCGCGTCCCAGGTCGAGTCGATGCTGCTGAGTTCGGCCAAGCCTTTTGTCAGCGACAGTTTCTGCGCCATCGCGTCCGGTTGCGGCGCCGGCATGCTCGACCCTGCGCAGGCGGTGCTGCTGGTCGACCAACCCATCCTCACGGTGGTCGCGCCGTCGGGGGCGCAGCGCGGCCAGTCCGTCGTGCGCTTCAGCGCCACGCTGGACCGCGTGATGGCCGGCACCGTCTGGACCTGGACCCAGGTGTCGGGCGCTACCGTCAGCGCGACCCAGCTGGACGCCGCCGACGGCGGCAGCAGCGAGCTCAGCTTCACCTTGCCGGCCGTGCGCAGCGGCCCCATCCGCTTCAACGTGACCGCAGTGCTGCCCGACTCGAGCCAGGTCACGGGCACCGGCGTCACCTATGTCAACAACGCCCCGACCCTGGACTCGCCGGGCCGCCTGACGACGCGGCTGGAGGCGGTGTCGCACCAGCTCGGCGGCGCGGCCGACGTCGACGCCGACACGCTGACCTTCGTGCTGGACAGCGCCCCCGATGGCGTCAAGCTCAGCAGCAGCGGCCTGCTGACCTGGGGGTCGGCGCAGGTCGGCACCTTCGACGTCGTCTACCACGTCACCGACGGCGAGCTCGACAGTCCGTCGCGCTCGCTGGAGATCGTGGTCACGGCACGCGGCGGCACCGGCGGCTCCGGTGGCGGCGGCGCCTTCGGCTTCGCTTCGCTGCTGCTGCTGGCCCTGGCGAGCTGGGCGCTGCGCCGCACGCGGGCGTGAGCGCCGGGCGGGCCGCGCCGGCGGCCGGCGCCTTGGTGGCGCTGGCCCTGCTGAACGTGGCCGCCTGGGGGTCTCCGGCGCTGCTGGAAGCGCTGCGCTGGACACCCGCGGCCGCGGGCCAGCCCTGGCGCTACCTGAGCGCCCACCTCGTGCACCTGACCCCGTTGCACTGGGCCGGCAACATGGCCGGGCTGGCCGTCGTGGCGGTCTTCCTGCGTTCGGTCTTCGGGCCCGAGCTGCCGTCCTGGCGCTGGGCGCTCGGCGGTGCGCTGGCGCTCGGCGTGTCGCTGCATGCGACGTCGCTCGGCAGTTATGCCGGCCTCAGCGCCTGGCTGCATGGTGCGGTGGCGTTTGCCGCCATCGGGCTGCTGGCCGGCGCCGCCGGCCGCCGCCGCCTCGTTGGCGTGGCGGTGCTCGCCGGGCTCCTGGTCAAGTGCCTGCTCGAGCGCCCGTGGGTGCCGGTGGCCGACGACGCGTTCTACGACATGCCGGTGGCCGTCGTCGCGCACGCGCTGGGCTGCGCGCTCGGCATCGCCGGCGGGCTCGTCTACCGGCTGCGGCGCGGCGCCGGCACGCCGGCCGCGACGGACGCCGGCGGCTGACGCTCCTCGCCGGCCCGGCGGCGGTCAGCCCTTGGGCGGCCGCACGAAGGACAGCGGGTCCTGCAGCAGCCGGCGGCGGATCGCCGCGGTGATGCGCTGGCGCTCGCGCACCTGGATGCCGCGCGAGCGCAGCGCCACCTTGAACGCGAGCCAGAAGCTCACCGTCAGGTTCAGCACGCCGGTCAGCAGGATGCCGGCCGCGCACCACCAGAACGCCGGCTGGCGCAGCACGTCCAGGCCCAGCGCGCCGGCCGCCGCGGCGAGCTGGCCGGTGGACAGCGTCACGTGGCGCACTTCCAGCGGCAGCGCGAAGAACGAGGCCAGCGCCGGCACCAGCCCGAGCATCATGCCCAGCGACACGTTGGCCACCAGGCCCGAGATGTTGGCGCGCCACCAGGCCGCCCAGCGCTGCGCGCGCGGCGCACCGAGCCGGGCGACGAAACGCGGGTTCCAGGCGATCGCGCTGTCGAGCCGGTGGTAGACGAACCAGTTCTCGGCCCAGCCGGCGATCAGCGAGCTGGCGAACAGCAGCACGCCGGTGAACGCCGCGAACAGCAGCGTCGGCCCGAGCAGCGTCAGCGAGTGCAGCACGTAGCCGGCCTGCTGCTCGCCGACCAGCGGCACGCCGAACAGCCCTTCCCAGGCGAGCTGGATGGCCAGCGCCAGCGGCCCGCAGACCGCCAGGTTGCCGATGATGCCGGCGGCCTGCGAGCGGATCAGCTGCGCGACGCGGTCGACGAAGGCCTCGACCTCGGCGTCGCCGGTGCCGGCGGCCAGCGTCTCGGCCATCGCCGGCGCCGTCATCGCCGGCTGCTTGGTCGCCACCGTCCAGTGCAGCAGCATGATGACGACGAAGCTGGCGGCGTAGTTCACGCCCGACCAGAAGCCCGACCAGAAGGCCGCCAGCCCGAGCGCCGCGATGGCGAACTTCAGGTAGGTGGTGCCGGCGATGACGGCACCGCCGCCGGCGGCCATGCGCAGCATCTCGCGCCACTCGCCGCGGTCGCGCGTGATGTAGTGCGAGCCGGTCTCGGCGCTGCGTTCGGCCACCTGGCGCGCCAGCAGCGAGTAGTGGCGGGCCAGCAGCCGGCGCAGGCCGCGCTCGTCGTCGGCCACGCGCAGCAGGTGCAGCACCAGCGCACGCAGCGCCGGCATCGGCTGCGGCGCGAGCACGCAGTCCAGCAGCATGCCGATGCGGCGCGTGCGCCGGCGCATCTGGTCGAGCTCGTAGACGATGTCCACCGAGACGCCGTATTCCTCCAGGTGCCCGGTGACGCTGGCCGCGGCGCGGCGGCAGGCGTCGAGCAGGCCGCGCAGCACGTTGGCCTCGCGCAGCGCGTCGGCCTGGCGGCCCTCGGCCAGCGCCTCGCGCAGCGCGTCGGCCGAGCGCGTGAGCTGGCGGAACGGCTCGGTGGCCAGCGCCTGGCGGTCCATGCGCCGGCGCAGCGGCGACAGGTAACCGCTGGAGTGCACGGCGCTGACGAGGATCGTGATCGCGTCGAGCATCGCCGTGCGCCAGCCGCTGGCGCCGTCGGGGTCGACCAGCGTCGCGATGCGCTCCAGCGTCGCGTCGTCCAGGCGCTCGATCCAGCGCGCGTCGGACGGGCGGAACAGCAGCTGGAAGAGCTCGGCCAGATCGGGCGTGTCCGGCGTCTGCGGCAGCCACTGCACGCGCAGCCGGCGGCCGACCTCGCCGAACAGCGAGTGGCGCGCGCCGAAGCCGAACTCGGCGAACAGCGCCGCCTTGTCGACCTCGCGCCAGAAGCCGGCCAGCATGCCCTGCAGCCGGGCGCGGAACTCGGGCTGGCCTTCGGCGGCCTTGAGCAGCAGGCCCAGGCGCGCCATCTGCGGCGCGACGTCGGCGCGGGGCCGCGCGCGGCGCGTGGCCGGGGCGTGGCGCAGCCATTCGAGCAGGCGCACCAGCCAGAGGTGGCGTTCGGCCAGGCCGGCCGACGGGTCGGCGGCGTTGACGAGGGCGCTGAGATCCCAGGTCGGCTGCGTCATCGGCGCGGGCGGCCGCTCAGTGCAGCTGGCTCGGCGACACGAGCGAGAACTCGGCCACCGGCGCGTCGAACGCGTGCGCGTCCTCGGTCATGCAGAAGAAGGTGCCGCTCATGCGGCCGACCGGCGTGGCGATCATCGTCCAGCTGGTGTACTCGAAGCTCTGGCCCGGGGCGATGACCGGCTGCTGGCCGACGACGGCCAGGCCGCGCACCTCCTCGACCTGGCCCTGGGCGTCGGTGACGACCCAGTGGCGCGCGACGAGCTGCGCGGCGATGTCGCCGGTGTTGCGGATGGTCACCGTGTACGCGAACGCGAACGGGCCGTCCGGCGGGTCCGAACGGTCCGCCAGATACTGCACGCGCACGCTGCAATCGAACCGGGGCTGGGCCATCGGGGCATTGTAGGCAGGCCCCTAGAATTTCCGGATGACCACGTACCGCATCGCTCCTTCGCTGCTGTCGGCCGATTTCGCCCGCCTAGGCGAGGAGGTCCGCAACGTCGTCGCCGCCGGCGCCGACTGGATCCACTTCGACGTGATGGACAACCATTACGTCCCGAACCTGACCTTCGGCCCGATGGTCTGCCAGGCGCTGCGCAAGCACACCGAAGCGCCGATTGACGTGCACCTGATGGTGCAGCCGGTGGACGCGCTGGCCACGGCCTTCGCCAAGGCCGGCGCGGACCTCGTGAGCTTCCACCCCGACGCCAGCACGCACGTCGACCGCACGCTGCAGCTGATCAAGGCCGAGGGCTGCCAGGCCGGCCTCGTGTTCAACCCCGCCGAGCCGCTGGACGTGCTGGAGTGGGTGATCGACAAGGTCGACCTGGTGCTGATCATGAGCGTCAACCCGGGCTTCGGCGGGCAGTCGTTCATCGACAGCGCGCTGAGGAAGATCGAGAAGGCGCGCCGGATCATCGACGCCTCGGGCCGCGACATCCGGCTGGAGGTCGACGGCGGCATCAAGGTCGACAACATCCGGCGTGTGGCCGATGCGGGGGCCGACACCTTCGTTGCCGGCAGCGCGATCTTCAGCCAGCCCGACTACGCCGCGGTCATCGCGGCGATGCGGGCGGAGCTGGCGCGCTGAGGTTCTTGTGCCGCGCCGCCGCTGGCTCAGCGGCGCTGGTCTGATGGTGGGGAGTCCGCGGTACGCCCGCACCGGCGCGAGAGCCGGCCGCCGGGGCGTGTCCCTGCGTTCATGTCCCCCGGGCGGGCTGCGCCCGCCCTCCTCCTGAGACTTCACTCCTGGACACGCCCCGACGACCGGCTCGGAGGCGGGGAGGGGTGCTGAGAGTCGCGACGCGATGGGCTCAGCGCTTGGCCGAACCCTCCGCGCGGCCCAGGCCCTGCGCGATGAAGGCCAGAACCAGCGCGTTCAGCGAAACGCCCTCGGCGCGGGCGCGCGTGGCCAGTTGTGCGTGGACCGTCTTCGGCACGCGTGCGACGAACTTGCCCGACGCCACGCCGCCGCTGTTGGGCGCCGGCACCGGCAGCTGCTTGGCCTGCAGCGCCGCGATCGTCGCCTGCAGCGCGTCCCGGCCGTTGGCGATGGCGTCCTCGACGGTCTCACCGTCGGCGATGCACTCGGCGAAGTCGGGGTACGAGATCAGGTAGCCGCCGCCCTCGGCCGGCGACAGCGGGCGGATCTCGAACGGGTAGTCTGCGAGCGGGGTCATGCCTCGCCTCCTTCGACGAGTTCGACGAACTTGCGGATGTAGACGGGCTTGATCGGCCGGTGCGCCGGCACCGGCAGCGTCCGCCCGTCTTCGCGGATGAACACGCAGTGGCTGCCGCCGTCATGCCGCCAGTCGATGCCGTGCTTGCGGGCGACGGTTTGCAGGTCGCCCAGCTGCCAGTCCAGCGGGTTGCGCCGCATCGACGCCAGGAGCTTGGCCGCCGAGTTCATTGCTGCATGGTACTACTGGTGAGATCGCCGCGCTGGCTGGCCCAACCCACCGCGCGCTTGTCGCAGCCTGCTGACGCGGCGGGCCTTGAACTCACCGATTTCTCCAGGCGTGCGGCAGAAGATGCATCACACAGGTCAGACCGGCGGTGGGCAAGCTCGACTAATCAAACCCGCGCCACAGGCGACGACGAAGAGGGAATGGAGGCCCGGCGAGCGGTTCATCTCTGGGCCGGCAGGGCCAAGCCGTGCAACAAGGCCGTCTGTAGATGTGCAGTCTGTTCTCTGTGCCAATGCAGCCTCGTGGCGCACGCATCAGCTGGAAGACGATTTGCCGGAGCCGTCGCGTGTTGACTCGGTGGGAAGCCCCTGTAGATACATCGCGACAAGCGACGGGATGTCGGCCATGGCGTCTAACGTGGAAGCGAGGGGCAGCCGGAGCGAAGCGTAGGGAACCACAAGCGCAGCTTGTGGCTGTCCCGCTCGACTGCAGGGTTATGTGGCTTCACGTTGCCACCGCTTAATAAGCCGGGGTTCCCGCGCCGTTCCCGGCCAGAGGTACACACGGTATAAATCCTCGGCAGGCTCCCACTCGGATTGGATGGTGTCGATACCACCTGCCACCGACAAGAGTTGAAAAGTTCCGGGTTTTACGGAGATTCGCGGTGCGTCAGGTAGATAGCCGGTGCAACCCATGACGACGAGCTTGCCTGATGGGATGTTGATTGAGGCTTCAACTGCATTGTCCCAAGCGGACAAATCGATCTCTGGCGATTGATCAAGAACTTCAACTTCCACTGAGACATCAATATTTCGCAGTGTGCCGGGACAGATGGCGGAGTGACCAACTGCCAGCATTCTGCTTAAAGCATCTTCCGTCCAGATAACAGAGAAGTCATCTTGAGAGTCCTCGTCCATGAGAACGAACTGGAAGTAATCTGCAAAGACTGTAAATCTATGCACTGGCACACTCTCCTGACGCACAACGTTCGAGTTGAGCGGCGACCGATGGCATTGCGTCCCGAGGTGCACGATAACCGTGGGAACCTCGCGGCGCAATGCCGTTGGGCGTCCGTTCCAGCAAGGGTTAGGCAACACCGGGGCGCTTCCACTCACTTGAAGCGGAGACAAGGTCTGCTCGCTGCGGGTCAAGAAGCTTTATGAATGGCTTTGGCTGGCCTTTCGTGACGATTACCAAACACTGATGATCTCCCTGCTTAAGTAGAAAGCGCCGTGAGTAGTGCTGGAGAGAGAAGAAGCCGTACTTTATGTCTTCGGTTCCGTAGGCAACTTCTGCTATGGCGCCGTCGATAAGAAGACTGCCATCGGTGCTTTGCACCTTTGTTTGACGGATCAGTTCAGCGGTCGCGCCTCGTTGGTGTTGCACTTCGGCTCTACTTGAAGAGAACGTCAGCACGAGGGCTCCGACAACTAGAATGACTGGAAGAAACGGAACAACGTCAGCGAGCGACATGAGCATCTCTTGCAAGGGGCGATTGCTGTGTTGCCTCGTTATATGCAGCGCTTGAACGCCGCATAACACATCCGACGCTCGCGTAACGGCTGCCTGCAGATTTGACGTAAGTTATTGTCGCACCTGAAGTTCTCGCTGCCGGACCACCCGCGCCACACACGTACAAGCGACGCCCAAAACGGCGTCGGTTACAGACGATTCTGAGCCGGCCGGCCTAGCCCGCCAACCCTTCCGCCCGCCTTCGAGGGGAGGCCGGCCACGCCAAGCGAACAGACTCCGCACCGCCCGCCTCGGACGTCGGGTGGCCGGTGGAGTGAAGTAAAGGAGGAGGGCGGGCGCAGCCCGCCCGGGGGACATGAACGGAACCGGCCACCCGGCGGCCGAGGCCCGCGCCGATGCGGGCGTGCCCGCTGTCGGCAAGCAACGCGGCCGAGATAACGAAGGGTCGAGGCGAGAACCGCCTCAGCTTCACCCCCCCGCCGCCGCCCGCTCCAATTTGCGCCGCTGCATCCATGCCAGCGCCTCCCCGACGAACCCGCGGCGGAAGGCGACGACGCAGGCGACGAAGATCGCGCCGATGATCACCGTCACCCAGGAGCCGACGCGGTCGGCCAGGAAGTTCTGCAGGCCGATGATCGTGAAGGCGCCGATCACCGGGCCGGCGAAGGTGCCCATGCCGCCCAGGAGCGTCATCAGCACCACCTCGCCCGACAGCGACCAGTGCGCGTCCGACAGCGTCGCGAACCCGAGCACCAGCGTCTTCAGCGCCCCGGCCAGCCCGGCGATCGCCGTGCTCAGCACGAAGGCCAGCAGCTTGTAGCGGTCGACCGCGTAGCCCAGCGACACGGCCCGCGGCTCGTTCTCGCGGATCGCCTTCAGCACCTGGCCGAACGGCGAGTGCACGATGCGGATGATCGCCAGGAACACCGCGACGAAGACCGCCAGCACGACGTAGTACATCACCCGGTCGTCGGCCAGAGAGAGCACGCCGAACAGCGTGCCGCGCGGCACGCCCTGCAGCCCGTCCTCGCCGCCGGTGAACGGCGCCTGCAGGAAGACGAAGTAGACCATCTGCGCCAGCGCCAGCGTCACCATCGCGAAGTAGATGCCCTGGCGGCGGATGGCGATCAGCCCGACCACGAGGCCGACGGCCGCGGCGATCAGCGTGCCGGCGACGATGCCCATCTCCGGCGACCAGCCGGCGCTGCGCACCAGCCAGCCGGTGGAATAGGCCGCCGCGGCGAAGTAGGCCGCGTGGCCGAAGGACAGCAGCCCGGTGTAGCCCAGCAGCAGGTTGAAGGCGCAGGCGAAGATCGCGAAGCACAGCGCCTTCATCACGAAGATCGGGTAGATGCCCAGCCACGGCGCCAGCAGCAGCGCCAGCAGGCCCAGGGCCCAGCCGAAACGGGCGAGACGGTCGCGGTCCATCACTTCTCCTTCCCGAACAGCCCGGCCGGCCGCAGCATCAGCACGATCGCCATGATCACGAAGACGACGATGTTGGAGGCCTCGGGGTAGAAGACCTTGGTCAGGCCCTCGACGATGCCCAGCACCAGCCCGGTGAGGATGGAGCCGAGGATCGAGCCCATGCCGCCGATCACCACCACCGCGAAGACGACGATGATCAGGTTGGCGCCCATCAGCGGCGTGATCTGGATGACCGGCGCGGCTAGCACGCCGGCCAGCGCCGCCAGCCCGGCACCGGCGGCGTAGGTCAGCGCCACCATCGCCGGCACGTTGACGCCGAAGGCCTGCACCAGCGACGGGTTCTCGGTGCCGGCGCGCAGGTACGAGCCCAGCCGCGTGCGTTCGATGACGAACCAGGTGCCGAAACACACCGTCAGCGACGCGACGATGACCCAGGCGCGGTAGTTCGGCAGGATCATGAAGCCCAGGTCGGTGGCGCCCTGCAGCGCCTCGGGCACCGGGTAGCTCTGGCCCGACACGCCGTACTGGTCGCGCAGCACGCCTTCGGCGATCAGCGCCAGGCCGAAGGTCAGCAGCAGGCCGTAGATCGGGTCGACCTTGTACAGGCGCTTGAGCAGCGTGCGTTCGATGACGATGCCCAAAGCGCCCACGACCAGCGGCGCCAGCACCAGCGCCGCCCAGTAGTTCAGGCCGAACTTCTCCAGCGACAGCCAGGCCACGTAGGCGCCCAGCATGTACAGCGCGCCGTGGGCGAAGTTCACGATCCCCAGCAGCCCGAAGATCACCGCCAGCCCCAGGCTGAGCATGGCGTAGAACGAGCCGTTCACCAGGCCGAGCATCAGCTGGCCCAGGAAGGCCTGCAGCGGGATGCCGAGGATTTCCATCGCGTCAGGCCGCCGTCACTTCCACAAGGCGCACTTCGATTCGGCCTTGGTCGTCCAGGCCTCCTCGCCCTTGAAGGTCTGCACGACGTTGTAGTAGTCCCAGGGCTCGACCGACTTGTCCGGTGCCTTCACCTGCATCAGGTACATGTCGTGCACCATGCGGCCGTCGCCGCGGATGAAGCCGTCCTTGGCGAAGATGTCGTTGACCTTGGTCTTGCGCATCTGCGCCAGCACCTTGTCGGCGTCGTCGGTGCCGGTGGCCTTGACGGCGGCGAGGTACTGCGTGGCGGCCGAGTAGTCGCCGGCCTGCAGCGACGACGGCATGCGCTTCATCTTCTCGAAGAACCGCCGGCCCCAGGCGCGCGTCTCGGCGTCGCGGTTCCAGTACCAGCTGTCGGTCAGGTACATGCCCTGGGTCGTCTTCAGGCCCAGCGAGTGGATGTCGTTGATGAAGACCAGCAGGCCGGCCAGCTTCATCGACTTGGTGATGCCGAACTCGTTGGCCGCCTTGATGGCGTTGATCGTGTCGCCGCCGGCGTTGGCCAGCCCGAGGATCTGCGCCTTGCTGGCCTGGGCCTGCAGCAGGAAGGACGAGAAGTCGGTGGCCGACAGCGGGTGCTTGACCGCGCCGACGACGTTGCCGCCGGCGGCCTTCACCACCGCCGAGGTGTCGTTCTGCAGCTGCGCGCCGAAGGCGTAGTCGGCGGTCAGGAAGTACCAGCTCTTGCCGCCGGCCTTGACCACCGCGTTGCCGGTGCCCTTGGCCAGCGCCACGGTGTCGTAGGCCCAGTGCACGGTGTAGGCGTTGCACTGGTCGTTGGTCAGCGCCGAGGTCGCGGCGCCGACGGCGATGAAGGGCTTCTTCTTCTCGGCCGCCACCTTGGCCATCGCCAGGCTGGTGCCCGAGTTGGTGCCGCCGATCAGCAGGTCAAGGCCCTGGGTGTCGAACCACTCGCGCGCCTTGGCGGCGGCGACGTCGGCCTTGTTCTGGTGGTCGGCGAACACGACCTCGATCTTCTTGCCGGCGATGCTGCCGCCGGCGTCGGCGATGGCCATGCGGATGGCCTCGACGCCGCCGGCGCCGTCGATGTCGGAGTACAGCCCCGACATGTCGGTGATCAGGCCGATGCGGATCACGTCGCCCGAGATCTGGGCGTGGGCGCTGGTGCCGACAGCGGCCCCCAGCAGCAGCGAGCAGGCGGTGGCGATCTTGCCGAGTTTCATGCTTGTCTCCGTCGTGGTTGTGGGGCGGCCGCGGCCGCGTTCAGACACCCAGGATCTCGTGCAGGCGCTCGCGGCGCGCCGGCAGCTCGGCCTGGGTGAACTCCTGCGTCACCTGGCCGTGTTCCATCACCAGAAAGCGGTCGGCCAGCGGCGCCGCGAAACGGAAGTTCTGCTCGACCATCACGATCGTGTAGCCCTGCTTGCGCAGCGTGACGACCATCTCGGCGAGCTTGTGCACGATCACCGGGGCCAGGCCCTCGCTGATCTCGTCGAGCAGCAGCAGCCGCGCGCCGGTGCGCAGGATGCGCGCCACGGCCAGCATCTGCTGCTCGCCGCCCGACAGCCGCGTGCCCTGGCTGGACGCACGTTCGCGCAGGTTGGGGAACATCGCGTAGATCTGCTCGACCGACATGCCGCCGGTGGCCAGCGTCGGCGGCAGCAGCAGGTTCTCCTCGGCCGACAGGCTGGAGAAGATGCCGCGCTCCTCGGGGCAGTAGCCGATGCCCAGGCGCGCGACGCGGTGCGTCGCCATCGTGATGGCCTCGGTGCCGCGCACCTTGACCGAGCCGCGGCGGGCGCCGGTCAGCCCCATGATCGCGCGCAGCGTGCTCGTGCGGCCGGCGCCGTTGCGCCCCAGCAGCGTGACGACCTCGCCTTCGTCGACGTGGAAGTTCACGCCGTGCAGCACGTGCGACTCGCCGTACCAGGCGTGCAGGTCGCGCACCTCGAGGAAGCGGCTCATCCGTGCGCCCCCACCAGTTCGGCGTCGGCGCTGCCCATGTAGGCCTCGACGACGGCCGGGTTGCGCGAGACCTCGGCGTACGGGCCTTCGGCCAGCGTCGCGCCGCGCTGCAGCACGGTGATCGTGTCGGCGATGCTGGAGACGACGCTCATGTTGTGCTCGACCATCAGGATCGTGCGGTCGGCCGACACCTGCTTGATCAGCTGGCGCACGCGGTCGACGTCCTCCAGCCCCATGCCCTGGGTCGGCTCGTCCAGCAGCATCAGCTCGGGCTCCATCGCCAGCGTCGTCGCGATCTCCAGCGCGCGCTTGCGGCCGTAGCTGAGTTCCACCGCCAGGTGGCCGGCGTACTCGCCCAGGTCGACGGCGCGCAGCAGCTCGCGGGCGCGGCCGTCCAGCGTGTGCAGCGAGCGTTCGGGGCGCCAGAAATGGAACGAGGTGCCGAGTTTTCTCTGCAGCGCCACGCGCACGTTCTCCAGCACCGTGAGGTGCGGGAACACCGCCGAGATCTGGAACGAGCGGATGACGCCGCGGCGCGCGATGTGCGCCGGCGACTCGCCGGTGATGTCGTCGCCGTTGAACAGGATGCGGCCGCTGGTCGGGCGGATGAACTTCGTCAGCAGGTTGAAGCAGGTCGTCTTGCCGGCGCCGTTGGGCCCGATCAGCGCGTGGATGTGGCCGCGGCGCACACGCAGGTTGACCTTGTTGACCGCGACGAAGCCCTTGAACTCCTTCGTCAGGTCCTGTGTCTCGAGGATGTAGTCGGCGCTCATCGGAGGTCCTCGCGGGCGCCGAGTCGGCGCGAGAGCGTGCGGGCGGCTTCGGTCACGAGGCGCCGCTGGCGCTCGAGCCGGTCCGCGTCCAGCGTGGCCTGGTTCAGGCAGACGGCGATGCCGGCCAGCGGGCGGCCGGCGGCGTCGAGCACCGGCGCGGCGATCGAATAGACGCCGTCGCGCACGTGGCCGTCGTCGACGGCGTAGCCGCGTTCGCGGGTCTGGGCCAGGTCGGCGAGCAGGGCGTCGAGGTCGGCGGCGCCCGGCGGCACCAGCGCACGCACCTCGTCGGGCGGCAGCCAGGCCAGCATCGCCTTGCCGGTGCCGGCCACCCAGGCCGGCAGCCGCATGCCCAGGCTGAAGGCCAGGCCCAGCGGGCGCGCGCTGTTGCGCACGCCGACGTAGACGACGTCGGCGCCGTTGAGCACCGACAGGATCAGCGTCTCGTCGGGCGCCGGCGCCTCGCGCCACAAGGCGTCGAACTCGGCGGCGACGTGGGTGCTGGCGACGAAGGCCGCGGCCAGCGTCATCACGCCGGGGCCGATCTGCAGCGCGCCGTTGTCGACACGGCGCAGGTAGCCGCAGTCCAGCAGCGTGCCGCACAGGCCGTGCACGCTGCTGCGCGGCAGCTTCAGCGCCGCGGCCAGGCCGGCCATGCTCATCGGCCGGCGTTCGCGCGCCAGCAGGTCCAGCAGCGACACCGCACGCGCGACTGCCGGCACCCGGGCGGCAGGTCGGTCGGTGATCGGCAGGTCCATCGTCATCGTTGTTCGATTGGCTGAACGGGGTTCAGGGCGCTGAACGGCCGGGCCAGTCTAGGCAGCGTCAAACCCCCATGCGCGGCGCTTGCGGGAAAGCGTGGATGGGGATGTCCCGTCCCTGTGAAAGCGGGGCGGGGCCGACCCGGAGCGCGCCGTGACGGCGCGCGTCAGAACTGCTCAGGCGGTGCGGTCGACACGCAGCGCGAGCACCACCGAGGTCGTCGTCTTCGTGACGCCGTCGATCTCGCCGATCTCGTCGAGCAGCACGTCCAGGCGCGCGGTGGAGTCGGTGCGGATCAGCGCCAGGTAGTCGAACTCGCCGCTGACCGAACACAGCTGGCGCAGCTCGGGCAGCGCCGCCAGCCGGCGCGTGACGTCGCGCGCCGACTTGGGCTCGGTCGTGATGCCGACCCAGGCCTGCACGCCGCGTTCGGCTTCGTCCAGGCCCAGCCGCACCGTGTAGCCGACGATGACGCCGCTGCGTTCCAGCCGTTCCAGCCGGGCGATGACGGTGGTGCGTGCCACACCCAGCTTGCGTGCGAGCTCGGCCGTGCTCTCGCGGGCGTTGGCCTGCAGCAGGGCGATCAGGTCACGGTCCATCTGGTCGCGGGGCATCGCTGCATTATGTCGATGCACGCCGACGTAACGTCGGTCACCGCGGGTATTTCGTCGTTCTCGGCCTATCTTGTGTCAAGACCGCTTCCTAGACTGCGCCGCATCGCCACCCACCGCCCGGAAGGACCCGAACGATGCGCGTGACCCTGCTCGGAGCCGGCCACATCGGCCAGACCATCGCCCGCCTGCTGGCCACCAGCGGCGACTACCAGCTGACCGTCGTCGACCGCCAGCCCGAGCCGCTGGCGCTGCTGGACGGCCTGCCGCTGGCCACCCGCGTCGCCGACACCGCCGACGACCGCGTGCTGCTGGCGCTGCTGCGCGGCCAGGACGCGGTGATCAACGCGCTGCCCTACTACCTGGCGACCCGTGTCGCGACGCAGGCGCGCGAAGCCGGCTGCCATTACTTCGACCTCACCGAGGACGTCGCCGCGACGCGGGCGATCAAGGCGCTGGCCGAAGGTGCGGGCACGGCCTTCATGCCGCAGTGCGGCCTGGCGCCGGGTTTCATCGGCATTGTCGCGCATCACCTGGCGCAGAGTTTCCAGGAGCTGCACGAGCTGAAGATGCGGGTCGGCGCGCTGCCGGCCTTCCCGACCAACGCGCTGAAATACAACCTCACCTGGAGCGTCGACGGCCTGATCAACGAGTACTGCCACCCCTGCGAGGCGATCCGCGACGGCCGGCCGACCGAGGTGCTGGCGCTGGAAGGCCTGGAGCACTTCTCGCTGGACGGCACCGAGTACGAGGCCTTCAACACCTCCGGCGGCCTGGGCACGCTGTGCGAGACCTGGGCCGGCCGCGTGCGCACGCTGGACTACAAGAGCGTGCGCTACCCCGGCCACCGCGCGCTGATGAAGCTGCTGCTGGAGGAACTGCTGCTCAAGCACGACCAGGGCACGCTGAAGGACATCCTGCGGCGCGCGATCCCGAGCACGATGCAGGACGTGGTGCTGGTCTTCGTCACCGCCAGCGGCCTGCGTGACGGCGCGCTGGTGCAGGAGGTCTTCGCCCGCAAGATCTTCGCCGAGCGCGCGCCGGCGCACCCGAGCTCGGCGATCCAGATCACGACCGCCGCCGGCATCTGCGCCGCGGTCGACCTGTTCCGCGAAGGCCGGCTGCCGCAGCGCGGCTTCGTGCGCCAGGAGCAGGTGCCGCTGCCGGACTTCCTGGCCAACCGTTTCGGCCGCGCGTACCAGCAGTCGCGCCAGGTCGAGAGCATCGGCTGACGGGGGCCGGTGCCGGCCGGCACGGCAGAATGCGGCCCCTTCGTCACACGGGGCCCGCATGGATCTCTCGCACTGGGGCGGCTTCGACGCCGCCATCGTCGACCTCGACGGCACGCTGGTCGACACCGTCGGCGACTTCGAACTCGCGCTCGGCGCTGCCTTGCGGGACCTGGGCTATGCGCCGGTGTCGCGGGCCTTCATCTCGCGCACCGTCGGCAAGGGCACCGAGCACCTGATCCGCCGCACGCTGGCCGAAGCCGGCGCACCCGAGGCGCTGTACGAGACGGCCAACGAGCGCTACCGCGAGCACTACCTGCGCATCAACGGCCAGGCGTCGACCGTCTATCCCGGTGCCGCCGAAGGTGTGGCGGCGCTGAAGGCGCGCGGCCTGAAGCTGGCCTGCGTGACGAACAAGCCGGCCGCATTCGCGAAGCCGCTGCTCATTGCCAAGGGGTTGTCGGCCTCGTTCGACATCACCTACGGCGGCGACGCCTTCGAGCGCAAGAAGCCCGACCCGCTGCCGCTGCTGAAGGCCTGCGAGGCGCTGGGCACGACGCCGGCGCGCACGCTGATGATCGGCGACTCGCAGAACGACGCCCAGGCCGCGCGTGCCGCCGGCTGCCCGGTGGTGCTGGTGCGCTACGGCTACAACCACGGCGAGCCGGTCGAGGCCGCCGGGGCCGACGCGGTCGTCGACCGCATCGACGAGCTGCAGTCGCTACTGGCGTGAACCGGCGGGCCGCGGCTCGCGGCCCAGCAGCGCGTCCTTCAGCGCTGCGTCGGCGGGCCGCGGGCCCAGCCAGATGCTCAGCAGCGAGGTGAAGAACTCGGGCTCGCGGATCGGCTCGCCCGCCGCCTTGCCGTTGACGATCACCGTCGTGCCGACGCCGGGCACGTAGTCGACGCTGAAGTGGTCGCCGGCCAGCAGCTTCTTGCGCGCCGAGAAGATGTCGGCCATGCGCAGCGTGCCGGGGATCGACTGCACCCAGTGCTGCCGCGGCGCGTTGTCCTCCATGCCGCGCGTGAACAGGCGGCCGAGCTCGTTGGCGTCGATGTCGCGCAGCATCACCACGTGGATGCGCTTGGGGCCGGGCATCGCCAGCGCGGCGTCGGCGCTGTCGGCGCGCTGCGGCAGGTACAGCCCGGCGGTGTAGACCTTGAAGACCAGCTTGTAGCGCACGCCGGCGCCGTTCAGCGCCAGGCTGCTGCCGCCGACGCTGGCCGCGGCGGGATACGCGACGCCCGCCGGCTCCGCAGCCGGTTGTCCGTGCGCGGCGTGGGACAGCAGCAGCGTGGCCGCCACGGAGGCCAGCAGGGCGCGGAGGTGCATGGCGTCGGAGGATGAAGCAGGTTGCAGGAAACACCAGTCTCGCATCGCGCAGGCCGCGCGGCGGTCGCGCCGGTTACACTCGGCGTGCTCATGTTCACGGCCCACGCATCCACCGAAGGTTCCCGCGACCGGGGGGCTTGGCCCTGGCGCCGCTCTCGCTAGCCTCGCCTGACCGCGCGTCAGGCCACGCCGCGAAGCGCTGACATCCCCGTCGGCGCCGCTTCCGCAAGACAGTGCAGTGCCCGAGCCACGACGCGCCGGGCGACTGCCGCGAGAGGGCCCAGAAGTGATCACTGAACTCGAATTCAAGAGCCTGGCCGAGCAGGGCTACAACCGCATCCCGCTCATCGCCGAGGCCTTCGCCGACCTCGAGACCCCGCTGTCGCTGTACCTGAAGCTGGCCGGTGGCCAGCGCAACAGCTTCCTGCTCGAGTCCGTCGTCGGCGGCGAACGTTTCGGCCGCTATTCCTTCATCGGCCTGCCGGCGCACACGCTGCTGCGTTCGACCGGCTGGGTGACCGAGGTCGTCAGCGACGGCGCCGTCGTCGAGACCCACGACGGCAACCCGCTGGACTTCGTCGAGGCCTACCAGAAGCGCTTCAAGGTCGCGCTGCCGCCGGGGCTGCCGCGTTTCTGCGGCGGGCTGGCGGGTTACTTCGGCTACGACGCGGTGCGCTACATCGAGCCGCGCCTGGCCAAGACCGAAAAGCCGGGCGGCCTGGACACGCCCGACATCCTGCTGCTGCAGACCGAGGAGGTCGCGGTCATCGACAACCTGTCGGGCCGGCTGTACCTCATCGTCTGGGCCGACCCGGCGGCGCCCGAGGCCTATTTCCGCGGCAAGAAGCGCCTGGCCGAGCTGACCGACCGGCTGCGTTATTCGGTCACCGCGCCGCAGGTCAAGCGCGGCCCGAGCTACGCCGTCGAGCGCGAGACGCCGCGTGAGCAGCTGGAAGACGCGGTGCGCCGCTGCAAGGAGTACATCGCCGCCGGCGACTGCATGCAGGTCGTCATCGGCCAGCGGCTGAAGAAGCGCTACACCGAGAGCCCGCTGTCGCTGTACCGCGCGCTGCGTTCGCTGAACCCGTCGCCGTACATGTACTACTACGACATGGGCGACTTCCAGATCGTCGGCGCCAGCCCCGAGATCCTGGTGCGCCAGGAGACGACGCCCGAGGGCCGCAAGGTGACGATCCGCCCGCTGGCCGGCACGCGCCCGCGCGGCGCGACGCCCGAACGCGACGCGGCGATGGCCGCCGAACTGGCCGCCGACCCGAAGGAACGCGCCGAGCACCTGATGCTGATCGACCTGGCGCGCAACGACATCGGCCGCATCGCGCAGACCGGCAGCGTCAAGGTCACCGAGGCCTTCGCGATCGAGCGCTACTCGCACGTGATGCACATCGTCAGCAACGTCGAGGGCCTGCTGAAGGACGGTGCGACGAGCCTGGACGTGTTCCGCGCCAGCTTCCCGGCCGGCACGCTGAGCGGCGCCCCCAAGATCCGGGCGATGGAGATCATCGACGAGCTGGAGCCCGTCAAGCGCGGCATCTACGGCGGCGCCTGCGGCTACCTCAGCTTCGCCGGCGACATGGACCTGGCGATCGCCATCCGCACCGGCATCGTCCAGCACAACACGCTGTACGTGCAGGCCGCGGCGGGTGTCGTCGCCGACTCGGTGCCCGAGCTGGAGTGGAAGGAGACCGAGGCCAAGGCCCGGGCGCTCATCCGCGCGGCGGAACTCGTGGAAGAGGGGTTCTGATCATGCTGCTGATGATCGACAACTACGACAGCTTCACCTTCAACCTGGTGCAGTACTTCGGCGAGCTCGGCGAGAACGTGCACGTGGTGCGCAACGACGAGATCGACGTCGCCGGCATCGCGGCGCTGAAGCCCGACCGCCTGGTGCTGTCGCCGGGGCCGTGTTCGCCGGCCGAGGCCGGTGTCTGCATCGAGGCCATTCGCCACTTCACGGGCAAGCTGCCGCTGCTGGGTGTCTGCCTGGGCCACCAGTCGATCGGCGCCGCGCTCGGCGGCAAGGTCATCCGCGCCAAGGTGCAGATGCACGGCAAGGCCGGCGAGATCACGACCGACGGCCGCGGCGTCTACGCCGGGCTGCCCGAGCGTTTCTCGGTCATCCGCTACCACTCGCTGGCGATCGAGCGCGAGACGCTGCCGGCCGAGCTGGAGGTCACGTCCTGGACCGAGGACGGCGAGATCATGGGCGTGCGCCATCGCGAGCTGGCCGGCGGCCCGGCGCCGCTGGAAGGCGTGCAGTTCCACCCCGAGTCCATCCTCAGCGAACACGGTCACGCGATGCTGAAGAACTTCCTGCAGATGGGCGCCGCGCGCTGAAGACGGAGCACGAGACATGCCGATCACGAACACCGAGGCGCTGACCCGCGTCATCGAGCACCGCGAGATCTTCCACGACGAGATGCTGGACCTGATGCGCCGCATCATGAGCGGCGAGATGTCGCCGGTGATGATCGCGGCGCTCGCCGTCGGGCTGCGCGTCAAGAAGGAGAGCATCGGCGAGATCGCCGCCGCCGCCCAGGTGATGCGCGAGTTCGCGACCCCGGTGCCGCTGGCCGACCGCCGCGGCCTCGTCGACATCGTCGGCACCGGCGGGGACGGCTCGCACACCTTCAACATCTCGACCGCGTCGACCTTCGTCGCCGCCGCGGCCGGCGCGCGTGTCGCCAAGCACGGCGGGCGCAGCGTGTCGTCCACCTCGGGCTCGGCCGACGTGATGGAGGCGCTGGGCGCGCACCTGAACCTGTCGCCCGAGCAGGTCGCCGCCTGCCTGGAAGAAACCGGCATCGGCTTCATGTTCGCGCCGAACCACCACGCGGCGATGAGACACGCCGCGCCGGTGCGCAAGGAACTGGGCGTGCGCACGATCTTCAACATCCTCGGCCCGCTGACCAACCCGGCCGGCGCGCCCAACCAGCTGCTCGGCGTCTTCCACCCCGACCTCGTCGGCATCCAGGTGCGGGTGCTGCAGCGGCTGGGCAGCGAGCACGCGCTGGTCGTCTACGGCACCTGCGGCATGGACGAAATCTCGCTGTCCGGCGAAACAATGGTCGGCGAACTGAAGGACGGCGAGGTGCGCGAGTACGTCGTGCATCCCAGCGACTTCGGCCTGCCGGTCTACGACGCGCGTGTGCTGCGTGTCGCCAACCGCGAGGAGTCGGTCGGCTGCATCCGCCGTGTGCTGGCCAACGAAGACGGCCCGCAGCGCGACATCGTGCTGCTGAACGCGGGTGCGGCGCTGTACTGCGCCGGTGTCGCCGGCACGATCGCCGACGGCGTGCGCCGTGCGCGCGAAGCCGTGGCCTCCGGTGCCGCGGCGGCCAAGCTGGCGCTGTACGTCGAGGTCAGCCAGCGCTACAAGGCCGCCTGACGATGGACGACATCCTCCAGCGCATCGTCGCCGTCAAGCACGAGGAGATCGCCGAAGCCCGCCGCGCGCGCAGCCTGCAGGACTGGCGTGCCGCGGCCGAGGCGGCTGATCCGGTGCGCGGCTTTGCCGCCGCGTTGCGCCGCCGCGTCGAGGCTGGCCACGCTGCCGTCATCGCCGAGGTCAAGAAAGCCAGCCCGAGCAAGGGCGTGCTGCGCGACCTGTTCGTGCCGGCGGAGATCGCCGCGTCGTACGAGCGCCACGGCGCCGCCTGCCTGAGCGTGCTGACCGACCGCCGGTTCTTCCAGGGCGGCGTCGAGGCGCTGCAGGCCGCGCGCGCGGCCTGCGCACTGCCGGTGCTGCGCAAGGACTTCATCGTCGACGAGGTCCAGGTCTTCGAGGCGAGGGCGATGGGTGCCGACGCGATCCTGCTGATCGCCGCCTGCCTGGAAGACGGCCGCATGCGCGACCTCGAGGCTTGCGCGATGTCGCTCGGGCTGGACGTGCTGGTCGAGGTGCACGACGGCGCCGAGCTCGATCGCGCGCTGCGCCTGGCGACGCCGCTGGTCGGCATCAACAACCGCAACCTGCGCAGCTTCGAGGTCACGCTGGACACGACGCTGGGGCTGCTGCCGCGCGTGCCGGCCGACCGGTTGCTGGTCACCGAGTCCGGCATCCTGGGCCCCGACGACGTGCGCCGCATGCGCGCGGCCGGCGTCGGCGCCTTCCTCGTCGGCGAGGCTTTCATGCGTGCCGCCGATCCCGGCGCCGCGCTGGCGAGCCTGTTCGCATGATGGCCGACGAGCTGCCGGCGGCGTTCGCGACGCTGCCGCCGGCCTGGCGCGCCGTGCTGCCCGGCTGGACGCCGGCGGCCGAGGCGGCGGTCGTCGAGCGCGTGCGCGCCGTGTCGGGCGCGCGCGAGATCGGTCCGCCGGATCCGTTCCGGGCCCTTCGCCTCGTGTCGCCCGAGGCGGCGCGTGTCGTCATCCTCGGTCAGGACCCGTACCCGCGGCCGGGCCATGCGGACGGCATGGCGTTCTCGGCCGGCCATGGCAAACCCCACTCGTTGCGTCGGATATTCGACGTGCTGGCCAGCGACCGCCCGGCCTGGCAACGACCTGCGGACTGGTGCCTGGACCCGTGGGCGGTGCAGGGCGTGCTGCTGCTGAACCCGGTGCTGACCGTCGAGATCGGCGCTGCCGGCAGCCACATGAATTGTGGTTGGCAGGTGCTCACATCCGAAATCATCTCGGTGCTGTGTCGCCGCGCGGAGCCGCCGGCCTTCCTGCTGTGGGGCAAGCCGGCGAACGCCTTCTTCGATGCCGCCTGCCCGCCCGGCTGCACGCCGCCGGTCTGGCGCACGCGCCACCCCTCGCACGACTTCAAACGCGAGTTCATGGCCGACGGCAGTCACTTCGCCGCCACGGCCGATCGTGTCGACTGGTGGGGAGGGGCTGGTATTTCCCGCTGACCGTGCTACACTAGTTGGCTCTCCGGAGGGGTGCCCGAGTGGCTAAAGGGGGCAGACTGTAAATCTGTTGGCTTACGCCTACGCTGGTTCGAATCCAGCCTCCTCCACCAGAGAGACACGCTTGACGGTTGTGCCCGCGGGAGTAGTTCAATGGCAGAACCTTAGCCTTCCAAGCTAATGACGCGGGTTCGATTCCCGTCTCCCGCTCCAGGAAGGTTTTCAGGGTTCGTCGAGTGTCCCGCGCCGTCGTTACGGGTCTGCCGGTCCATCTGGTTGGCAGTGTCGGTCGTCAGACCCGTAACGATTGCCCATGTGGCTCAGTGGTAGAGCACTCCCTTGGTAAGGGAGAGGTCGCGCGTTCGATCCGCGCCATGGGCACCACGACTTGCTAACAATCGACTCGACACGATTGAGTCTCTCAGCCAGGAGCACCTGACATGGCAAAGGGTAAGTTCGAACGCACGAAGCCGCACGTGAACGTGGGCACGATCGGGCACGTCGACCACGGCAAGACGACGCTGACGGCGGCGATCACGACGATCCTGGCGGCGAAGTTTGGTGGTGAAGCGAAGGCGTACGACCAGATCGACGCGGCGCCGGAAGAGAAGGCGCGTGGCATCACGATCAACACGGCGCACGTGGAGTACGAGACGGCGACGCGTCACTACGCGCACGTTGACTGCCCGGGGCACGCTGACTACGTGAAGAACATGATCACGGGTGCGGCGCAGATGGACGGTGCGATCCTGGTGTGCTCGGCCGCTGACGGCCCGATGCCGCAGACGCGCGAGCACATCCTGCTGGCCCGTCAGGTCGGTGTGCCGTACATCATCGTGTTCCTGAACAAGTGCGACATGGTCGACGACGCCGAGCTGCTCGAGCTCGTCGAGATGGAAGTTCGCGAACTGCTGAGCAAGTACGACTTCCCGGGCGACGACACGCCGATCATCAAGGGCTCGGCCAAGCTGGCGATCGAAGGCGACAAGGGTGACCTGGGCGAACAGGCCATCTTCCGTCTGGCCGACGCGCTGGACAGCTACATCCCGACGCCGGAGCGCGCGGTGGACGGCACGTTCCTGATGCCGGTGGAAGACGTGTTCTCGATCTCGGGCCGCGGCACCGTGGTGACGGGCCGTGTCGAACGCGGCGTGATCAAGGTCGGCGAGGAAATCGAGATCGTCGGCATCCGTCCGACCGTCAAGACGACCTGCACGGGCGTGGAAATGTTCCGCAAGCTGCTGGACCAAGGCCAGGCTGGTGACAACGTCGGCATCCTGCTGCGTGGCACGAAGCGTGAAGAAGTCGAGCGCGGCCAGGTGCTGTGCAAGCCGGGTTCGGTGAAGCCGCACACGCACTTCACGGCCGAGATCTACGTTCTGAGCAAGGAAGAAGGCGGCCGTCACACGCCGTTCTTCAACAACTACCGCCCGCAGTTCTACTTCCGCACGACGGACGTGACGGGCGCGGTGGAGCTGCCGAAGGACAAGGAAATGGTGATGCCGGGCGACAACGTGTCGATCACGGTGAAGCTGATCGCCCCGATCGCGATGGAAGAAGGCCTGCGCTTCGCCATCCGTGAAGGTGGTCGCACCGTCGGCGCCGGCGTCGTCGCGAAGATCATCGAGTAATCTGTCAAGGTTTTACGCAGGGGCATAGCTCAACTGGCAGAGCGTCGGTCTCCAAAACCGAAGGTCGGGGGTTCGATCCCCTCTGCCCCTGCCACCCGACTCCTCGGGTGCCCAAGACACCAGCCCGCGGGCGCTGAAAAGCCCGGCGGGCTTTGCTGCTGATGGCGGCAAAGTAACCTCTAGCCCATGTCCACCCAACCCCAAGTCGAAACCGTCTCCACGGGCGCCGACAAAGCCAAGCTGGCCGTCGCGGCGATCCTGCTCGTGGCTGGTGTCGTCGTGTTCTACGTGCTCGGTCAGCGCGACCTGTGGCAGCGCGTGATCGCGCTGCTGGTCCTCGTGGCCGGGGCCGTGGGGGTCTTCTTCACCGCCGAAACGGGCCGCCAGCTGATCGGCTTCGGCCGCGAGTCGGTCAAGGAAGTGAAGAAGGTCGTCTGGCCGACCCGCAAGGAAGCGGGCCAGATGACGCTCTACGTGTTCGCCTTCGTCGTCACGATGGCGCTCTTCATGTTCCTGACCGACAAGACGCTGGAGTGGGTGTTGTACGACCTGATCCTGGGCTGGAAGCGCTGAGGCGAACACGATGACGGAACCGCAAGCCACCCCCACCCCCGAGACTGCCGTCGCGCCCAGCAACAAGCGCTGGTACGTCGTGCATGCCTATTCGGGCATGGAGAAGGCCGTCGAACGCAACCTGCGCGAGCGCATCGACCGCGCCGGCATGCAGGACAAGTTCGGCCGCATCCTGGTCCCGACCGAAGAGGTCGTCGAGCTCAAGAACGGTAAGAAGGCCGTCACCGAGCGCCGTTTCTTCCCGGGCTACGTGCTCGTCGAGATGGAAATGGCCGACGACACCTGGCACCTGGTCAAGCACACGAGCAAGGTCACCGGCTTCGTCGGCGGCGCGCGCAACCGCCCGGCCCCGATCTCCGAAGCCGAGGTGATGAAGATCGTCAACCAGATGCAGGAAGGCGTCGACAAGCCCCGGCCCAAGGTCGAGTGGACGGTCGGCGAGATGGTCCGCGTCAAGGAAGGCCCCTTCACCGACTTCAACGGCGCCGTCGAGGAAGTCAATTACGAGAAGAGCAAGGTCAAGGTGTCGGTCACGATCTTCGGTCGTGCCACCGGCGTCGAACTCGACTTCTCCCAGGTCGAGAAGGTCTGACCGGCCTTCGGTGCGGCTCGCCGCGCCAAGATTCCAGGGCGCCCGCCTGCAACCCCGGGTGCCTGCAGCAAGCAGGGTTGTATGACGAGGAGCTGGCACCCCCAGCGCTAGAACTCGGTTAGGAGCCATCATGGCAAAGAAGATCGTCGGCTTCATCAAGCTGCAAGTCCCGGCCGGCAAGGCCAACCCCTCGCCCCCGATCGGCCCCGCGCTCGGTCAGCGCGGCCTGAACATCATGGAGTTCTGCAAGGCGTTCAACGCCCAGACGCAGAGCTACGAACCGGGCCTCAAGCTGCCGGTCGTGATCACGGCCTACGCCGACAAGTCCTTCACCTTCATCCTGAAGTCGCCCCCGGCGACCGTGCTGCTGAAGAAGGCGGCCAAGATCGAGAAGGGTTCCGGCCGCGCCCACCTGGAGAAGGTCGGCAAGGTCACGCGCGCCCAGCTCGAGGAAATCGCCAAGACCAAGATGAAGGACCTCACCGCCGCCGACATGGACGCCGCGGTGAAGACCATCGCCGGTTCGGCCCGCTCGATGGGTCTCATTGTTGAAGGGGTCTGACGCCATGGCCAAGCTCACCAAGAAAGCCAAGGCCCTGCAGGGCAAGGTCGAAAGCACCAAGCTGTACCCGCTGACCGACGCGCTGGCGCTGGTCAAGGAGTGCGCCACCGCCAAGTTCGACGAGTCGATCGACGTGGCCGTGCAGCTCGGCGTCGACGCCAAGAAGTCCGACCAGGTCGTTCGCGGCGCGGTCGTGATGCCTGCGGGCACCGGCAAGACCAAGCGTGTCGCCGTCTTCGCCCAGGGCGCCAAGGCCGAGGAAGCCAAGGCCGCCGGTGCCGACATCGTCGGCATGGACGACCTGGCCGCCGAGATCAAGGCCGGCAACCTGAACTTCGACGTCGTGATCGCCTCGCCGGACACGATGCGCATCGTCGGTACGCTGGGTCAGATCCTCGGCCCGCGCGGCCTGATGCCGAACCCGAAGGTCGGCACCGTGACCCCGGACGTCGCCCAGGCCGTGCGCAATGCCAAGGCCGGTCAGGTCCAGTTCCGCGTCGACAAGGCCGGCATCATCCACGCGACGATCGGCCGCCGTTCGTTCGAGTCGGAGCGCCTGACCGACAACCTGCGCGCGTTGATCGAAGCCCTGAACAAGGCCAAGCCGGCGTCGAGCAAGGGCGTGTACCTGCGCAAGGTCGCCGTGTCCTCGACGATGGGCATCGGCGTCCGCGTCGACACCCAGTCGATCGCCGCCCAGGCCTGAACATGACACGAGGCCGCACGCTCCAGTCTGGCGTGCGGCTTCTCGATTTGGTGGGCTGTCCGGCCGCGAGGTCGGGCAGGTCATCCAAGACCGCTGGTGAAGCCTCCGGGCTTCTTAATCGCGCGGCAGCCCGCAAGGGCTGACGACGGCCAGCGCAGATGGCGGTCCCGCTGCTGAAGGTTTCCCCGGGAAGTTGCCGGGGGTTCCCGAAACAGAAGGTCGCTGATTCCAGGCGTGCCGTGGTCGCAAGACCCGGCACATGATGTGTGAGGAACAGACCTTGAGTCTCAATCGCAACGAGAAGGCAGCCGTCGTCGACGGCGTGTCGGCGCAAGCCGCACGCTCGCAGACGCTCGCGCTGGCCGAGTATCGCGGCCTCACCGTGGCTCACCTCGACAAGCTGCGCCGTCAGGCGCGCGACAACGGCGTTTACCTTCACGTGCTGAAGAACACGCTGGCCCGTCGCGCCGTCGCCGGCACGCCGTTCGAAGTGGCCTCGGACGCGATGGTCGGTCCGCTGATCTACGGCTTTTCCGAGGATGCCGTCGCCGCCGCGAAAGTCATCGCCGACTTCGCCAAGGGCAACGACAAGCTCGTCCTCAAGGGCGGCGCGTACGCCGGCAAGGCGCTCGACGCCAACGGTATCAAGGCCCTGGCCTCGATCCCGAGTCGCGAAGTGCTGATCGCCCAAGTGGCGGGCCTGCTGAAGTCGCCGATCCAGCGCATGGCCGGCGTGATCGCCGCCGTCGCCGAGAAGAAGGGCGGCGCCGAGGCGCCCGCCGAGGCCCCGGCGGCCTGACGCATCCGATTCATTGAACCTTTACTGATTTCGAGGAACCTGAAATGGCATTCGACAAAGACGCTTTCCTGGCTGCGATGGACAGCATGACCGTCATGGAACTCAATGACCTGGTCAAGGCCATCGAGGAGAAGTTCGGCGTGTCCGCCGCCGCCATGGCCGCCCCGGCCGCCGGCGGTGCCGGCGCCGCTGCCGCCCCGGCCGAAGAGAAGACCGAATTCAACGTCGTGCTGCTCGAAGCCGGCGCGAACAAGGTCTCGGTCATCAAGGCCGTGCGCGAACTGACGGGCCTGGGCCTGAAGGAAGCCAAGGACCTGGTCGACGGCGCTCCGAAGAACGTCAAGGAAGGCATTGCCAAGGCCGACGCCGAAGCTGCCGTCAAGAAGCTGGTCGAAGCCGGCGCCAAGGCCGAAGCGAAGTAATTCGGACGATCGCGGGGTCGGCGTTTGCCGGCCTCGGGTCGTTTCGGATCGGTGTTCCGGGCTTCGCCCGGGAACACCTGCAAGAGCCCCGGCGGGCGCTTGCAAGTGTTCTCTGATCCGACTGCAGGGAACGGGTTTGGTCGGACTCCGGTGCAACGCCGGGGTTGTCCGCCAGCGGCAGGTAGTGGCCTGCCACCAAGCCTCGGACACGCCGCCGCCGCCGACACGCCGCCCCGCCCTGGGGCCGCCACCGGCGCCGCCCCCGAGGACTCACACGCCTCGGCTCGGTGCGCAATGTCCGGGCAGCCAGTCGCCGACGAAATGCCGCCCAAGGCCAGGGCGGCATGGTCGACACGGAGAGTTCAATGGCGCAAGCAACCCCCTACACGTTCACCGAGCGCAAGCGCATCCGCAAGAGCTTCGGCAAGCGCGAGAGCGTGCTCAAGGTCCCCTATCTGCTGACGATGCAGAGCGACTCCTACGTCGCCTTCCTGCAAAAGGACGTTCCGCCTCAGCAGCGCAAGCCCGAGGGCCTGCAGGCCGCCTTCCTTTCGGCCTTCCCGATCGTCTCCCACAACGGCTTCGTGGAGATGAAGTTCCTCGAGTACAACATCGCGAAGCCGCCGTTCGACGTGCGCGAGTGCCAGCAGCGGGGCCTGACCTTCGCTGCCGCCGTGCGCGCGAAGCTGCAGATGATCATCTACGACCGTGAGTCGCATCCGGCCAAGGTCGTCAAGGAGATCAAGGAGCAGGAGGTCTACATGGGCGAAGTGCCCCTGATGACCGACTACGGCTCCTTCATCGTCAACGGCACCGAGCGTGTCATCGTCAGCCAGCTGCACCGTTCGCCGGGCGTGTTCTTCGAGCACGACAAGGGCAAGACGCACAGCTCGGGCAAGCTGCTGTTCAGCGCCCGCATCATCCCCTACCGCGGCTCCTGGCTGGACTTCGAGTTCGACCCGAAGGACATCCTCTACTTCCGCGTCGACCGCCGCCGCAAGATGCCGGTGACGATCCTGCTCAAGGCCATCGGCCTGAATCCCGAGCAGATCCTCAGCCACTTCTTCGTCTTCGACAACTTCCGCCTGATGGACTCGGGCGCGCAGATGGAGTTCGTGCCGGAGCGCCTGAAGGGCGAGATCGCGCGCTTCGACCTGACCGACAAGAACGGCGCCGTCATCGTCGAGAAGGACAAGCGCATCACCGCGCGCCACGTGCGCCAGCTCGAGCAGAGCGGCACCACGTTCGTCAGCGTGCCCGAGGACTTCCTCGTCGGCCGCGTCATCGCGCGCAACATGGTCGACCCGGACACCGGTGAAATCGTCGCCAAGGCCAACGACGAGGTCACCGAGTCGCTGCTGAAGAAGCTGCGTTCGGCCGGCATCAAGGACATCCAGTGCCTGTACACGAACGAGCTCAACCAGGGCGCGTACATCAGCCAGACGCTGGCCTCTGACGAGACCGCCGACCAGCTCGCCGCGCGCGTGGCGATCTACCGCATGATGCGCCCCGGCGAGCCGCCGACCGAGGACGCCGTCGAAGCGCTGTTCCACCGCCTGTTCTACAGCGAGGACACCTACGACCTGTCGCGCGTCGGCCGGATGAAGTTCAACGCCCGCGTGGGCCGCGACGTGCCGGACGGCAAGATGACGCTGTCCAACGAGGACATCCTCGACGTCGTCAAGATCCTCGTCGACCTGCGCAACGGCAACGGCGAAGTCGACGACATCGACCACCTGGGCAACCGCCGCGTTCGCTGCGTCGGCGAACTGGCCGAGAACCAGTACCGCTCGGGCCTCGCGCGCATCGAGAAGGCCGTCAAGGAACGCCTCGGCCAGGCCGAGACCGAAGCCCTGATGCCGCATGACCTGATCAACTCCAAGCCGATCAGCGCGGCGCTCAAGGAGTTCTTCGGGGCGAGCCAGCTCTCGCAGTTCATGGACCAGACCAACCCGCTGTCCGAGATCACGCACAAGCGCCGTGTCTCGGCCCTGGGCCCGGGCGGTCTGACCCGCGAGCGCGCCGGCTTCGAAGTCCGCGACGTGCACCCGACCCACTACGGCCGCGTCTGCCCGATCGAAACGCCGGAAGGCCCGAACATCGGCCTGATCAACTCGCTGGCGCTGTACGCGCAGCTCAACGAGTACGGCTTCCTGGAGACGCCGTACCGCCGCGTCGTCGACGGCAAGGTCACCGACCAGATCGACTACCTGTCGGCCATCGAGGAAGGCAAGTACGTCATCGCCCAGGCCAACGCGACGCTGGACGGCGAAGGCCGCCTGATCGACGAGCTGGTCTCGGCGCGCGAGAACGGTGAATCGGTGCTGCTGTCGCCGGAGCGCGTGCAGTACATGGACGTGGCGCCGACGCAGATCGTCTCGGTCGCGGCCTCGCTCGTGCCGTTCCTCGAGCACGATGACGCGAACCGCGCACTGATGGGCGCCAACATGCAGCGCCAGGCCGTGCCGACGCTGCGTCCGGAGAAGGCGCTGGTCGGCACCGGTGTCGAGCGCGTCGCCGCGGTCGACTCGGGCACCGTGGTCACCGCCCGCCGCGGCGGCATCGTGGACTACGTCGACACCAACCGCATCGTCATCCGCGTCAACGACGACGAGACGGTGGCCGGTGAAGTCGGCGTCGACATCTACAACCTGATCAAGTACCAGCGTTCGAACCAGAACACGAACATCCACCAGCGCCCGATCGTGCGCCGCGGCGACCATGTCGGCGCCGGCGACGTCGTCGCCGACGGTGCCTCGACCGACCTGGGCGAGCTCGCGCTCGGCCAGAACATGCTGGTCGCGTTCATGCCCTGGAACGGCTACAACTTCGAGGACTCGATCCTGATCAGCGAGCGTGTCGTCGCCGACGACCGCTACACCTCGATCCACATCGAGGAACTGGTCGTGATGGCCCGCGACACCAAGCTGGGCTCCGAGGAAATCACGCGCGACATCCCGAACCTGTC
Organism: Rubrivivax sp. JA1026; assembly: GCF_011065555.1. Lineage (NCBI taxonomy): Bacteria > Pseudomonadati > Pseudomonadota > Betaproteobacteria > Burkholderiales > Sphaerotilaceae > Rubrivivax > Rubrivivax sp. JA1026. The sequence goes on from NZ_JAALCQ010000002.1 coordinate 354,647, forward strand.
CGAGCAGCAGCTGGCTCGCCTGGACGAGTCGGGCATCGTCTACATCGGCGCCGAGGTCAACCCGGGCGACGTGCTGGTCGGCAAGGTCACGCCGAAGGGCGAGACGACGCTGACGCCGGAAGAGAAGCTGCTGCGCGCGATCTTCGGCGAGAAGGCGTCCGACGTGAAGGACACCTCGCTGCGTGTCGACCAGGGCACCAGCGGCACCGTCATCGACGTGCAGGTCTTCACCCGCGAAGGCATCCAGCGCGACAAGCGCGCCCAGCAGATCATCGACGACGAGCTGAAGCGCTTCCGCCTGGACCTGAACGACCAGCTGCGCATCGTCGAGGCCGACGCGTTCGACCGGATCGAGAAGCTGCTGGCCGGCAAGGTCGCCAACGGCGGCCCGCAGAAGATCGCCAAGGGCACGACCATCACCCGGGACTACCTGGCGTCGGTCGAGAAGTACCACTGGTTCGACATCCGCCCGGCCGAGGACGAGGTCGCCAACCAGCTCGAGTCGATCAAGAACTCGCTCGAGCAGACCCGCCACAGCTTCGATCTGGCCTTCGAAGAGAAGCGCAAGAAGCTGACGCAGGGTGACGAGCTGCCCGCCGGCGTGCTGAAGATGGTGAAGGTCTACCTCGCCGTCAAGCGCCGCCTGCAGCCCGGCGACAAGATGGCCGGCCGCCACGGCAACAAGGGTGTCGTGTCCAAGATCGTCGCGGTCGAGGACATGCCCTACATGGCCGACGGCACGCCGTGCGACATCGTGCTGAACCCGCTGGGCGTGCCCTCGCGGATGAACGTCGGCCAGGTCCTCGAAGTGCACCTGGGCTGGGCCGGCAAGGGCATCGGCCAGCGCATCGGCGACATGCTGCAGCAGCAGGCGCGTGCCGCCGAACTGCGCGAGTTCCTCGACGAGCTCTACAACAAGTCCGGCGGCAAGACCGAGTCGCTGCAGGACCTGAGCGACGAGGAGATCGTCGAGATGGCGAAGAACCTGCAGCACGGCGTGCCGTTCGCGACGCCGGTGTTCGACGGCGCGCACGAGGAGGAGATCCGCGGCATGCTCAAGCTCGCCTACCCGGACGAGCTGGCGGCGCGCAAGGGCCTCACCGCCACGCGCACCCAGGCCACGCTGCACGACGGCCGCACCGGCGAAGCCTTCGAGCGCCCGGTCACGGTCGGCTACATGCACGTGCTGAAGCTGCACCACCTGGTCGACGACAAGATGCACGCCCGCTCGACCGGCCCGTACAGCCTGGTCACGCAGCAGCCGCTGGGCGGCAAGGCGCAGTTCGGTGGCCAGCGCTTCGGTGAGATGGAAGTCTGGGCGCTCGAGGCCTACGGCGCCAGCTACATCCTGCAGGAGATGCTGACGGTGAAGTCCGACGACGTGAACGGCCGGACCAAGGTCTACGAGAACATCGTCAAGGGTGAGCACTCGATCGAGGCCGGCATGCCGGAATCGTTCAACGTGCTGGTCAAGGAAATCCGTTCGCTCGGTATCGACATCGAGCTGGAGAGGGATTGACCCCCTCGAAGCGACCTTCGGTCGCCTCCCCCCAGGGGGCGACGTCCGCGGGCCGGCCGGGCCGGCCTCGCGGCGTCCGCTCGACCCGAACCGTTCACATCGATACCAGGATCTAGGAGAACCCCATGAAGGGACTACTCGACCTTTTCAAGCAATTCACGCCCGACGAACACTTCGACGCGATCAAGATCGGGCTCGCCAGCCCCGAGAAGATCCGCTCGTGGTCGTTCGGCGAAGTGAAGAAGCCCGAGACGATCAACTACCGCACGTTCAAGCCCGAACGTGACGGCCTGTTCTGCGCCAAGATCTTCGGCCCGATCAAGGACTACGAGTGCCTGTGCGGCAAGTACAAGCGCCTGAAGCACCGCGGCGTGATCTGCGAGAAGTGCGGCGTCGAAGTCACGCAGACCAAGGTGCGCCGCGAGCGCATGGGTCACATCGACCTGGCCGCGCCCTGCGCGCACATCTGGTTCCTGAAGTCGCTGCCGTCGCGTCTGGGCCTGGTGCTCGACATGACGCTGCGCGACATCGAGCGCGTGCTGTACTTCGAAGCCTACGTCGTCGTCGACCCGGGCATGACGCCGCTGAAGAAGTTCTCGATCATGAGCGAGGACGACTACGAGGCCAAGCGCGTCGAGTACGGTGACGAGTTCGTCGCGCTGATGGGTGCCGAGGGCATCAAGAAGCTGCTCGAGGAGATGGACCTCGACGTCGAGATCGACAAGCTCCGCAACGACATGACCGGGTCGGAGCTGAAGATCAAGAAGAACTCCAAGCGCCTGAAGGTGATGGAGGCCTTCAAGAAGTCGGGCATCAAGCCGCATTGGATGATCCTCGAGGTCCTGCCGGTGCTGCCGCCGGACCTGCGCCCGCTGGTGCCGCTGGACGGCGGCCGCTTCGCGACGTCGGACCTGAACGACCTGTACCGCCGCGTCATCAACCGCAACAACCGCCTGGCCCGTCTGCTCGAGCTGAAGGCGCCGGAGATCATCGTCCGCAACGAAAAGCGGATGCTCCAGGAAGCGGTGGACTCGCTGCTGGACAACGGCCGCCGCGGCAAGGCGATGACCGGCGCGAACAAGCGCGCGCTGAAGTCGCTGGCCGACATGATCAAGGGCAAGAGCGGCCGCTTCCGCCAGAACCTGCTGGGCAAGCGCGTCGACTACTCCGGCCGTTCGGTCATCGTCGTCGGCCCGACGCTCAAGCTGCACCAGTGCGGCCTGCCCAAGCTGATGGCGATCGAGCTGTTCAAGCCGTTCATCTTCAGCCGCCTCGAGGCGATGGGCATCGCCACGACGATCAAGGCCGCCAAGAAGGAAGTCGAAGCCGGCACGCCGGTGGTGTGGGACATCCTGGAAGAGGTCATCAAGGAGCACCCGGTCCTGCTGAACCGCGCGCCGACGCTGCACCGCCTGGGCATCCAGGCGTTCGAGCCGGTGCTCATCGAAGGCAAGGCGATCCAGCTGCACCCGCTGGTCTGCTCGGCGTTCAACGCCGACTTCGACGGTGACCAGATGGCCGTGCACGTGCCGCTGTCGATCGAAGCGCAGATGGAAGCCCGCACGCTGATGCTGGCCTCCAACAACGTGCTGTTCCCGGCCAACGGCGAACCGTCGATCGTGCCGTCGCAGGACGTGGTGCTGGGCCTGTACTACGCCACCCGCGAGCGCATCAACGGCAAGGGCGAAGGCATGGTCTTCGCCGACCTGATGGAGCTGCAGCGCGCGCTGGACAACGGCGTCGTCGAGATCACCGCCAAGATCAACGTCCGCCTGACCGAGTGGCTCAAGGACAAGGTCACGGGCGAGTTCGTGCCCGAGACCAAGCTCGTCGAGACCACCGTCGGCCGTGCGCTGCTGTCGCAGATCCTGCCCAAGGGCCTGCCGTTCTCGAACCTGAACAAGGCGCTGAAGAAGAAGGAGATCTCGCGTCTCATCAACGTCAGCTTCCGCAAGTGCGGCCTGAAGGAGACGGTGGTCTTCGCCGACAAGCTGCTGCAAAGCGGCTTCCGCCTCGCGACGCGCGCCGGCATCTCGATCGCCATCGACGACATGCTGGTGCCGCCGCAGAAGCACGAGCTCATCGCCCGTGCCGAGAAGGAGGTCAAGGAGATCGAGCAGCAGTACGTCTCGGGTCTCGTGACCGCCGGCGAGCGCTACAACAAGGTCGTCGACATCTGGGGCAAGACCGGCGACGAGGTCGGCAAGGTCATGATGTCGCAGCTGTCCAAGCAGAAGACCATCGACCGCAACGGCAAGGAAGTCGACCAGGAGTCGTTCAACTCCATCTACATGATGGCCGACTCCGGGGCGCGGGGCTCCGCGGCGCAGATCCGCCAGCTCGCCGGCATGCGCGGCCTGATGGCCAAGCCGGACGGCTCGATCATCGAGACGCCGATCACGGCGAACTTCCGCGAAGGCCTGAACGTTCTGCAGTACTTCATCTCCACCCACGGTGCCCGCAAGGGTCTGGCGGACACGGCGCTGAAGACCGCGAACTCGGGTTACCTGACGCGCCGTCTGGTCGACGTGACCCAGGATCTGGTCGTCACCGAGGACGATTGCGGCACCCAGAACGGCCTGGCCATGCGTGCCCTGGTCGAGGGCGGTGAAGTCATCGAGTCGCTGCGCGACCGCGTGCTCGGCCGCGTCACCGCGACCGAGGTCCTGCACCTCGAGACGCAGGAAACGCTGATGGGCGCCGGCGAGATGCTCGACGAGGACGCGCTCGACAAGCTCGAGGCCGCCGGCGTCGACGAGGTCAAGGTGCGCACGCCGCTGACCTGCGGCACGCGCTTCGGCCTGTGCGCCAAGTGCTACGGCCGCGACCTGGGCCGCGGCGGCCTGGTCAACGTCGGCGAGGCGGTCGGTGTCATCGCCGCCCAGTCGATCGGCGAGCCGGGCACGCAGCTGACGATGCGGACCTTCCACATCGGCGGTGCGGCGTCGCGCGCGGCGGTCGCCTCGAGCGTCGAGGCCAAGTCCGACGGCATCATCGGCTTCAACAGCACGATGCGCTACGTCACGAACGGCAAGGGCGAGCTCGTCGTCATCGCGCGTTCGGGCGAGATCATCATCGCCGACCCGCACGGCCGCGAGCGCGAGCGCCACAAGCTGCCGTACGGCGCGACGCTCAACGTCAAGCCCGACCAGCAGGTCAAGGCCGGCACCGTGCTGGCCAACTGGGACCCGCTGACCCGCCCGATCATCACCGAGTTCGCCGGCAAGGCGCGCTTCGAGAACGTCGAGGAAGGCGTCACCGTCGCCAAGCAGGTCGACGAGGTCACCGGTCTGTCGACGCTGGTCGTCATCGACCCGAAGCGCCGCGGCGCGGCCAAGGTCGTGCGCCCGCAGGTCAAGCTGCTGGACGCGCAGGGCGTCGAGGTCAAGATCCCGGGCACCGACCACGCGGTGACGATCGGCTTCCCGGTCGGCGCGCTGATCCAGGTGCGCGACGGTCAGGACCTGATGCCGGGCGAGGTGCTGGCGCGCATCCCGATGGAAGGCCAGAAGACCCGCGACATCACCGGCGGTCTGCCGCGTGTGGCCGAGCTGTTCGAAGCCCGCTCGCCGAAGGACGTCGGCACGCTGGCCGAGATCACCGGCACGGTGTCGTTCGGCAAGGAGACCAAGGGCAAGGTTCGCCTGCAGATCACCGATCCGGACGGCAAGGTCTACGAAGAGCTGGTGCCCAAGGAGAAGAACATCCTGGTGCACGAAGGCCAGGTCGTGAACCGGGGCGAGCTGATCGTCGACGGCGCGGCGGATCCGCAGGACATCCTGCGCCTGCTGGGCATCGAGGAGCTGGCGCGCTACATCGTCGACGAGGTCCAGGACGTCTACCGTCTGCAGGGCGTGAAGATCAACGACAAGCACATCGAGGTGATCGTTCGCCAGATGCTGCGTCGCGTGCAGATCGTCAACCCGGGCGACACCGGCTACATCGCCGGCGAGCAGGTCGAGCGTTCGGAGCTGCTGGACACCAACGACCGCATGCGCGCCGAGGGCAAGATCCCGGCGACGCACGCCGACGTGCTGCTCGGTATCACGAAGGCCAGCCTGTCGACCGACTCGTTCATCTCCGCGGCCTCCTTCCAGGAGACCACCCGCGTGCTGACCGAGGCGGCGATCATGGGCAAGCGCGACGAACTGCGCGGCCTGAAGGAGAACGTCATCGTCGGCCGCCTGATCCCGGCGGGCACCGGCATGGCGTTCCACGCCGCGCGTCGCGCCAAGGAGGCGATGGACGAGAGCGAGCGTCGTGCGATCGCGCTGCAGGAGGCCGAGGAACTGGCCGCGGTGCAACTGGCCGGCGTCGATGCGGCCAGCGAGGCGGGGGACAACGCGGCCGAGTGATCGGCGGCGCCTCCAGCGTCAAAGGGCAGCTTCGGCTGCCCTTTTTCTTTGTCCGTTCGCCAAGGATCGGGTGATGGCGGGCGGCCTCGTGCTCAGGACGGCGGCGTCCAGCGCGCCGGCGTGCACACCGTGGTGCCGGCGCCGCGCGCCGCGCGCGCGAGCTGCAGCAGCGCCTTGTCGCGCGTCAGCAGCCACGGTGCACCCCAGGCGAGCGCCAGGTCGATGAACATCTGGTCGGCCGGGTCGCGGCAGATCGGCGCCCGCCCGCGTGCGGGCGGCATCTCGACGCGGCAGCCGGCGGCGGCGACGTGCTCGCGCGCGGCATCGCAGGCCGGGCGCCAGCGATCGAGTTCCGGGCGCTGCAGGACGTGCAGCAGCTCGTCGAGCATCGGCCCGGTGGCGATCCAGCGCAGCCGGCCGGCCTCGAGGGCGGCGGCCAGCGGCCGGGTCGCGGGGTCGTCGAAGACCAGCCAGTCGAGCACCACGTTCGTGTCCAGAACGACGGCTGCCGCACCCTGCGCGACTTCATCCATGGTGCTTGCTTGCCCCTGACCGAAACCGCTGACTATAATGGAAGGCTTTTCGGCAGACTTTGCCTCTTGCCCGAGCTGCAGCCCGCAAGGCTGAAGCGCATCGGGCAGCGGCGTCAGCCCGGGGTCCCATGGGGCGCCCGGGCTTTGGCGCGACGCCTTTGTGGCGGGGCGGTTTCCCGAAAAGAACGTGTAGCTTCAAACGGGAACAAGTTACCTATGCCCACCATCAACCAGCTCGTTCGCCAAGGCCGCCAGGCCGAAGTGACGAAGAGCAAGTCCCCTGCGATGCAGAATTGCCCGCAACGTCGTGGCGTCTGCACTCGCGTTTACACCACCACCCCGAAGAAGCCGAACTCGGCGCTTCGTAAGGTCGCCAAGGTGCGCCTGACCAACGGTTTCGAGGTCATCTCGTACATCGGCGGTGAAGGCCACAACCTGCAGGAACACAGCGTCGTGCTCGTGCGCGGCGGCCGTGTGAAGGATCTGCCGGGCGTGCGCTACCACATCGTGCGCGGCTCGCTCGACCTGCAAGGCGTCAAGGATCGCAAGCAGTCGCGCTCGAAGTACGGCGCCAAGCGTCCGAAGAAGGCCTGATCAGGCGGTGCCGCCCCGAGGGGTGGCCAAGCGGAAGGCCCGCCGCTACGCGGGTCGAGTAAGTGAAGGGCCTCGATGACCCTTCGCGGTGCGGGTGAAGAGCCGGCGCCAACTGAATCGAAAAAGGAAGAGTCCCATGCCACGTCGTCGCGAAGTCCCCAAGCGCGAAATCCTGCCGGATCCGAAGTTCGGCTCCGTCGACCTGTCCAAGTTCATGAACGTCATCATGGAATCGGGCAAGAAGGCCGTCGCCGAGCGCATCATCTACGGCGCCCTCGACCAGGTCGAGAAGAAGGCCGGCAAGGATCCGCTGGAAGTCTTCCTAGTCGCGCTGAACAACATCAAGCCGATGGTCGAAGTGAAGTCCCGCCGCGTCGGCGGTGCGAACTACCAAGTTCCCGTGGAAGTTCGCCCCGTCCGCCGGCAGGCCCTGGCCATGCGCTGGCTGAAGGAATCGGCGCGCAAGCGCGGTGAGAAGTCGATGGCCGCGCGTCTGGCCAACGAACTGCTGGAAGCGGCCGAAGGCCGTGGCGGCGCGATGAAGAAGCGCGACGAAGTCCACCGCATGGCCGAAGCGAACAAGGCGTTCTCGCACTTCCGCTTCTGACCCCCCGCCTGACGGCCGCCTTGGCGGGCTGAGCGCAGCCCCCAGGCGGCCCTGCATTTGGAGATTTGATCATGGCCCGCAAGACCCCCATCGAGCGCTACCGCAACATCGGTATTTCGGCGCACATCGATGCCGGCAAGACCACCACGACCGAGCGCATCCTGTTCTACACGGGTGTGAACCACAAGATCGGCGAGGTGCACGACGGCGCCGCGACGATGGACTGGATGGAGCAGGAGCAGGAGCGCGGGATCACGATCACCTCCGCGGCCACCACCTGCTTCTGGAAGGGCATGGACCTGTCCTTCCCGGAACACCGTTTCAACATCATCGACACCCCGGGGCACGTCGACTTCACGATCGAAGTCGAGCGCTCGATGCGCGTGCTCGACGGCGCGTGCATGGTGTACTGCGCGGTCGGCGGCGTGCAGCCGCAGTCCGAGACCGTCTGGCGCCAGGCCAACAAGTACAAGGTGCCGCGCCTCGCGTTCGTCAACAAGATGGACCGGACCGGCGCCAACTTCTTCAAGGTCTATGACCAGATGAAGACGCGCCTGAAGGCCAACCCGGTGCCCATCGTCGTGCCGATCGGCGCCGAAGAGAACTTCAAGGGTGTCGTGGACCTCTTCAAGATGAAGGCCATCATCTGGGACGACGCGTCCCAGGGGATGAAGTTCAACTACGAGGACATCCCGGCCGAGCTGGCTGCCGACTGCCAGAAGTGGCGCGACAACATGATCGAGGCCGCCGCCGAAGCCTCCGAGGACTTGATGAACAAGTACCTCGAGGAAGGCGAGCTCTCGGAAGAGGAGATCAAGCACGGCCTGCGCCTGCGCACGATCGCCACCGAGATCCAGCCGATGCTCTGCGGCACCGCGTTCAAGAACAAGGGCGTGCAGCGCATGCTCGACGCCGTCATCGAGTTCCTGCCCTCCCCGGTGGACATCCCCCCGGTCACCGGCACGGACGAGGACGAGCAGCCCGCTTCCCGCAAGGCCGATGACAACGAGAAGTTCTCGGCGCTGGCGTTCAAGCTGATGACCGACCCGTACGTCGGCCAGCTGACCTTCGTGCGCGTCTACTCGGGCATCCTGAAGAGCGGCGACTCGGTCTACAACCCGATCCGCGGCAAGAAGGAGCGCATCGGCCGAATCCTGCAGATGCACGCCAACCAGCGTGAAGAAATCAAGGAAATCCTGGCCGGCGACATCGCCGCCTGCGTGGGCCTGAAGGACGTCACGACCGGCGAAACGCTGTGCGATCCGGAAAGCGTGATCACGCTCGAGAAGATGGTCTTCCCCGAGCCCGTGATCTCGCAGGCCGTCGAGCCCAAGACCAAGAGCGACCAGGAAAAGATGGGCATCGCGCTGGGTCGCCTGGCGGCCGAGGATCCGTCGTTCCGCATGCGCACCGACGAAGAGTCCGGCCAGACCATCATCTCCGGCATGGGCGAGCTGCACCTGGAAATCATCGTCGACCGCATGAAGCGCGAGTTCGGCGTCGAGGCCAACGTCGGCAAGCCGCAGGTTGCGTACCGCGAAACGATCCGCAAGACCGCGACCGACGTCGAAGGCAAGTTCGTGCGCCAGTCGGGCGGCAAGGGCCAGTACGGCCACGTCGTCTTCACGGTCGAGCCGAACGAGCCGGGCAAGGGCTTCCAGTTCGTCGACGCGATCAAGGGCGGCGTCGTGCCGCGCGAGTACATCCCGGCGGTGCAGAAGGGTGTCGAAGACACGCTGCCCAACGGCGTGCTGGCCGGCTACCCGGTGGTCGACGTCAAGGTCACGCTGACCTTCGGCTCATACCACGAGGTCGACTCGTCGGAAAACGCGTTCAAGATGGCCGCGTCGATCGGCTTCAAGGAAGCCTGCCGCAAGGCCAGCCCGGTCATCCTCGAGCCGATGATGGCCGTGGAAGTCGAGACGCCGGAAGACTACGCCGGCTCGGTGATGGGCGACCTGTCGTCCCGTCGCGGCATGGTGCAGGGCATGGACGACATGCCTGGCGGCGGCAAGATCATCAAGGCCGAGGTGCCGCTGTCGGAGATGTTCGGCTACTCGACGACGCTGCGCTCGATGTCGCAGGGCCGTGCGACGTACACGATGGAGTTCAAGCACTACAGCGAAGCTCCGAAGAACGTCGCCGACGCGATCGTCACCGCTCGCGGCAAGAACTGATAGCTCAGGCGCGGGGCGGCTGCTCCGCGGTCTCGCGCCCTCGAGGCGCCGGCTGCCCGTGGCCGGCGTGTGGCGCGAGACCTTAAACGGTCACGGGTTCTGCTCTTTCTCTGGAGATACGAAGAATGGCAAAGGGTAAGTTCGAACGCACGAAGCCGCACGTGAACGTGGGCACGATCGGGCACGTCGACCACGGCAAGACGACGCTGACGGCGGCGATCACGACGATCCTGGCGGCGAAGTTTGGTGGTGAAGCGAAGGCGTACGACCAGATCGACGCGGCGCCGGAAGAGAAGGCGCGTGGCATCACGATCAACACGGCGCACGTGGAGTACGAGACGGCGACGCGTCACTACGCGCACGTTGACTGCCCGGGGCACGCTGACTACGTGAAGAACATGATCACGGGTGCGGCGCAGATGGACGGTGCGATCCTGGTGTGCTCGGCCGCTGACGGCCCGATGCCGCAGACGCGCGAGCACATCCTGCTGGCCCGTCAGGTCGGTGTGCCGTACATCATCGTGTTCCTGAACAAGTGCGACATGGTCGACGACGCCGAGCTGCTCGAGCTCGTCGAGATGGAAGTTCGCGAACTGCTGAGCAAGTACGACTTCCCGGGCGACGACACGCCGATCATCAAGGGCTCGGCCAAGCTGGCGATCGAAGGCGACAAGGGTGACCTGGGCGAACAGGCCATCTTCCGTCTGGCCGACGCGCTGGACAGCTACATCCCGACGCCGGAGCGCGCGGTGGACGGCACGTTCCTGATGCCGGTGGAAGACGTGTTCTCGATCTCGGGCCGCGGCACCGTGGTGACGGGCCGTGTCGAACGCGGCGTGATCAAGGTCGGCGAGGAAATCGAGATCGTCGGCATCCGTCCGACCGTCAAGACGACCTGCACGGGCGTGGAAATGTTCCGCAAGCTGCTGGACCAAGGCCAGGCTGGTGACAACGTCGGCATCCTGCTGCGTGGCACGAAGCGTGAAGAAGTCGAGCGCGGCCAGGTGCTGTGCAAGCCGGGTTCGGTGAAGCCGCACACGCACTTCACGGCCGAGATCTACGTTCTGAGCAAGGAAGAAGGCGGCCGTCACACGCCGTTCTTCAACAACTACCGCCCGCAGTTCTACTTCCGCACGACGGACGTGACGGGCGCGGTGGAGCTGCCGAAGGACAAGGAAATGGTGATGCCGGGCGACAACGTGTCGATCACGGTGAAGCTGATCGCCCCGATCGCGATGGAAGAAGGCCTGCGCTTCGCCATCCGTGAAGGTGGTCGCACCGTCGGCGCCGGCGTCGTCGCGAAGATCATCGAATAAGCGTGGACCCCCGGCCTGCTGCGCGCGCTACGGCGCGCGCGTAGGTCGCCCCCCGAGGGGGCTTCGGGGCGTTCCCGGGAGACCCGTGAACGTCCCGCTCTCCGGCCACCATTTGCGCGCCCGTCGCCCTAGCGGCGACGGGAGTGCTGTGCAAAGAGGAACACCATGTCCACGAAGCAAAAGATCCGCATCCGCCTGAAGGCCTTCGATTACAAGCTGATCGACCAGTCGGCCCTCGAGATCGTCGACACCGCCAAGCGCACCGGCGCCATCGTCAAGGGCCCGGTGCCCCTGCCGACGCGTCTGCAGCGTTTCGACATCCTGCGTTCGCCGCACGTCAACAAGACCAGCCGCGACCAGTTCGAGATCCGCACCCACCAGCGCCTGATGGACATCGTCGACCCGACCGACAAGACGGTCGACGCGCTGATGAAGCTCGACCTGCCCGCCGGCGTCGACGTCGAAATCAAGCTGCAGTAAACCGGGCTGGCGCAGCGGCTTCGGCTGCTGCTACAATCACCGGCTTTCCCCGACTCCGGCCTCGATGGGCCGGGCTCGGGGATTTCGTCCGCATGGGTTTCGTGGGTGTTTCCACGGGCCCGTCAGGACATCACCCCGGCCAATCGTTGTCGGGATCGTGAACAAAGGCGTCCTTCCGCCAAGTCGGGCGCTGGAGAAATGACCATGAGCATGAGCGAACAGCTCGGCTTGCTGGGCCGCAAGGTGGGCATGATGCGCATCTTCACGGACGATGGCGACGCCATCCCCGTGACGGTGCTCGACGTGTCCAACAACCGCGTCACGCAAGTCAAGACGGTGGCCACCGACGGCTACAGCGCGCTGCAAGTCGCGTTCGGCGCCCGCAAGGCGAGCCGCGTCAACAAGCCCGAAGCGGGTCACCTGGCCAAGGCTGGTGTCGAAGCGGGCGAAGTCCTGAAGGAATTCCGCGTCACCGCCGAGATCGCCGGGCAGTACCAGCCGGGCGCCGTCGTGCCGGTGAGCCTGTTTGCCGCGGGCCAGCTCGTCGACGTGCAAGGCACCTCGATCGGCAAGGGCTACGCCGGCACCATCAAGCGCCACAACTTCGGCTCGCAGCGCGCGTCGCACGGCAACAGCCGTTCGCACAACGTGCCGGGCTCGATCTCGATGGCCCAGGACCCGGGTCGCGTGTTCCCGGGCAAGAAGATGACCGGCCACATGGGCGACGAGACCGTCACCACCCAGAACCTGGACATCGTCCGTGTTGACGAAGCGCGTTCGCTGCTGCTCGTCCGCGGTGCGGTTCCGGGTGCCAAGAACGGCCACGTCGTCGTGCGTCCCGCCGTCAAGGTCAAGCTGAAGAAGGGGGCCCAGTGATGCAACTCGAGCTCCTGAACGAACAGGGCCAGGCCACGGCCAAGGTCGACGCGCCGGACACCGTGTTCGCGCGTGACTACAACGAAGCGCTCGTGCACCAGGTCGTCGTTGCCTACCAAGCCAACGCGCGCCAGGGCACCCGCGCCCAGCTCGACCGCGGCGAGGTCAAGCACTCGACGAAGAAGCCGTTCCGCCAGAAGGGCACCGGCCGCGCTCGCGCCGGCATGACCTCCTCGCCGCTGTGGCGTGGGGGTGGTCGCATCTTCCCGAACCGCCCGGACGAGAACTTCTCGCACAAGGTCAACAAGAAGATGTACCGCGCCGGCATGGCGTCCATCCTCTCGCAGCTGGCCCGTGACGGCCGTCTGGCGGTGGTGGACTCGCTGACCGTCGACGCGCCCAAGACCAAGCTGCTGGCCCAGAAGCTCAAGGCCATGGGCCTGGAGTCGGTGATGGTGATCGCCGACCAGATCGACGACAACCTCGCGCTGGCCTCGCGCAACCTGGCCAACGTACTCGTCGTCGAGCCGCGCTACGCCGATCCGCTGTCGCTGGTCTTCTACAAGAAGGTCCTGGTGACCAAGGGCGCGATCGAGCAGCTCAAGGAGATGTTCGCATGAGCGCCCCGCAAAAGTTCGACGAAGGCCGCCTGGCCAAGGTGCTGGTCGCTCCGATCATCTCCGAGAAGGCCACCAGCGTCGCCGAGAAGCACAACCAGGTCCTGTTCAAGGTCCTGCGTGACGCCACCAAGCCCGAGATCAAGGCTGCGGTGGAACTGATGTTCAAGGTCGAGGTGGCTTCGGTCACGACGACCGTGCAGAAGGGCAAGGTCAAGCGCTTCGGCCGCACGATCGGCCGCCGCGATCACGTCAAGAAGGCGTACGTGGCGCTGAAGCCGGGCCAGGAGCTCAACTTCTCCGGGGAGGCTGCGTAATGGCTGTCATCAAGGTCAAGCCGACGTCGCCCGGCCGCCGTGCCGTGACGAAGGTGGTGCACAAGCACCTGCACAAGGGCGCCCCGGAAGCTTCGCTGCTCGAGCCGCAGAAGCAGAAGGCGGGCCGCAACAACAACGGCCACATCACGATGCGGCACAAGGGTGGTGGCCACAAGCACCACTACCGCGTCGTCGACTTCGTGCGCAACAAGGACGGCATCCCGGCGAAGGTCGAACGCATCGAGTACGACCCGAACCGCACCGCCCACATCGCGCTGCTGTGCTACGCCGACGGCGAGCGCCGCTACATCATCGCCCCGCGCGGTGTCGAAGCCGGTGCCACGCTGCTGTCGGGCGCGGAAGCCCCGATCAAGGCCGGCAACACGCTGCCGATCCGCAACATCCCCGTGGGTTCGACGATCCACTGCGTGGAGATGCTGCCGGGCAAGGGCGCGCAGATCGCGCGTTCGGCCGGCGCCAGCGTCACGCTGATGGCGCGCGAAGGCACCTACGCACAGGTTCGCCTGCGCTCGGGTGAAGTGCGCAAGATCCACATCGACTGCCGCGCCACGATCGGCGAGGTCAGCAACGAAGAACACAGCCTGCGCCAGTACGGCAAGGCCGGTGCGATCCGCTGGAAGGGCATCCGTCCGACCGTCCGCGGCGTTGCGATGAACCCGGTCGACCACCCGCACGGTGGCGGCGAAGGCCGCACCGGCGAAGGCAAGCCGCAGGTGTCGCCGTGGAACACGCTGACCAAGGGCTACCGTACGCGCAGCAACAAGCGCACGCAGACGATGATCGTCTCGCGCCGCAAGAAGTGAGGCCGTAGAACATGGCACGTTCACTCAAGAAGGGTCCCTTCGTGGACCACCACCTGATGGCCAAGGTCGAGAAGGCCTCCGCCAACAAGGACAAGAAGCCGATCAAGACCTGGTCGCGCCGTTCGACGATCCTGCCCGAGTTCATCGGCCTGACCGTCGCCGTGCACAACGGCAAGCAGCACGTTCCCGTGTACGTGACCGACCAGATGGTCGGCCACAAGCTCGGCGAATTCGCGCTGACCCGTCTGTTCAAGGGTCACCCGGCCGACAAGAAGGCCAAGCGCTAAGGGGACGAAGAGCATGGAAACCAAGGCAATCGTCCGCGGTGTGCGCCTCTCGGCCGACAAGGGTCGGCTGGTGGCGGACATGATCCGCGGCAAGAAGGTCGACCAGGCGATCAACATCCTCACGTTCACGCCGAAGAAGGCGGCCGTCATCATCAAGAAGGCGGTCGAATCGGCGGTGGCCAACGCGGAGCACAACGACGGTGCGGACATCGACGAGTTGAAGATCAAGTCGATCTACGTCGAGCAAGGCGCCACGCTGAAGCGTTTCTCGGCCCGTGCGAAGGGTCGCGGCAACCGCATCAGCAAGCCGACCTGCCACATCTTCGTGACCGTCGGCAACTGAGGAGCTGGAAAAGACATGGGACAAAAAATCCATCCGACCGGCTTCCGGCTGAGCGTCACGCGGGCCTGGGGCTCGCGCTGGTTCGCCTCGAACCGCAACTTCGCCGGCATGCTGGCCGAAGACCTGCAGGTTCGTGACTACCTGAAGACCAAGCTGAAGAACGCGGCGGTCTCGCGCATCCTGATCGAGCGTCCGGCCAAGAACGCCCGCATCACGATCTTCTCGGCTCGTCCGGGCGTCGTGATCGGCAAGAAGGGCGAGGACATCGAGAACCTGAAGGCCGAGCTGACCAAGCGCCTCGGCGTTCCGGTCGCGGTCAACATCGAGGAAGTGCGCAAGCCCGAAGTCGATGCCCAGCTGATCGCCGACTCGATCACCCAGCAGCTCGAGAAGCGCATCATGTTCCGTCGTGCGATGAAGCGCGCGATGCAGAACGCGATGCGCCTGGGCGCGCAGGGCATCAAGATCATGTCCGCCGGTCGTCTGAACGGCATCGAGATCGCGCGTACCGAGTGGTATCGCGAAGGTCGCGTGCCGCTGCACACCCTCAAGGCCGACATCGACTACGGCTTCTCCGAAGCCAAGACCACCTACGGCGTCATCGGCGTCAAGGTGTGGGTCTACCGCGGTGACCGCCTGGCCAACGGCGAAGCGCCGCAGCTGGCGAAGACCGAAGGTGACGACGAGCGCCGTCCGCGCCGTGGTCCGCGTCCGGGCGGTGACCGTCCGGGTGCCGGCCGTGGCCGTCCGGGTGGCGATCGTGGCCCGCGTGCCGACGGTGCTCCGTCGGCGGCCCCTGCCGGCGACGGCAAGGGTGGTCCGGCCGTCAAGCGCGTGCGTCGCGCCGGCGCTCCGGCTGCCGGCGGCGAGACCAAAGGAGAATAACGATGCTGCAACCTGCACGTCGCAAGTTCCGTAAGGAACACAAGGGCCGCAACACCGGCATCGCCACGCGGGGCAACAACGTCTCGTTCGGCGAGTTCGGTCTGAAGGCCACCGAGCGCGGCCGCATCACCGCGCGCCAGATCGAGGCGGCTCGCCGCGCGATCTCGCGTCACATCAAGCGGGGCGGTCGCATCTTCATCCGCATCTTCCCGGACAAGCCGATTTCGCAGAAGCCGGCGGAAGTCCGGATGGGTAACGGCAAGGGCAACCCCGAGTTCTACGTCGCCGAGATCCAGCCGGGCAAGGTGCTGTACGAGATCAACGGCGTTCCGGAACAGCTCGCTCGCGAGGCGTTCACGCTGGCGGCGGCCAAGCTGCCGCTGCGCTGCACGTTCGTCGCCCGCCAGGTCGGCCTGTAACGCCAAAGGAAGCAACATGAAGGCATCCGAACTGCGTTCCAAGGACGTCGCGGCGCTGGAGAAGGAAGTCTCCGATCTGCTGAAGGCCCATTTCGGCCTGCGCATGCAGAAGGCGACCCAGCAGCTGACCAACAACTCGCAGCTGGGCAAGACCCGCCGCGACATCGCCCGCGCCAAGACCATCCTGGCCGAGAAGAAGAGGGCCGCGAAATGAGCGAAACCCAGACCACCGCTCCGGTGAAGAACACCCGGACGCTGATCGGCCGTGTCGTCAGCGACAAGCGCGCCAAGACCGTCACGGTCCTGGTCGAGCGTCGCGCGGCGCACGAGCTCTACGGCAAGATCGTGGCGCGCTCGCGCAAGTACCACGCCCACGACGAGAACGGCGAGTACAAGATGGGTGACCTGGTCGAAATCGCCGAAGGGCGTCCGATCAGCAAGACCAAGAGCTGGGTCGTGACCCGCCTGATCGAGAAGGCGAAGCTGGTCTAAGACCCGCGCGCCTGCTCGCGAACGGCCGCCGCCGGATACTCCGGCGCCGGCCGTTTTTCATTGCGCCGGCCAGAACATCAGGAGTGCGCATGCTGAAGATCGGTGACCCCCTGCCCGCCGGGCAGCTCCACGAATACGTCGATGTCGCGACCGAGGGCTGCGCGCTCGGGCCGAACGCCGTCGATGTCCGCGCGGCTGCGGCAGGCAGGACGATCGTCGTCTTCGGTCTGCCGGGCGCCTTCACGCCGACGTGCTCCGAACGGCACGTGCCGGGTTACGTCGAGAAGGCGGCCGAGTTGCGTGCCGCCGGCGTCGACGAGGTCTGGTGCGTGTCGGTCAACGACGCCTTCGTCATGGGCGCCTGGGGGCGCCAGCTCGGCGCCCGTGGCGCGGTGCGCATGATGGGCGATGGCAATGGCGACTTCGTGCGTGCTGCCGGCCTGACGCTGGATCTCACGGCGCGCGGCATGGGGCTGCGCTCGGCGCGTTACGCGATGCTCGTCGTCGACGGCATCGTGCGCTCGCTCGACGTCGAGGCGCCGGGCAAGTTCGAGGCGAGTTCCGCCGAGGCGATGCTGCAGCGCCTGCGGCCCTGCTGATTCTGCAAACGAGCGTTTGACACGCTGGCCGGAAGGCTGGCATAATCCGTGGCTTCGCCGAAATGGCGGCTTCTGTCATGAGCACCCAAGCGGTGCGGGTGGCAAAAAGCCTCCGGCTCGGATCAGCCCAGATCTACCCAGACACGGGCCCAAGACTGACCGGCAAGACTCGAGCAATCGGGTGGCGCGGGGAGAAGTTGGGGTACGAACAATGATCCAAATGCAATCGCGGCTCGACGTGGCCGACAACACGGGTGCCAAGTCCGTCATGTGCATCAAGGTGCTCGGCGGCTCCAAGCGGCGCTATGCCGGCATCGGCGACGTCATCAAGGTCAGCATCAAGGAAGCCGCCCCCCGTGGTCGCGTGAAGAAGGGCGAGGTCTATTCGGCCGTCGTCGTTCGCACCGCCAAGGGTGTGCGTCGCCAGGACGGCTCGCTGATCAAGTTCGACGGCAACGCCGCCGTGCTGCTCAACGCCAAGCTCGAGCCGATCGGCACCCGCATCTTCGGCCCGGTCACGCGCGAACTGCGCAGCGAGCGCTTCATGAAGATCGTGTCGCTGGCGCCGGAAGTTCTCTGACGCGACCGACAGATTCGAGGTTCGACACTCATGAACAAGATTCGTAAAGGCGACCAGGTCATCGTGCTGACCGGCCGTGACAAGGGCAAGCGCGGCACCGTGACGCAGCGCGTCGATGACGATCACGTCATCGTCGACGGCGTGAACATGGTCAAGAAGCATGTGAAGCCGAACCCGATGAAGGGCACGACCGGCGGCGTCATCGACAAGGCGATGCCGATCCACCAGTCCAACATCGCCATCTACAACGCCGCCACCGGCAAGGCCGACCGCGTCGGCATCAAGATCGATGGCGACAAGAAGACCCGCGTCTTCAAGTCCAGCGGCGAAGAGATCAAGGCGTAAGCACCATGGCAAAGACTCAAGCTTCCGCGACGTCGCGTCTGCAGGCTCTGTACCGCGAGCAGATCGTCCCCGAGCTGATGGCCAAGTTCGGCTACACCTCGGTGATGCAGGTTCCGCGCCTCGAGAAGATCACGCTGAACATGGGCGTGAGCGAGGCCGTGGCCGACAAGAAGGTGATGGACCACGCCGTCGGCGACCTCACCAAGATCGCCGGCCAGAAGCCCGTCGTCACCAAGAGCCGCAAGGCCATCGCGGGCTTCAAGATCCGCGAGAACGTGCCCATCGGCTGCATGGTCACGCTGCGTGGCGTGCGCATGTATGAATTCCTCGACCGCTTCGTCACCGTGGCGCTGCCGCGCGTGCGCGACTTCCGTGGTATCTCCGGTCGCGCGTTCGACGGCCGTGGCAACTACAACATCGGCGTCAAGGAACAGATCATCTTCCCCGAGATCGAGTACGACAAGATCGACGCGATCCGCGGGCTGAACATCAGCATCACGACCAGCGCGAAGAGCGACGACGAGTGCAAGGCGCTGCTCGCCGCGTTCAAGTTCCCGTTCAAGAACTGAAGGCAAGCCATGGCCAAACTGTCCCTCAAGCAGCGCGAAGAAAAGCGCGAGAAGCTGGTCGCCAAGTACGCCAAGAAGTACGCTGAGCTGAAGGCCATCATCGACGACGCGCAGCGTTCGGAAGAAGAGCGCTACGCCGCCCGTCTTGAACTGCAGAAGCTGCCCCGCAACGCCAACCCGACCCGTCTGCGCAACCGCTGCGCCCTGACCGGTCGTCCGCGCGGCACGTTCCGCATGTTCGGCCTGGGCCGCAACAAGATCCGCGAGCTCGCCTTCAAGGGCGACATCCCCGGCATGGTCAAGGCCAGCTGGTGATTCGGGTAGCCGCGAAGGAGATTTTTTATGAGCATGAGTGATCCCATCGCCGACATGCTGACCCGCATTCGCAACGCCCAGAGCGTTGAGAAGGCCGCGGTCACGATGCCGTCGTCGAAGCTCAAGGTCGCGATCGCGCAAGTCCTGAAGGACGAGGGCTACATCGACGGTTTCGTCGTGAAGGCCAATGCGGGCAAGAGCGAACTCGAGATCTCGCTGAAGTACTACGCCGGTCGTCCGGTGATCGAGCGCATCGAGCGCGTCAGCCGTCCCGGCCTGCGCATCTACAAGGGCCGCGACGAGATTCCGCAGGTCATGAACGGCCTGGGCGTGGCGATCGTCACGACCCCCAAGGGCGTGATGACCGACCGCAAGGCTCGCCAGACCGGTGTCGGTGGCGAAGTCCTGTGCTACGTGGCCTAAACAAAGGACGAACGACATGTCCCGCGTAGGAAAGATGCCGGTCGCCGTCCCGCAAGGCGTGGACGTCGCGATCTCGGCCGACAAGATCACCGTCAAGGGCGCCAACGGCACGCTCGTGCGCGACCTGAACCCGCTCGTGACGATCAAGAACGAAGCCGGCAAGCTGAGCTTCGTGCCCGCCAACGACACGGCCGCGGCCAATGCGATGAGCGGCACGATGCGTGCGCTGGTGGCCAACATGGTCAACGGCGTCGCCAAGAGCTTCGAAAAGAAGCTGACGCTCGTCGGCGTGGGCTTCCGTGCCCAGGCCCAGGGCCAGAAGCTGAACCTGCAGATCGGTTTCTCGCATCCGGTGGTGAAGGAGATGCCCGAGGGCGTCAAGGTCGCCACCCCGACCCAGACCGAAATCGTCATCTCGGGCGCCGACCGCCAACGCGTCGGTCAGATCGCCTCCGAGGTTCGCGCCTTCCGTCCGCCCGAGCCGTACAAGGGCAAGGGCATCCGCTATGCGGACGAGCGCGTGATCCTCAAGGAAACGAAGAAGAAGTAAGGAGCGCACCATGATGACGAAGAAGGAACAGCGCCTGCGTCGTTCGCGCCAGACCCGGCTGCGTATCGCCCAGCAGGGCGTCGCTCGCCTGAGCGTCTTCCGCTCCAACCTGCACATCTACGCCAACGTCTTCTCGGAAGACGGCAGCAAGGTTCTCGCTTCCGCCTCGACCGCCGAGAAGGAAGTGCGTGAGCAGATCGGTGCCGGCAAGGGTGGCAACACCGACGCGGCAGCCCTGATCGGCAAGCGCATCGCCGAGAAGGCCAAGGCCGCCGGCATCGAGAAGGTCGCGTTCGACCGCGCGGGCTTCGCCTACCACGGCCGCGTCAAGGCGCTGGCCGAGGCGGCTCGCGAAGCCGGCCTGCAGTTCTGACGGGCGCAAAGGAAGACTCGAAATGGCAAAGTTCACTCCCCGCCAGCAGGCCGAAGGCAACGACGACGGCCTGAAGGAAAAGATGATCGCGGTCAACCGCGTCACGAAGGTCGTCAAGGGTGGCCGCACGCTGAGCTTCGCTGCGCTGACCGTCGTCGGCGACGGCGACGGCCGCATCGGCATGGGCAAGGGCAAGGCCAAGGAAGTGCCGGTTGCGGTGCAGAAGGCCATGGAATCGGCCCGCCGCAACATGGTCAAGGTCGCGCTGAAGAACGGCACGATCCATCACAAGGTCGAAGGCGAACACGGTGCAGCCAAGGTCCTGATGGCCCCGGCCAAGCAGGGTGACGGCATCATCGCCGGCGGCCCGATGCGCGCCGTCTTCGAAGTGATGGGCGTGACGGACATCGTCGCCAAGAGCCACGGCTCGACCAACCCGTACAACATGGTGCGCGCGACGCTGAACGCGCTGAAGCGCTCCACCACGCCGGCCGAAGTGGCCGCCAAGCGTGGCAAGTCGGTCGAAGACCTCTTCAACTGACCCCGCGCCGGAGAAGCCTCATGTCCGACAAGAAGACCCTCACGGTCAAGCTCGTCCGCAGCATCGCCGGTACGCGCGAATCGCATCGCGCCACCGTGCGTGGTCTGGGCCTGCGCAAGCTGAACAGCCAAAGCGTCCTGGAAGACACGCCTGCCGTGCGCGGCATGATCAACAAGGTCTCGTACCTGGTGAAGGTGCTGTAATGCAGATCAACAACCTCAAGCCCGCCGAGGGCAGCAAGAAGGCGCGCCGTCGCGTCGGCCGCGGCATCGGCTCGGGTCTGGGCAAGACCGCCGGTCGTGGTCACAAGGGCCAGAAGTCTCGTGCCGGTGGCTTCCACAAGGTCGGCTTCGAAGGCGGCCAGATGCCGCTGCAACGCCGCCTGCCCAAGCGCGGCTTCAAGTCGCAGCAACTGAAGTACAACGGCGAAGTCACGCTGGCCGAACTCGAGACGCTGGGCGTCGACGAGGTCGATCTGCTCGTGCTCAAGGCGGCTGGCCTGGTGCGCCAGATCGTCAAGCAGGTCAAGGTCGTCAAGAGCGGCGAGATCACCCGCAAGGTGACGCTCAAGGGCATCGGCGCGACCGCCGGCGCCAAGGCCGCGATCGAGGCCGTCGGCGGCACGTTCGCCTAAAGGGACTCGCAGCCCGTGGCAACCTCCGCGAACCAGCTGGCCAAGAGCGGGAAATTCGGCGACCTCCGTCGCCGGATCGTCTTCCTGCTGCTGGCCTTGGTGGTCTACCGCATCGGTGCGCACATTCCGGTGCCCGGCATCGACCCGAACCAGCTGCAGCAGCTGTTTCAGGGTCAGGGCGGCGGCATCCTGAACCTGTTCAACATGTTCAGCGGCGGCGCCCTGTCGCGCTTCACCGTCTTCGCGCTGGGCATCATGCCCTACATCTCGGCGTCGATCATCATGCAACTGATGACCTACGTCGTGCCCTCGCTCGAGGCGCTGAAGAAGGAAGGCGAGGCGGGTCGCCGCAAGATCACGCAGTACACGCGCTACGGCACGCTGTTCCTGGCGATCTTCCAGAGCCTGGGCATCGCCCTGGCGCTCGAGGGTTCGCAAGGTCTGGTGCTCTCGCCGGGCTTCGGCTTCCGCATGACGGCGGTGGTCAGCCTGGTGGCCGGCACGATGTTCCTGATGTGGCTGGGCGAGCAGATCACGGAACGCGGTCTGGGCAACGGCATCTCGATCCTGATCTTCGCCGGCATCGTCGCCGGGCTGCCGAGCGCCATCGGCGGGCTCTTCGAGCTGGTTCGCACCGGCGCGATGAGCATCATCGCCAGCCTGTTCATCTGCGCGGTTGTCGTCGCCGTCACCTTCGTCGTGGTGTTCGTCGAGCGGGGTCAGCGCAAGATCCTGGTGAACTACGCCAAGCGCCAGGTCGGGAACAAGGTGTACGGCGGCCAGTCGTCGCACCTGCCGCTGAAGCTGAACATGTCGGGCGTGATCCCGCCGATCTTCGCGTCGTCGATCATCCTGCTGCCCGCGACCATCGTCGGCTGGTTCGCCACCGGGGAAGGTCTGCGCTGGCTGAAGGACATCTCGGCGGCTCTGTCGCCAGGGCAGCCGATCTACGTGATGCTCTATGCGGGCATGATCGTGTTCTTCTGCTTCTTCTACACGGCGCTCGTGTTCAACAGCCGCGAGACCGCCGACAACCTGAAGAAGAGTGGCGCGTTCATCCCGGGCATCCGTCCGGGTGACCAGACCGCGAAGTACATCGATCGCATCCTGTCGCGTCTGACGCTGGCCGGCGCGGTGTACATCACGGCGGTGTGCCTGCTGCCCGAGTTCCTGGTTCTGAAGTACAACGTCCCGTTCTACTTCGGGGGCACCTCGCTGCTGATCATCGTGGTCGTGACGATGGATTTCTGGGCTCAGGTCCAGTCCTACGTGATGAGCCAGCAGTATGAGAGCCTGCTCAAGAAGGCGAACTTCAAGGCGGGCTGATGCGAGATGGCGAAGGACGACGTCATTCAGATGCAGGGGGAGATTCTTGAGAACCTCCCCAACGCCACCTTCCGAGTGAAGCTGGAGAACGGGCACGTTGTGCTCGGCCACATCTCCGGAAAGATGCGGATGCACTACATCCGAATCCTTCCGGGTGACAAGGTGACGGTCGAACTCACCCCCTACGATTTGAGTCGCGCGCGGATCGTTTTCCGCGCCAAGTGAGGTCAAGGAGAAGACCATGAAAGTCGCAGCTTCGGTCAAGAAGATGTGCCGCAACTGCAAGATCATCCGACGCAAGGGCGTCGTGCGCGTGATCTGCACCGACCCGCGCCACAAGCAGCGTCAAGGCTGATAGTCAGAGGAAGAACATGGCACGTATCGCCGGCATCAACATCCCGCCGCACAAGCACGCGGAAATCGGCCTGACCTCGATCTACGGCATCGGCCGTACGACGGCGCAGAAGATCTGCGACTCGGTGGGCATTCCCTACTCGAAGAAGGTCAAGGACCTGAACGATTCCGAGCTGGAGAAGATCCGCGAGGAAATCGGCCGTCTGACCATCGAAGGCGACCTGCGCCGCGAGCTGTCCATCAACATCAAGCGTCTGATGGACCTCGGTTGCTACCGTGGCTTCCGTCACCGCCGCGGCCTGCCGGTGCGCGGCCAGCGCACCCGCACCAATGCCCGCACCCGCAAGGGTCCGCGCAAGGGTGCCGCCGCGCTGAAGAAGTAAGCCGCCGCCACGCACGAGGAAGATCTACATGGCCAAGTCCCCCGTCAACAACGCCGCGCGTCGCGTCAGCAAGAAGATCCGCAAGAACATTGCGGACGGCATTGCCCACGTCCACGCGTCGTTCAACAACACCATCATCACGATCACGGACCGCCAAGGCGGTTCGCTGGCGTGGGCCTCCAGCGGTGGCCAGGGCTTCAAGGGCTCGCGCAAGAGCACGCCGTTCGCTGCCCAGGTTGCCGCCGAGAACGCCGGCCGTGCCGCGCAGGAACAGGGCATCAAGAACCTGGACGTGCGCATCAAGGGCCCGGGCCCGGGTCGCGAGTCCAGCGTTCGTGCGCTGGCGTCGCTGGGCATCCGCATCACGTCGATCAGCGACGTGACGCCGGTCCCGCACAACGGCTGCCGTCCCCAGAAGCGCCGTCGCATCTGATGCGTCGCCGGCAGGCTCGTCCTGCCGGTGCTAGAATTCGCGGTTTCTCTCACGCCGGCGGCACTGACTGTGCACGCCGGCTGTTTTCCTCAAGGTTCCGGCCTTGAACCCCAAGCCCACCGTCCGCGCCCCGAGCACGAAGCGATTCGTCTGCGCAGGACTCGCGCGGGTCTCCGCCTGACGGCGGAGTCTGCCGCGTCAGCAACAACCAAGGATATCCAGTGGCACGTTACCTCGGCCCGAAGGCCAAGCTCTCCCGCCGTGAAGGCACCGACCTGTTCCTGAAGAGCGCCCGCCGCTCGATCGGCGACAAGGCCAAGTTCGACAGCAAGCCGGGTCAGCACGGCCGCACCAGCGGTTCGCGCACCTCCGACTACGGTGTTCAGCTGCGCGAGAAGCAGAAGGTCAAGCGCATGTACGGCGTGCTGGAGCGCCAGTTCCGCCGCTACTTCGCCGAAGCCGAGCGCCGCAAGGGCAACACCGGCTCGAACCTGCTCGCGCTGCTCGAGTCGCGCCTGGACAACGTCGTCTACCGCATGGGCTTCGGCTCGACCCGCGCCGAGTCGCGCCAACTCGTGTCGCACAAGGCGATCACGGTCAACGGCCAGGTCGTCAACATCCCGTCGTACATGGTCAAGGCCGGCGACGTCGTCGCCGTGCGCGAGAAGGCCAAGAACCAGCTGCGCGTCCAGGACGCCCTGAAGCTGGCGCAGACCATCGGCCAGTGCGAGTGGGTGCAGGTCGACGCCACCAAGATGGAAGGCGTGTTCAAGAAGGTCCCGGATCGTGACCAGTTCGGCGCCGAGATCAAGGAAGCGCTGATCGTCGAACTCTACAGCCGCTGATCGGTCGCGGCCGGCCCGTGCCGGCCGCCGCCTCTGCGGTTGTCCCCATCTGGCGTTTCGCCTGCCGGGCGCGAAGCGGCCCCTACACAAAGCCCGGCGGTCCATCAGCCTTATCGGTGTAACGAGCCGAGGGTATTGACAGGAAACCACACACTCCATGCAAACCACTCTTCTGAAGCCCAAGGCCATTCACGTCGAGCCGCTCGGCGGCTACCGCGCCAAGGCGGTGCTCGAACCGTTCGAGCGCGGCTACGGCCACACGCTGGGCAACGCGCTGCGCCGCGTGCTGCTGTCGTCGATGGTGGGCTACGCGCCGACGGAGGTCACGATCGCCGGCGTGCTGCACGAGTACTCCGCGATCGACGGCGTGCAGGAAGACGTCGTCCACATCATGCTCAACCTGAAGGGCGTGGTGTTCCGTCTGCACAACCGCGACGAGGTCACGCTGGTGCTGCGCAAGGAAGGTGAAGGCGCAGTCACCGCGGCCGACATCCAGACGCCGCACGACGTCGAGATCATCAACCCCGATCACGTGATCGCGCACCTGTCGCAAGGCGGCAAGCTCGACATGCAGATCAAGGTCGAGAAGGGCCGCGGCTACGTGCCGGGCAACCTGCGCCGCTACGGCGACGAGGCGACCAAGGCCATCGGCCGCATCGTCCTCGATGCGTCGTTCTCGCCGGTCAAGCGCGTCAGCTACGCGGTCGAGAACGCCCGCGTCGAGCAGCGCACCGACCTCGACAAGCTGGTCATGGAGATCGAGACCAACGGCGCCATCACGCCGGAAGAAGCGATCCGCCAGTCGGCCAAGATCCTCGTCGAACAGCTCGCCGTGTTCGCGCAGCTCGAAGGCCAGGTCAGCGACATCTTCGAGCCGCAGCCGCAGCGCACGCCGAACTTCGACCCGATCCTGCTGCGTCCGGTCGACGAGCTCGAACTGACGGTGCGTTCGGCCAACTGCCTGAAGGCCGAGAACATCTACTACATCGGCGACCTGATCCAGCGCACCGAGACCGAGCTGCTGAAGACCCCGAACCTGGGTCGCAAGTCGCTCAACGAGATCAAGGAAGTGCTGGCCTCGCGCGGCCTGACCCTGGGTGCGCGCCTGGAAAACTGGCCGCCGCAAGGTCTCGACAAGCGTTGAGATCGCGGGCCGCTCGCGGCCCCGCTGCAAGAAACCGCTGCGGCTCCCGGTGACGGGAGCCGCGGTGTCGATAGGGGCCCCGCGGCCCCGGTCCAGCCTCGGTACCTGACACGGCCGGGGTGTCATAACCAAAGAAGGAACGCGCCATGCGCCACCGCCACGGACTTCGCAAACTGAACCGCACCAGCAGCCATCGCCTCGCGATGCTGCGCAACATGGCCAACTCGCTGATCCGCCACGAGGCGATCAAGACGACCGTGCCGAAGGCCAAGGAACTGCGCGCCGTCGTCGAGCCGCTGATCACGCTGGGCAAGACCCCGACGCTGGCCAACCGCCGCCTGGCGTTCGACCGCACCCGCGACCGCGAAGTGGTCACCAAGCTGTTCAACGAACTCGGCCCGCGCTACGCCACCCGTCCGGGCGGCTACACCCGCATCCTGAAGATGGGCTTCCGCGTCGGCGACAACGCGCCGATGGCCTTCGTCGAGCTGGTCGATCGTCCGGAACCGGCCGAAGAGACCACCGAAGCGGCCGAATAAGCCGATTCAGCCTAACAGACGGCCGTCGATTTCGACGGCCGTTTTGCTTTTCGGGGCGCCGCGCGATGCGGCGTCTGCCGGCTCCCCGCCGGCATGCGGTCTGCGGCCTCGCGGCCGCAGACCTGGCGCTTTCACCGATCTCCGTTCCGAGCCGTCAAAGCCACGAGTCCGGCAGCGGGCTGATCTGCGCCAATCGATGAGAATGCGTCGCATCTAGACTTCGGGTGTGATCAAGCGAACCGACGCCCTGGTGCTGACCGGCGTAACCGCAACAACGCCGTGGAGCACGGTTCGCCGATGGCTCGCGACGAGGCTGCGCCTGTCTTCGGCGGAAGCGGCCTTCGTGTCTGGAGCGATCCTCCTCGCGGCCCTGCTGATCCTGCTCGCCTTCCTGCCGGCGCCGCATGACGATGCGCGGCTGTTCTCGGACGGGTGGGGCGCCGAGAGTTTTGTCGAAGGGGAGGCCTGCTCGCCTGGCGACGTCGCCGTGCCCCAGCTGATGCCCCGGCCGCCAGTGAAGGCGACCGCCGTGGACCGGACCAGCCTGGCGCTGCGCTACCTCACCTGGGGATTGCTGCTGCCGCTGCTGGCGGCGACGGCGCTGTCGTCGCGGCGCGTGTGGGTGTGCAGGCCGGACCTCGTCATCGTGTTGCTGTACGGCCTGGTCCCGGCGTACCTGCAGTGGTCGGCCAATCCGGCGTTCGTCGCCTTGCGCCAAACGCTGGCCGACGTCTGGCTGCAGCGCTGGCCGATGGCGGAGAGCCAGATCGTGTGGCTCGACATGATCTCCGTGGCGCTCTGGCACGGCGGCGGACTCGCGCTGGGCTTTGCCGTCTGGTCGCTGGTGGCCGCTGCTGCGGCCCTGTCCGCCACCGATCGACTGTGTGTCGCCAGAAGCCTGGTGCCGCTGGGCATCGTGATTCTGACGCTCGGCCTCACCGAGGCGTCGGCGTCGTACCTCCGGGGGGAGGGTGTCGTGCTGGATGTGCTCCCGGTGCTGCGGGCCACGGCTCTCGCCGCTGGCGCCGTCTGGAGCGCCGTGGCCGGTGCACGAGCGATGCGGCCGCTGCCCGTGCGGGTGCGCTCGGTCGCCGCCGTCGTGCTGTGGGCGCTTCCGATCGGCCTCGCGCTGGGCCACGGCTGGTGGATGTACTTCGAGTGGACCGGCCGCTATCGCGTCTGAACGCATGAGGCGTCATCAGCTGCGGGTACTAGCGCGTTGCGAAAAAAGCATGTTATAGTCACTGTCTCAGTCGCGGGGTGGAGCAGTCTGGTAGCTCGTTGGGCTCATAACCCAAAGGTCGCAAGTTCAAATCTTGCCCCCGCAACCAAAATTCTTCAGTGCCGACAAGCACTTACAAGGCCCGCCTTGAGCGGGCTTTGTCGTTTCTGGACCTCTGTGACGAGGTTTGTGACGGGGTCTGTGTCGTCACAACGATCGCGTTGCGGCGACATGACCCTTGGGCGCTGTGTCGACTCCGGCTGAAGGGCCGCTGGGTCAGAACCGGCCGCTGACCCCGTCGCCGCGTTGAAGTGGCTGCCGCTTCTCGATCAAGGCGGCGGCTGTGAGCCTCAGTCGGAAAGCGCCTTCAGCAGCGCATCCCGCCCGTCCTGATAGAACTCGATGTCGAGCCGAGTTGCCATCTCATCTGATAGTTCGAAAAGCTGGCGCCGGCACGAGACAGGCAGCAGCAGCGACTTGGCGCCCTTTTCGACGGCAATCTCAGCCAGCGTCACAGCGTTGTGTATCGGCTCGATGGTGCCGCCGAGCGTGACCTCGCCGACAACCACCAAGCCCCCGCGGACAGACTTCTTCAGCAGCGCGCTAGATAGTGCGATGAGCGCCCCCACACCGGTCTTGGCGCCGGCCTTGGCGGCATCGAAACCTCGAAGCTGAACAGAGAACTCGTGCGACCGCGGGTCCCGGTCGCCAACCAACTGCTGCGCCCTCGCGTACAGGTTCTGCTCTGCGCAGCGGATGGACTCCTTGAACGGCGCCGGCACCGGGTTGTTCAACACGCGCACGCCGCTGCCAGGCCCCTCATTCACCTCGAGTCGGAACAGACCCGGATGGTCCTCATCTCCACCCGGGCTCAGCACCCAGACCTGGCCGCACTCGAGCGGCTCATCGCCGATGCCGCCCTGGCTCTGCAACTCCGGGGTGCTAACGAACTTCTCGACACCCTCGGCGCCCAGCGTGTAGCTGAAGTGCGTGTTGCGAAACTCCGCCGCACCGATGCGCTTCTGCTGCTCCTTCACGCGGCGGCGCACTTCCAGCGCCAGTCGTACCGCCCATTCCAGGTCTTCTTCTGCGACTGCCATCTCGGAACCCGGGTAGAGGAGCTTCAGCAGTCCGCTGACAGTCTTGTTGACACCATTGAGGTCGCGGCCCGACAGCGCGCCTCCCCAGCGCACGCGTCCCTGCAGTGACGAGACGCGGCTC
This sequence comes from Rubrivivax sp. JA1026, assembly GCF_011065555.1. Classification (NCBI taxonomy): domain Bacteria; kingdom Pseudomonadati; phylum Pseudomonadota; class Betaproteobacteria; order Burkholderiales; family Sphaerotilaceae; genus Rubrivivax; species Rubrivivax sp. JA1026. The sequence continues at coordinate 383,684 of NZ_JAALCQ010000002.1, forward strand.
TGGTTGCGCAACTGTGTGAAGCACTCCGACAGGAAGTCGCTCACCAGGCCGAAGTGAGCCGTGAACAGGGTCGGGTTTAGCTTGGGCACGTCCCAGCCCGGCAGGAAGCAGTGGATGCGGTCCATGAACGCCGTGTCGTCCCGCATCTCGGGCGGCAGGGGTCCGAAGAGGTGGCCGATGCGCTGCTGATGCTCCACATCGACGTCGAAGTTGCCCACGAGCACGATGGAGCCGTCGGCGCGGATGCTCTCCTTGCCACGGCTGAACTCACCGCTTTCCATGTAGCCCTTCATGATGTTGACGCCGTCCTTCTGGTCGAAGGAGACACCCGACACCTCGTCGAAGCACACCACGTCGTACTGGCAAACCAAGCCGCGCTGGCCACTGGCGTTGTTGACGAACATGCGCGCCACCGTGGCCTTGCCGCCGGAGATGAGATGCGCGTAAGGCGAGACCTGCTGGAAAAGGTGCGACTTGCCGGTGCCACGGGGGCCGAGCTCGACCAGGTTGTAGTTGCGCTCGACGAACGGCACCATGCGCAGCAGCAGCGCGTCTTTCGCGCGCTCGGACAGGGTTTCGGGCTCGAAGCCCACGCTGCGCAGCAGCAGGTCGCGCCATTCGGCCGTCGAGAACTGCTCCCGCCCCTTGGCCAGCACATCCAGCACCTCGCGCTTGGAGAGCTGAATGGCTCGCAGGGCGTCGACGCCGAACGGGCGTCCGCCTTTCTCCTGGGCGATGGAGGCGTCGTAGCCGAGCGTCACCTCGGCGTAGAAGCCGCCAGTGAGCATCCGCTCGTTGTCCTTCACCATCTCCGGCGTCAGGCGCACATCGTTGAGTCGCAGACTGGGGAGCGACGCCACGTAGGAGTCGGTTTTCGAGTCCAGCCTAGCCGTGATGATGTCGATGACCTTCACGGACCCCGACTCGCGGGCGCGGGCTTTGAACAGCTCCTCCTCACCCGCCTTCACCGTGCGCGAAGCCAGCTGCCGCTGCACGATATCCAGGCCCTCCTGAATTTCCGCCTCGTCGGTCGTGGCGCAGTAGCGCCCCAGCAGGAACTCGACCACGTACGTGGGCACAGGAAACTGGCGGCTGAAGGTCCGCACCAGGTCCTTCCGAACCACGTAGCCCTCGAAGGCGGTGGTCGCCTTCCTGTCCAAGTCATCGAGTTGCATCGTCAATCACCCATCTGCGACCTGTCTTGGGCCGGTCGCCCGCCTTCTCTATCTCGGGGCCAGGTGGCGAGGCAGTGGAGCCGCGCCTGGCGTAGTCGTCTTCAGCCGCCGACCGCCGTCGCCTGCTTCTGGAGCACCTGTCCATCCGCAGCCAGGACAACCACGACCGCAGCAGCGCCCAAGTTGTCATCGTCAACCACCGCGACGCTGGCCTTGCTCGCCTCCAGCGGCTTCACGCTTGCCACGAGGCTTGTCGTCGCCAGGGCAGGCTTCGTGCGAACGTCAACGGTCAGACCGCTCGCCGCGCTGTCCACTTCGACAACGCAGCGCAGGCCCTTCCAGGTCACGGCCTTGATGGTCACCTGCGCCGTCGCAGGCGTCGTCGCCGTCACCAGTTCCAGCACGGGTACCAGGCACTCCTGCAGGCTCAGGCCGCCGTGCGCGTAGTCCGCACCCGCGATGAAGGAGCACACCCCGGGCGCGTACGCCACCTGCACGTCTTTGCACCAGTCCCAGCCGAAGGTCAGCGGCGTACCGTGCGCGGTGTCCTTGAGCACCGCACATCGGCCCCACCGGGTCTCCGCCTGATGCTTTGGCAGCTCCGTCTTCGGTAAGCCGCCGGGGACCAGCAGCCAGCCGTGGTCGGTGACGAGCCGAATGCGACGCCAGCCTGCATCGCGAAGCTCTTGCACCCGCTCGACCACTTGGGCGAGTTGGATGTCAACGTCGCGGGCCAGGCGAACGCCATGCTCGTGGCCATAGTGGTCCAGGTCGCCGGACTCCGTCCAAGCGCGTCCACTCGGGTCACCCGTCTCGTGCTTGTCCAGTGCCTGTACACCGTGCTCGTCCAACAGCTTGCGGAAGTTGTGGCCTGAAAGCGGTTTGCCGTCCTGAGCGACTCGGGGCTCGAACTCCCAGTCCTCGGCTGTTCCGGACACAAATCCGGCAACCGGCGAACACCAAGCTTTGCCAGAGGCGGTGACCGAAGGCATGCTGGTCCAGCGAGCCGACAGCGTTACCGCACCCAGGCTCTCCAGCTTGGGGCGCAGACGCTGGGCCACGTCGTACCGGAGCCCATCCACGAACACCGTGCAGGTGCCTGCTTTAATGGAAGAGAGGTCGGGCGCGCCCTGCAGCGCAGGCAGGCCGCCAGCTTGCTTCACCGAGTTCTGCAAGCGCTTCGCCGCTTCTTCCAGCCAGGGCAGGTAAGCCGCGCGCACCGCCGCACCTACAGCGTCAGTGTCCGCCTTGGTCTGTACGCAGCCGAGGGCCTGCGTCGCGGCATCGTCGACTCGCCATCCCGACTGCTGATAGTTCGCCGCCAGCTCCGATGGGGTATTGCCTATCGGAGCCGCAGCACTCAGTTCGGCGAGGCGGGCCAAATGCTCCAGGGCCGATGCCAAGGGCGCCTGTCCCATCCGAGTCCACAACCAACCGCGCCTGGCGCCATGCTCCTTCTCTGCGGCGAGGATGGCTGTGCGGGCCTGTGTGGCGTCCATGGCACTGCAGGCTGACAGCGCATAGCGCAAGGCGGCCTCGCCCTGCTCGTTGGCCTGTGGGTAGCCAGCGAGCTGGTCCATGTCGGGGAACAGTCCCATCTGCGGCGGCTGAACCGTACGAAGCAGAGTCAGCACCTCCGGGAAGCTTGTGTACGAGTCGCGGTAGAGCTCAGCCACTGCCGCCCACTTGCCGTCGCGCCGCGCCAGCTTCTCGGCGGCCACCAGTGGCCCATCGCTGAGGGGGTCAAAACCGAAGTCCGACTTGGCTCGCTTGCAGAACACGTCCCAGCGAACACCTGCCCACTCCTTCTGGGTGGCCTGTGGTGCGTTCATCCACGCCAATAGGTCCCGAGTCGGGTTCGGCGCCAACAAGCTCAGCAGCCACTCGGCATTGATTTGCCGGCCCTTGAACTCGTCGATGGGCCTGTCGAGCAGAACGCCAGCAGCGAGTACCTGAGCCAAGGCTTCCTGCGTCGCTTTGTCCTGAGCCACGTCCAGGCCGAGGCCTCCGCTCTTGGACGTCAGAAACGCATTGACCGTCCAGTCCTTCCCGTTGACCTGACTCCAGAAGGTGCCTCGGTACTGCAATTCCGCCAGGGGTTGCAAGTCGCGGGGACACGACTCGATGGCTCTCAGGTCTGCTTTGCTGACGCCAGGCAAGTAGATGACAGGAACGACACCAGGCTTGAGCCACGGGAGCGCGCCGCCGACCACCGTCTTCAGCCAGATACTGGGGCCGCGGCTTGCATCGGGTTCAAAGTCTCCCAGCGTCAACAGACCTTGAACATTGTCACGAAGCGATGGGACGACCTTCTGCCATTGGCGGTCGGGGTCCGGCCAAAGAACAGCGGCCGGAGCCGCCATCAAATTCCGATTGACTCTGGCTGCAGCTTGCAGAGCCTCGGCAAGTTTTGACTTGAGGTTCATGAGAGACGGGTCATGGTGAGGGCTGCAGCTGAATATCTGAGTACGCGAGGAAGGGGCACGCGTCGAAGAGCGCCGTGGGCCGACTGGGAGCGCCATCCCGGCTAGGCGACCAGCGCCCGGCATACCGATTTCCGTTCCCGGCGTCGAGCATGAGCTGATGGACCAGTCTCAAGTGCTTCGGACGGGTCGAGATGAATCCAAACGGCACGCGCGCGCCTGGAGATGCAGGCAGCGCGGCGTGCAGAAGCGCCACCGCAAAGCGCCCGGGGTACAACATCAATTCGAGAGAAGCGTGCCAGCGCGCCGATGGCGCAGTTGAAGCGGGCCGAAGGAGGTGCAACTCCACTAAGCCCGTCCCCGCGTACTTGCTTCTCACAGGCTGCTCCTGACGCTCTTCAGCTCTGTCGAAGATGTACAGGTCATCACCCTGGCCCGTGTTGCGGATTGCCTTCCTGAAGGAGTCCACGCACTGCTTGAAGTCGTCGCCTCGGCCCCATAGCGCGTAGTCTGGTGCGAGCCAACCGAGCGAGCTTTGGAAGGTTGGCCGCCCCTTGTGCCCTCCTCGCGCCTCGTGAAGGTGGCTCAAAACCACGTCGCGGTTCCTCTTCAGATATGTTCCTCCGAACAACGGCTGAATCCCTGCGGGCGCGCTCAAGCCGCGTTCGACGTCCGTGGCAAGCTTGTGTGCGTTCAGGTCGGCCTCCAACGCGTAGGGGCGCAGGAAGTCGAGCTCAAACATTGACAGGAACTCCTGCACGCCGTCCTCGATTCCTCGCGCATTGGCCTCCAGAGACGCCGCAACGCACTCGCGGAACTCCGACAACAGTTCCAGGCTGGCACCTGCCTCGAACTCGTTCGGCAACCTGGCCGTCACTGTGTTCTTCGCGTCGACCTCCAGGCTCACGGTCAGTGGAACAAATCCTGGCTTCCGGGCTTCAACGCTTTCAATCGAGTGGACGCCATAGGACCGCTCCCGTTCCTCGCCACGCGACCGCGCCGTCTCCCGTTCGATGCGTGCAAAGCTCTCGCGGTACGCACGACGCGCCTCTTCTAGGCTGTTGCCGACGAGTTCAGGCGGTGGGTTCAGCTTCACCCAGTTCGCGGTGGCGAAGGCGAACTCAGCCCGTCCAAGCATCGAAAACGTCAACAAGTCAAACGGAACGACATCCGTGCGGCGCTTCAGCTTGCTCACCCAGGGGCAATCGTCCGGAGAGGACTCGAAGCGTTGCCGCATCTCTTCGCTGAGCGTCAGCTGGTCATCGGACAAGGTGACGTAGCCCTGCCGGTCCAATGACTCGATGACGGAGAGCGCCTCGGCCTCAGAGAATCCGAAGTAGTCGCGGAAGGCCGCCAGCGACACACGCCCGCACGTATGCAGAAGCCGCAGCACAAACTCGGTCACCGCAGGCAGACGTTCCTGAGTAGAGATGAACGCGGTCACCTTGAACGGCTGCACTGGCAGCGCGAAGGTGATTCGATTGAATGGGATGTGGTCGATGCTCATGAGCGGAACTCCTGGGCCTTGGCGATGGTGGCCCGGTCGGCCGCGCACAGCGACTCAATCTTTCTCAAGACCTGCCCTAACGGCGTTCCCTCGTTCTTGCCTCTCCACATAGGCGCAGCACCGACGACCACAAGCCGCTCCATGGCACGCGACATCGCCACGTTGATGCGGTTGGGACTGCGTAGGAAGCCCGGGTTCTGTTGGGCGTTGTTACGGACCGTCGACAGGATGACGATGCGGTTCTCCTTGCCCTGGTAGCTGTCGACCGTGTCGACCTTGACCAGCCGTCGGAGGTCTGACGGAATCCAGCGTGCCTCGCTCTTGAGCCGGTTCAGCACCTCGCGCTGCTTCGAGTACATGCAGATGATGCCCACGATGGGGTCGCCCGGTTGGAGGCCTTCCTTCAACGCTCGGACCAGCCCCTGGTTCTGAAGCAACGCGCGCAAGACACCCATGACCACGCCTGCTTCGGCGTCGTTCCACCAATCGATTCGGTCTGGAGAAGCACTCTCAAAGGCGCTTCGTCCGAGCGGCGCAGTGTCCACCCAGCAAACTTCATGACGCAGTTGGACAGGCAGCAGGCTTGTATCCAGCCATGAGGGCCCGCGCCCCGTGGCGAGGCGACCGCCGTAGAAGACTTCCGATACGAGCTCCCCGATGGTGGGGGCCATGCGGTACTGCTCTTTCAGCGAAGCGCCAACCGTCAGCCCGTAAGTTGAGTCGAAGACACGTTCGAAGTCGCTAGCAAAGGCTCGCGAATCTGCCGCATAGCCAAGCTTCCTCGAAACCGTGTCGCGCACCTCCTGTTCGAACGTCGGGGGCAGCTGCTTGTGGTCGCCCACCAGCAGGATTCGGCGTCCGGTCTGCATCGCCACAGCCAACTCGCTCGGAGCTGCCCGGCCAGCTTCGTCGATGACCACCCAGTCGTACATGTTGTGGATGACGCCGGCTGCCCGCCGGCCGATGCCCACCAATGTCCCGGCCACGACTGTCCGCGACTTCGCCAGGAATTCGACGAAGTTCGCGGCGGGCTCGCCAAGGGTCTTGAGCCAATCGTCCGACATCTTCAGCAAGCGCCGAAGTCGCTCGATGGCCTGGGGCGACTGAATCTCGTGTTGGTCGGCCAGTTGGTTGTAGAGGTCGTCCAGCACCTCTCCCAGCTGCACTTCGCCGACGTCGTACTGATAGTCGCGTCTGCAGATTTCCTGCAGCGCTTCTGTCAGTTGCTTGCCTCGTTGGACTGTCGCTTCCTCGGTGGAGCTGTCCGGAACATCCTTCCGCTTTCGGCTCGGCGAGGGCTCCGGCATGTCCGCTGTCAAGGCCGAAATCTGGTCTACCAAGCGACCGACGTTGAGGTGCAACTTCACTGCCGCGGCAGCAAACTCGGCGGGGAGCCCCATCTCAGTCGCCAAGCGAACAACGCGCTCCTTGTACTCGGCCTTGAACCGTTCACGATACGACTGTTCAATGGAGGAAGAGTGCAGGTGCCGAATGGTCTCCGACACAACGGACTCGTGGCCCAGACGTACGGCATCGAAGGCCACGCCTTTTGCCTCGAACAGCTCCAGCGCCTTTTCCAAGGCGTTGTTGACGGCTTCATGTGCCTGACTCACGACCAGGACGCGACGCGCCCCTTCCTTCGTCACCAGATAGTGCAAGAGCGAAGCGATGAACCAGGTCTTGCCCGTGCCCGGAGGCCCTTGGAGCAGGCTGAGAGGTCCGAACTGCAGCGCCTTGCGAAAAGCCTCCTTCTGGCTGTCGTTCAGGCGCTTGCTTCCCTGTGCATAGGCATCCAATGCATCTTCCGGGGGACGTTGAAACTCCATCGGCACCGGCTGCGTCCCCGACGCCTGGAAGTACGACATCAGGTCCGGAACAACCGAGCGCCCTTCCAGGATGCGCTCGACGGCTGCAGCCCGGCGCGTGAGCGACGCGCTTTCCATGTTGCTGCGAAGCCTGAGTTTGTCGCCAAGCTTTGGCGGTTTGCCACCCCAGCGCTCAATGGCCAGCTCTGCGTTGGCACCGAGCGAAGTGTCTCGAAGCTCCAGGTCGCCGCAGCGGCGCCACAGCCCGTCCGCGTTCTGCCGCTCGACCCAGGTCCGGTCATCGATGTCTGGGTCAAAGCCGGCGCCATCCAGTGCGCAAGGCAACAGCATCTGATGCTCACGCTGCGGGTTGCGACGAATCTCACCGATGACGGTGGCAATTGGCAGCGACTCCTCTTCTGCCTCGAGAAGGCCTCGCCAGAGCTCCTCGACATCAATCGAAGGCTCTTCCTTCGCAGCCAAAGCAGACGAAGCATCATCGTCGACCGGCCTCGTGGCTGCCTCTGTTAGGGCGGGTGCGTCTGAAAGGCGCCCCTCATCCACCTCCGACCCAGATTGGTCGCTGAACTCCTCGTCCCAAAGTTCCAGCGAGGGCTCGAGGTCCGATGCATCACTTCGGATGCCGTCAGACACAACGAGCCGGGCGCGAATGCGTCCCAGGCACTTGTCCTGGGCCCATATGAGTTGCGTCAGGTCGACAGGCTTGACTGTGACCCACGCAGCACGCCGCTCCGCAGGCTGCCATTCCACGGTCAGCTTGGTGCCGGCACCTGTCAGGTGAATCAGCCTGGAGCCAGGATTCCTCCGAGAGTTCTCCATCGTGAGATAGAAGTACCCGTTGTCGCCCAGCAGTTCTCCCGCCTGCACGCCCGTGCCAGCCAGTCCACGAACGGTGATGCGATAGGGCTCGACATCAGGCAGGTCGGTCGACTGCCCTTTTCCATTCAGTGCGCTCTGCAACGGTTCCAGCCCTGAGACCTGCCGTTCCGTGAGCAGCCGCTGAATTTCCTCCCGTACTTGCTCCAGTCCCAGCAGCGTGCCTTCGTCCTGGCCGCGCACCAGCAACTCGTCCAACACCGCTGCCAGCGCGTAGCGGTCCCGCCCGAGCGGAGACAGGGTCTTGTAGTCCGGCGGCAAGTAGGCCGTGGTGTAGGCATCGCTGGCCGACCTTCGGAAATCCAGCATGTCGACCAGCACCGGGCGACCATCGCTGTTGATGACGATGTTGTCGGGCTTGATGTCGCCGTGCGGCCACTCGAAGTCATGCATCTGCGCCAGAGTGCTGGTCAGTGCTCGGGCAACGGACAAGCGCGCCTCTCGCTCCTGCGGACGCTTCAACCACTCGGTGAGTGTTTCTCCCTCGACCCAACGCTGAACCACCAGAAGGCTGCGCCGGCTCAACCCGCTGTCGAGCACCGCTGCAACGCCAGGGAGTGAAGCCGCGCGAAGATTCCTTGCTCGCTCCAGAAATGACAGCAAGCGAATGGCTTGGTCGGGCCGCTTCAGGTCGGGTTCGACGCCATGCCACTCCTTGACCAGTACGGGCTGACCCTCAAAGCTGCTGCGGAACGCCAACAGGTCATCGTCGTCGGTAAGCGGCTTTCCTTCCTCGGCGTAGTCACGGACTCGGCTCTTGGCCCGGTAGACGTCGAACGCAGCGAGGTCGATGACCTGTTCGTTGTCGCTCCTGGACGCCTCGTTCACGGCCTCCAACATCTCGCGAGCGGATTCGAACCGGGATTTGGGTTCGGCGCTGAGCGCCTTCGCAAGCACGGCGTCAAACGCGCCACTGAAGGCATCAGACGCCCTAGGTTCCCACACGAAGTGGCCGTCCACGCGAGGCGGTCGCTCCCCATGGAGCATCAGATGCGCCAGGACGCCGAGCATGTAGACGTCACGCCGGAAGGGCGTGGCGCCTTCCGGCTGACCGGTGTCCTCGGGAAGATTCGAGCGCTCTACCTGTACCCGTTCGCGAAACGTGCCGATGGTTGCCATCGTCGGGTAGTAGGCTGCCGGAAAGCCGGAAATAACCACCTTGGCCGGGCGCTCGACCCAAAGGCAATGGGCACCGATGTCGCGATGGGCCACGTTCAGGTCATGCAAGTCGGCGAAGCGCTGCAGCATGGCCTTCACCAGCACCACGCGCTCCGGCGGGGTCAACTTGGGCAGCCCTGCATTGACGAATTCGCTCAGCCGCGTGACCTTGGGCGGCAGTGCGTAGAGCTCCGCGAAGTCTCGGGTGACATCGGCTTCGGTCATGCGCGCGATGGGCCGAAGCAGGCTGCGCGAGAGTTCTTCGTTACGAGGCTCCACGTGTTCGAAGACCCGCTGCTCCCGCAGGCCGATGAACCCTCGTTCGCCCTCGCCAATCAGCTCGCTACCAAGCGCGCCGAAGTCCCACTGCCGGAGCAAGGCCAGCTTGTCGGGGTCCTGCTTCTCCTTGGCCCGGAACTCGGCATACAGCTTCTTCGGATGCTCCCATAGGGCTTGCGCCTCGGGGCGATAGCCGTGGATGTTGAATCCTGCAGGACGCCCCTTCTGCCCCTCGAAGAACAGGTCGTAGGCGTTCAGGAAGCCGAGTGGGTTGATGCGCGGCGGGCGCGAGATGAACTTCGAGTACCCGGCCTGCTTGGACCACTCGAGCAGCTCATCAAGGAACAGCACGGACTCGGCTTCCTTTGGCTCCTCGGACAGGTCGAGCTCGGTGATGCTTCCGGTCAACACCACGAAAGACAAAACCAACGGCGTTTTGGCCGGTCCCACGCGCGTGTTGAGCGTTGTCCCCAGGCGCTTTGCCTTCAGATTGACCAGGGGCACGGGAGAACGACCCCGTGGTTGACCGTCGACGTACCAATTGCCACCGCGCGCTGTGAGCTTGCTTCCTCGCCAGTTCTTCAGCTCGAGAACGACGATGTGGGTGTGAGTGACAAGGACAAGGTCAAAGTCGTCGTCACCCGCTCCGGGCCCGCCGCGAGGCAGCTTGAACGACGCGTAGCCCCGCCACCCCTTGGAGAAGGCCGCGGCATCGAACGCCTTCTGAATCCGCTGGTGAGCATCGATTTCCGAAGCCGGTACGCCCGCCTTTTCGATGAGGCGAATGTCCATGGTTATTCCTCCCTGCGCCGGCCTTTACGGCTTCGAACGCGTTGCCATCACTTCAGGTCCCAGGATGTCGAAAGGACGTCAATCAGGTCCTTCTGGCGCTGTTCGACCACTGAGGGTGTCCAACTCGGCGTACTGAGCACTTGGGTGGTCAGAACGTAGGACGACACCCCCTGCTTGCCCGCGAAGTAGGCCTTCTTCTTGCGCTCGAAATCGTGGTTCTGCGCTTGGGAGTTGCGACGCTGATTGAGCGGCACCAAGTTGGCCAAACGATGCAACCATCGCAGTTGGTCGGCCACGTTGGGCCACTGGGCCGCCCAGACCGAGTCCTTCACTACGGTCTGCGGCAGGACGTGCTCGATGGTCAGGATGGAGGGGTCATAGGTGGCCGCCCCGTCGGCGAGGAAGGAGTCAAGACGAAGGATGAGGTAGTTCCGACGCCGCGCCGTCATCAGGTAGACCTCGCCCTGCAACTGCGCCAGGAAGCTGGTCTTTTCGTAGTCGGTGAGTTCGATGGCAGATACCGGCGAAGCCATCGAATGGGGCTTCTCCAACGCGGAGAGGACCCGCCCATAGCGTTCAATTCGGCTGTTCACGTCATATCCGCACACGTGCATGCATGCCGCGAGCCGCTCCAGCCGTTTGACGAACCAGTGCACGTAGCGGGCATCGGACTCGTGCTCAGCGAGGAACTTCATCGCGCTGGGCAACCAATCCGAGTTGTCGATGCGGTTCAGCCAACGGAATAAGACGTTGATGTCATCGGCGTTCGACGTGGAGACGTACTGCGCGTGCTTGGCAACCAGATAGGCCTGGGTGTACGGCTCGATAACCTTCCTGACCAAGTCTTCAGCAGACGGAACCTTGGGGGTCACCCGCTCCCGAAACTCCTCGAGCAAGGCCCGACGGGCCTTGTCCTTCGCATAAATCATGCGGATGTGCCCGAAGACCTCGGCGAAGCCATCCCGCCCCGTTTCCACCTCCAGTTCTTCCCAAGTGTTGTTGTAGGCATCTCGAAACGCAGGCTTCACCTTGCCTATGACGTCAGACTTGATGATGTCTGTAGGCAGTAGGTCCAAGCCGCGGCTGTTGAGCACAGAGAAGACACGGAACGCGGACTGCTGGCTCGGCGTCGAGACCGCAACCAGGAAGCAACGCTGCACAAGGAAGCCGCCGAACTGCGTGGCAGCCGCCGCATCCGCACCAAAGGCCGCATCCAGGCGCTGCAAGAACAGGCGCGCATTGGCCTGGATGTTCCGCTGGGACTCATTCTCCAGTTGGGCCGGGTCCAGGGCCAGCAGTTCGTCCAGAGCCACGTCCTGCACATAGCGCTTGAAGAACGCGCTGTCACGCTCCCGCAAGGTCAAGCGAGGCTTCTGGGCGAGCCCCTCAAGGACGTTGCCGGGCTCGCAGAGGTAGCGGTGGAATGCATCGCGAATCTGCCCCGAGGCTCGGTGGGTCAACGCGGCCAGGAGAAGGGTCAGCGTCGTCAGCCGTTGCTGACCGTCTATGACCTCCGCGTGCGGCTTACCTTCCTCCTTGATGAGCACGATGCTGCCCAGGAAGTAGGTGTCCTCCTTGTCCTCCTTGCAGTAGAAGTCATGCAGGTCGGAAAAAAGTTCGCCAGCCTGGACCGTCGTCCAGGCGTAGGGGCGCTGATAGCTCGGGATGACATAGTCGAAGTCCGAGCTGAAGATTTTTGCGAGCGGGAACTCTGCGCCGCTGATTTTCTTGGACAACTCAATCCCCTCCCTTCTTCAATTTCCTGCGACCAACAGGCCCATTTCGAAGAGAAACCGCGATGGCGCCTTGCGCCAGCCGTTGTACTTCTCTCCGTAGCTCATGGTCAGTGTTTCTTTGGTTCTTGTGATGGCTACAAAGCAGTTCCGGCGCTCCTCTTGCATCTCGCGACTGTCATCGCCAGCTTTTTTGCTCTGGAACGATGGAAGCTGGTCCTCGGACATGCCAACAAGGTAAACGTGCTGAAACTCAAGCCCCTTGGAGCTGTGGACGGTCAGGCAGCGCACTGAGTTGGCTGGTGCTTCAGGTGTCTTATTGGCCAGCGCAAGCTCTTGGAGAAACTGACCCAGCGAAAGCGAATAGGCGTCTTCCTCGCCTCCAACCTCGCGAATGATGCTCTGCCACACCGCCCGTTCCGACGGGTACTCGGCGTACTGCTCGTCACCGCTGTCTCGGCTTTCGCTCTCGACGGAATCGAAATAGGCCAGCGCCTCTTGGATGAATCTCGCGTAGTCGCCGCGAACCAAGGCGGAGACCGCTTGCTGTAGCGGTCGAGGGACCGCCACACTATCTGTGACGAGCGCTCCAAGTGCTTCCAGTTGGTCGCCATTGAGTTGAGCGGAGAAGCCGGCCAAGGCTTCCTCGCTCGAGTCTTGCTCTACGCAGTCCGACAGCGCCTTCGTGACTGTCGCCGCCAAGTCATCATCTGACCGCACCAACGCCAGCTTCAGAGCCGACCCGATGAATCGGAGAGGTGCGCTTTCGAACTGAGACTTCCGCCGCTGCACATGGCTTGGAACCGAGACCTCGCTCAGAGCCTTCTGAACACGCTCCAGCAGCTTGGTCGCACGGGCCAACACCACCACATCGGCAGGGCGAGCCCCGGCTGCAAGCCTAGCCTTAATGCGCTCGGCGATGCCTCGGGCCTCCTGTTGGTCATCTTCGAAGGCCAAAAGCTCGATGGGGTCTGCTCCCGAGTCAGCCTTCATGGAAAGCAGGGGCTTCTTGTCTGCAGAGCGTTCGCCGTTGTGGACGATGAGCGCGTTGGCCAAGGCCACCACCTCCGGCGGACATCTGTAGTTCTCGGGCAGTTGGATGGTTGTCAGGTCGTAGTGCTGCTCAAGCTCTCGCACCCTGGTTGGACTGGCTCCGTTCCACTGATAGATGACTTGGTCATCATCCCCCACGATGAAGACGTTGGCGGACTTCTCGGGCGCCAGGGCACGCAGTACGCGGTACTGGGCGACGTTGGTGTCCTGAAACTCGTCGACGCAGACGAAGCGATAAACCGTGCGCAGTTGCTTGCTGACGCGAGGCCGCTCCCGGAGCAACTCCTCGCAAAAGTACAGGATTGCTCCGTAGTCCAAGCAGTTCTGCTGCTTCAAAAGCTCCTTGTAGCGGGCGAACAGCACCTGGAGTTGTTGGCCTGCCTCATGGTCCTTGAGGAGAGTCGGAACTTTCGCATCGGGCGTCACGTTCCGAAGCAGGAAGTCCACCGCAGTCAAGGCTCGCTCGGCAGAGACGAACTTTGTGAGTTCGTCTGCCTTTTCTGCCAGCACTGACTTGATTAGGCCGACTCGCTCCGACTCCTCAAGAATCTCGAAATCCGGGCTTAGCCCAAAGTGACTCCCGTGCTGCCGAAGAATGTCGGTGGCGAACGAGTGAAACGTTGTTAGCAGCACTCGCTCTTTCGCGGCCGGCACCAGTTTCAGCAGCCGCTCGCGCATTTCAGCTGCAGCTTTCCTGGTGAAGGTCAGGCACAGAATCCGGAACGCTTCATCGCGACTCTGTTCAACCAGCCGCCCGACACGGGCAGTCAAGGTCGCGGTCTTGCCCGACCCTGGCCCCGCAAGAACCAGCAAGGGGCCCTCGTTCCACTGCGCAGCGGCCAGTTGATTGGGGTTGAGCGTTTCAAGGTATTTCACTGGTCGCCCTTCGAAAGTTGAACAGCGGCTCTTAGGCATTCAGCGATTTCTTTTGGGACAGAATTGCTTCCTGCCAAGACCATCGCCGCCACTACTGCGTGGGCCGCAGACGGCTTGCCGTTGTTGGGGAGACATTGGTAGAGCTGGCCGGGATATGCATCGTCCGTCTTGTCTACCGTGATGTAACGTGGCCTGTTCTGTGCGCTGGCATGCTCTTCGTAGATTTTCATGAAGCCACGCCTACACAAGAAAGGCTCAATGGGCTCGTTGTTTGGAAGAAGCGATACGTGGAAACTTTCGTCTCGACCAGCAAGTGCATCCCGTGCCTTCTTAATGTTCTTGAGTCCTGCCGGGTCACCGTCTGAGAACACGTGCCACTGGATGCCAAGCGCATCGGCAGCAGCAATAAAAATAGACAGGTCACTTTGTGCGTAGTCAACGATACGCACTGCTGCTTGCTCCAATTCAATACCGAGCGCTCGAGCAGCGCCACTTAGGATGATTACGTCTGTTTCTCCCTCCACCAGAAGCCACGTCCTGGAAAAGAATAGTTCTCCACGAGTCCTGCGGACGAAGTAATCAAACTTCTGCGACTGCCGCTCGTCCAGGAGTCCATGAGGTAGCGCGCCGACTTGTACTTTTCCGTCCTTCTTGTATAGCCGGCGAATCGAATATACATCCACCTCGGAAAGCAGGTCTCCCGAATGTGTTGCGACCAACTTCTGGCCGTCAATGTCGTCGATAGTCTTCCAAAGTGCCCTGACCGCATTCGGATGCAGGTGAGCCTCGGGCTCTTCCAGCGCGACGATAGGCTTCGACTCCTTGACGCCTTGCTTCCGGGCTAGCTCCGACTTCAGAAATGCGTCGAACAGCATCAGCACGGTCAAGCTCTGCGTGCCCTCGCCATGCCGCCCGATAGGCAGTCGCGCACCAGTGGACGACGCGATGCTGACCTGGGTTCGGTTCAGCATGTCGAACACCCGCGCCGGCACGGCATCCACACTGACGACGTCCTGCCCACCGAGTGCCACCAACTCTTGAACCTTGGCCAGATGCTCGCGTACCCCTTTGAAGGTGCCATGGGCCTCGATGATTTGGGCGTTGATGTCCTCGAGCTGCGTCTCGATGGCCACCTTGGTCGCGTCGTCGATTTGGGAGTTTTTGACAAAGGGAGACCAGAACTGTGAAGTCCGCGAGAACTCTTTGCCGGCGTCACGCAAGGCCGACAGGTAGAACAGCGGGCGCAACTGCTGCAAGCCCGTCAGTCGGCTGCGGTTCTTTGCGGGCAGAGGATTGCCAGCAGCGTCGAGAAACTCAAAGACTGTCTCGATTTCTTGGGTCACCGGCGAATACTGAGCCGTGACACGCAACTGGACACGGCTTCGGTCGTCGGGGGGCATCAGTGCAATCACACCACCGTCGCCGCCAAGCCGCTGCTCGACCTCATCCGACCACTCGCCAGGGTTCGCCTCTTCAAAGGTCAGTGTGATGACGATGGGCGGCGCGGTGGTGGGGTCCGCGGCCTTGCTGTCGAAGTGCAGGTCGAATTCTTCGAATGGTGAAGCTCGCCCGGCCGAGCGCAGGGTGTATAGGCAGGCTCGCAGCGCGTGCAGCACCGTGGTCTTGCCGCAGTTGTTCTCCCCGACCAAGACGGTCGTAGGGCCTAGCGCGAGCTCAAGTGCCTTGATGCCTCGGTAGTGTTCAATCCTCAGACTCGTCAACAGCATCAGGCAGCCCCCCTGGCCCGTAGCTTCTCCGCCACCGTCAGGTGATGGTCGTTGATGCGGTCACCGCCAAAAGTCTCGAACCACGGCGCGCTTTCCACGTCCTTGCCGCGGTCCTTATCCCAAGTGATGTTGAGCTTGGGCTTCTTGTTGTGGCGCAGCACCTCGGCTGTCATGAAGGGGCGGATGTTGAGCCGCACGCCGTCGTTGAGGTCAGGGTTCCAGCCGATGGGCTGCTCGGCCAGGGGCCTCCAGCGCACGAAGATGTCGTAGGGCGGCTCGCCTTCGAGGATGAGCTCCAGGCGGCGCTTCAGGTCCTGGGCGGCAGCCAGGCGAGTTTGTGCGCCATCGACACCCGAGCGCACGCCGGCCTCCTGCTGGCGAATCCAGTCGCCCAGGTAGGTGTGGATGAGGCGCTCCAATTTCTTGTGGTCGAGCTGGTGGTAGTTCACCAGCGCGGCGAAGCCGTCCTTCAGACCATCCCACACATGCCAGATGAAGGGGCGGTGGTGGAAGAGCTTGTTGTGCTGCTCGAAGAACTTGTCACGGAGCCAAACGTCTAGACCCTTGCCCGCGCAATCGGCGTCAGAAAGCAGCTTGTCTAGAACGGTGGGCTTCCAGCTGCCAGGCTCAATGGTCTCCCATGCGTCGATTAGCAAGTTGAGCAGACGTTTGTGGGCTGGGTCCTCTTGCCGTACCGAGGGCAGGCAGACGATGCCGTCGTCATCGGTATGCTTTTCCAGCTTCTCACAACGGGCAATCCACGCGCGGGCCTCGTCGGCCAGTTCCATCGTCCTATCTGATTCGGCAGGCCAGCGGTAGCCAGCAAGGCGGCCAACAGCGACTTGCAGCGGGTCGGTGGCCGGCATCGGGTGGCCGTGGAATAGCCATTGGGTTGGGTCACTGGAGAATGGCGCTATGCAGAAGTTCGGCAGTTCTTCACTGGCCCGCTTACGCCAGTCCGTCAGGTCAATCGGCGCCTTCTCGAAGTAGCGAACGTCGACACTGAGCTTCTGATTAACCAACCGGACTGCGTCATAGAGTTCACCGGAGCGCGCGAAGCTCCACAGTACCGGCAAGTCCTCCGGCTTTTTTGGTATCGCGACGCAGATGACGTTCTCATAGAGCTCGCCCGTATAAAGCGTCGCTGTGCAGCTACGTGTGTAGGTAATGGCAATGCCGTTACGGCCCCACGCATCTCGTCCAGCAATGGTGGCGCCGAGGCCGCCTGTCAGCTTGGATAACGCCCCCTCCCCATCCTCCCAGAGCAAACAGTACTCTCGGCCGCCGTAGGGGACCTGCGAATCGACGGTGCCCTGCTGAAGCGCCCAGGCCTTGTTTTTCGTGTCAATCTCCCAAAACGTCCGCCGAAAACGAAGCGAGTCGCCAGTGGTTGTGCCGCCACGCACGTAGCAAATCTCGCCGAGGCGCTTGACACCCTGCTGGTCGTCGAGGCTGACGGTAGCGTCCGGATTCCCCAGCTGCGCCTTCTGGCTTACCGCTACCAACTCGCCCACGCGGAGCAGAGTCGCCTTCTCCTGGGCCACCTTCGGCGTGCTGGCATCCACGCCGCGCAGTTGAAAGCCGTCCAACGGCTTGGAGTGAGTCTGGGTAAGAAGGACCGCCTGTACCACCTCGCCGCTGATGGTCTCGAAGGCGCCAGGACCTAGCCGCGCCAACAAGTTCCACTGAATCGACTTGAGCAGCGACTCGCGTTGCCTCTTGTAGCTGGTGAGGAACAGCCAGTTCTGCGGCATGACTATCTGCACTACACCGGCTGCCTGGTCGCGGCTGAGTTCCAGGCAGCGTTCCAGGAAAACATTGGCGAGGTCATTTTTGGCCTCGGGATAGTGTGCTTCGCAGTAGTCCCTGAGCACGTCATGCTGCTTACCCCGCGCAAGGTAGGGCACGTTTGTCGCCACAAGGTGATAACGCCCATCCAGAAGTCGGGCTGCATCCAGCAGGCCCTTGGCTGTTAGCGCCAAGTCCCAGCTGTCGTCCTGCAGTTCGCTGGCCTGCCCCCACAGCGTGGCCGGGCGTTCGGTGGCCAGCGCCTGCCCCAACAGGTCGCGCAACGTATCGAAGCTGGACGTGGCCAGGTCATTCTTCAGGCTGCGCGTCGGGTCCAGCAGGCTGCCCAGCAACGGCGCTTGCGCAAAGCTCGCGTGCAGCAGGCGCAGTTCCTGCCGCAGGTAGGCAGCATTGGCCGCGTCGTCCGGCACGAGAGCCATCCAGTCCTCAGGCTTGGCCGCCACCTTCAAGCCGCAGCAGGCCACCTGCGGCGCCGGCATGTCCGCGCGCACGCCCAGCGGGTCACCGTTCTCGTCCGGGAAGCGCCAGGCCGCCAGGGCCAGCGCGAAGACGGCAATTTCCACGCAGCGAGCGTCCAACTCTAGGCCGTGCAGGTTGTCGGCCAGCACGGCATCCACCGCGTCTATCGCGCTCAGGCCTTCGGCCGCCATGCGCATGGGCACCAGCAGCAGGAAAGCCGCCACCAGAAAGTGTCCCGAGCCGCAGCAGGGGTCCAGCAGCTTGAACTGGTCGAGCTTGTTGGGCCAGCCTTCGAATTTGCCTGCCGCCGGCGTGCCGTCTTCCAGCGTGCGCAGGTGGGTCAGTGGCACGGGGCAGGTCTTACTCGGGTGCCGCGTCACCCACCAGGCCCCCAGCGAGTTGTGGAGCAGGAAGTCCACCATGTACGGCTCGGTAAAGAGCTGCGTCACGGCGGGCAACTCGTCGGCGCCAATCTTCACCTCCGAGGCGTTGACCTCGTCCTTGCGCTTGGCCTGCCAGAACTGGTAGACCCAGCCCAGGCTGTCGCTGGCCTTGAACACCTCGGACGGCAGCACGGCCAGCAGGCGCTCCAGCTCGCGCTGATGCTCGGGCGCGAAGGCCAGCTCGAACACGGGGCTCTGTGGCTTGAATACCTGGGGCAGCATCCGCGCCGCCAGCTTGCCAGCCAGCTCCCACTGCGTCTTGGAGGCAAGCTTCTCGCCCTCCAGCATGGCCTGTTCGTGGTCGACCAGGTTCTGACAATCCTCCAGCGACACCGGGGCGCCCAGCTCCCACATCAGCAGCCCGTTTTCGGCCAGGAAGCGCGCGAAGAGCATGCGGTGCCAGTGCTCGTAAGCGACTTCCCACACCAGGTGCTGCAGGCCCTGGGTGTCGTCCTTGGCCTTCACATCGCCCAGCGCGCGGCCATGGGCGCGAAGGCGCCGGCGCAGGGCCTTGAGTTCGTCGCTCAGGTAGTCCGGGGCCTTCGCTTCGCTGACGGCCAGCTGCCGCAGGGCGGCCAGCGCAGCCTTCTCGGCCACGTCGCGGGCGGATTTGACGGTGTATTCGAGCTGGCTGCGCAGGGGCTTGGCCAGAGGCTGGTTGCTGACGGTCGGCATGGGGTGTTCTTTGTTTTCCCTGATTCGGGTACGTCGGGTAACGGCAGTTGGTACCCGGCTTCCCAATTAGTCGGTCTAGGCTGTTACAGCGCGACAGGCCCCTTCTGAAGCTTGGCGCTCAGCAGGGCTTCCACCTCCGCCAGCCAAGCCTTGAGCTCGGTCTCGTCGTTCAGCGTGCGTTTGGGCAGCGAGACGTGGACGACATTGGGCTTGAGCAGCTGTACCGCGGCATGCCGCGCCGCCTCGAAGCGGCTGGGCAAAGCCTGGGTCTTGGCGACCCAGTGGTCCAGGTCGCAGGCGTCCAGCGCGTCCTGCAATTGCTCCGGCGTACCGGCCGCTGCGGCGGGAGGCGCCGTCAGGTGGTGCTTGGCCGTCAGGTCGTCGCGCTGCGCATCGCTGAGCTTCTTCCAGTCGGCGTCCTGCTGCAGCAGGGTCTGCTGCTGGGCGAATTCCTCTTGGAAGGCCTCCAGCTTGGCCTTTAGAGCCTGGCGCAGCAGGTCAACCGCCTCGTCTAGCAGCGGGCGCACGGGGTCGGGGTCGGCAAGCAGGCTGCGCTGGGCTTCGATGGCGTCGGCTTCGGCCTTCAGCTTGGTGTAGGGGCTAAGCGCCTTGGCGTGCCGCAGCAGGTCCTTCAGCTTGGTCCAGGCAGGCAGCCGCTTGGCAATCTCGGCTGCGGTCTTGGTCCAGGCCTGCGACAGCGCCAGCACCTCGTCGTGCCGGTTGAACACCTCCAACAACTGGGCGTTGCCGCTGTGGGCCTCGATGGCCTCGATGACCGTGAGCTTCGGAAAGTCAGGGGACGGTGCCGGTCCACCCGCCTTGGAGGCCTGCTCACGCAGTTTCGCCAGCAGGGTTGGCATGCGGTTCAGCTCCTCCTTGGGCTGGCACGGCATGCCCACCGCATCGAACAGCTTGCGAATCTTGATGAGCTGAATCGGCGTGATGTTGATGCTCTCCCGCCGGAAGCTGGTCTGGGTGAGCTTGGCGCGGTCCAGGCTCTTGCCATCGACGGGCTTGGAGGCTGCGTCGGTGGCGTTGACATGGCCGGACGCCAGCAACGCGTAAAGCGCACCGTCGATGGCGTCACGGGGCCAGCCATAAGGCGGCGCCTCGAAGTTCTCTCGAATCTCCGACCCCTTCTTGCCGGGGCCGATGAAGCCCAGCAGCTTCTGGCAGACCGGATGCTTGTCGGCTTCCTGGGTGTGGCCGACGGCCTTCAAGGCCTCCAGGTTGCCCTTGCGGGCTTCGTCCAGCACCTTGCCCCACTGTTCGTGGTCGGCGGCATCGAACTGGCTGTACAGGCGGATGGCCGAAGACTTGGCTGCGCGGTTGATGCGGTCGGCCAGGTCATTGCCGTCGGTGGCCTCCTGCCCGCCGGCCTGGAACACGCGCACACCAGCCATCAGCTTGTCCACCAGCTCGGCCAGCTCCTTCTCGGCGTTGCGCTGGCGGCTCTCCATCGAGCGCTGGGCGTCGCGGCCTTCTTCAGTGGACGGGTTGCCCTTCTTCTGCAGCGTGGTGCGGGCGGCCTCCAGAGCCACGATGGCATTCGTCAGCTCGGTCTTGTGCTGGGCGGGCAGGAAAGCGAAGAGCGTCGGGTTGTCGCTGCTTTTGGCCTTGGACTCGGCGATGACCGACTTCTCTTCGGTCTGCCACCCATCCTGAATCCACAGGTACAGGCTCTTGTCGTTGTCCTTGGGCAGGGTGTCGTCGTAGGTGGGGCGGAGCGTGCGCACCTCGTTGCCCTTGCCTTGCGTGACTCGGACCTTCTTCAGGACCTCGGCGAAGCGCGTCTTCAGCAGGTCCGCACGCTTTTGCTCCACGCGCTGCGGGGCCGCCTTCATCTCGGCCTCCTGGGCTCGGAATTCGTCGTACCAGGCGCCGGACTCTCGGGTCTGCAGCCGGTACTCGGTGCCATTTCCGCCGGCCAGAGCCATGACCAGTCGGTCTTTGTTCTGCAGCTCTTCCAGCAGCGCCGGCAGCGACTTGCGCAACTCGGACGAGCCGGCGGACAGGTCGGTGACCAGCAGGTCGGCCAGCGCCTCCTCGGTGGCCTTCAGGCCCAGGTCCATCGCCGCCTCAGCAGGCAGCTTGTTGATGAGATAGATGAGCTTCAGCAGCTTGGCCTTGAGCTGGGCATTCGCGTCCCCAGCCGCAAAGCGCTGCACGTTCTCGAACACCTCCTTGGGCAGTTGAGCCGTCGAGACCAGGCTCGCGGCAATTTGGTCGTAGAGGAAGTCGCCGGAGACCACGTGCCCCAGCGGCGCTTCAGCGGTGGCCAGAACGGCTTCATGGACCACGCGCAACTGGCTGCGAAGCTGCGAGACGGTGCCGGTGGTGTCGATGGTCCGGAGAACGCGTTCCCAGAAGCGGCGCCGAACCGGCAGCAGCGGGTAGTCGGACGTCATGACGTTCTCGTCGTCGGTGACGTGCTCGAGCTTGGTGCCGCGCAGGTGGCGGGAGATTTCGCCGAGGTTGTTGCGCCAGACCTTCTCGACCTCAGGCTGCACCGAGGGCTTCTTCGCCAGGATGATTTGGCGTGTGACGTTTTCGACGTCCCAGTCGCCCAGCATCACCTGCACCGGGAAGCGCCCCATCAGACGCTGCAGGTTGGGCATGCCGGATAGCGCCGACTGGCCCGTGCCCACGAACAGCAGCTTGCCGTTGAAGTGCTTGCTCAGCGTCTCGGTGACTTCCTGCACCTGGAATGCCTTCTCGGCATCGGCACCGATGTACTGCTGCACCTCGTCGAGCACCACCAGGGTCAGCGGGAACTTGCCGTCTTGGGCGAGAGCTGCCTCGATGGCCGTCGTCATCTGCTCGCTGGTGACGTCGGTCACCTGGGGGAACTGCTCTTTGAGCAGCTTGCGAGCGTCGGCCTCGGTGTGCGCCAGGTCCGGGCGAGCCTTTAGCAGTGCCTTGGCCAGGTGGCCCGAGACGTACATGTGCGGCAGCTCTTGCGCCAGCGAGCGACCAGCCGCCTTGAGCTCTGCCTCGACTTGGTCCAGGGTGCCTTCGCGCTTCATCCACAGGACGAGCTGCGCCTGGTTGTACTGCTCGGGCAGGCCCTTGGACTTGAACACGATACCCAGCAGCGCGAGCCGGACCTTGTCGCCGGCACCGGCACCCAGCTTGCCTGCCGCCGCGTGCAGCCCACCGTGGCGCTTGCCCTGGGTGGAGAGCTCCTTCAGGTGCTCGAACACGCCTGTGGGCAGCTTGGCGATGCTGCGGGCCGCGGCGCCATCGGCGAACTGGTAGTCCGTCCACAGCGTGCGCAGCATCTTGGCCAGGTGGGACTTGCCGCTGCCGTAGAAGCCGGAAATCCAAACACCCGGCTGCTCGGTCTTGGAGTCCAGGTTCAGGAGGAACTTGTCGAGGATGGTCTCCAGACCCTTCTCGTACTGGCCGTCGCAGACGAAGGTCTCGAGTTCGTAGCGGAGGATGGCCTGCGCAGCCTCGGAGTGGTCTTCGGAGACCTCGGCCACGCCGTTGTTGACGAGGCGGTTTTCCTTCGGGGTCTTGTTGTATATGTCCCTGTTCAGCATGGTGGTCCTTGCTTTGGTTATTGGAAACGTCGTGTCGGGTCAGTCCTGGGCCAGCAGCGGCACGGCCAGGTAGTTCCAGCCGTCTCGAGCATCGAGCAGGCGGTAGGTGTGGTTCTCTGGGTGGTGCTCGCCGGGGAAGAACACCAGCAGGCGCCCTTCGACGGCTTCCTTGATGCCTTCGACGACCGACGAGACTCGGGCCAGCCCGAACAGCGTTCCGACACCCAGCAGCGCGACCACGGTATCGGGTCCGGCTTCAGCCGCGATGCGGGCCCTGAGCTTGGCGTTGAGGTCGGCGACGAACTCGGTCAGTTCGCCTGTTTGGTAGCCCGCCAGGTCTTCCGGGCACTCGAAGTAGGCATCGCGGTACTCCTGGCCGGCCATCCATTCGGGAAAGGCGTGGGTCACGTCCAGCAGCAGCCAGCGCTTGCCGGCCTGCTGGGTGACCAGCGCGAACTCCTCGACGTTCGCGCGTAGCCGCAGTTCGTCTGTTTTGTCGTAGACCGCGAAGATGACGCGCTGGATGGCTGCTAGCCCCGCCTGCCAGGGAACGGTGAGGTGCCGGCGATAGGCTGAAACCAGCTTGGCGACCTTAGACGACATGCGAGACCTCCTGGCGGATTCGTTCTTCTTCGGGCGTGAGATAGCCGGGGAAGCGCACTTCCTTGACGCCACCGGCGTTCATGAAGACGAGCAAGCCCCGATGTGACGCCGAGTTTGCAAGTGCCTCTAGTTCATCGGGTGAGCCATTGATCAAGTTCGTCCACTCAGACGAAAACAAGCGCTGGCCCGTACGGCCTTCCAGGTAGCCGAGCAACAGAAGCAGCGCGACGGCTTCTGGGCGTGCCTGCACCTGGCTCCTCGTCTTGCGGGAGTGCCCTTGAAGGAAACCGGCCGAAGTCCAGGTGCCGGCGACGTTCTGCGCGAAGGACTTCAACGACGTGGCCCTGAAGCGATCGGGACAGGCGCTTGCCAAGAAGCTTTCAACGGCCTCCCGCGGCACAGGACTTCCGACCCCTCGCTCGAGGATGAAGGGCACGGTGACTCGCAGCAGAGGATCGCGCGCCAAGGCGACCGCGAGGGCAAGCAATGGCTGCGCTGCCTCGTCTAGAGGCCAAAGTCGCCGCAACGCGCGAAAGATGGGGTTGGTGGGGTCCAGTCCGTACAAGGTGACGAGGTGCCGCAACGCGAGTTGCCGAGCCCTGCGCGTTGGCTTCCCCAGCGCGTTCTCCTCGACGACCGCCCGCGCGTAGTCGGCCCGGGTGGCGTCACGCGCGGTGTGCGCCAGCAGCTGGCGGAGGTCTGCCAGCATCATGGTGCGCGCTGCGTGGGGGCCGTTCAGCCCGAAGCGGAAGCCGAGTGCTTGCAACCCGTCATGCTTGGGTGATGTCACGATGGGTTCTTCCGCGTCTGCAAGTGGCGAAGCGCATCCTCGGGCACGCCGGGCAGCGGATACCCGTGATCCCGGCAGTAGGCGACGACCATGACCTCGAACATGTTGGCGAGGCTCCGCATCTCGCGCTCGGCCGCAGTCTGGACGGCCGCCTTGATGCGCGGCTCCACGCGCACGCTGAAGACTTCGGACTTGTTGATAGCCATCGCACTCCTGTAAGTAGAACGCTAGCGGAATGCGAGCTTAGCCCGCCCGCGCGCTCTCAGGCTTGCGAAGCGCAAACGTTTGACGGGTGAACGCGGCGGGGCATTGGACGGTCGTGAGGCCGTCAGCGGAGATGAGCCGCAGTCGCCTACGCGGTGCCACTCAGTCCGGCAAGTGCTCTACCAAGTCGGCAACCGAACAGCCGAAGTACGTGCACAGGCGATCCAGGACGTCCGTGCCTGTGCTGTAACCCCGTTGGTTGAGGATCTTGGAGAGCGTCGAACGGTTGATCCCGGTCGCGTCCGAGACCTCTTGCAGCGTGATGCGCCGCGAGTCGCGGAACTGCTTTTTTTCTAGCTGCTCACCCAGCTTGAACCGGATCACCGAGTCACCTCAACTCGCCGAACGTGGAGAAAAATCCACAAACGTGCTTGACAGTCGCCAAGCGTCGATTAATATTCTCACCAAGCGTCGCGCAGTGGCGATGTTTGTGGAGTTTACTCGACGGGAGAGTGGCATGAGCACGACCTATCTCACGACAGACGAACTGTCGGCCAAGATCAAGTACGACGTCCGCACGATCCGCGAACGGCTTAAGGACAGCGTCCTGCTGGAGGGCACGCACTACGTTCGTCCCTTCGGCGGCCGCAAGATCCTCTTCGTCTGGGAGGCGATCGAGCGCGACATGCGCCTGGCCTCGGCCGACAGCCCGATCGGACTCCCCATGGCCAACGGCACGGTGCTCCATGGCTAAGGTCAGCGTGCGCAAGGAGACGGGCAAGCTCGTCATCGACTTCACCTACCGAGGTGTGCGCTGTCGAGAGCAGACGGCGCTCGGCGACACTCCGGCGAACCGCAAGCGCGTCGAGGCGGTGCTGAAGCGCATGCGCGACGCCATCGCGGCGGGGGCGTTCGTCTACGGCGAGTTCTTCCCTGGTAGTGCACTGGCATCGCGGTTCGCATCCGCGCCAGTGGTGCACGGCGGTACCGACACAGGCGCGTCGATACCCCAGCTCGCGTCGCCCGCTGCTGCAGTTCCGAAGCCGGCGTCGCCGATCTTTCGAGACTTCGTCACCACCTGGCTCGCCGAACACCAGATCGAATGGCGCCGCTCGCACCTCAAGGTGCTGAAGTCCACGCTTGACGCCCACCTGCTGCCTGCCTTCGGCGACAAGCCGGTCGGCGATATCAAGAAGGCGGACGTCCTGGCCTTCCGCGCCAAGCTCGCCGACAAGCCGGGCCGCACGGGCGACAAGCTCAGCAGCAAGCGCATCAACAACATCCTGGGCGTGCTGCGGCAGATCATGGCCGACGCGGCGGACCGCCACGGCTTCATCTCGCCGTCGGCCAACCTCCGCCCGCTGAAAGTCCGCAAGTCCGACGTGCAGCCGTTCTCGCTGGACCAAGTCCAGCAGATCCTGGCCGTCGTCCGTCCGGACTACCGGGACTACTTCACCGTGCGCTTCTTCACCGGCATGCGCACGGGCGAGGCCCACGGGCTGAAGTGGAAGTACGTCGACTTCGAGCGAAGGCTCATCCTCGTGCGCGAGACCTTCGTGCTGGGCGAGGATGAATACACGAAGACCGACAGCTCGCAGCGCGACATCCAGATGTCGCAGCCGGTCTACGAAGCGCTGAAGCGCCAGCACGCGGCCACTGGCAAGCTCAGCGAGTACGTCTTCTGCAACCGAGAAGGCCACCCGCTGGACAACAAGAACTTCAGCGACCGCGTCTGGTATCCGCTGCTGCGCCACCTGGAGCTGGCACCCAGGCGCCCGTACCAGATGCGGCACACGGCGGCCACGCTCTGGCTGGCCTCCGGCGAGTCTCCGCAGTGGATCGCCAACCAACTGGGCCACGCCAACAGCCAGATGCTGTTCACCGTCTACGGCCGCTTCGTGCCCAACATGACGCGCCGCGACGGCTCGGCGATCGACCGCCTGCTCGCCACGCGGTTCGCGTCCGGCTGCGCCGTCGCCGAAGCGGCCAACGAGGCCGGGCACCAGGCCCAGCCGCCGCCTGCGGACTTGCGCCGAGTGGCCTGACCCGCTCGCGCAACACCCCATGACGTGACCTGCCGCGTGGCCCGCTGAGGGACGCGCTGGCGGAGCACTGCCCGGAATCCTTCAACCGAGTTTCAGCGGATGCCTTGGCATGACGGCAGGGGCGAGCCACGCCCGCGGATGCGGCATCCGATGCAGAGGAGCCTCATGAACCTCCACGAAGACCCATCGCGACCGGCTCAGCTCATCGCCGAGATCCCGGGCCATGTCCTCGTCGTCCGTGTCGCGTTCGCCGGCCCGCTGCCGGCGTCGCGCGAGCAGCTGTCGCGCCGACTTGCGCGTCGGCTACGCCATCCCGCGCTCAGCTGGTGGATCGGCGACAACTGCCTCGTCGTCCTGAACCGGGACACCCAGATCACCGTCTCCGCCCGCACGGCGTTCATCGGCTGGCTGCTGGTGCAGCCGGAGGTGGTCTTCGTCGCCCGCGAGTTTCCCGTGACCCGGAGGCTGCATGACCGCCTTCACTGACCGCCGCGCCGCGTCAGGCGCACAGCCCATGGACAACGAGCCCACCGGCTTCGTGCTGCAGCTCGAAGCCCGACCGGAAATGCCGCAGAGGCACCTCGTCCAGTTCGAGCGCGACCTCGAGGACTACGTCGACTCGCGCGGCCTGTCACTGAGCGGCCACCGCATGCGGTACTGGATCAGCCGCCAGGACACGCCCGCGAGTGCGGCCGATCAGGTGGCGTTGCTCGACTGGTTGCAACACCACCCGGCGATCGCCATCGCGCGGGTCGGCCCCGCCCGCCCGCTTCGCGACGGCGAGGACGACTCGTGGGCCATGACGACCCCCGCAGCGGAGGAGGGCTTCGTGCAGCTGCACACCAGCGACCTCTCGTTGCTCGGCTTGGCGATGCTGTATCGCAGCGGACGCATCAGCCCCGAGCTGTACCTGCAGGTGCTCGGCGGCTACGTCCGCGCGGTGGTCCTGCATTGAGGAGCGGCACATGTCCAGCTCCCTGACCACCGACCGCGCTTCGGTCTACGTGCTGATGCGGCGCGACCGGCGCCGCTTCAAGCTCGGATGGGCTCGACGACCACTACAGCGCGCGCGCAGGCTTCCCGAGTTCCGGCGCGACGAGCTCGACCTCGAGCACTCGCGTGCCATCTGGCTGCCCAGCCGCCAGCGGGCCGAACAGGTCGAGCGCTCGATGCACAAGAGCCTCGCGCCTTACCGGGTTCCGGCTGGGCACTGCGGCGACGGAGCCGAGGAATGGTTCGTCGGCACCGCACAAGACACCGCTTTACGCATGCTGGCCCAGATGCCGCTGCAGCAGAGCAGCAACGCCACCGCGCGCTTGATGCCGTTGACCTTGCCGGCTCCGCCGCCCGACGCCGTGAGCATCGAGACCGGACCTCAAGACACCTGGTGGCGCATCGAGGACGTGCTGTCGAGGCTCGCACTGCGCTGGCCCGTTTCGGTGTGCGAGGAGCCGGCGGCGGTCGTCGTCCACGGTTTCCGGATCCGGGACCCCTGTGATCAAGACGACCTTCGCCGCGCGGCCCTGGACGCCGACACCTACCAGTGCTGGTGCGACGGGAGACCCCTGGCGTTCGTGCAAACGCTGAGCTGGGAGGGCGATGACCTGATCCTGCGCATGACGCCGGCCACCGTCATCGCCGGCTGGGAAGGCGGACACGAGCTTGCCTGGCAGGTCAGCGGCTTCCTCGCGCGACTCAGGCGCCGATCGCCGATCCGTCCGACCCACTGAACCCAGCTGCGACGCGAGACCCGGCCCGCGTCGCACACCGAGAACCACAAGCAAGAGAAGGGAAGAAGCATGAGAGTGCAGACCTTGTCCGACCACACCGCCGACCAGGTTCGCCTGGCGCAAGAGTCGCGCGAAGCGGCGTACCGCCAGCAACGCGAGGCCTGGCGTGCGGAGGTCGAGCGACGCGAAGCGGCGATCGCCGGCCGCAAGGCCGCCATCGGCACTGCGATGCGAGATCGGCGTTTCTTCGCCGCCCTAGGGCACGCGCTGAGCTGGCTTGCATCCAGCCTGTCGCGTCGGCCCAGCGAGCCCGAGATGCCGGCCGCGGGCGAGGACGAAGGGCGGTTCGCCGGCGGTCGGGAAGGTGAGGAGCGCGTGCAGGCAGACCTGTCCACCTGGCTCGATGACCGGTGGATGCTCTTCAAGGGCTATCGCAACCGGGGCGGCGAGACCGACCTGCTGTTGCTGGGCCCGACTGCTGTCGTTGCGATCGAGGTGAAGACGCTTAACGGGGTCGTCCACGCGCAGGGCACCGAGTGGAGCCGCGACAAGTACGACCGTTATGGCAATCTCGTTCAGGAGGGCGTGCCGGTGCGCGACGCCAAGGGGCGGGCACCGAGCCAACAGGTCAACGCGGTGGCCGATGAACTACAGGGCTTCCTGCTGCGTCGCGGCCAGCCTGTCGCTGTGCGGCGTGCCGTCGTCCTCGCGCACGAGAACTCCCGCCTCGGTGTCATCGAGCGGCCTGGCGTGGACTTCCTCGGTGTGCTGCAGGGCGAGGGGTTTCGCGAGCAGTTCCAGAACTTGCTTCGGCCGTTGCTCGGCGCGGCGCCGTTGAACGTCGGGGCGCTCGGGCAACTGGTCTGCCAGGACCACGCATTCCACGAGCAGCGCTTTGTGCAGCGCCGGTCGGGTTGAACGCGCCGGCTGCGGACGCGGCCCTCCGGGCTTGCCGCATTCGTGGCAACGACAACCGAAGGGCTGCCGCGCGTTGGGTTGATGCGCCAGACTGGCGCTGCAAACGGTGCCGCGGTCGAGACCTGGGTGCGGCGAGCCCGTGTTCCTGGAGAGGACCTATGCGAACCTGCTATCTCGCCACGGCGTTCTGGGGGCCGGACGACGGGCCGCCGCTCAGTCTCGCTCTGGTGAGCGACGAAGGGGACGAGCACTTCGTCGAGCTCGATGCCGGTGCCAGAAACATCGCCGACTGGTTCGATGCGGCCTCGCCGCTCGTTCGCGAGCGCATCGTGGCGCAGCGGGCGACGGTGGGCTCCGGCCGGACTGCTCAGCGGATGGCCGAGGCCACGGCGGATTGGTTGCGCCGGTTCGGGCGCGAAGGGGAGGGCGTGAAAGTCTGTTTCGGCTCGCCCCGCGATTGGGAGGCGCTGCTCCGGTGCCTGCGCCCGACGGCCTTCTGCAACGCGCTGATGGCGCAGATGATGCCGGCCGATCTCACGGCGCTGGTGGTGTCACCGGAAGCCTGTGCCCTGCGCGCCGAGAGCCTTGAGGCTAGCCGTCCGCGGGGTCTGCCGGGGCTTCATGCGCTGGCGGAGGCGCTGGCACTGCGGCACGTGCATCGCACCCTCGAAGAGCGCGGCCGACGGCTGGCGGAGTTCTATCGGTCAGAGGCGTTCCAACAACTGGTGTCCCTCCTCGACGACCCGAGGTTCGAGCCCTGGCTTCGCGGGTGGTGCGGAGGGCGGATTCCGGCGCTCGGCGGTGCTAGGCCGGTCGACGTGGTGTCGACCGCAGGGGGCATCGACGCTGTCCGGAACTGTCTCGCGTCAGCGCTCAACGGGGGATACGGCTGATTCCGCCAAAAGAGCAGCGACAGCGCGTTGTCGGTGTCAGGTTTGCAGCGGGTGCTGTCATTCGCGTAAGGCGGCTGAATGACTGCTGCCGGCCAGGAGCGGAACTTCCTGGACGTCCGCTCGGCGTCCGCCTACTTTTCGGCGGCCACACCTAAATAACGCAAAGGTGAACATGAGCAACGGGCGAATTCGACTGTTTTGGAGGTGTAACTTGAATCCCATCGTGGACATCTCGCGCTGATTTATAAGGTTCGCAGCAGCTTTTTGGCCTTTTGGCTTGTCCATTTGCTCATATCTAGATGGGCAAGATTCTCCCGAAGAAATCTTTTTAGCGCGGCGGGAGACCTCTTTTTGTAGACCGCTAGTCCGTCTTGTGTGGCACTAACATTAAAATCGTTGGCAACAAGCAGCGACTCGATTTTCCGGACGATCATAATTTGATCGCCCTCGCGCTGATGTGCCTGCCATGTTGACTTGGCCTCATGGGTTCCCATTGCCCGTCTGACGCTGTCGACGAGATCGGCCAACTTTGTTCCTCTATCATATTCAAGAAAAACATCAAAACTGACTCTTTCGAACTCGCGCAGGTTGCCGGGCCAACTGTAAGACCTCAGGATGTCGATCACTTCGTCAGGTATGGCGGGCAGGAAACTTCTCCGCAGGCGATCAACCAGGTCCGATTCAATGATTCGCCCCCCTGACATTAAGACGGGTTCCGCACTGCGCCAGCGGTGCAGTCGAAGTAGCCACATGACTAGTTCTCCTCCTGCTCCGGCCAGTAAACGCTGACTCAACGATTCAAGCCGTAACGTAGACCGGATCCGATAAAGAAAGTCCTCGCGGATTCGGCCCTCGTGAAGGAGCTTCTGAACGGGCTCATTGGTTGCCATTACAACACGGACCCGACAACGTTTCTTTTCGCTATTCTTTGCGCCGATTCTCTCTATCTCGAGCGTGTCTGAAACCGGACTTAGCAGGTCCAGCAACTGGACCTGGAAGTCGATCGGAGCAGATTGGATTTCATCCAAGAACAAGGTGCCGCCATCGGCCAATTCGAACCAGCCAGGCTGATCCACGACAGCGCCGGTGAAGGCCCCTTTGTTATATCCGCGCAGCCTTGACTCTAGCAGCTCAGTTTTTACCGCGGCGATGTTGACCGCATGAAACGCGCCCCGACGCTCTGTATCTTGAAGCAACCTCTGGTGCAGCGATCGTGCGAACTCCGTCTTGCCGGAACCCGTCACACCCTCGATCAATCTCGGTCCCTCTTTCGGCGTGTAGTCGTCTGCTGTCACCGACGCCCGCTTTGACATGAGTTCATGCATCAGGCACTCGAATGCGCGCTCTGGATCGTTGTCATAGTCGTGAGCGGCCGCTTGTGACGATGGGCGGCGCCGCAGGCGCATAAACGAGACGACGTTGGAATTCAATAATCCGGCGCTTTGCGCCACCTCTTGGGCGAGTTCGCTAAGCCGAGGAGGTGTCCCGCCTCTAGACGATCGATTCTCGGCCGCGAGGAACGTGATGACTGATGGGCGACCGACTACTTCGCGCGCAATACGCACCAAGGGGGCTAGACCCTCAACGGTAGCCTGGGTAGGCTGGCTGACGAGTTGAGCGGGACTCGTGCTGAGATACTGGTCGACTAAACGGGACCATGTCGTACCACGCACGGGGGAGTCGACGTCCGAGCGGGATCGCACGGCCTTGATCGTCGACGAGTGCCTTTGGGCGACTTGGGCCCACTCGGCCGCCTGTGCATCCTCCAGCCACTTGGAGAGGATCTGCCCCTCCTCGGGCACCGACACGCGATGCAGCCAGACCCCTGACTCCAGGCACTCAGTGGCCCGGCCGCCACCCACCAGAATGAGGCGCGGCACTAACAGATTGAACATTTCGTCAAAGCATCGATGTTGCGGTCTTGATGATAGCTTTAAATCGGCATGGGTCGGAGCCGCTAACCTGTTGATTCTTCGTTCCCTTGGTCTTGGCATGTGTCCTGCGTTGCTTGGGCATGCGTGCCGGCGGTCGGCATGCAGCCACGAAGGAGATCAGTAACATGAACGCACCCATGCTCATCGCCAAACCGTCCGACATCCAAAGACTGCTCGCTTACTTGCGCGCCGGTGCAGAGGCTGTCTTCACCGTCACCGAGGATCTGCGCCCTCTGGTGATGGATCGATTGAAGGAACTGGCATCGGACCACCGGGTTTCCGTTTGCTCTATCACTCCGAGCGGGGAAAGGCTTGTCATCTGCACGGGCGGCGGCCTCCTCGTGGGGGCCGGCGCTGGAGCCTGGCTGGCCGGCTTTCCCGGGGCGATCGTCGGTGCGTTTGCGGGCCTTTTCTCGGGGTATGCCTGCGCCCACATGAGCGTCACGATCCGACCCCGCGAACAGAGGCAGCTTGGCTTTACTGTCGAAATCGCTCGCGCTTAAGAACCCTACTTAACTACATCAACCGAGCAATGAAAAAGCATCGCACCCTGTCCCTCGTGGACGTGATTCACCGCACCGCTAGTTACTCCGCTGACGACATCCAACCCCTGCTGAAGTACCTTGACCATCAACCCAAGACGAGCGATCTTGGCACCAGATCGGCCGCCGAGGACATCTCGCGTTACCTCCGCAAGATGGGAAGCAACGACATCGCAACTCTCCTTCGAGGCGGCGAAGGCGTTTCCTACGAAGAGGTCGTGTGCGACGTGGGCACGAAATTGAAGGCGCAGGGCGTCGCCTCCTCGAATACCGTCGGCCAGAACGAGGAACTCATCATCCGCAAGGTTTTCGCCGACACACTTGATGCGATGTCCGAGGACGAGAAGCGCGTGCTGTTTCGCTCACTGGATCTCGACGTTAGGGACGTTCCGCTCGCGGCAGGATCCGCCGTCCTGATGCCCCTGCTGTTGCGGCAGTTCGGTGGCTTCGCCACGTACAGGTTCGCGGTCATCATCGCCAACATGGTGTCGAGGGCGCTTCTTGGTAGCGGACTTAGCCTCGCTACGAACGTCGTGCTCACCCGGACTGTAGGAACTCTCCTTGGCCCGATAGGATGGATCGCGACCGGGGCTTGGTTGGCGATCGACCTCGCTGGTCCAGCGTTTCGAAAGACGGTTCCGTCCGTGCTTTATATCGCTGCGCTGAGGCTGACGCTGGAAAATCGGATCAGCATCGGTGTAGTCGGTGATGGATCGACGGGTAAGGACACGCTGATCCAAAAGGTTTTCGGACTTCCCGCGAACGCGGATCCTGTCGCTGGGTCCACGTCGGAGGTCATTCGCTACGAGCTGGGGGGTGGGGGAGACGCCTTCGTCTCCAACTATCCCGGCTTTAACGACTACCGGGCAAGAGTCAACAACTCCACTGACGAAGCACTTCACCACACCGACGCCTTCTTGCTCGTGATGGATGCAACACGCGGGATCTCGGGTACGGATGTGGAACTCCTTCGCAAGGTGCGCGCGTTCGGCAAGCCGACCTTGGTCTGTCTTAACAAGGTCGACGCGCTGCGCTCGGAAAAGGACTGTCAGGCGCTGCTTCAGGCGGCTCGCAAGCGGCTGGAGATCAAAAATGTGCAGGGTCCAGATGTTCCGGCTGCAGACGCGGAGATGATCGTCTGCACGCTGGATCCCCTCCCCGCACTCGGCATCTCCCCGCGAGGGAGAGAAGAGATCCGCGAGTGGGTCAGGGCCAGGTTGACGGCCGCGGGCAAGAATGAATGCCTGCTCAACGAGCTTTGAGGAGCGAGCGATCAGGGATGGGTGTATGCCAACGCATGGTAACTGCGCATAGCGCCAGCCCATCTCTGATACTTGTTTCGTCTGACCTGCCCCCTTCCAGCCGTACCAAGGAAAAGGAAGTGAAGTCCGCTCATCAGGAGAATGACGGACATGAGGAAGAGCAAGTTCAGCGAGGAACAGATCATCGGGTTCCTCAAGCAGGCCGAGGCCGGGATGGCGGTGGCGGAGATCTGCCGACGAGGCGGGTTCAGCGACGCGACGTTCTACAAGTGGCGCTCGAAGTTCGGGGGCATGGAGGCGTCGGACGCCAAGCGGCTGCGTGAGCTGGAGGAGGAGAACGCCAAGCTCAAGAAGCTGCTGGCCGAGGCGCACCTGGACATGCACGCGCTCAAGAGCGTTCTGGGGGTAAAGCGCTAGCCCCACGGGCCAAGCGCGAGGCGATTGGCCGGCTGGTGCAGGAGCACCAGCTGTCAGAGCGCCGAGCGTGTCGTCTCGTGGGGCTCTCCCGCGACAGCTACCGGCATCCACCCGAGGCCGATGCCGCCACGCGCGAGCTGGCGGCGCGGATCGTGGAGATTGCGCACGTGCGGCGGCGCTTCGGGCGCATTCACGACCTGCTGCGCCCGGAGTTTCCGGGCGTCAACCACAAACGCGTGTGGCGGCTGTACGCCGCCGCGAACCTGGCCGTGCGCAAGCGCAAGAAGGTGCGGCGCCCGCCGGCCGAGCGCGTGCCGCTGCAGGCGGCACGCAGCGTCAACGAGGTCTGGAGCATGGATTTCGTCAGCGACAGCATGGCCAACGGCCGACGCCTGAAGTGCCTGACCGTGGCCGACGACTTCAGCCACGAGTGTGTGGATATCGCCGTGGACTACGGCATCTCGGGCGAATACGTCACGCGGCTGCTGGACCGTGCAGCGGTGTTTCGCGGCTATCCCGCTGCGGTGAGAACCGACAACGGCCCGGAGTTCACCAGCCGCGCGTTCATCGCTTGGGCGCAACGGCATCACATCCGCCACCTGCTCATCGAGCCGGGCCGACCCATGCAGAACGGCTACATCGAGAGCTTCAACGGCAAGTTCCGCGACGAGTGCCTCAACGAGCACTGGTTCCAAACGCTGGCGCAGGCCCGGCAGACCATCGCCGCGTGGCGGCGCGACTACAACGAGGTGCGTCCGCACAGCAGCATCGGCCGCATCGCACCGGCGCGGTTTGCCGAGCAGCACCGCCGGCATGCCGGCGGTGCTGCTCAACACGGCCCGGCCATCCCGGAGATCACGTAACCTTCAACCAGGACTCCTTCCGAATCGCTGGTATGGCGTAAGGGGGCAGGTCAGCGGGACGCTCTGGCCCGCCGGGCGGCGCGCCGCTCCCATCGGCGCAGGCTCCGCTCCAACTGGCGAGCGAAGGCGCCTGCGAACTGGGGCGTCAAGTCGGCGGGGAAGAGCGCCTGGATGCCTTCTGGTGTGGTGAACGAAACTGTTCGCCGTCCGGCGTGCTCGTAGACGATCACTGCAGTCGTCTCGGTCATGAGAAGCCTCCTGCGCCGGATCATCGCCACGTGACCGGACTCGTCAAGAGTTCGATTAGGAACCGCGGCGTGGCAATCAGCCGCAACATCGCCACTGTTGCGGGCCTGGGGGGATGCGCTGCATGACCGAACACCTCACGCGAGAGCGGCTCTACGAACTCGTCTGGGCCAAGCCGCGGACCCAACTCGCCCGGGAGATGGGTGTCTCCGATGTCTGGATCGGCAAGCAGTGCCGCGCGATGGACGTTCCTATGCCGCCGCGCGGCTACTGGGCGAACCTCGCCGCTGGCGCCAAGGCCCGCGCGAAGTACCGCAAGCCGCCGCTGACCTACAACCTCGCCCAACGCATTGAAGCGGAGCACGCGACCGCGTTTGAAGGGCTCTGCGGCTTCGTCGCCACCAACCTGGAGCAGCCGGTTCCGCAGATCCCTTCTCTGGCGGAGTCGGTGGAAGAGGCGGCCGCGCGCTACGCCAGCATTGCCCAAGGGCTTGCTGCGTCAAAGCGGCGGGGCGAGCACCACCCGATCGTTCTGCGTCTCTTGGCAGAAGACGAACGACTGGCCGCTGAAAGCTCGGGCAATTCGTGGCGCCAGCCGTTGTACCGGGGGGCGGATGGCCTGTACGTGCTGCGTGTGGTCGACGAACTGGCCTGGCACTGGACCGATTGCGGATTCGGTGTGTCGGCCAGTCGGGGGCACGACGTGACCCTGTCTGTGAGCTGCGGCGCTCATCACACTCGCTTTGAAGTCGTCGCGACACCCGCGGGCCAGGATCTGAACGTGAGAGGACGCGGGGCGACTGCCTTGACGTTTGAGTTCTGGCTCGACCGCGAGCGCGATCATTGGCGCAATCGCGGCCGCCAGACCCCGTCGCTGGCGTTCGAAAGGTCCGACAAGTCGCTGATCGACCAGATGACGCGTCTGCTGTTGGCTCACTGGGAGAAAGCCTTCCGCGCCAGCGTGACCTGGCGCTTCGATCATGCGGCCCAGGAGAGGGGGCGGGCCATTCGTGACGCGCAGCAGAAGGCCAGGCAGGAGCGAGAGCGTCAGGACGCCGAGGCTCGAGCGCTGCTTCACCGGAGGCAGCGACTACTCGTTCAGGCCGCTGCCGGCCTGCGGCGATCAGACGAGCTCAGGGCGCTGGTTGCCGCCGTCGAGGCCAGTGCCTCATCGAACCAGCTCGACACCGAGTTGGTCGGCCGGTGGAAGCAGTGGGTGCTGGAGCGGGCCGATCTCATCGACCTCCGGACGTGGTCAGGTCTTGAAGTCCGGCGGTGGCTGGAGGCCTTTGACCTCGGCCTCTCCCTCTCCACTCGAGAGGCGGGGCCAAGCGCGGGAAAGGATCTCTAGAGTTCCACCGAGGATGCCGCTGTCTGGGCGCCTGTCTTGGGACTCCATCGCGCGACACCGCGCTGCAGCGCGGTGACTTCCACGGCCTCGCGCAGGCGGGCAAACAGTTCCTCGCCCCATCGAGGGCCCCGAGCGGGTCTGGCCCCCAGCAGATGCGTCGCCTGATCGTCGAACGCATCCGGCATGGCCTCCCGCAGCAGATCCCAGTTCTCCAGGATCGGCTTTCGACGGTCGGCCAGCAACGCGCCGGCCGGCAGCTTGTCGGACTTGCTGGCGTTGACCGCCGTGTGTGCGGGCAGCAGGTTCCACAGGTCGTTGTTGCCCCAAAGCGCGAACGGAATCATGTGGTCAACGGCCAGGCTTCGCGGCGACAGGTCCCGCCCCGACCAGACGCAGGACTTGACTCCCGCGGCCAGGTAGGCGGCTCGGGCCTGTGCGGTCGCGCGTTCAGGCTCAGGATGGGCCAGCAGCAACGGCAGCACGTCACCCGAGCGCAGGCCTTGCCGGTGGGCGAACCGTTCGGTCAGCGCGGCCCAGCGGACGATCACGGCCCAGCGGACGATCACGGCATCGACGATCCAGTGTCCCAGGAGGCAGAGCTCTCGCCACAGGCCGTCCGACATCAAGACTCCCTTCGTGCGGGCGTCGTATTCGAAGACCCGTCCGCTCTCCAGGGCGCCGCCGGAGTAGGTGACGGGGCCTGACCGGATCGCCTGGGCGATCGACTGCAGCGCCTGGCGCTCCAGTGCCTGGATGGGGGCGGGCAGGCGTCCCGATGCGGACGCCAGATGCCATGCGGTCAGTCCCCCGTGTGCGCCTTGATCCGCGAACCGCTGAATCAAGGCCTGCAGCGGCGCCCGGAACGCCATCGGCTGCTGCTGGTTGCCCGCGCCCTCGGCCAGCGACTGCGGCACGAAGCGCTGGCTGGCCACGATCGGCCAGTAGTACCGCAGCCACCGGCGGGCGATGCGTGAGATCGGGACGGACACGCGTCCGTCAGGCAGCCAGCGTGCAGCCTTGGGTTCTTGTGTGGCGATCTCGGCCAGCGCCCGGAGCAGCGCGAACTTGTAGGTGGCGACCTTGCGGTCGCGGTTGAGGATGCCCTCGATCTGGTCGACCGCTCGCAGCAGGTCCCCGCTGCGCAGCTCGAGCAGCAGGGTCACCTAGGTGGTCCCGGCACGCTGGAGCACGTCCTGGGTGTCCCAGCGGCCGATCAATTGGAACCCGAGTCTCTCGAAGAGGAGTTGCAGTTCCTCTGGGCGGTAGGGCTGGAACAGGCGCCCCTTGTCGTCCCGGTGGTCCTGTCTGACGTCGGTGCGTGCGCTCGGGATCGAGAGCAGCAGCCGGCCATGCGTCTTGAGCAGGCTGCGCAGCGAGAACGCGGCGTCGAAGAGCGCCGCCTCGGGCACGTGCATCAGCACGGCGTAACAGACGATGCCGTCGAATCCGCCGCCAAAGGGCGTCCCGATGTCGGGGAGCGAGCCCGCCACCAGCCGAGAAGCCAGCTCGGGGTGCGCGGTGATCGCCGCCTGTCGAAGCCCGGGGCTCGGCTCGACGCCGTACCCGTCGATGCCGGCGCGAAGCAGGGCCGCGAGGTCGCGGCCGGATCCTGCGCCGACGTCGAGCACTCGTGCGCCGCGAGGGAAGGCCAGCGGGACGTACGGCTCCACCGGGCTGGCCGCCGACTCGTAGCGGGCGGCCAACTCCGCGGCATGGCGCTCGTAGAACTCAGCGGTCTTGGGGTCCACGGCGCATTGTGTGGGCATCGACGACGCGGGCGGCATGAGGCCGACAGGCCCGAGCGGGCTGGACTGTCCGTGGCGGGGAGCCCTCGTGTGCGGGTTGGCGCCCGTGGCGAGTCCTGGACGAATCGAACCCGATTTCACATAAGACCACTCGCCGGCGTGTTGCTCGGTCGCCGGTCATGGGAGTCGACCGCGCGTCTCGCCGAGCACCGACCGTCCATCTTCGCCCGCGTGTCGTTGATCCACGGCCCGATTGGCCCCAGCGGTTGAGTCGCCGGCGCGAACTCGTCGAACCGTGCTGAACAGCGGGTCGTCTCGCCGGCAGCTTCTCGTATCGAACTGGCCGTCGTGCCGGGATCCTCTGGCTCGTGTGGCGCGCCGTTCTCAGTTTTGCAGCGGCCTGCTGACGCAGAGCGATGAACTCGCATCGCCAATGGGGGCGTTTTGCTCCTATTCGCGTGACAAACCGTTGAGGGTCCGGGTATCCAATTGTGGTCGTCTAGATGGCTTGTGGAGAGCGGGGCGGCATGAGAACTCGTCGACGGACTGAGGGTGGCGTGGGCGGCGGTCCAGTGGAGCCTGCCGGGGACCAGATCGACGCAGGAGAGCGCCAGCCTGTAGCTGGACGAGCCCGGAGGACAGGGCACCGCGCTCGACGCGAACAAACCGCGCAGGAGCTGCTTGACCAGTGGCGGATGGATGCAGCGCCGCCGTTGCCCCTTGGTGACAGCTCCGCCCAGGTGCCGCTATTTGAGCGAGACAGGCACACGCCCGTCGCCGAAATTTTCATCCGGGCGGGCGAACCGATAGGTTTTGTTCTCGATGAGTGCCGTCAGCTTCTCGAGCTCGACGCGAATTTCGCGAAGGTGGCCCCCTCCAAGATCAGAATGTTCGCGAGCTGTATTAAGGACCTGGTCACAAAAACCATTCCAGGGAGCATCGCGACGGTCGAGATCAGGCTGCTGCTCCGTCTCGATCAGCGCATATCCAGAGCTACTCCGGAGTTGCGCATCCGATTTGCGTATTGCGAGGAGGCGTCCGGCGAGGTCAGGGCGTTAGAGAGGCGGCTGCGCGCGCTCTTGGATCTCGTGGGGTCGACGAGCGAGGAGATTTGGACGACCCCCGCTACAACGATACTTCCTAACGATATGAAGGCCGGACATGTCGTTGCGCTGGCTCAGCAGCTCAGGCGGTCTGCGCCCGGCGCGGCCATCGCGCCGGGCGTCGAGGTCGCGTCGGCGCAATTCGGCGCGCCAGTCCGGGTTCCCGAGATAATCGGCGGGGCGCCCTCTCTAAATGAGGTGGGCGAAAAAATCATCGATGCCGTCGGGGAGGTCGTTGGGTATGATCGGCAGGAACGGATCGTTCATGTCCTGTTTCGCGGGCGTCAGGCGAGTACTGCTCTGACAGCGGATATGGAGAGGGTTTTCGAAACTGTTCGTCAGCAGGCTCCGATTGCTGGCAACAGGTGTCGGCTCCGCTACGTGTCGGGGAATAGTCAGAAGGTCCAGGCGATCGGGAAACTCCTGGAAATCGTGGTGGAGTCGCGTGGCCTGTTTGCCGATACACCGGATTAGTTCATCGCCGAGGTGGCGGAACTGAACCGTGCTCAAGCGTCGCCCGCGCTAGACGAACCGGCTGCGACCGAGAGAGTGACGACCCAGAGCACCAGCAGTTCTTGAGTGCTGGCGATGCAACTGGCATCCGTGGTGGGCGGAATGAGGACGGCTCGGTGTGTGACCGGCTCGGGCGGTTGTCCCCATTGCGCGGGGTCGAGGCGGAAGTCTTTGCCCATGGACCGCGCCGCCAAAGCGTATCCATCCAGTCCGCACTCCTCGATCCACCGCCGCTTGGCCGCGTGCAGGTCGGTGGAGGTGACGAGGCGCACATCCTGCGGCCCGAGGTTGAGCGCCTTGATGAAGTCCGCGGCTGCCTGGAAGTGATGCTGGCGGTGCAGAACCAGGTGACGCCGCGGTCCGATCGGGACCCCCAGAGGTTCATTCGGCCGCTGCGTCACAGCGCGTGCTTCGCCAAGCGCACTGACGAGCCGAACCAGTGCCTTCCAGCGCCCGAAGGAGATCGAATTCAGGATGGAGGCCGCAGGCGGCGCGTCGGCAGCGGCGCATCCATCCCCAGGAAGTCGGCGGAGCATGCCGACGAGTTCATTGAGCTCCTGGGCATTCAGGCCGGCCGTCACTTGGGCGCGAGCGGGCCTGTAGCCTGCCTGGACAAGGGCGAGGTACCTCAGGCGACGAAGGGGCAGTGCAGCAGAAGGCTGACGCTCAGAAGGCGCGAATGGTATTTGGGCTCCATAGTGCGGGTCGGGAGCCACACGGTCGAGGTCGATGAACGCCTCACCCGGCACTCCCCATCCGTCCCACGCGGACGAATCGTCGTCGACGTCCGCCCAGAGTTCGATGCCGTGGAGATAACAGGCCGTACTGACCGCCGGTGTGGCGTGACCGAGGGCGCGCGCGATCGCCCAAGTTGCCCGGCGGTCCAGTGTGTCGCGTCCTAGCAGGAGACGCCGTGCATGTCGGGAATCTTCCGCGCTGACCGGGAGGCCGGGTCCCAGTGGACGGCCGGCCAACATCGCGAGCAGCCGACAGGCATAGGAGTGCCGAAGCCCGTGTATGCGGGCCGAAGACGATCTCGTCACGGCCTTCAGTACCCTGAGCAGTTGCTCCGCGACTGCAGACTTGATCGGCCCGTACGATGCCTGACAGACTCCGGGCAGCAGCGGCGCCGATGCGTCGGCCTTGTGTCCCAGTTCCCATCGGCGTAGCACTTCCGACACGACGTCTCGCTCGCGTGCGGTTAGCGTTTCGACTAACGGGACCTGCCGTCGCGAGTGCTTCGTCTTCAGACTGCGGACGGCGTTGGCCCGCACCAGCACGACGACGGCGCTGCTCCAGTCCAGCCAGTCCTCTCGGTACATCCCGACGGCTTCGCTCAATCTCAGGCCAAAGCGCGCGCACGCG
Organism: Rubrivivax sp. JA1026; assembly: GCF_011065555.1. Lineage (NCBI taxonomy): Bacteria > Pseudomonadati > Pseudomonadota > Betaproteobacteria > Burkholderiales > Sphaerotilaceae > Rubrivivax > Rubrivivax sp. JA1026. Next base: position 424,564 of record NZ_JAALCQ010000002.1, read on the forward strand.
ATGAGGACGAACGCGGCGGCGAGCCTTTCGTCGGCGAGTTCAGATGGGGGCTGTTCTCCGACGAGGGTGCTCAGGGCCGCATCGACCTCCGATAGCAGGATCAGGGCGGGACGCCCGACGGCGACCCTGGAGCCGAGTTCGACGCCGGACCAGTCGACCTCCTCGATGCCATAGGCCTTGACGGCGAAGTCATGGAAGTCCTTGAGCTGAGACACCGTTCGTCGCATGGCGTCGTGTCGGTGCGCTGCCTCGCGTTCCTCCTCTGTTTCGATCTCGGGCTGCCTCTGAGTCCTGTCGTCGGTGGCTGTACGTTCAGGCTCCGGATGGGCGTCCCACCATTGGACGATGTCCGCGTAGAACTCGCGGATGCTCTCCTCGTCTTCGTCCGGCAGGAAGCGGTCGTGCGCCAAGTCGACAAATGGCGCGACGAGCGAGTACCAGTAACGCCTGGCTGTCTGCAGACGCAGGCGAACCTTTTTCCCCGTGCGCCGCTTGCGGGTCAGCAGAAAGCAGGCGAAGTGAGCCAGAACCTGGGGGCCGTCACCTTTCTGGAAACCGGAGTCGGCTGTCAGTCGGCGGATCTCAGCAAGGATGGCAGCAGGGTCGGCCTTCTCTCCGAAGGCCTTGGTGATGCCGTCGAGCAGAGTCGCGCAGCGCTGCGCCGTGCCGCCTGACGACGCTGTTGGGAGTTGCCTTCCGACCGGAGCCTCGAAGGTGCTGTCTTCAGCGTCGTATTCGTTTGTTGCTGGAGCTGGTTCGGGCAACTGCGGCGCGACCGAGCGGGCGAGCCGATACCAGTCATGGTGGGGCAGTGCGGTGACGACCCGGCGTGCGGAAAGGTGTGCAGCCTCGACACCTGTGCAGTTCCACGCATTGGCCTGCTCTCGCAGGCTGCACAACTTCCGGAAGACGGCCTCCAGCGATGTGGCGGACTTCACGTGCGCGTCAATCCAAGGCAGCAGTAGAGTTGGGATCGGTACAGCCTTGACCTCCCGCCGAGGGGATGCCAACGCCAGCGCTATCCAACGTGCAGCACGGGCGCTCATCGGCACCCGCATCACCGGGCGACCGTCTTCCCAGATATCGGCGTTGGCTCGTTCCAGCCAGAACTTCCTGCCGAATCGGACTAGTCGAATGTTGCGACGCAGGTGAACCAGGTCCAGTAGTGTCTGCACATGAGCGACACGGCTGGTCAGCACGAGTTCGATCGCTCCGAGCGTTGCGGCCAGCATCGGTCTTGGCGATCTGTCGCCGAAGAGGTCCACGGTCGACGCCACTTGCCGAAAGGCCTGTGCAGCAGCCTCGAGCGCACTCTCTGCGACGATGAAATCGGGTGTGAAAAGCGGCCGTGGCGGGGCTACTGGGGAGTAGCGCCGCTGCACCGCCACCAGAGCTCGCTTCTTGTGCCAAGTATCTTCGAGCCACTCCTCGAACACCGCATAGCGGAGCGAGGCTGCCGGGTGCGGGTTGGAGTTGATGAACAGCATGCGGTTGCCGATGGCCTGCCACTCAGCAGAAGACAACTCCCCTGGTGCGCGGCCGCCTACAGCGTGCTCGATGTCTCGGATCGCACGCTCGCGCGCAGCGGCGTGCAGTTTGTCGCGGGCTGCGGCTCTCGCTTTCTTGCCGAACCGAAGTGGTTCGTCTGAAGTCAGATCTGGATAAGCGCCGCGCAGGTGTTCCGGCAGTGCAGGGCGGCGAATTGAACGGCGGAAGCCGAGTTCGTGGTGGAGGCTCTCCACTGCCGGTCGTGCAGCCTCGATGTCCTCGCGCGGAACACGCAACGAGTGATCGCCGTGGCTCTCCGCGCCTCGGTCTCCGTGGGCGAGCAAGGCATCAACGATCTCGGGATGCACGGAGCGCCGGATGAGCCCGGTGGCGAGCACATGTCGGAACATGTTCCATGGGACCGGCCATGCGCTGCCGCAGTGGGCGCTGAGCTGGGTCTCTGTCACCTCGATCCAGCCGAAGTCCGGCCCATCGCGCAGGTAGAAGAGGAGAGGCAGCCGTTGATCCTGCTCCGGGTCGCTGTCCAGCAACCGTCGGATTGCCTCTGCCATAGCCGGACATGTTGGAGCCAACAGCATGGCGAGCGACGCAAGGTGGGTGAGGTAGCAGTCCTGCAGCAGGGCTGCGGCTGCTTTAGCCAGGACACCGATGCGCGCTCCCGTCGTCGGACCAGCCCGCTTGTCCTCTACGTAGACCAGTTGCCGCTTGAAGTCGAACCAGCTCAGTGTTTCGAACGGAGAGTTCACCGGCCGTGCGCCGGTGCTCCCGAGTAGCGAGAGAGTGACGAGCGAGGTCAGCAGGTTGTGGGCGTCAACCCACCGCTGTGGGTTGCGCGCTGTCGCCTCATACAGGGACATGAGTTCTTCGATGGCTTGCGCGACGCGTGCAAGGTCGAAGTCCAGTTCGCTGCCGGCTGCGTTCTCCGTGGCTGCTAGGTCAGCTGTCCGTGGTGTTATGGAGCAGAGGGACGGCGGGCAAGCTGCAAGCAGCGCTTTGTGAACTTCCTGCAAGCGGTACGCGTTGTACGCGCTCGCCGCGGGAAGTGCGGTGCGACTTTGGGCAGCCAGCAGCTGCGATAGGGTGCTGTCCTCCGTGTGATGGAAGACTCTCGAAGCCAGTGCAGTCGCGATCACCGGGCCTGACAGTCGGCGCAGTTCCGGAGTGTTGGCGAGGATGTCGCAGAACCACTTGTCCAGCGGTAGGTTGGGACTCACCGTCTGCCAGAGTTCCTGGACGGTCTCGGGCTGTTCCGTTTCCGGGGCGTGGCCCCGTAGCACCGTGGTGGCCTTGTCGCACAGGGCAACCTCGAGGTGGTCGGTGAGCGGGTGTAACCACTGCTGGGCCTCTGGGGCAAGTGAGCCCGCGTGAACGCCCCGGAGAAAGCGCGGGGGACGTCTGCGCAGGATCCCGGTCGCCGAATCCAGGGCCCAGTCGCCGTCGAAGTCGGTGCCGATGCGAAGCGTCTCGACGTCGAACATGCCGCGCGCTGATATCCAGGCCACGAGGGTCAATGCTGCGCCCATCCGATCGACGGCACTCTCGCTCCCCAATAGATCCTGAATCCTTCTCGCCAGCGCGTCGTTCTCATCCTTGCTGAGTTGGTGCCAGCTGGTCGCGAGATGGAGATGCTGTTCGATGCCAGTCAGCAGGATCTCGCGCCCATGTTTTCGGATCTGGAACTGGGTCGTACCTGGTTTGACCCTCTGGCGAATGACGCGGGAGTCGTGGTCGTCCGCAACTGGCGTCGTGACGACGTCATCGGCGGGCTCGTCGAGCGGCCCCTCCGGAAGAGGAATCAGTGGTGCTCCGACTGTGGATGTCGTCGCTTCGGGGATCGGAAGGGGCGGCAGTGTTGGCTTGTCCTGGATTGACCTTGGATCCCACCAAGCCCCCCCGACTGCGAGCCGGCGCACAGCGCGAAGGAACTCCTGGGCGGATTTGGAGGGGGGTTCTCCCTCCTCCAAGAGATGCCTGGCTCTTGCCATGTCGCATCGGTGAACTAAGTCCGCCTCAAAGTCTGCGAGGTGGAGTGACGGCGATGCCACCAAGCGAATCCATTTCAACTGTGCGCTGGAATCCTGTTCGCAAGCCTTGCGTGTCGCGTTGCAGACCTCCGTCAGGTTGCGATCCTTTCTGGATCCGACCTGCAACAACTCAAGCCCGCGCAGAAGGCAGAACACGCGAAGCTGCTGAATCCAGTGGGCAAGGGCGTCGTCTGGTACGAGCGCCCGGCGCTCCGCAATCAGGGCGTTCAGCGGCTCGTCGGCAATCGTGCCGCGAAGTGCTCTCGAGACTCGTTCAGCCTCGTCAACGGGTCGAAGCGTGCGAATGATTTCTGCTCGGCTACCGAGGCAGGCTGACAGCTTCAGTAACTCACGTGCGTAGTCGCTGTTGGCGGCCCAAGCTTCGAGGATGCTTATGATCTCTGGGCGAGTGATGAAATGTAAGTGGGTGCCTACATATTTCGCGGTTCTCGCCTGCTGTTGCGTATAGCCCGCGAGCGCTTCCAGTCTTCGAAACGCCGTCGCCGCGCCGCCCGACGCGGCGAGGTGGCGTAGTTCGGCGAGTCGTGTGTGACCATCCAGACCAACGGTCAGGGCAGGCAGATCGACGTTGGCCGGCGTTGCGTGGTCTGTATCGGGCATCGCGCCCATAGCTTACCCCGATGCGATGTCAACGCGCGACCCAAAATTCCCGTCGGAGTCCTTCTAAGTCATTGATTCACAAAGACAAAGGTCTTTATGGTCAACATCTAAACACCAATGGTGTCTGATAACTTGGTTGGGCTCATAAATTCAGAAGCCCGCCTCGTGCGGGCTTCGTCGTTTGCGGCGCTCGCGAACACACGCCCTCCCCGGTGGCGTCACGGCGCGGCACGAGCGCGTCCCCACTTGGCGTGAAGTGCGGGCGCTCCATATCCCACCCCTTCAGGCGGAAAGCCCGGCGAGTCCGGCGTGGCGTGCTACGTTGTGCGCTGGTCGGGCTGGGTCGAAGGTGATGAAGCCGAAGTTCCCGGGATGCCGTGCCGCGTCGAGCCGCCCTGGCCGCGCAGTCGTGTCGAGGCGCCGCGCCGGGCCCAGCGCCCGCGTCGCCGCGTGTGGCATGTTTCCGTCTGCGCGTCGCGCGATGGGCGCCCGATGACAGCGCCGTCCGGCCTCGAAGGCGTGAGCGCCGGTCCCGGCTGCGGGCTGTTGTCGGCCGCTCCCGCATCGACCACGCCGGCGCCCGCACAAGCCGGCCCGCCCGACGGGCCCTCGGCCTCCTCGGCTGCCCGCGTGCTCGACTGCCTTTACGACGTCTTCCGGATCACCGAGGACGACGGTCGTGCGCCATCGGCGCAATGGCCGTCGCTCGCCGATCGGCTGGCCGCCGTCTGGGGTGGCCCGCCGGGCGTCAGCGCCTGCGTCGAGGTGGACGGTGTGCGCTACGCCAGCCGCGGCCATCTCGACCGGCCTGACGCCCACGCCGCCGAGATCCAGCGCGCCGGTGTCGCGGTCGGCTGCATCGGCGTGCAGTTCCACGGTTCGGCCGGCATCGAGGCGGCGGCTTCGGTCTGCGCCGGGGAAGCCTGCCGGCTGCTGCGGGCGGTGGCCTCGCACGTCGGCGCCCGCCTGGCACAGCACGAAGCCCAGGCCGCGCTGCGCGAGAGCGAACAGCACTTCCGCAACGTCGCCAACGGCGGCTCGGCCTTGATCTGGACGGCCGAACTCGACAAGCGCTGCACCTACTTCAACGACGTCTGGCTGCGTTTCACCGGACGCACGACGGCGCAGGAGACGGGGGCCGGGTGGCTCGAGGGTGTGCACGCCGACGACCGCGACTGGGTGGTGCGCCGCTACGAGCAGGCCTTCGACCGGCGCGAAAGCTTTCGCATGGTCTACCGCCTGCGCCGTGCCGACGGCGAGTACCGCTGGCTGCGCGACGACGGCGCGCCGCGCCACGACAGCCTGGGTCGCTTCGTCGGCTACATCGGCCACTGTGTCGACGTCACCGACCAGCAGAACGCCGACGCCGAACTCGCCCACCACCGGCGCCATCTGGAGCGCCTGGTGGCCGAGCGCACGCGTGAACTCGCCCAGGCCAAGGAGGCCGCCGAGGCGGCCAACCTCGCCAAGAGCACCTTCCTGGCGAACATGTCGCACGAGATCCGCACGCCGCTCAACGCCATCCTCGGCATGGCGCACCTGATCCGGCGCTCGGGCGTGACGCCGCAGCAGGCGGAACGGCTGGCGCGCATCGACGCCGCCGGCGCGCACCTGCTGGACACCATCAGCACGCTGCTGGACCTGTCCAAGATCGAGGCCGACATGCTGGCGCTCGACCACGTGCCGCTGCAGGCCGCCGATGTCGTCGCCGACGTCGCCGCGATGCTCGCCGACGGCGCCCGCGCCAAGCGTCTGGAACTGCGCACCGAGCTTGCGCCGCTGCCCGGCCCGCTGCTCGGCGACCCGACGCGCCTGCGCCAGGCGCTGACCAACTACGTCGCCAACGCGATCAAGTTCACCGACGCCGGCAGCGTCACGCTGCGCGTGGCGCTGCAGTCCGAGACCCCCGACGCCGTGGTGCTGCGCTTCGAGGTCGAGGACACCGGCATCGGCATCCCGGCGGACGTGCTGCCGCGGCTGTTCAACGCCTTCGAGCAGGCCGACGGCTCGATCACCCGGCGCTACGGCGGCACCGGGCTCGGCCTGGCGCTGACGCGGCGTCTGGCCCGGCGCATGGGCGGCGAGGCGGGGGCGCGCAGCCTCCCGGGCGAGGGCAGCGTCTTCTGGTTCACCGCCTGCCTGTCGCGTGCACCCGGTGCCGCCGCTGCACCGGCGCCGGTGGCGGCGGTCGCGGACGCCGAAGCGATGCTGCGCTGCCATCACGCCGGCCGGACCGTGCTGCTGGTCGAGGACGACGCGGTGAACCGCGAGGTCACCAGCTGCCTGCTGGCCGAAGCCGGCCTGGCCGTCGAGCTCGCCGAAGACGGCCTGCAGGCGCTGGAGTGCGTCGCGCGCCGGTCCTACGACCTGGTGCTGATGGACATGCAGATGCCCGGCCTGGACGGGCTGGAGGCCACCCGGCGGCTGCGCCAGCTGCCGCGTGGCCATGACGTGCCGGTGGTGGCGCTGACGGCCAATGCCTTCGCCGAGGACCGTGGCCGCTGCCTGGCGGCCGGCATGGATGACTTCATCACCAAGCCGGTGGACCCGGCACGGCTGTTCGAGGCGGTGCTCGCCCGCCTGACGCCCGGCCCGGTGCCGGGCGCGCCCGCGCGCCGCTGACCTTCAGGCCCAGGCGCCGGGCGCGGGGGTGGCCAGGGCGTCGAACGCCGGGCGCGCGAACAGCCAGCCCTGCATCAGCGTGATGCCCGCGTCGAGCAGCGCGTCACGCTCGCCGGCGGTCTCGACGCCTTCGGCGACGACGGTGATGCCCAGTTCGTCGCACAGCCGCACCAGCGAGCGCACGATCGCGCGTGAACGCGGCCGGCGGTCCAGCGCGCGGCTGAGGTCCATGTCCAGCTTGACGATGTCGGGTTCGAACGCGGCCAGCAGGTTCAAGCCCGAGTAGCCCGCGCCGAAGTCGTCGAGCGCGGTCAGGAAACCGAGCCGGCGGTACTCGGTGACGATCTCCACCAGGTGGCCGACGTCGTGCACGCGCTCGGTCTCGGTGATCTCGAACATGATGCGGTCCAGCGCGAAGCCGCAGTCGTGGGCGGCCCGCAGCGTCGCCTGGATGCAGGCCGACGGGCGGTAGATCGCGTTGGGCATGAAGTTGATCGACAGCCGCTCGCGCATGCCCAGGCGCGCCGCGCCCGCGATGGCGTCGCGGCGGCAACGCTGGTCGAAGGCGTAGCGGTTGCGGTCGTCCACCTGGGCCAGCACGCTGGCCGCCGACTCGCCGTTCGGCCCGCGCACCAGGGCTTCGTGGGCGAAGACGCTGCGGGCCGGCACGTCGACGATCGGCTGGTACGCGAAAGCCAGCGGGGCGCCGAAGGCCTCCCCGTCGCGACAGATCGCGCAGCGCTCACCGTGGCCTGGATGGCCGGCTTCCGACATCGTGCATCTCCTGGGCGCGGCCCCGTCGGCCGGCGAGCCGAGTATCGGGCGCCGGCGGCGGCCTCGATCCGCCGATAAGCGCGGCGAAGTCCGCCACCGGCGAGCCGTCAGACCGAAAGAAAAGCCCCGTGCCGGAGCGGCAGCGGGGCTCGGGTGGCGCCGGCGTGGCCGGTGTTTACTTGAACGGGCTCGGGCGCGGCGTCTTGTCGGTCGACGGCGGCAGGATCGGCAGCGTGAAGCTCGGCTGGTCGCCGGTCAGCGTCTTCAGGAAGGAGACGATCTTGGCGTTCTCGTCGGGCGTGAACTTCTTGCCCAGTTGCAGCCGGCCCATGATGTCCACGGCCTCGGTCAGCGTGTTCGCGGCGCCGTCGTGGAAGTACGGGTAGGTCATCTCGACGTTGCGCAGCGTCGGCACCTTGAAGTTGAAGCGGTCGGCGTCCTTGCCGGTCACCGCGACGCGGCCTTCAGCGGGGCTGCTGGCCTTGTACGGCGCGACGACACCCATCTTCTGGAACGAGTTGCCGCCGACGGCCGGGCCGTTGTGGCAGCCGACGCAGCCGCTTTCCTTGAACAGCTTGTAGCCGGCGAGCTCGTCGGCGTTCAGCGCGTCCTTCTTGCCCAGCAGCCACTGGTCGAAACGCGAGTTCGGCGTCACCAGCGTCTTCTCGAACTCGGCGATCGCGGCCGTGACCTGCTCGATGTCGATCTTGTCCTTGCCGAAGACCTGCTTGAACTCACGCTGGTAGGCGGGGATCGACTCCAGCACGCCGAGCGCCAGCGTGTGCGTGAACGCCATCTCGCCCGGGTTGGCGATCGGGCCGCCGGCCTGGGCCTGCAGGTCGGCCGCACGGCCGTCCCAGAACTGGGCGACGTTCAGGCTCGAGTTCAGCACCGTCGGGGCGTTGATCGGGCCTTGCTGCCACTTGTCGCCGATCGAGGTCGGGATGTTGTCGGTGCCGCCCATCGACAGGTTGTGGCACGAGTTGCACGAGATGAAGCCGGACTTCGACAGGCGCGGGTCGAAGTAGAGCTTCTTGCCGAGCTCGACCATGCCCAGGTTGACCTGCTGCGGGGGCACGATCGGCTGGATCGGCTCCTGGCTCTGCGCGACGGCCGCGCCGACGACCAGGACGCTGGCGGCAGCCAGGGCGACCGGGGTCCAACGAATGTTCATGGAATCTCCTCTATCCGTCCGAATCTGTTGCCGGTGGCCGGGACGGCCCATCGGGCACCGGGGCGATCTGGAATCAGTCCAGATGACGGATGCATTCCATGCCTGGGGCGATGGTCACGATCTGACACAACGCAAGTTCGGACGAATTGAACAAATCGCAATTTCTGTTCCCTGGGCAGAGCGACCCCGTGCTGTGGCCCTGCGGCAACTGCCGCAGTGCGATGGTCGGGATCTGCCGGCTGCCGCCCTCAGCGTGACGGGCGGACCGCCGCAGCACCGGGCGGATCGCTCGGCGGCGTGTCCACCCGTTGCAGCGTCGGCCGATGCACCGGCAGCCCCCGCGCCCAGAGCGGAAAGCGCTGCACGAAACGCAGCACGAAGTAGCTGCGCATGCGCACCCACAGCCGCCAGCGCGGCGCCGGCTCGGGCTGCACCTCCTCGCAGCTGTGGCGGATCAGGTGCTGCAGCCGCTCGCGCAGCTGCGCGGCGAAGCCGCGGTCGCGCAGCACGACGTTGGCCTCCAGGTTCAGCGCCAGGCTCAGCGGGTCGAGGTTGCTCGAGCCGACGGTCGCCCAGTCGTCGTCGACCACCGCCACCTTGCCGTGCATCGGCCGGTCGCAGTACTCGTGGATGTGCACGCCGTCGCGCAGCAGGTGGTCGTAGAGCAGGCTGGCGGCGGTCTTCACGATCGGCATGTCGGGTGTGCCCTGCAGGATCAGGCGCACGTCGACGCCGCGCCGGGCCGCGCGGCGGAGCTCCTTCAGCAGGCGCCAGCCGGGGAAGAAGTAGGCGTTGGCGATGATCACGCTGTGGCGCGCGGCGCGCAGCGCGGCGCGGTACTGGCGTTCGATGTCGGCGCGGTGTTCCAGGTTGTCGCGCGTGACGAGCATCGCCCGCACCGGGCCTTCGGTGCGTGGCGGCGGCAGCCGGGGCCGCGGCACCGGGCGCTCGCCGCGTGCGCCGCCGCGGATCGCCGCGATCGCGAAGCGGCGGATGGTCTCGACGACCGGCCCGCGCAGACGCACCGCGAAGTCCTGCTTGGCCTGCGGGCCGAAGTCGGCCAGGTGGTCGGCCGAGTAGTTGATGCCGCCGACGAAAGCCGTCTCGCCGTCGACGACGACGATCTTGCGGTGCATGCGGCGCAGCACGTTGAAGCGCCGCCCGAACAGCCGCCAGCTCGGGTCGAAGCTGCGCAGGCGCACGCCGGCGGCGCGCAGCGAGCCGGTGAACTCCGCCGACAGATCGGGCGAACCGTAGCCATCGACCATCACGTCGACCTGCACGCCGCGCTGCGCGGCTTCCAGCAGCGCCGCGTGCAGCGCCAGCCCGACCTGGTCCTCGAACAGGATGAAGGTCTCCAGCAGCACCTCGTGGCGGGCGTTGCGGATGGCGTCGAAGACGGCGGGGAAGAAGGCCTCGCCGTTTTCGAGCAGCTCGACGGCGTTGCCGTCGGTCCAGCGCGGGCGGCGTCTCACAGCGCGATCTCCGCAGCCAGCGGCGCGTGGTCCGACAGATGCGCCCAGGGCCGGCGCGGCAGCGGCAGCGGCCGGTGGCCGCGTGTGTTGCGCACGTAGATGCGGTCCAGGCGCAGCAGCGGCCAGCGTGCCGGGAAGGTGCGCGCCGAACGTCCGTGCGCCTGCACGAAGACCTCGCTCAGCCCCAGGCCGCGTTCGAGCACCGGGTGGGCGCGGTCGCGCCAGTCGTTGAAGTCGCCGGCGACGACCAGCGGCGCGTCGTCGGGCACCTCGCGCCGCACCAGCTCGCACAGCTGTTCCAGCTGGCGGCGGCGGTGGGCCTCGGCCAGACCCAGATGCACGCAGACCGCGTGCACGCGCATGCCGTCGGCCGGCCGATGCAGCGTGCAGTGCAGCAGGCCGCGGGCCTCGTGGCCGTCGACCGAGACGTCGTGATTGGCGTGGGCGACGATCGGGTACTTGGACAGCAGCGCGTTGCCGTGGTCGCCGTGCGGATAGACGGCGTTGCGGCCGTAGGCGAACTGCGGCCACAGCGCGTCGGCGATGAACTCGTAGTGCGGTGCCTGCGGCCAGCGTGCGACGTGGTCGGACTGGCGACAGTGCGTGCCGTGAACCTCCTGCAGGAAGACGAGGTCGGCGTCGACGTCGCGCACCGCGTCGCGCAGCTCGTCCAGCACGAAGCGGCGGTTCAGCGCGGTGAACCCCTTGTGGGTGTTGACGGTCAGGACGCGGATCGGCGGCGGACGGTTCATGAGGGGCAGCGGCAACGGGGCTGCCCCAGTGTCGGCAGCCGGGCGCCGTGCGCCTGTAGGAAGACGCCGCCGGGCGGCGACGGTGCCGGCCGCGCCGCGCTGCCGGTCAGCGTGCCGGCCCCGGGCCTGCCGGCCCGCGGCGTGTCAGCCGACCGGCTCGGTGCGGACCCGCGTGCGCGAGCGCCGGCCCAGGCCCTCGACCGCCGGCTGCGGCGCGGCCGCGGCGGGCGTCGCGCGGCGCGGCTTGGCGCTGCCCTTGGGCGCCGGCGCGGGCGAGGGCGAGGGCGGCGGTGCCTCGGCGGCCCGGGCGCGGCGCCTGGGCTTGGCGGCCGGGGCGTCCGCCTGGGCTTCGCGCTTGCGCGCCGCCAGTGCCAGCCGGCGCACACGCGCGATGTCGCGGTCGGTGATGACGCCGTTGACGCCGGAGATCGCGGCCAGCTTCATGCCGTGTTTCAAGCCCAGCTTGTAGATCTCGCGCACCTTCTCCCACTCGATCGCGCGGCCGACGGTGAAGTTCTCGAAACGGCCTTCCAGCGCCAGCACGATGGTCTCGGCCAGGCAGGCGTAGGCCACGCCGGGCGGCAGGCCGATGTTCTTCATCTTCACGTGGCCGGGCAGCTGGATCTCGCCGGACTCGATGACCAGCACGTCGGGGCGCTTGGCCACGTCCTCGGGCGACAGGTCCAGCGGCCGCGCGACGTCGGTGATCACGCAGCCGGGCTTGACCTTCATGATGTCCAGCACCTTCTTGCCGGCGCCCGAGGTCGCGGTGACGATCATGTCCATGTCCGCGATGTGCGTGTCGGCCTTGGCGCTGAGCACGATCTTGGCGTCGGGCGTCTGGCGCAGGATGGACTCCTGCAGCGCCAGCAGCTTGGCGGTTTCCGGCGAGACCAGCGTCACCTCCTCGGCGGCGCGCACCAGGAGCCGCGCGCAGGCCGAGCCGATGGCGCCGGTGGCGCCGACGACCATGGCCTTGAACTTCACGCGCTCGTCGCCCTGGGGCGGCTCGATGAGCCGCAGCCGCAGCAGCGCGTCGTGCGCCGCCCACAGCGCGCCCGAGGCGCTGTAGCTGTTGCCGGTGGTGATCGGCAGCGTCGCGCGCCGCGCCACCGTCGCGCCGGCATCGCCGACGACCTTGGTGAACGCGCCCAGGCCCATGATCTGGGCGCCGAGCTTGCGCGCCATCTCGGCGGCGGCCAGCAGTCGGCGGTAGGTGAACTCCGGCGGGTGGCTCATGATCTCGCGCGGCGTGCCGCCCACCGAGATCAGCCAGCCCTCGGCCTCGGCGCCGGTCGGCGACTTGATGCCCTCGACCTTCGAGTAGACGAAGGGCGGCGCATAGGCCATCGCCTTCTCCAGCGAGTCCATCAAGAGCGGCGGCGAGACCTTGGACAGCATCTCGATCGGCTTGACCTTCTTGAAGTACTCCTGCGACAGCGGGTGGATGACGAAGGCGAAGCGGTTCTTGCGCTGGAAGCCGTTGGGGTAGAGCACGCGCGGACGCGCGTCGAGCATCTGGATCAGCTCGAGGTAGTCGTCGTCGTACAGCGTGCCCGGCGCCTTGCCGGTGGCCGCGAGGATCATCGCGTCGAGCAGCTCGTGGCCGAGCACCTGGCCCTGCACCACCGGCGAGGCGTCGACGATCATCGCCACGCCCTTCTCGCGGAAGGCTTCCAGCCGCGCGTCGTTGACGGTCGCGGTGACGATGGTCTTGCCGGCCAGCTCCTCGGTGCCGAAACGGTCGAGCTCGTGCACCGGCGCGACGACGACGGTGGCCTTCTTCATCGCCTGGCGCAGCACGTGATCCGACCAGCGCTCCAGCAGCGCCGTGCTCGGCAGGCGCCTGGGCGTCCAGCCGGCGACGTAGTGCGAGCCGGTGGCGTACAGCGACAGCGCGTCCAGCGAGGTCAGCAGCTTGGGCACGCCCAGCTGCAGCAGCGGGTCGGCGAAGAACAGGTTGGGCGTGAACTCGGCCATCGCCGAGGCCAGCTTGCGGTTGGCGACGCCGGAGAAGAACAGCACCAGCGCGTTGTCGAAATAGCGCCCGAGATCGGCCTGCACGTGGCGCAGCGCCCATTCGAGATAGATTTCGGCGAGGTGGGCGCCGGTGGTGCACGGCGCGTGCTTGAGCGTGGCGGCGAGCTCGGCGCCGCCGACCGTGGCGCCGACGCTGCGCGGGTCTGGCCCGGCGCCGATGCCGATCGCGGCGGCGCGGCGGTCCCAGTAGGCCAGCCGGCGTGCGGCGACGGTCTCGTCGCCGTCGGTGCCGATGCGCCGCACGCGCAACGGTTGGCCGAGCAGCGTGGTGCGCAGCTCGAAGTCTTGCGCTGCTGCGCCGAGGCTGATGCCGATCACGCTCTTCATACGTTGTTCGCGCCAGAGTGGACCCGGAAGGGCATGGTGGAGGGTTGACGAGATGGCCAACTTGATCGGGGACATGGCCCGCACCGTCGGGCTGCCCAAGCTGAAGCAGGCGGCAGGCCTGGTGACGAAGCGGCTGCCGATACCGCAGCCCCTGTTGATCGTAGGGCCGGGTGCCAGCGCCAAGCTCGGCCAGGCGATCGGGGATTTCACCCATCGGAAGGTCATGCTGGTCACCGACGCGACGGTGATGAAGCTCGGCCTGGCCGAACCCTTGCGCGCCGCGCTGGCCGCGGCGGGCACCGAGGTCGTCGTCTTCGACCGCGTCGAGCCCGACGCGCCGATCCCGCTGGTCGAAGCCGGCATCACGCTGCTGCGCGACGAGGGCTGCGACGCCATCGTCGCCTTCGGCGGCGGCTCGGTGATGGACGCGGCCAAGGTCATCGGCCTGGCGGTGGCCAACGGCAAGCCGCCCAAGGCGCTGGTCGGCTACTTCAAGGGCCTGCACGGGCCGCTGCCGCTGTACGCGGTGCCGACGACCGCCGGCACCGGCAGCGAGGTCACCGTCGCCGCGGTGATCTCCGACCCGAAGGCCGCGCGCAAGCTGGTCGTCGCCGACACGCGGCTGGTGCCGCGCATGGCAGCGCTGGACCCGGCGCTGATGGTCGGCCTGCCGCCGGCGATCACCGCCGCCACCGGCATGGACGCGCTGACGCACGCCGTCGAGGCCTACATCGGTGACTGGTGCACCGACACCACCGACCGCTGGGCGCTGGCCGCGGTCGGCATGGTCTTCGAGCAGCTGGAGCGCGCCGTCACCGACGGTGGTGACCTCGTCGCGCGCGAACGCATGGCGCTGGCCTCGACCTACGCCGGGCTGGCCTTCACCCGTGCCAACGTCGGCAACGTGCACGCGATCGCGCACCAGTTGGGCGGTCTGTACCACGTGCCGCACGGGCTGGCCAACGCGATCGTGCTGCCGGCGGTTCTGCGCTTCTCGGCGCCGAACTGCGAGCCGCGGCTGGCGGCGCTGGCGCGGCGCGCCGGCGTCGGTGCGCCCGACGACGGCGACACGACGCTGGCGCACAAGTTCATCGACGCGGTGGCCGAGCTGAACCGGCGCATCGGCATCCCGGCGACGGTCGACGCGCTGCGGGCCGCCGACATCCCCAAGCTCGCCCAGGCCGCCTGCCGCGAGGCCGACGCCAACTACCCGGTGCCGCGCGTGATGACGCCGGGTGACTGTGAAGCGATCCTGCGTTCGCTGCTGCCGGCCAAGGCGCCGGCGCGCAAGCGCACGGCGGCCAAGACAGCCGCCAAGCCGGCGGCGAAGAAGGCCGCCGCGCGCAAGAAGGCCGCAGCGCCGGCCTGATCAGCGCAGCGCGAGCTCGGGGCCGAGCTCGCGCAACCAGGCCAGCACCGCCGGCTCGGGCCAGTGCCAGGGCTGCTCGAACCCTGGCGTGCCGTCGCGCGGGTGCCACTGCTGCAGCACCCAGCGCTTCGCGCCGGCGGTCTTCAGCGTCACCGCCATCTTCGCCAGCGTCTCGTCGCTCTGCAGCGACGGGTGGTAGGTGGTGCGGATCTCGTGGTCGACGCCGCTGGCGACGACGGCGCCCAGCGCCTCGTGCACCGGCGCGCCGCTGCACGGGCGGCCGGTCAGCGTGTCGTGGCCGGCGAGGTCGGTCTTCAGGTCCAGGCCGACCCAGTCCAGCTGCGGCAGCAGCGCGGCGAGCTTCTGCGGATAGATGCCGGCGCTGTGCAGGCCAACGGCGAAACCCAGGCCGCGCGCGGTGGCCACGGCCTCGGGCAGCGCCGGGTCCAGCGTCGGCTCGCCGCCGCTGAAGACGACGCCGTCGAGCAGCCCGCGGCGGCGCGCCAGCGTCGCGACGACCTCGTCCCAGCCCGGGCCGGCGGCGCCGTCACGCGGCTGCAGCGCCGGGTTGTGGCAGTAGACGCAGCGCCAGGGGCAGCCCTGGACGAAGACGACCGCCGCGAGGCGGTCGGGCCAGTCGGTCGTGCTCAGCGGCTGGAAGCCGCCGATGGCGAGGGCTTCAGGCGCAGCCACACTCGACGCTGGCCGTGACGTCGGCCGTTGCGGACGGGCGGCCCGGCTCGTCGAAGTAGCGGCGGTCGAGGAACTCGCCCTGCTTGCCGATGTTGAACGAGGCCATCGGACGGTGATAGCCCATCACGCGCGTCCAGACTTCGCAGCGCGTGCGTTCGTGTTCTTCGAGCTGCGGGTGGACGAGGGGGGTCTGGCTGTGGCTCATGGGGCTGTTTCCTTCGGGGGGAGCTGGGGGGGAGCTGGGGTCAGGTCCTGAGGGACCTGACCCCGTCTTTCGGTGGGACTGCGGGGCTGGGGGGGGCTGGGGTCAGGTCTCGCAAGACCTGACCCCGTCCGTCTGACCCCGTCCGTCGTGTCGTCTGCCTCACGCCGTCGCGGCGCGCGCCTTGCGTGCCAGGGCTTCTTCGTCGCACTTCGGGCAGAACGCGTGCTCGCCGGCGAGGTAGCCGTGTTTCGGGCAGATCGAGAAGGTCGGCGTCACCGTGATGTAGGGCAGCCGGTAGCGTTCGAGCGAACGCCGCACCAGGTCACGGCAGGCGCGCGCCGACGACACGCGTTCGCCCAGATACAGATGCAGCACGGTGCCGCCGGTGTACTTGCGCTGCAGCTCCTCCTGGCGCTCCAGCGCCTCGAAGGGGTCGGTCGTGAAGCCGACCGGCAGCTGCGAGGAGTTCGTGTAGTACGGGCGCTCGGCCGTGCCGGCCTGCAGGATGCCGGGCAGGCGCTTGCGGTCTTCCTTCGCGAAGCGGTAGGTCGTGCCTTCGGCCGGCGTCGCCTCCAGGTTGTAGAGGTGGCCGGTCTCCTCCTGCAGCTCGACGATGCGCGCGCGGATGTGGTCCAGGTATCGCACCGCCATCGCGTGGCCTTCGGGCGAGGTGATGTCGTGGCGGTCGGCCGTGAAGTTGCGGATCATCTCGTTGATCCCGTTCACGCCGATCGTCGAGAAGTGGTTGCGCAGCGTGCCGAGGTAGCGCTTGGTGTACGGGAACAGGCCGCTGTCGATGTGGCCCTGGATGACCTTGCGCTTGATCTCCAGGCTGGTGCGCGCGATGTCGATCAGGCGGTCGGTGCGCGCCAGCAGGCCGGCTTCGTCGCCGGCGTGCAGGTAGCCCAGGCGGGCGCAGTTGATCGTCACCACGCCCAGCGAGCCGGTCTGTTCGGCCGAGCCGAACAGGCCGTTGCCGCGCTTCAGAAGCTCGCGCAGGTCCAGCTGCAGCCGGCAGCACATCGAGCGCACCATGTTCGGCTGCAGGTCCGAGTTCAGGAAGTTCTGGAAGTACGGCAGGCCGTACTTCGCCGTCATCTCGAACAGCGGCAGCGTGTTCGGGTGCTCCCAGTCGAAGTCGCTGGTGATGTTGTAGGTCGGGATCGGGAAGGTGAACGAGCGGCCCTTGGCGTCGCCTTCCATCATCACGTCGATGTAGGCGCGGTTGATCATGTCCATCTCGGCCTGCAGATCGCCGTAGGCGAACGGCATCTCCCGGCCGCCGATCACCGGCACCTGCTCGCGCAGGTCCTCGGGGCAGGTCCAGTCGAAGGTCAGGTTGGTGAACGGCGTCTGCGTGCCCCAGCGCGACGGCACGTTCAGGTTGTAGATCAGCTCCTGCAGGCTCTGGCGCACCTGGTCGTACGTCAGCCCGTCCTTGCGGATGAAGGGCGCGAGATAGGTGTCGAAGGAGCTGAAGGCCTGGGCGCCGGCCCACTCGTTCTGCAGCGTGCCCAGGAAGTTGACGATCTGGCCGACGGCGCTGGACAGGTGCTTGGGCGGGCCGGCCTCGACCTTGCCCGGCACGCCGTTCAGGCCTTCGTGCAGCAGCGTGCGCAGCGACCAGCCGGCGCAGTAGCCCGAGAGCATGTCCAGGTCGTGGATGTGCAGGTCGGCCTCGCGGTGGGCGATGCCCACTTCCGGCGGGTAGACGTGATTCAGCCAGTAGTTGGCGACGACCTTGCCCGAGACGTTGAGGATCAGCCCGCCCAGCGAGTAACCCTGGTTGGCGTTGGCGTTGACGCGCCAGTCCTGGCGCGCCAGGTACTCGTTGACCGAACGCTCGACGTCGACGGCGACGCTGCGGTCCTGGCGCAGCGCGCGACGCTGCTCGCGGTAGACGATGTAGGCGCGCGCGGTGTCGAAGTGGCCGGCCTCCTGCAGCACACGCTCGACCTCGTCCTGGATCTGCTCGACGCCGGTGACACGGCGGCGCAGGCGTTCGGTGACCTGCTGCGTCAGCTCGGCGGCGCGCGCGGCGTCGTATTCGCCGGTGGCGGCGCCGGCACGCGCCAGCGCGTCGGCGATCTTGGCGGGGTCGAAGGCGACGGTGCGGCCTTCACGCTTGATGACCGCCAGCGGGGCGGCCTGGGTGTCGGCAGAGGGGGGCAGGGCGGCGTCTGTCATGCGCGTTGACACTATCTATGGTGTGTAGGCGGCGAACGATACCCAATAGATAGCGTCTACTGGTGCGGAACTCGGGCGGTCTTGACGCAGTGCAAGCTCGTCGCGCGAAGGGCTTGCGCCGGCGGCGGTGGCGCGCTTGGCGGCGCCTCGGGCCTCCGGAGACCCTGACGGCGGTGTGGTGCGCAGGTCGCGTCGACCGGTCGGTGGAGGCCCGGTTCGCAGCTGTCTTGACGTCCCGCAAGCCGCTGGCCGCACCCGCGCCTAGACTCCGCCCGCCATGCAACAGCCCCCCTTCGCGGCGCCCGAACTGGTCTGCCCCGCGGGCTCTCTGCGGGCCCTCCAGTTGGCCGTCGACGCCGGCGCCGACACGGTCTACCTGGGCCTGAAGAACGCCACCAACGCCCGGAACTTCGCCGGCCTGAACTTCGACGACGCCCAGGTGCGCGAGGGCATCGCCTACGCGCACAAGCGCGGCCGCAAGGTCCTGATGGCGCTGAACACCTTCGCCCAGTCGGCGGACGTGACGCCCTGGTACCGCGCGGTCGACACCGCCGTCGACTTCGGCGCCGACGCGCTGATCTGCGCCGACACCGCGGTGATGGCCTACGCCACGCGCACGCACCCCGAGCTGCGTCTGCACCTGTCGGTGCAGGCCTCGGCGACGAGCTACGAGGCGATCAACTTCTACCAGCGCCACTACAACATCCAGCGCGCGGTGCTGCCGCGCGTGCTGACGCTGCAGCAGGTGCAGCACGTGCTGCGCAACACGACGGTCGAGATCGAGTGCTTCGCCTTCGGCAGCCTGTGCGTGATGGTCGAAGGCCGCTGCACGCTGTCGTCGTACGCCACCGGCCAGTCGCCGAACAACGTCGGCGTCTGCTCGCCGCCTTCCGCCGTGCGCTGGACCGACACGCCCACCGGCGTCGAGTCGCGCCTGGGCGGCATGCTGATCGACCACTACGCGCCCGACGAGCCTCGCGGCTATCCGACGATCTGCAAGGGCCGCTTCGTCGTCGAAGGCAAGCGCGACTACGCGATCGAGGAGCCGACCAGCCTGAACACGCTGGCCATCCTGCCCGAGCTGATGAAGATGGGCGTCAAGGCGCTGAAGATCGAAGGCCGTCAGCGCAGCCCCGCCTACACCGAGCAGGTGACCAAGGTCTGGCGCCAGGCGATCGACGCGGCCAAGGCCTCGCCCGACCGCTTCAGCGTGCAGCCGGCCTGGACCGCCACGCTGGGCCACCTCGCCGAAGGCCAGCAGCACACGCTCGGCGCGCTGGACCGCCCGTGGCGCTGAGACCGGACGAGACGATGAGTTCCGAACGCATTAAGCTGACCGTCGGCCCGGTGCTGACCTACTGGACGCGCCAGGCGCTGATGGATTTCTACGCCGGTGTCGCCGAATCGGCCGCCGACGCCGTCGTGCTCGGCGAGGTCGTCTGCTCGCGCCGCTACGAGTTCAAGCTCGACGACTGGCTGGACCTGGCCGCCGACCTGCGCGCCGCCGGCAAGGAGGTCGTGCTGGCGACGCAGGGCCTGATCGAGTCCGAGTCCGACCTGCGTGTCGTGCGCCGCATCGCCGAGCAGCGCGACTACCTCGTCGAGGCCGGTGACGCCTCGGCGCTGGCGGTGCTGGAGCCCGCCGGCGTGCCGTTCGCGATCGGCCCGCACGTCAACGTCTACAGCCGTGCCGCACTCGAGGAGCACGCACGTTTCGGCGCCGTGCGCTGGACGGCGCCGACCGAGCTGCCGCTGGACGCGATGGGCCGCGTGAACCCGGCCGCCGACCCGGTGAAGGCCGGCCAGACGCCGGTCGAGACCGAGGCCTTCGCCTTCGGCCGCACGCCGCTGGCGTTCTCGGCGCGCTGCTTCACCGCGCGCCACCACCGGCTGAGCAAGGACCAGTGCGAGTTCCGCTGCCAGGACTATCCCGACGGCCTGCTGCTGTCGACCAGCGACGGCAAGCCCTTCCTGGTGCTCAACGGCATCCAGACCCAGGGTGCGGCGCAGCACTGCCTGATCGAGCAGCGTGAGCAGATCGTCGCCCACGGCGTGCGCCGCCTGCGCCTGTCGCCGTGCTCGCAGCACTTCAGCACCGTCGTCGCCTGCTTCGAGCAGGTGATGAACCAGGGGGCGCCGGCCGCGGCCGCGCGCCGTGAGCTCGAGGCCATCGCACTGCCGGGCGGTCTGGCCAACGGGTACGCGCAAGGTCGCGCCGGCATGGAATGGAAAGCCGCATGAGCACCAAGTCCCAAGCCTTCGTTGCGCCGCGTTCGCTGGCCGAGCTGCACGCGCTGGCGGCCGCCAAGGTCAAGCCCATCGTGCAGCGCCTGCCGATGCAGCCGCCCAGCCTGGTGCTGGCGCTGGCGATGAACAAGCTGCTGCTGCCGCGCCTGCCGGCCGACGCCAAGGCGGCGCTGTCGGGGCGCAGCGTCGAGGTCGCGGTCACCGACCTCGGCCTGGCGATGAAGCTGCAGCTCGCCGAACGCGGCTTCGTGCTCGCGTCGCAGAGCCAGCCGGTCGCGCTGCGCATCGCCGCCGCGTTGCCCGACTACCTGCGCCTGCTGCGCGGCGAGGACGACGCCGACCGCCTGTTCTTCGAGCGCGCCCTCGTGATGGAAGGCGACACCGAGATGGGCCTGGTGCTGAAGAACACGCTCGACGCGCTGGGGCCGCTGTTCCGGTTCTGAGTTCGGGTCAACTCCGAACTGTCAAAAATAGTAAAAACGCTCAATGGCGCACGGATGTGCGCCATTTTTGCTGCATCCTCAGGCTTGAGCGCGGCACGAGCGCGCATCATCTCGACACCCGGGCGCCGGCATTGATGCCGACATCACCGGTCAGAACGAGAAATGATGCAGAACCTCACCGTGAAAGCCCGGCTGCTGGCCGGTTTCGGCCTGATGGCGGCTCTTGTTCTGGTCGTCGGGGCCTTCGCGCTGCACGGCCAGGCCGGCATCTACCGCGTGTTCTCCGAGACCATCGGTGTCGACGGCAGCCGGCTGCGGCTGGCCAACGACCTGATCGATGGCACCAATGCGCGGGCGATCGGCGCACGCAACCTGGTGCTGCTGGACGACCCGGCCGCGCGCGATCGGGAGAAGGCGCAGATCCTGGCCGCGCACGAGAAAGTGCACCGCAATCTCGACGCGCTCGAGCGCGCGATCGCCACCGACCCGGGCGTTGATCCGGAGGAGCGCCGGCTGTTCGACGCGCTGAAGGCCGTCGAGGCGCGTTACGGCCCGGTGGCGCTGGAGATCACCGAGCAGGCGTCCGCCGGCCGCCAGGCCGAGGCGATCGCCAAGATGAACACCGAGTGCCGGCCGCTGCTGGTGCAACTGATCGCCGATGTCGGGGCCTACATCGCCCACCTGAACGAACAGGCGGCCCTCCATGTCGAGCAGACCGCCGCCGACTTCGCGGCGCAGCGCCTGCTGATGATCGGCGTCGGCGTCGTCGCGCTGGCGATGGCCGCAGCGCTGGCGCTGCTGATCACGCGGGTGCTGACCCGTGCTCTGGGGGCCGAACCCGCCGAGCTCGGTGCAGTCGCCTCGCGCGTGGCCGCCGGCGATCTCGGGCCGGTGCCGGGTGCCACGCAGGCCCCCGAGGGCAGCGTGCTCGCCTCGCTCGGCGCGATGCAGCAGAGCCTGGCGAGGATCGTGGCCCAGGTCCGCGGCGCGTCCGACTCGATCGCCACCGGCTCGGCCCAGATCGCCGCCGGCAACGCCGACCTGTCGCAGCGCACCGAGACCCAGGCTTCCAACCTGCAGCAGACGGCGGCGTCGATGGAGCAGATGAGCGCCTCGGTGCGCCACAACGCCGACACCGCGCAGCAGGCGACGCAGCTCGCCAGCGACGCGAGCGTCGTCGCGCGCCGTGGCGGCGAGGTCGTCGGCGCCGTCGTCGCGACGATGCAGGACATCACCGACGGCTCGCGCCGCGTCGCCGACATCATCGGCGTCATCGACGGCATCGCCTTCCAGACCAACATCCTGGCGCTCAACGCCGCGGTCGAGGCCGCCCGCGCCGGCGAGCAGGGCCGCGGCTTCGCCGTCGTCGCTGGCGAGGTGCGTTCGCTGGCCCAGCGCTCGGCCGAGGCCGCGCGCGAGATCAAGTCGCTGATCGGCGGTTCGGTCGAGAAGGTCGAGGCCGGCTCCCGCCTGGTCGGCGACGCGGGCCGGACGATGGACGAGATCGTGGTGCAGGTGAAGCGCGTGGCCGACCTGATGGCCGAGATCGGCCACGCGACGGCCGAGCAGACGGCGGGCATCGCGTCGGTCGGCTCCGCGGTCAGCGACCTGGACCAGGCGACCCAGCAGAACGCCGCGCTCGTCGAGCAGAGCGCCGCGGCGGCCGAGAGCCTGCGCCAGCAGGCCGAACGCATGAGCGCGCTGGTCAGCGTCTTCCGCCTCGAGGCCACCGCCGCGCGCGCCGAAGCCGCCTGAGCGCGACCGCGTGACCGCGTGGCGCCACGGCGATGGCGCTCTTGATGTGTGTCATGTGCACTGCAACATGACAGCGCTGTGCCCCCGCCGTGCACGGTGCTAGGCGTGGCGCCCCACACGTGCACGCCGCGGACGTTCAGAATCGTTCCGGCAGCCCCGTCGCGTCCGAGCGGGGGGGCGCTGCCGCGCGGCGCAGGCCAGGCGGCTCGCGCGGACCCCGCCTCCCGGACGTCCGCATCGTCGGCACCAGACGGGAGCGGGACATGGGCGCACAAGAAGGCCTGATCGAGAACCTGACCTACGACGAGCTGCGTCCGGGCCAGCGCGCGCAGATGATGCGCACGCTGTCCAAGGACGACATCAACGCCTTCGCGCTGGTCTCCGGCGACGTCAACCCGGCGCACGTCGACGCCGAGTACGCCGAGGGCACACGTTTCAAGGGCGTCATCGCGCACGGCATGTGGGCCGGCGCGCTGATCTCCAGCCTGCTCGGCACCGAGTTTCCCGGCCCGGGCACGATCTACCTCGAGCAGAGCCTGCGTTTCCACCGCCCGGTGCGCGTCGGCGACACGCTGACGGTGGGTGTCACGGTGGCCGAGAAGGACGACGCGACGCGCAACGTCACGCTCGACTGCATCGTGCTCAACCAGCACGGCGACCAGGTCGTCACCGGCCGCGCGCTGGTGCGCGCGCCGACGCAGAAGATCGTGCGCCCGCGCGCCGCGATGCCGACGATGCACCTGTTCGACCCCGAGGCGCGGCTCGAAGCCTGGGTGCAGACGCTGAGCGGCCACCCGCCGGTGCGCTGCGTCGTCGTGCACCCCTGCGACGAAGGCTCGCTGCACGGCGCGCTCGACGCACGTGCGCACGGGCTGATCGAGCCGGTGTTCGTCGGCCCGGCGCTGCGCATCCGCACGCTGGCCGAGCAGATGCAGGTGTCGCTGGACGGCATCGAGATCGTCGACGTGCCGCACAGCCACGCCGCCGCGGTGGCCGCCGCGGCGCTGGCCGCGCGTGGCGAGGCGCAGATGCTGATGAAGGGCAGCCTGCACACCGACGAGCTGATCAAGGCCGTGCTCGACGAGAACTCGCTGCGCACCGGGCGGCGCATGTCGCACGTCTACCGCTTCGAGGTGCCGGCCTATCCGAAGCCGCTGCTGGTCACCGACGCGGCGATCAACATCGCGCCCTCGCTGGCCGAGAAGGCCGACATCGTGCGCAACGCCGTCGAGCTGGCGCATGCGCTGGGCATGCACCAGCCGCGCGTGGCGCTGCTGTCGGCGGTGGAGACGGTGACGCCGCGCCTGGCCTCGACGCTGGACGCCGCGGCGCTGTGCAAGATGGCCGACCGCGGCCAGATCGCCGGCGCCTTGCTCGACGGCCCGCTGGCCTTCGACAACGCGATCTCGGTCGAGGCCGCGCGCATCAAGCACATCGAGTCGCCGGTGGCCGGCAACGCCGACATCCTCGTCGTGCCCGATCTGGAGGCCGGCAACATGCTCGCCAAGCAGCTCGAGTACCTGGCCGGCGCGGCGAGTTGCGGCGTCGTGCTCGGCGCACGCGTGCCGATCGCGCTGACCAGCCGCGCCGACGCGGCGATCTCGCGCATGGCCTCGGCGGCGCTGGCCGGCGTCGTCGCGCGCGCCATCGCGGCCGGGAAGGCACGATGAACGCCGCACCGCGCGACGCGGTGCTGGCGCTCAACGCGGGGTCCTCGTCGCTGAAGTTCGGCGTCTACGAGCGCCAGGGGCCGGCCTTGTGGACTGGCTTGTTCGAAGGTCTGGAGCCCGGCGGCGAGCCGAGCTGGCACCTTGCCGGCGAAGACGCGCGCCGCCTGGTGCAGGCGCCCGGGCAGGACGGTTTTGCCGCCGCGCTGGACGCGCTGCTGGCCTTGCTGGCGGCACGCGGGCGGCGGCTCGCGGCGGTGGCGCACCGCGTCGTGCACGGCGGCTCGCGCTGCGTCGCGCCCTGCGTGCTCGACGCCGAACTGCTGGCGTATCTGCACACGCTGGAGCCGCTGGCGCCGCTGCACCAGCCGCACAATCTGGCCGGCGTCGCGGCGATCCACCGCGCGCTGCCGGCGCTGCCACAGGTGGCGTGTTTCGACACCGCCTTCCACGCGACGATGCCCGAGGTCGAACGCCGGCTGCCGCTGCCGCGTGACTTCGAGTCGCGAGGCCTGCGGCGCTACGGCTTTCACGGCCTGTCCTACGAGTCGGTCAGCGGCACGCTGGCCGGCGTCTCGGCGCGTGCCGGCGGCCGGCTGCTGATGGCCCACCTGGGCAACGGCGCCAGCCTCTGCGGCGCCGTCGGCGGGCGTTCGGTCGCCTCGTCGATGGGCCTGTCGGCGCTGGACGGGCTGATGATGGGCACCCGCAGCGGCGCGTTGGACCCCGGCGTGCTGCTCCACCTGTGGCGCGACGGCTGGACGCTGGAGCAGGTCGAGCGCCTGCTCTACAAGCAGTCGGGCCTGCTCGGCGTCTCCGGGCTGTCGGCCGACATGCGCACGCTGCGCGCCAGTGCCGAGCCGGCGGCGGCCGAGGCGATCGCACTCTTCACCCACCGCCTGCTGCGCGAGGCCGGCGCCATCGTCGCCGTGCTCGGCGGGCTGGACGTACTGGCCTTCACCGGCGGCATCGGCGAACACGACGCGCGGCTGCGCGAAGACGTCGCCGCCGCGCTGGGCTTCACCGGCCTGGTGCTCGACGCCGCCGCCAACCGCGCGGCGCCGCCCGACCGGCCGGTGCCGCTGCACGCCGCCGGCAGCGCCGTCGAGGTCTGGGTCGTGCCGACCGACGAAGGCCGGGTCGCCGCCGATGCCGCGTTCCGCCACCTGGACGGCGGCTGAGTTTCAAGGAGTCCGCATGCACAACCCGAACGTCGCCGCCGCCGTGCTCGCCGATCCGGCGCTGGACCCGGCGCTGGCCGCCGCACGCCGCCTCGACAGCCACTTCCACGCCGCCGTCGCGCCGGCCTTCTCGGGGCTGTCGCCGATCTCGCTGGCGCTGGCCTGGCAGGACTGGGCGCTGCACCTGGCGACGCAGCCAGCCACCGCGCTGGCGCTGGTCGCCCGCGCCCAGCAGTCCTGGCTGCAGGCCTGGGGCGAGATGCTGGGCCAGGCCGAGCCCGGCAACGGCGACGCCCGTTTTGCCGCCCCGGCGTGGAGGCAGTGGCCCTGGGCGCCGGTGGTGCACGGCTGGCACGCCGCCGAACGCTGGTGGCAGGACGCGACCGACCTGCGCGGCGTCGACCCGCACCACCGCGAGGTCGTGCGTTTCTTCGCCCGCCAGTGGCTGGACATGCTGGCGCCGTCGAATGCCGGCCTGGCCAACCCCGAGGTGCTGCAGCGCACCGCCGAACGCGGCGGCGCCAACCTCGTCGACGGCACGCTGCACGCGCTGGACGGCTGGCGCCGCCAGCACGGCCTGGAGCCGCTGCGCACGCCCGAGCGGCGTTACGAGCCCGGTGTCGACGTCGCCGTGACGCCGGGCCAGGTGGTCTGGCGCAACCACCTCGTCGAGCTGATCCAGTACCTGCCGCTGACCGCCTCGGTCCAGGCCGAGCCGGTGTTCATCGTGCCGTCGTGGATCATGAAGTACTACATCCTCGACCTGTCGCCGCACAACTCGTTCGTCAAGTGGCTGGTCGAGCAGGGCCACACGGTGTTCATCCTCAGCTGGCGCAACCCCGACGAGTCGGACGCGCTGCTGGCGATGCAGGACTACCTGGAACTCGGCATCTTCGACCCGCTGGCGCAGATCGCCCGCATGATCCCCGGCCGGCGTGTGCACGCCTGCGGCTACTGCCTGGGCGGCACGCTGCTGTCGCTGGCCGCCGCGGCGCTGGCGCGGCCGGGGCGCATCGCTCGCGCCGAACTGCTGCCGGAACTCGCCAGCGTCTCGCTGCTGGCCGCCGAGACCGACTTCACCGAACCCGGCGAGATGGGCGTGCTGATCGACGAGTCGCAGGTCACGCTGCTCGAGGACATGATGGCCGAGCGCGGTTTCCTCACCGGCGCGCAGATGGCCGGCTCCTTCGCCTACCTGCATTCACGCGACCAGGTCTGGTCGCGGCGGCTGCGCGAGTTCTGGCTCGGCGAGCCCGACAGCCCGAACGACCTGATGGCCTGGAACGCCGACCTGACGCGCATGCCGGCGGCGATGCACAGCGAGTACCTGCGCCGCTGCTACCTGCGCAACGAGATCGCCGAAGGGCGTTTCCCGGTCGAAGGCCGGGCGGTGTCGCTGTCGGACATTGCGGCGCCGATGTTCGTCGTCGGCACCGAGAAGGACCACGTCTCGCCGTGGAAGTCGGTCTACAAGATCCACCGCCTGGCCGACACCACGATCACCTTCGTGCTGACCAGCGGCGGCCACAACGCCGGCATCGTCAGCGAGCCCGGCCACGCCAACCGGCGCTACCGCATGGCCACGCGCGAGGTCGACGGCGCCTGGGTCGACCCCGAGGCCTGGGCCGAGCAGGCGCCGCGCCACGAAGGTTCGTGGTGGACCGCCTGGCACGACTGGCTGCTGGCCCAGGGCAGCGGCGAGACCGCCAAGGCGCGCACGCCGGCCAAGGCCGACGTCGTCTGCGCCGCGCCGGGCACTTACGTGCACCAGTGCTGGCGTGACTGAGCCCGGACATGGGACGCCGGAAGGCGTCCCGTGCCGGACGAAGGCCTGAGCGCGATTTCACGCGCGAGGGCTGGCCTCGATCCGGTCTCAATCCGGTTTGACGAAGCGCGCCACGGCGGCGATCAGCTCGCGCGGCCGCTCGCGGTGCGGCACGTGGCCGCAGTCCTCCAGCTCCAGCAGCACCGTGCCCGGCACCTGCCGCGCGACGCTGCGGATCTGCTCCAGCGTGCCGTAGTCGTCGCGTTCGCCCTGCACCGCGAGCAGCGGGCAGCGGATCGCCGCGACCTCGTCGACGATGGACCAGCCGTGGAAACGTTCGTCCAGCCAGACGCCGTTCCAGCCCCAGAAGGCCGAGTCGGGGTCGTCGTGCCAGCGCGCCAGCCGGGTGCGCAGATCGCCTTCGACGTAGGCCCGGCGGGCGGCGCGCAGGCCGGCCAGCGTGAGGTCCTCGACCCACAGGTGCGGCGCGACGATCACCGCGCCGGCGGCGACGCCGGGGAAGGCCGCGGCGTGCAGCAGCGCGATCGTCGCGCCGTCGCTGTGGCCGAAGAGCCAGAGCGGCTCGCGCGCGGCGTCGAGGCCACGCTCGGCGAGCAGCGCCGGCAGCAGATCCTGCGCCTGGCGGTGCAGATAACTCGCGTCCCAGTGTTCGTCGGCCGCGCGCGGCGTCGAGCGGCCGTAGCCGGGGCGCGAATAGACCAGCCCGCGCCAGCCGAGCGCGGCGCAGAGCCGGTCGGGGAAGTCGCGCCAGGCCGCCGCCGAACCCAGGCCCTCGTGCAGGAAGACCATGCACGGCGTGCCCGGCGGCGCGTCGCGGCCGATCTCGCGCCACTCGATGCGCACGCGGCGGCCGTCGAACGGCAGCTCGCTGAACGAGGTTCCCTCACGCATCGCGCGACCTTAACGCCGTGGGCCGGCTTGGACCTTTCGCGTCCGGGGCCTTGGCGCCGGCTTTTGGCATCGACGGCGCACCCGGCCCAGAATGATTCCGCTGCCTGACGGTTCCGGACGTCGGGTGGTCAGGAAGATCGAGTTACGGGGCCCTCGCGGCCCCGTTTTTTTGCCCTCAGCGCACGCGCAGACGCGGCGCTTCGCCGGCTGCCGGCACGACACGGCCGACGACCGCGGCGTCGCCGAAACCGTGTTCGCGGAAGACCGCCAGCACCGCGTCCAGCGCCTCGGGCGCGCAGGCGGCGAGCAGGCCGCCGCTGGTCTGCGGGTCGGTCAGTAGCGCGCGGTCTTCGGCGGCGAAGCCCTCGGGCAGTTCGACTTCAGCGCCGTAGCTGGCCCAGTTGCGGCCCGACGCGCCGGTGACGAAACCCTGGCCGGCCAGCGCCCGCACGCCGGGCAGCAGCGGCACCGCGGCCCAGTCGAGCTCGACGTCGTGGCCCGAGCCGCGCGCCATCTCCAGCGCGTGGCCGGCGAGCGCGAAGCCGGTGACGTCGGTCAGCGCATGCACCGCGTCCAGCGCCGCGAGGTCGGGCCCCGGCGTGTTGAGCTTCGTCGTCGTCGCGATCATGCGGTCGTAGCCCTCGGCGCCGAGCGCACCCTTCTTCAGCGCCGCCGACATCACGCCGACACCCAGCGGCTTGCCCAGCACCAGCAGGTCGCCGGGTTTCGCGCCGGCGTTGCGGCGCACCCGCTGCGGGTGCACCAGGCCCAGAGCCACCAAGCCGTAGATCGCCTCGACCGAGTCGATCGAATGGCCGCCGGCGATCGGGATGCCGGCGGCCCGGCAGACCGAGGCGCCGCCTTCGAGCACGCGGCCGATGGTCTCGGTGGACAGCACCGCGATCGGCATGCCGACCAGCGCCAGCGCCAGGATCGGCTTGCCACCCATCGCGTAGACGTCGGACAGCGCGTTGGTCGCGGCGATGCGGCCGAAGTCGAACGGGTCGTCGACGATCGGCATGAAGAAGTCGGTCGTCGCGACCAGCGCCTGCTCGTCGTTGAGCTGGTAGACCGCGGCGTCGTCGCTGGTCTCGATGCCGACCAGCAGTTCGGGCGGCACCGGCATCGCCGACGCGCCGCGCAGGATCTCGGTCAGCACGCCCGGGGCGATCTTGCAGCCGCAGCCGCCGCCGTGCGACAGCGAGGTCAGACGGGGCTCTGCAGGGGCGGGGGCGGTGGTCATCGGCGGCTTTCGCAAAGATGGATCGGCCGCGAGCATAGTC
Organism: Rubrivivax sp. JA1026; assembly: GCF_011065555.1. Classification (NCBI taxonomy): domain Bacteria; kingdom Pseudomonadati; phylum Pseudomonadota; class Betaproteobacteria; order Burkholderiales; family Sphaerotilaceae; genus Rubrivivax; species Rubrivivax sp. JA1026. Next base: position 453,589 of record NZ_JAALCQ010000002.1, read on the forward strand.
CTGCCGGGGAAGCCGAGCGCCTGCGCGGGCCGCTGCCCAAACTCCATAATCGCGCCCCATTTCGCCCCAGGGAGAACCGATGTTCCACCGCCTGATGTCCCGCGCGCTGCGCGTCGCCGCCTTCACCGCCGCCTTCGCCGCCGTCGGCGCCCAGGCGCAGCAGGTGCTGCGTGTCACCGCGATCCCCGACGAGTCGCCGACCGAGCTGGCGCGCAAGGCCGCGCCGCTGGTCAAGTACCTCGAGTCCAAGCTCGCGATGAAGGTCGAGTACACGCCGGTGACCGACTACGCCGCCGCCGTCGAGACCCTGGTCACGCGCAAGATCGACCTCGCCTGGTTCGGCGGCTTCACCTTCGTGCAGGCCAGCATCCGCTCCGGCGGCCAGGTGATCCCGCTGGTGCAGCGCGAGGAGGACCAGAAGTTCCGCTCGGTCTTCGTCACCGCCGACCCGGCCGTGCGCTCGCTGGCCGACATCAAGGGCCGCGACTTCAGCTTCGGCTCGCAGAGCTCGACCTCGGGCCACCTGATGCCGCGCAGCTTCCTGATGGCCGCCGGGCTGGAGCCCGACCGCGACTTCCGCCGCGTCGCCTACAGCGGCGCGCACGACGCCACGGTGGCCGCGGTCGCCGCCGGCAAGGTGGCCGCCGGCGCGCTGAACATCTCGGTCTGGGACAAGCTCGTCGCCGAGGGCAAGGTCGACACGCAGCGCGTGCGCGTCTTCTACACGACGCCCACCTATTACGACTACAACTGGACCGTGCACGCCCAGATGCCGGCGGCGCTGCGCGAGAAGCTCAAGGCCGCGTTCCTGGCGCTGTCGCGCGACAGCGCCGAAGGCCGCGAGGTGCTGGAGCTGCAGCGCGCGACGCGTTTCGTGCCGACCAGCCCGGACAACTACAAGGGCATCGAGGCCGCGGCCCGCGCTGCCGGCCTGATCTGAGCGCGGCCGCGATGCGCATCGCGCTGGCCGCCGCCGTCGGCCGCCACCCGGCGGCACGGGCCGACGCGCCGGCGGCCATCGACGGCCTGACGCTGGACGTCGCGCCCGGCGAGGCGGTGGCCGTCATCGGCCCGTCGGGCGCCGGCAAGACGACGCTGCTGCAGCTCATCGCCGCGGCGCTGAGGCCCTCGGCCGGGCAGGTCGTGCTGGACGGCACCGACCCGTGGACGCTGCCGCGCGCGGCGCTGCAGCGGCTGCGCGGCCGGCTGTTCCTGGCGCCGCAGACGCCGCCGCTGCCGCCGCGCCAGCGGGTCGTCACCGCGGTGACGGCCGGCCGGCTGCCGGCGATGGGCTTCTGGCAGAGCCTGGCGGCGCTGCTGCACGCGCAGGACATCGGCGCGGCCGAAGCGGCGCTCGCGCGTTTCGACCTCGCCGACAAGCTCTTCGAGCGTGTGGACCGCCTGTCCGGCGGCGAGCGCCAGCGTGTCGGCCTGGCGCGCGCGCTGCTGTCGCCGGCGTCGCTGTGGCTGGTCGACGAGCCGCTGTCGGCGCTGGACCCGGCGCGTGCCGCCCAGGCGCTGGCCGCCTTGCGCGACGAGGCCGCGGCGCGTGGCGTGACGCTGGTCGCCTCGCTGCACCAGGTCGACGCGGCGCTGGCCGCGTTCCCGCGCGTGATCGGCCTGCGCGACGGCCGCCTGGCCTTCGACCTGCCGGCCGCCGAGGTCACGCCGGCGCGGCTGCAGGCCTTGTACGCGGCGCGCGAGGACCTCGCGCCGGTGATCGAGGACCTGCCGGCCGAACGCGCGCTGGTCGCCGGCCGATGCTGAACCCGGCGCGCCGCGACCCGGCCTGGGCCGGGCGGGTCTTCTGGACCGGCGCCGTGCTGGTGCTGCTGTGGCCGCTGGTCGTGGCCACCGAGTTCCGGCCGCTGCGGCTGTTCGAGCCCGACACGCTGGCCGTCAGCGGGCGTTTTCTCGCCGCCTTCTTCCCGCCGGCGCTCTCGCCGGAGTTCCTCGAGCTCGTCGCGAAAGCGACCTGGCGCACGGTGGCCATCGCCACCGCCGGCATCACGCTGGCGCTGCTGATCGCGGTGCCGGGCGCGCTGCTGACGGCGCGTGTGCTGTCGCTGTCGGCGCTGGCCGGGCCGATGGCCGCCGTGCCGCTGGTGCTGCGCCAGGCGGTGCGCGCCGTGCTCGTCGTGCTGCGCAGCGTGCCCGAGCTGGTCTGGGCGCTGGTCTTCGTGCGCGTCGTCGGCCTGGGGCCGACGGCGGGCGTGCTGGCGATCGCGCTGACCTACGGCGGCATGCTCGGCAAGGTCTACGCCGAGATCCTCGACAGCGGCGAGCCGGCGCCGGCGCAGGCGCTGCTGCGCCAGGGCGCGGGCCGGCTGCAGGCCTTCTTCTGGGGGCTGCTGCCGCAGAACGCGCACGAGCTGGCCTCGTACACCGTCTACCGCTGGGAGTGCGCGATCCGCTCGTCGGTGGTGCTCGGTTTCGTCGGCGCCGGCGGCCTGGGCCAGGAGCTCGACGGTTCGCTGAAGATGTTCGCCGGTGCCGAGGTGGCGACGATGCTGATCGTCTTCGTCGCGCTGGTCGCACTGGCCGACCGCGCCAGCGCGACGATCCGCAAGGTGCTCGGATGAGCCCGCGCCGCCCGCCGCCGCGCACCGACGTCCGCACGCGCGTGCTGCTGGCCGCGCTGGCGGCGCTGGTCGTCGCCAGCTTCGTCTCGCTGGACCTGCAGTGGCGTGCCTTCTTCTCGGCCGCGGCCATGACCTCGATGGCACGTTTCGTCGCCGAGTTCTTCCCGCCGGCACACGACCCGGTGTTCGTCGCCAAGGTCGTGCGCGGCGCCGGCGAGACGCTGGCGATGTCGCTGCTGGGCACGGCGCTGGCGGCCGTCGGCGGGCTGGCGCTGGCCTTGCCGCGCCGCGGCCGCTGGCTGGCGCGCTGGCTGATGAACGCGCTGCGTGCGGTGCCCGAACTCGTCTGGGCGGCGCTGCTGCTGGTGGCCGCCGGCCTGGGGCCGATGACCGGCACGCTGGCGCTGGCGCTGCACACCACCGGCGTGCTCGGCCGGCTGTTCGGCGAGGCGATCGAGAACGCGCCGCCCGGCCCGGCCGAGGCGCTGCGCGCGCAGGGTGTCGAGGGCTGGCGCGTCGCCGCCTGGGCGACGCTGCCGCAGGTGCTGCCGCAGCTCGTCAGCTACACGCTGTACCGCTGGGAGAACAACATCCGCGCCGCCGCGGTGCTGGGCGTCGTCGGCGCCGGCGGGCTGGGGCAGATGCTGGCCTTCCACCTCGGGCTGTTCCAGATGGGGCGCACGGCGACGGTGCTGCTGGCGATGATCGTGCTGGTGCTGGCGGTCGACGCGGCCAGCGTCTTCGCCCGACGAATGCTGATGCGCTGAGCAGAACTGCACGCGCCGCGCCCGCGAGCACGGGGGCAGGGCGGGCGGGGCCGCGTGCCAGAATCGTCGCCGACATGAAGATCCTGCTCACCGGTGCCGCCGGTTTCATCGGCATGACGACGGCGCTGCGGCTGCTCGCGCGCGGCGACGAGGTGGTCGGTCTCGACAACCTCAACGACTACTACGACGTCCGGCTCAAGCTCGACCGCCTGGCGCGGCTCGAGCCGCACCCGGGCTTCCGCTTCGTCAAGCTCGACGTCGCCGACCGCGCCGGCATGGACGCGCTGTTCGCCGCCGAACGTTTCGACCGCGTCATCCACCTCGCCGCGCAGGCCGGCGTGCGCTACTCGCTGCAGAACCCGCACGCCTACGTCGACAGCAACCTCGTCGGCTTCATCAACATCCTCGAGGGCTGCCGCCACGCGCGGGTGCAGCACCTCGTCTACGCCTCCAGCTCCAGCGTCTACGGCGGCAACACGAAGATGCCGTTCGCCGAGCACGACAGCGTCGACCACCCGGTCAGCCTGTACGCCGCGACGAAGAAGGCCAACGAGCTGATGGCCCACACCTACAGCCATCTCTACGGCCTGCCGACGACGGGGCTGCGCTTCTTCACCGTCTACGGCCCCTGGGGCCGGCCGGACATGGCGCTGTTCCTGTTCACCAAGGCGATCCTCGAAGGCCGGCCGATCGACGTCTTCAACCACGGCCGCATGAAGCGCGACTTCACCTACGTGGACGACATCGTCGAAGGCGTGATCCGGGTGCTCGACCGCACGGCCGAGCCCGACCCGGCCTACCGTCCCGAGGCGCCCGACGCCGGCACCAGCAACGTGCCCTACCGCGTCTTCAACATCGGCAACCACGCGCCGGTGGAGCTGATGGAGTTCATCGGCCACGTCGAGGCCGCGCTCGGCCGCGAGGCACAGAAGAACCTGCTGCCGATGCAGGACGGCGACGTGCCGGCGACCTACGCCGACGTCGACGCGCTGAGTGCCTGGACCGGTTTCGCGCCGGCCACCGACCTGCGCACCGGCATCGGCCGCTTCGTCGACTGGTACCGCGGCTACTACCGCGTCTGATCAGCGCGGCAGCGCCGTGGCCGTCGGCTCCGGCGGAGCGGCCTGCTGCAGCAGTTCGTGCACGTGGCGCACGGGGATCGCGTAGCTGATGCCCGAGGGGTACTGGATCGCGTTCTCGCGCGTGCCGCGCACCAGCACCATGTTGACGACGGCGACGACCTCGCCGGTCTCGGCGTCCAGCACCGGGCCGCCGCTGTTGCCGGGGTAGGCGGTGGCGTCGAGCTGGAAGATGTCGAAGCTGCCCTCGCGCAGCTTCTGCAGCGCCCGCGGGTCGAGCTGGCGCGAGTTCGCCGCCGGCAGCGCGATCGAGGTCACCGCCGAGACGATGCCGCGGTGCGTCACCGGCGAGTAGCCCAGCGCGCCGGCGATCGGGAAGCCCATCAGCGCGATCGACATGCCTTCGCGCGCAGCGTCGGCGTCGGCCAGCGGCAGCGGCGGCAGCGACGGGCCCTCGATCTTCAGCAGCACCAGGTCGTGCGAGCGGTCGGAGCCGGCCAGGCGCGCCGAGCGGGCTTCCGACACCTTGCCGTTGCGCGCCACCAGCACCGACAGCCGCGACAGCTGCTCGACCTCGTTGGCCGGCGGCAGCACGTGCTGGTTGGTGATGACGTAGCTGCCGTCGAGCACGGCGAAGCCGCTGCCGCGGAACGAGAAGCGCGGGTTGTCCAGCGGGTTGAAGGTGCCGACGGCGACGACCCCGGGCTTGGCCGCGGCGATGACGTCGGGCAGGCCGGCCCAGGCCGGCAAGGTCAGCGACAGCAGCGAAGCCGCCAGCCAGGCGCGGCGCCGGGGGCCGGTGCCGTGGCCGGCGCCGCGACGGGCATCGATCGGGGAGGTGGGGGCGGGGATCAGCGTCGGGAACGGGGCGCGCACGGTAGGGCCAGCATAGCACCCGCAGGTGGTGCGTCCGGCCCCCCGCTCAGGCTGCCCGGCGGCCGTCGGGCTGCGGCCGGGCCGCCGGCTCTGCCGGGTCGGGCGCGAGGTCGGCGTGCGTCGTGCCGGTCTCCAGCAGGCGCACGCAGCGCATCCAGGCCGGGTCCGGCGCCTCGACGCGGAAGCCGTGGTAGTGGCCGGTGGCCGTCGGCACGCGCCGCACGACCTCGGTCAGCACCGTGGATTCGACGCCTTCGCCGAGCTGCACCTTGGCCCAGCCGCGTGCGCCCAGCGGCAGGTCGTTCGCGCCGTGGGCCTGGAAGCCCTGCTGCGACAGCTCCACCACCTCCAGCGCCTGCGGGCGGTCTTCCAGCGTCAGCACCGCCGGGCACTTCAGCGAGTAGCGCGGGTGGCGGCGCAGCGCGGCGCCACCGGCCTGGTGGCCGTAAGGCAGCGGCGGCAGCACCGCGGCGTACTCGGGGCTGTCGTAGATGCTGTGCAGCAGCCCCAGCCGGCGCGTGTCGAGCTGGGCGAAGCAGTCGGTGCGCTGGGTGAAGAAGTAGTCCAGCAGCGCCGGCGTCATCACCGGGTCGTTGGTCGTGAAGTAGCGGCGCTCGGGCAGCTTGGCGTTGGGCAGGCGCGAGGTGATGAAGTAGCGGTACAGGTCCTTGCGCGGCGGGCGGCCGTCGTAGCCTTCCTTCAGCAGCGTCGGGGCCTCGTGCAGGTCCAGCGTCGCGCCGACCGCCGGCGCGCCGTTGGCGAAGTCGTAGTGGTCGACCTCGGAGGCCTGCAGGCGGCGGAAAAACAGCAGCGACTCGTAGAGCTCGATCTTCGCCGGGTTGACGGCAATGACCAGGTGCCGGGTGTCGAAGTAGTGCACGCAGTAGTCGTGCATGAACTTCATCAGCGGGAACAGGATCCTGCCGCCGGTGGAGCGGAACTTCGGGTGCACCGCCAGCGCCGAGATCTCGGCGATGCGCCCCGGCTGGGCGCGCACCGCGGTCAGGTCGAACACCGACTGCAGCGGGAAGCCGAAAACGCCTTCGCGGATCATCGACAGCGTGCCGACGACCTCGCCGTCCCAGAACGCGGCGATCGTCGTCGTCGTCGGCAGCGCGTGGTATGGCGTGACGCGCAGGCCCGACGGGTGCGGCTTCATGAAGCCGCTGGCGACGTAGGCGTCGTGCAGCAGCCGGAAGCAGGCCTCGAGATCCTGGCGGCTGTCGACGATGCGGATCTCCAGCCGGCCGTCCGGGGCCGGCTCGCAGTCGACCATGCGGCGGAAGATCGCGTGCCGGGCGGAGTCGGGCAGCATCCCCATCGCGGAACGCAGACCGGCGTGGACGTTCTTTCGCAGGGTGCTCATGGCTCAGGTTACGGCGTGCGGCGCGGCAGGTTGAGGATCTGCAACACCTTGTCGCAATTGAGTGCCTGGCGGACCGGTGAGAACCAGTACACGGACGGCTTCATCCACGGGGTGCCGACCACCGATTCAAGGGCCCGTTGCAAGGTGTGTCGGCGCCGGGTCGCGGTCTACACTGCGTGCACCGGACCCGCTCCAGAGCTTGTCGCCTGCGCCGAATCCGAGGGAGCCGTGATGAACGACACCGAACGACCCATCGAACCCCAAGAACCGGATCACGCCGAGGGCACTCCGTCTGGCGGCTTCTCCCCGCGTCGCCGGCGCTTGCTGAGGGTCGCCGGCGGTGCCGCGCCGGCCTCGCTGCTGCTGGTCGGCCGCCCGGTGCACGCCACGACCTTCAGCTGCCTGTCGACCTCGGCCTGGGGCTCGGTGATGGTCAACCCGTCGGCCAGCGTCTCGGCGCGCGCGATCGCCAACGGCACCAAGATCCAGGCCTGGTCGCTGGACCAGTGGTGCCGCAATCTCGAGCAGGTCGGCATCGGCCGGCCGTGGGACAAGCTGTGTGGGAGTCTCGACAGCAAGAAGTTCGGCAGCAACTTCGACGGCTGGAAGAGAACCGTGCTGGTCAGCCACTTTGACGTGCCCCGGCCGAGCGGTCTTCACACCAAGGATGTGCTGCTGTTCGATTTGCTCAACAAGATCAACAACTGCGCGGGGCTTGACGATTTCCCGCGCCACATGGTCGTGGCCTGCCTGAACCAGCGGCTGCTGCAGGGCAAGGGCGTGGACATCGACCCGACGCGCTGCGTGCCGCTGCTGGACGTCAACCAGATGGCCTCCGGCAGCTACACGCTGCCCTCGGGCAAGTACTGGGGCCGTGCCGAGATCCTCGACTACGTGAAGAACAACAACGTCTCGCGCCCGATCTGATGGCGTGACCGCGGCGACCTGGTCCCTCACGCACGAGGCGGCGATCCACGTCCGGTCCTGGGACGACTCGGCCTGCGCGATCGCCTTCGACGAACGCAGCGGCGACACCTTCACGCTCGGCGCGCTGGCGCTGGAGTTGATGGCGATGCTGCACGAGCACGGCGCGCAGTCCGAGCCGGCGCTGGCCGCAGCACTCGCCGCGGAGCTGGGCACCGAGCTGCCCGCCGACATGGCCGGCGCCATCGGCACCGAACTCGAACAGCTGCGGACACGGGGCCTCGTCGCGCGCCTGGACTCTTGAAGATCTCCGACCTCGATCGTGCGGCGCTGCGCGCGCGGCTCCGCGGCGCCGGCCTGCGGCTGGACCTGCACCCCTTCAGCGCCTGCGTGCGTTCCGAGCTGCCGGCGCTGGCCGACGCCGTGGCGCTGCTCTACGCCGACTTCCCGCTCGCCGCCGAGGACGGCTTCGCCGACTTCCATCTCGAGATCCGCGCCGAGCCGCGCTGGCTGCCGTTCGGCCGCTGGCGCGCGCGTTTCCTCTACGACGGGCTGCCGGCCTTCGTCAGCCTGCCCCGGCGCCAGGCGCCGACGATGCTCGAATGGGGCCTCAACTGGTGCGTGGCCTCGCACGCCCACCAGTTCCTGGTCTGCCATGCCGCGGTGCTCGAGCGCGACGGCCGCGCGCTCGTGCTGCCGGCGCCGCCGGGCTCGGGCAAGAGCACGCTGACCGCGGTGCTGGCCCATCGCGGCTGGCGCCTGCTGTCCGACGAGCTCGCGCTGCTGGACCCGGCCACCGGCCTGGTGCACGGCATGGCGCGTGCCGTCAACCTGAAGAACGCCTCGATCGACCTGGTCACCGGTTTCGTGCCCGAGGCCGTGATGTCGCCGCCGGTGCCGGACACGCTGAAGGGCACGGTGGCGCTGATGCGCCCGCCGGCCGAGGCCGTGCGCCGCCGCGCCGAGCCGGCACGGCCGGCCTGGGTGGTGCTGCCGCGCTGGCAGGCCGGAGCCCGCGCCGGCTTCGAGCGGCTCGACCGCGCGCAGGCGGCGCTGCTGCTGGCCGAGCAGTCCTTCAACTACCACGTGCTCGGGCGGCGGGGTTTCGACACGCTGACCACGCTGGTCGGCGCCGTCGACTGCCTGAGCTTCCGCTACGGCACGCTCGACGAGCTCGAGCCGGCCTTCGAGGCGCTGGCCGCCGGCCGGCCGCCGGGAGACGCGCATGGCACCTAGCCTGCTCGTGCGTGTGCTGCGGGAGCCGGCACGCGCTGCCGCGCTGGCGCCGGCCGGCTGGGACCTGCTGGTGCGCCAGGCGCGCCGCGCCAACCTGATCGCCCGGCTGCACGACGCGCTGGCCGAGGCCGACGTCCAGGCGCCGCCGCCGGCTCAGGCCCATCTGGCGGCCGCGCGCCAGATCGCCGACGCCCAGCGCCAGCGCATGCGCTGGGAGCTGGCCTGCATTGCCGAGGCCCTGGCCGGGGTCACGCCGCACTGCGTCGTGCTCAAGGGCGGCGCCTACCTGGCGCTGGACCTGCCGCTGGCGCGCTCGCGGCTGTACGGCGACCTCGACATCCTCGTGCCGCGTGCGGCGCTGGCCGACGTCGAGAGCGCGCTGCTGATCCACGGCTGGATCGTCGAAGGCCTGTCGGCCTACGACGAGCAGTACTACCGCCGCTGGATGCACGAGTTGCCGCCGATGCGCCACCGCAGCCGCGAGACGGCGCTCGACGTGCACCACACGCTGCTGCCGCTGACCTCGCGCACCGCGCTGGACACGCCGGCGCTGTTCGAGGACCTGCGCCCGCTGGCCGCCTGGCCCGGCCTGTCGACACTGGCGCCGGCCGACCTGCTGCTGCACAGCGCGACCCACCTGTTCCACGAAGGCGAGTTCGCCCACGGGCTGCGCGACCTGTTCGACCTGGACGCGCTGGTGCGCCACTTCGGCGGCGAGGCCGCCTACTGGGACCGCGTCGTCGAACGCGCCGGCCGGCTGGGGCTGCGGCGCTCGCTGCACTATGCGCTGCGCCACAGCGCGCGTGCGCTCGGCACGCCGGTGCCGCCGGAGGTCCAGCGTGAACTGCAGCGCGCGGCGCCGCCGTGGCCGCTGCCGGCGCTGCTCGACGCCTGTTACGCGCGGGCGCTGCAGCCGCAGCACCCGAACTGCGAGACGCCGGGGGCGCCGCCGGCGCGGCTGGCGCTGTACCTGCGTTCGCACTGGCTGCGCATGCCGCTGCCGCTGCTCGCCCGCCACCTCGCGCGCAAGGCCTGGCGCCGGTTCAGCGGCGCCGAGCGCCGCGAGCAGGAGGCCGCGCAGCGCCAGCAGGCCTGACCCGGCAGGCCCGACGGCGCGGCCCGGTCTTCAGCTCGCCTTCTTCAGCAGCTCGGCGACCTCGGCCTGGCCGTCGAAGCCCGGGCCGAGCTTGGCCAGCTTGTCGAGCTCGGCGCGCGCGCCGGTCTTGTCGCCCGACTGCAGCATCAGCTTGGCCAGCGTCAGCCGCAGCGACGGCGAGTCGGGCGACCGCTGCACGGTCTCCTTCTGCAGCTGCAGCGCGCGCGGCAGCTGGCCTTCGGCGGCCGCGGCCAGCGCCAGCGTGTCGCGCAGCGCCGGCTGGCCCGGGGCCAGCGTGTTCGCCTTCTCGGCCAGCGCCAGCGCGCCGGGCTTGTGCTGCTGCAGCATCAGCCAGGCGACGTTGTTCAGCGCCATCGGGTTGGACGGCTGGCGCTGCAGGACGTCGCGGTAACGCGCCTCGGCGGCGGCCCAGTCCTTCGTGGCCAGCGCCAGGTCGCCGAGGTGGAAGCGGAACGCGATGTCGTCCGGGTGCTGCTTCTGCCAGCTGGCGGCGAAGCGCTCGGCCTCGTCGCCGTGCCCGGCGGCGCGCAGCGTCGCGTGCAGCCGGATCGCCGACTCGGCGCCCGGCGCCTTCTGCACGGCGCTGCGGATCAGCGCGAGCGCCGCCTCGGGCTTGCGCCGCGCGGTCTCGACGTCGGCCTCGGCGAGATAGCCGATGGCTTCGCCGGGGCGCTGCTTCTGGATCTCGCGCGCCAGCGCCACGGCCTCGGCATAACGCCCGCTGCCGGCGTACAGGCCGAGCAGCGCGCGCTGGGCGGGCAGCAGGCGCGGCGCGAGTTCCAGCGCGGCCTTGAGGCTGCGTTCGGCGCCGGCCTCGTCCTTCAGGCCCAGGTAGGCGTCGGCCTGGCCGAGCAGCCCGGCCGGCGAGCGCGGCTGCAGCTGGGCGAGCTTCTGGAAGCTCGTCAGCGCCTGCTGGTAGTCGCGGTTGGCCAGCTCGCTGCGGGCCAGCGCGGCGAGCAGCTCGCGGCTGGCCGGCAGCGCCGCCACGGCCTCGCGGGCCGCCGACAGCGCCCCGCGGGTGTCGCGCCGGGCGAGGCGGTCGTCGATCAGCCGCAGCCGCGGCAGCGCCTCGTTGGGCGCGGCCTTCACCGCGGCCGCGTATTGGGCGCTGGCGGCGTCGGCGCCGCCGCCGGTGCGCTCGTGCCACTCGGCCAGCGCCAGCATCGCGCGCCAGTTCTTCGGGTCGCGCGCCAGCTCGTCGTCGAAACGCTTGCGCGCCGCGTCGGCCTTGCCCTCGGCCAGGTCGAGCGCGGCCAGGCTGGCGACGGCCGGGAAGTAGGAGGCGTCGCGTTCGAGCGCGCGCCCGAACGCGGCACGCGCGCCGGCGCGGTCGTTGCCGAGCAGCAGCACGCGGCCGCGCATCAGCTCGGGCGTCGGGTCCTGGGGCCGCTTGGCGTCCAGGCCGTCGATGGCCTTCAGCGCCTTGGCGCGGTCGCCTTGGCGCAGGTACGAGGCGATCAGCGCCATGTCGGCGCCGACCCCCGACTCCTGTGCCGCCAGCGTCTCCAGCTCACCCAGGCCGGCGCTGGTGTCGCCGCGCCCGATCTTGCCGAGCGCGACCGCGGTGCGCGCGCGCGGGTTCTGTGGCGCGACCTTGGCCGCCTGTGCGAACACCGCCTCGGCCTGGCGCGCCTCGCCGATCTGCAGGTACGCCTGGCCGGCCAGCAGCAGCGTCTCGGCGCGTGCCTTGCCGCTGTCGAGTTCGGGCTGCAGCAGCGCCAGCGTCTTGTCGGCCTGGCCGGTGCGCAAATAGGTCTCGGCGAGCAGGCGGGTGGCCAGCGGCATGCCGGGCTGCAGCTTCACGGCCTGGGCCAGCAGGGTCTCGGCCTGGGGCAGGGCGCGCAGCTGGTATTCGGCGGCGCCGGCCAGCTGCAGCACGAGGGGGTTGTTCGGTGCGGCCTGCACCAGCGGCTGCGTCAGCCGCCGCACGCCTTCGAAGTCGCTGCGCAGGTAGGCGGTCTGGGCCTGCAGCAGGCGCGTGCCGGCCAGGTCGGGCAGGTTCTTGGCGAGCTGCTGGACATGGGCCTCGGCGCCGGCCACGTCGCCGGCGGCGACGAGCAGCGAGACGAGCGACTGGTGCGCCGTCATCTGCCGCGGGTCGGCCTCGGCGGCCTTGCGGTAGGCCGCCAGCGCGGCGTCGCGGTCCTGGCGCCCGTACTGCTCGAGCTGGCCCTTCAGCAGCCAGGCCTCGGCGTTGCGGGCGTCGGCGCCGGTCAGCTCGTCGGTCAGGCGCAGCGCGCCGTCGAGGTCGGCCCGGGCGGCCAGCTGCCGCGCCTTCAGCAGCTTGGCCGGCGCGTAGCCGGGCTGGGCCTGCAGCGCGGCCTCGACCGCCTGCTCGGCCTTGGCCGTCTGGTCGAGCCGCAGATAGGCCATCGCCAGCGTCGTCGACAGGTCGGCGTCGGCCTCGGGCTGGCCCAGGCGCGTCGCGCCCCAGGTCTGCACGACGCGGCGCTCTTCGCCGGTGGCCAGCGTGGCGCGTGCCAGCGCCGGCACGACCCGCGCCTCGGGCAGCTTGAGCATCTCGGCCTTGCGCAGCTCGACGACGGCGCCGGCGGCGTCGCCCATGGCCAGCAGCGTCGTGCCCAGCAGCAGCCGGGCCTCGGCGAGCTCGGGGTTCTTCTGCAGCGCCGACTTCAGCGAGATGGTCGCCGACTTGCTGTCGTTCTGCGCCAGCGACTGCTTCGCGGTGGCGAGCAGCTCTTCTTCGGACGGGCCGCCGCAGGCGGCGAGCAGCGCCGCGACGGTGATCGCGACGGCAGTCAGGGAGTGTTTCATCACAGGGTCTTGAGGAGGCGGGTCACTTCGTCTTGGCCGCGGAAGGACGGGCCGAGCTTGGCGAGGGATTCGAGTTCGGCCCGGGCCGCAGCCTTGTCGCCGTTGGCCATCAGCAGGCGGGCCAGGCCGAGGCGGTAGTTCGGCACCTCGGGGGCCTTGGCGACGGCTTCGCGCTGCGTCTGCACGGCGCGCGGCAGCTGCTTGTCGGCGGCCAGCGCGCCGGCCAGCGTGTCCAGCACCGAGGCGTTGCCCGGAGCCAGTTGCAGCGCCCGTTCGGCGACGGCCACCGCGCCGGGCTTGCCCTGGCGGACCATCAGCCAGGCGACGTTGTTGTGCGCCACGGCGTCGTTGGGCCGCAGCGCGACGACCTTGCGAAAGCGCGCCTCGGCCTGGGCGAACTGCCCCTGGTCGAGCGCCGCGCCGCCCAGGTGGTTCTGGAAGTCGGCGTCTTTCGGATGCTCGGTCTCCCAGGCGGCGGCAAAACGTTCGGCCTCGGCCTGGCGCCCGGCCAGGCTCAGCAGCGCGTGCTGCCGCACCGCCACCGCGGTGGCGGGCTGGCGCTGGAGCGCGACGCGCGTCGCCGCCAGCGCCGCCGGCCATTGCTTCTGCGCCGACAGCACCTCGGATTCGAGCAGCGGGCCGGCGGCCTCGCGCGGGCGCTGCCGGCCGACCTCGCGTGCGACCTGCAGCGCCTCGTCGTAGTGCTGGCTCGCCAGCGCGACCTGCACCAGGCGCTGCTGCGCCGGCAGGTGCTCGGGTGCGGCCTTCAGGGCCCGGCGCAGCGCCTGCATCGCGGCGTCCGGGTTCTTCATCGCCACGTAGGTGTCGGCCATGCGCATCTGCGGCCCCGGCAGCTCGGGCTGGGCCGCGGCGACCTTGCCGAAGGTGGCCAGGGCTTGTTGCGTGTCGCCCACCGCGAGCTGCGCCACGCCCAGCGCGTCGAGCAGGCGCACGTCGTCGGGCACCGCGGCGACGGCCTCGTTGGCAGCGGTCAGCGCCGCCTTGTGATCGCCCAGGCCGAGGAAGTGCTCGACCAGCACCAGCCGCGGCGCGGCCTCGCCGGGGTTGGCCTTGACGGCGGAGGCGAGCAGGCCGCCGACCTCGGCGGCACCGGCGCCGGTGCGCTGCTTCAGGTCGGCGATCGCCAGCAGTGCGCGGTAGTCGCGCGGGTCCTGCTCCCGCAGCGCCTCGAAGCGCTTGATCGCCTCCTGCGGCTTGTTCTCGGCGAAGTCGATGGCCGCCAGCCCGGCCACGGCCGGGAAGTAGGCCGGGTCCAGCTCGGCCGCCCGGGTGTAGGCCGCGCGGGCGCCGGGCGCGTCGCCGCGCTGGCCCAGGATGCGGCCGCGCAGCAGGTGCGGCAGCGGCTGGCCCTGCATCTTCTTCTCGAGCCGGCCGGTCGCCGCCAGCGCGGCGTCGACCTGGCCGACGCGCAGCCGGGCGCTGATCAGCGCCAGGTCGGCGTAGTTGCCGGGGTCCTGCGTGGCGATGTGCTCGAGCTGCGCGAAGCCGTCGTCGGTCTGGCCCTTGGCGATCTGCGTCAGCGCCAGCGCGGTCGAGACCTTCGGGTCGCGCGGGTCGATCGCCGCCGCGCGCTTGAAGTAGCGCTCCGCGGTCGCCATGTCGCCGCTCTGCAGGTAGGCCTCGGCCGCTGCCGCCAGCGACGGGGCGTCCGGCCGCGGCCCTTCCAGCACCGGCTTGATCGCCTGCAGCGCCTTGGCCGGCTGGCCGGCGCGCAGATGGGTCTGGGCCAGCAGCCGGCGCGCCGTGCCCAGCCGCGGCTCCTGCTGGATCGCGCGGTTGAGGAAGGACTCCGCGAGCAGCAGCCGGCCTTCGCGGAACTCGATCGCGCCGGCCAGCTGCAGCAGGCGCACGCTGGTCGGCGCCAGCTTCAGCAACTGCTGCACGCCGTCGCGCGCGCGCTTGACGTCGCCGTCGAGCAGCGCGACCTGGGCGTCGTAGTAGCGCGTGTCGGGATGCTGCGGCAGCACCTTCTTCATCGCCGCGACCATCGCGCGCAGGCCCTCGACGTCGCTGCGCTCCAGCAGCAGCGGCACCAGCGCGGCGTAGGCCGGCAGGTGGCGCGGCTCGGCCTCCAGCGCCGAACGGAAGGCGGCCATCGCGCCGTCGTTGTCGCCGAGGCTCCAGCGCAGCACGTTGCCCTTGAGCAGCCAGGCGTTGGCGTTGCCCGGCGCGTCCGCCAGGATGCCGTCGACGCGCTCCAGCGTCTGCCGCGGCGACTCGGTGCGCGTCAGCAGGCGCGCCTCCTGCAGCCGGGCGGTGATGTTCTTCGGGTCCAGCCGGAGCGCCTGGTCGACGGCCGCCTGGCTGCGGTCGGAGTCGCCGAGCGCGGCGTGGGCCAGCGCCACCTGGGCCCGCAGTTCGGCGCCGGCGACACGGTCGCCGAGCTCGAAGCGGCCGTACAGGTCGGCGACCTGCTTGGCCTCGCCGCGTGCGACCATCGCCTTGGCCAGCAGCGGCAGCACCGCGTTGTCGTCCCAGCGCAGGTCGTGCGCCTTGCCGAGCTCGATCTGCGCGGCGGCCATGTCGCCGCTCTCGAACAGCGTGCGCCCGAGCAGGAAGCGGGCCTCGGCCGACTGCGGGTTGCCCTGCAGCGCGGACTTCAGCTCGATGATCGCCGCCGGGCGGTCGTTGTTCTGCAGGTGCCCCTTGGCCGACGCGATCAGCTCCGTGTCGGACTTGGCGCCGCAGCCGACGAGGCCGGCGAGGGCGACGGAGATCGCCGCGGCGATGCCCAGGCGCTGAAGTGTCGAACTCACGTGGTCTCCCTTCGTCGGCCGGGCGCTCATTTGATCGCCAGGCGGTGCATCAGGTCGTAGAGCGTCGGCCGGCTGATGCCCAGCAGCTCGGAGGCCTTGACGATGTTGTTGTTGGTGCGCGCCAGCGCGGCGATCACCGTCTGGCGCTCGGCAGCCTCGCGCGCGGCGCGCAGGTCGAACTCGGTGCCGGCCGCCGCGGCGCCCTCGCGCTCGGGGACCTTCAGGCCCATGTCCTGGGCGGTGACGCGCGTGCCGTCGGCCATGATCGAGGCCCGCTTGACGACGTTGATCAGCTCGCGCACGTTGCCCGGCCAGGCGTGGGCCTCGATGGCCTGCAGCGCGTCCTCGCTGAAGACCAGCGAGCCGCGACGCTGCTCCTGCGCGAAGCGGCGCAGGAAGGCGTGCGCCAGCAGCACCGCGTCGCCCTGGCGCGAGCGCAGCGGCGGGATCTTCACCTCGATCTCGGCGAGGCGGTAGTACAGGTCCTCGCGGAAGCGGCCTTCGGCGATCAGCGCCTGCAGGTCCTGGTGTGTCGCGCCGACGACGCGCACGTCGACCGGGATCTCCTGACGCGCACCCAGGCGCTCGATCTTGCGCTCCTGCAGGAAACGCAGCAGCTTGGCCTGCAGCGATGCCGGCAGGTCGCCGATCTCGTCGAGCATCAGCGTGCCGCCGTTCGCCGTCTCGATCTTGCCCGGCGTCGTCTTCGCGGCGCCGGTGAACGCACCCTTCTCGTAGCCGAAGAGCTCGCTCTCGAGCAGGTTCTCGGGGATCGCGGCGCAGTTGATGGCGACGAAGCGCCCGCTGCGGCGCGAGGCCTGGTGCAGGCCCTGCGCCAGCACCTCCTTGCCGGTGCCGCTCTCGCCGAGCAGCAGCACCGTCGCGTCGCTGGAGGCCACACGCTCGACCATGCGCGAGATGCGCAGCATCTCCGGGTCGCGTGTCATCAGCCCGGACAGCGCGTCGGGCTGCTGCAGCGCCTGCAGCCGGCGGTTCTCGGCCTGCAGCTCGGCCAGGCGCATCGCGCGTTCGATCGTCAGCCCCAGCACCTCGGGGTCGAAGGGCTTGGCGAGGAAGTCGTAGGCGCCCAGGGCCACGGCGCGCAGCGCGTTGGCCTGGTCGTTCTGCCCGGTCAGCACGATGACCTTGACGTGCGGGTCCAGGTCCAGCAGCTGCTCGAGCAGCCTGAAGCCCTCGGAGACCGAGTCGGGGTCGGGCGGCAGGCCGAGGTCCATCGTGACGACGGTGGGCTGCACGCGGCGGTATTGCAGGATCGCGGCTTCGCGGTCGGCGGCGGTGGCGCAGTCGTAGCGGTCGAGCGACCACTTGATCTGCTTCTGCAGCGCGAGATCGTCCTCGACGATCAGCACGCGACCGGCGGTGTCGGGGTTCAGGCTCATGCGGACATCCGGAGGTCTGAGGAGGCGTGGGTCTCGAACAGCGGCATCAGCAGCGTGATCACGGTGCCTTCGCCGACGCGGCTGGCGACGTCGACGCTGCCGCCGAGCTCGCGCAGGTACTGGAAGCTCTCGTAGGAGCCGATGCCCATGCCGCTGGTCTTGGTGCTGCTGAACGGGCGGAAGAGCTTGTTGCGCACGAAGTCCTCGCTCATGCCGATGCCGGTGTCGCCGACCTCGACCTTGACCTGGCCGCCGTGGCGCGCGCAGCGCACCCAGACGCGGCCTTCGGGCGGTGTCGCGTCCAGCGCGTTCTGCACCAGGTGGCCGAGCACACGCTCGAGGCGGTCCTCGTGGCCGCGCGTGGCCAGGCCCGGCGTGCAGTCGGTCTCGACGCGGCGGCCGGCGCTGCGCGCGCCCGAGGCGATGCGCTCGACGACGGCCGCCAGCTCGACACCGCGCGCGCCGCCCGGCGGCGTCGCGCCTTCGCGCAGCTGCAGCATCAGGCGGCGCATCTTCTCGAGCGAGCTTTCCACCGTCATCAGCATGTCCTGCTGGAACTCCGGGTTGGCGTGCAGTCGCTGGGCATTCTTCATCATCAGCGACAGCTGGGTGACGATGTTCTTCAGGTCGTGCACGACGAAGGCCGACATGCGGTTGAAGGCCTCGAACTTGCGCGCCTCCAGCAGCGCCTCGGTGGCCTGCATCTGCGCCAGGATGCCGGCGGCCTGGCGCGCGGCGGTCTTCAGCAGGTCGCGCACCTCCCAGTTCAGCTCCAGCCGCGTGCGCGGCCGGCCCAGCGTGACGAAGCCCAGCAGCTCGCCGGCCACCGGCAGCGGCACCACCAGCCAGGTGTCGCCGCCGTCGCGCAGCCAGGCCGGCAGCGCCAGGCTGCCGTAGCGGCGTGGCGCGTCGCGGAACTCGTCGAGATCGATCACCCAGCCGGGTTCGCCGAGAAAGGCGACCAGCGGCGCGTCGGCGGCCTCGGCGGCGTCGACCTCGGCGGTGTTCCAGCGTGCCGCCTGGCGGTAGGCGCCGTCGGCGCCGCCGCGCAGCCACAGGCTGCCCGAGGGCGACTCGACCATGTTCGCCAGGCCGCGCACGACCAGGCCGCCGATCTCCTGCGGCGAGCCGCGCGACGACAGCATCGCGGTGAAGCGCAGCCACTCCTCGCGGTAGTCGTAGCGGTAGCTGAAGAAGTGCTTGCCGACGAAGACGCGCAGCCGCGCGCGGGCCGTGCCCGACAGCACCATCATCGCCAGCATCAGCACGCCGGCCGCGCCGAGCACGATCTGCAGCCCGCGCCCCCAGTCGCCGCCGAAGTCGCGCACCCAGTAGCCGACGCCGGCCATGACGAGCAGGTAGCCGCCCACCAGGATCAGCGTCGCCGAGTAGAAGGCCGCCGAACGCGAGACCTGCAGCCGGCGGATCCAGTCGCGGCGGCGGTGCGCGGCCACCAGCAGCCCGGGCATCGACAGCGCCACGACCAGCCCGCGCACGCCCAGCGCGTCGGCGTCCGGGCGGCCGAACAGCAGGCCCTCGGCGTAGACGTAGAGGTCGAACGCGAACAGCAGCGCCAGCCCCAGGCACACCGGCTTGGCGTTCCAGCGCGAGTCGTCGGGCAGGTTGCGGAACAGCTGTTCCACCAGCACCAGGCCGACGACGGCGATCAGCAGCCAGCCGCCGAACATCAGCCGGGCGAGCGCGGCGGGCTCGCGCGCCAGGCCGACGCCGACCAGGCCGCACAGCGTCACCACCACCGCGACGGCGGCCGCCGTGCGCAGCGGGCGCAGCACGGGGTCGGCCTCGTCGCCGCGGCCGGGGGCCAGCAGCGCGAGCATGAAACGCAGCCACAGACCCAGGCGCAGCAGGTCCAGCAGCGCGGCCGTGTAGGCCGCCGTCAGGCTGGGCGCGCCGGCCTGCCACAGCGAGGCCAGCGCCCAGGCGACGGTGGCGCCGAGCGCAGCCAGGAACAGCGTGGCGTTGGCGTCGCGGTCGCGGCGCCATTCGGGCGCACGCAGCAGCATCGCGACGAAGCCGGCATGCGCCAGCGCCGCGAGGGCGAAACCGAGCAGGGCGAGATCGGCCTCGGGGCGTTCCATGGTTCAGGCGTTGGCCGGCGCGTCCGCTCCGTGGAAGGGAGCGGAAGATTCTAGGTGGCCGGCCGGCGGCTCAGCGCGCCCCCTTGCCCGTCAGCACCACGCCGACCGTCTCGAACAGCACGACGAGGTCGAGGAACAGCGAGTGGTTCTTCACGTAGTAGAGGTCGTACTGCAGCTTCTGCTGCGAGTCCTCGACCGTGGAGCCGTACTGGTAGCGCACCTGGGCCCAGCCGGTGACCCCCGGCTTGACGCTGTGGCGCACCGCGAAGAACGGGATCTCGCGCGTCAGCTGCTCGACGAAGAACGGGCGTTCGGGGCGCGGGCCGACCAGGCTCATCTCGCCCTTGAGCACGTTGAACAGCTGCGGCAGCTCGTCGATGCGCAGCAGCCGGATGACGTGGCCGACACGCGTGACGCGGTCGTCCTGCGCCGTGGCCCAGCGCGGCTTGCCGTCCTTCTCGGCGTCGGTGCGCATGCTGCGGAACTTGGTCACCATGAAGCTCGCGCCGCCCAGGCCGACGCGCTCCTGGCTGTAGAACACCGGGCCGCGGCTGTCGATCTTGATCGCCAGCGCGGTGAGCAGCATCACCGGCGCCGACAGCACGATCAGCAGCGTGCTGAACAGGATGTCGAAGACACGCTTGATCGCGGTGCGCACGGCGCCCTGGTTGAAGCCCTCGCCGAAGATCAGCCAGCCGGCGTTGACGAAGTCGACGCGGATCTGGCCGAGCCGCTTCTCGAAGTGCGTGGACAGGTCGTAGACCTTGACGCCGATGAGCTTGCAGTCGAGCAGCTGGCGCAGCGGCATGCTGCCGGAGCGGCGTTCGGTCAGCGCGACGACGATCTCGTCGACGCCCAGCTGTTCGGCCAGCGCCGGCAGCGCGAGGTCCGAATGCAGGATCTGGCCCTCGGGCACCGCCGTCTCGCGCTCGTTCGGGCCGGGCAGGAAGCCGACGATCTCGACACACGGGTCCGAGGCGAGCAGCGTCTGGCCGACGATCTGCGCGGCCGGGCCGGCGCCGAAGACCATCACCCGCACCCGGTCGCGGTCGCGTGCGCCCCAGTGGGTCACGTAGACGCGCCGCGCGACGACGGCGGCCACGCCGGCCATCGCCGCGATCTGGACGACGTGGCGCTCAGGCGCGGCGGCCGGCAGCAGGCCGAAGCCGAGATAGGCCAGCGGCAGCACGATGACGAGCATCGCCACGGCGCGGGCGCAGCTCTGCACCGGCGTCAGGTTGGGGCCGCGCTGGTAGATGCCGGTGGCTGCGCTGATGACCACCATGCCGGCGGCCAGCGACAGCACGTGCGGGCCGGCGACCGTCAGCAGGTCGGGTGCGTGGCCGAAGGGCACGAAGAACACCGCGACGAGCATCAGCACCAGCAGGGCGCAGTCCGAGGAGATCTGCAGCAGCGTCTGGCGGTGCACGTAGTGGTTGAAGATGCGGATCATGGTCGCTACCGGGTGAGCTTCCGTGGCGATGGCCGCTGGGACCAGCAGGCGGTGGAGAGCCTGGAGGTGATCGTCCCCGGCCGTTTGATGCTTGTTGCAAGCAGGCGTGACCTGCTTTCAGGCACTGTAGGGAAGGCCCCCGGGCAGCGGCACCCCCGGCTCACGGGATCGGGGCGCTTAGCGCGCTGAAGCCGCAAAGAATGCGACTTGCGTCATGAAAACGCGAGGCTGTGGCGCCTCGGCATGGCGCCAGTTGCCGCTTCAGTGGCTGGGGCCGCCCAGCGCCGCGGCGCAGGCGTCCGGTCTGGCTCGCCGGGCCCGGGCCCGTGGCCGCGGGTCCGGGGACGACGGCACCCCCACGATCGTGGTCGCCGTCACCTCGTGTATCCGGGCGTGTCGGTGCGACGCACCAAAAGAAACGGGGGGCCGAAGCCCCCCCGATGCGTGCCGGCGGCAGGTCTCAGCCGCGGCGACGGCGCGAGGCCGCGAAGCCGGCGGTGCCGAGAGCCAAGCCGACCAGGGCCAGCGTGCCCGGTTCCGGAACGTCGCCGGTGACCGCCGAGTTGAAGTCGGTCTGGGCGATGAAGTCCGGGGCGCCCGGGGTGCCACCGTTGATGTTGCCCACCACCGGGGTGTAGCCGCCCGAGCCGCCGTTGGCGGCGTAGGTGCCGTCCACGTGCACGTTGTCGCATGTCGACACGTGACCGGTGCTGCCGACCGCCGCGCCGTTCTGCGTCGTGTTGAAGCAGTCCGACGGGTTGACCGAGGTGTACGGCAGGCCGATCGAGATGTTCGCGAAGTTGATCGTGAACCCGGTCAGCGTCGTCAGGAAGAAGGTCGGGTCGAGCGCGATGCTATCGGTGCCCGCAGTGATAGCCTCTTGCGAGCCGAAGCCCCTCACGGTCTGCTGGCCGGTGTAGTCGTTCCCGTTGAAGCCGTCCAGGACGGCGGCCGCCGAGGTGATCGTGAAGTTGCCGAACGCGTCGACGGTGATGCCCGACAGCTTGCCGATCAGGCGGCCGTCGTTGAAGCCGTTGCCGGTCAGGTCGGTGGCGTTGGTGCCGCTCGGCGCGCTGTAGTAGATCTCCAGCCAGCCGGCGCCGGTCGTGGCAAACGTGGCGGAAGTCAGGCCGGGGCCGACGCCGACGACCCGCTCGGTGTACCCGGCGACCAGCGTGATCTCGCCGAAGTTCGGGGGCAGCGTGCCCGAGCTGCCGCCGTTGGCCAGCGTGTAGCCGGTCAGCTTGGCGTGCGTGTAGACCTGGAACTCCGTCGACCCGCCGTTCTGGGTGGCGAAGTTGACGATGGCGTTGTTCGCGCCCTGGGCCAGGAAGCTGGTCTGCGACCAGTCCAGCGCCGTGACTTCGACCGGGGCCAGGCCACCGGCGCCGTCCAGGTCGAGAACAAGGCCGGCGTGGGCGGGGCCGGCGAGGGCGAAGGCACTACCGATCAGTGCACCCAGGATGCTCTTGCGCATTCGGACTCCTCTCAGGATTCGTTGCAGTACTGGGCACGTGCCCGCTGAGCCAACAAAGCAACGGCTGTGCCACTTTCGCCAAGTGGCTGTCATGAAAGGGAAAAGTGGCTTTTCATGGCCTCTGTCCGGTGACCTGTGTAAGGCTTTCCGACAGGGCTGGAGACGGCCTGCCGGGGCCGGAGGCCGGGCTCAGCCGCCCGTCGCCAGCAGCCGCCCGGCCACCCGCAGCGCGTTGGCCGCGATCGTCAGGCTCGGGTTGGTGCCGCCGCTGGACGGGAAGAAGGAGCTGTCGACGACGTAGACGTTGTCGAGCTCGTGGACCCGGTTGTCGCGGTCGAGCACGCTGTGCCGCGGGTCGTCGCCGAAGCGGCAGGTGCCGCAGACGTGGGCGATGCGCTGGTTGTTCGCCACCTGGTCCAGGCGGCGCCAGCGCCGGCCCTGCAGCGTGCGCCGCAGGTGCGCGCGCAGCGTTCTCATGCGCTCGTGGGCCTCGGGGCGCAGCCGGTACTCCAGCAGCACGCGCTGCGGCCCGTCCGGGTGGCAGGCGACGCGGTTGTCGGCGTACGGCAGATCCTCGGCGATCGTCGCCAGCGTCATCCAGCCTTCGCTGAGGTCGCGCAGCAGCGGCAGCATCAGCGGCCGCGCCAGTTCCAGCAGCCCGGCGGCGGCGGCCCAGGGCGTGGCGCGCAGGTCCGAGGCCAGCGAGCCCAGCAGCATCGGCGCCGGGGGCAGGCGGCCGAAGGACTGCAGCGTGCCGAGCTTGGCGCCGCCGTCGACGTAGAAGTCGTTGCAGGCCAGTTCCTTGCGCCGGTTGTCGAAGGGCTCGTCCGCCGCCCGCGGGCGCACCAGGTAGACGTCGATCAGGTGGCGCATCAGGCAGCGCCCGAGCAGCCCCGACCCGTTGCCCAGCCCGGCGCCGCCGGCCGAGCGCAGCAGGATCAGCGGCGACTGCAGCGCCCCGGCGGCCAGGATCACGCGCCGGCCGCGCAGCGTCAGCGGGCGGCCGCGCCAGGTGCAGCGCAGGCCGCCGGCGCGGCGCCCGTCGGCCAGCAGCTCCAGCACCCGGCAGCCGGCGAGCAGCGTCGCGCCGTGATCGCGCACGGCCGGCACGAGGCAGGCGCTCTCGGCGTCACGCTTGCAGCCGTGGCGGCAGAGAAAGCTCTGGCAGGACCCGCAGCCCGGCCGGTACTCGCAGGCGCTGGGCAGGCGGTACGGATGCAGGCCGCGCGCGCGCAGGAAGTCGGCGAACTCGCTGCCGGCCGCCGACAGCGGCGCCGGCGCCGGCAGCCGCGGCGCGTGCGCGGCCAGCGGGTCGGCGTCGCCGCGCACCCCGTACAGCGTCTCGGCCTGCTCGTAGAACGGCAGCAGCTCGGCGTGCGACACCGGCCAGCGTTCGACGACCGCGGCGTCGACGGCACCGGCGGCGAAGCGGCCGGGCTCGAAGTCCTCCGGCGTGAAGCGCTCCATCGCCATGCCGTACAGCGCGCTCGAGCCGCCCGGCCCGTGGCCGATGAACGGCGTGAACTCGCGCTCGCGGCGGGCGCTGCGGTCGACGATGCGGTCGGCGCAGCGCCCGCCGCGCGCCGCCAGCGCGGCGTCGCCCGGCCCGAGCGCGCGGCCGTCGCGGCCGGCGGCGAGCTCCGGGTACTCGCCCAGCAGCGCGTCGTCGCCGCGGTCGCCGAGCTCGCAGAACAGCACCTGCTGGCCGGCGCGGGCCAGCGCGTGGCCGATCGTCGCGCCGCCGATGCCGGTGCCGACGACGATCGTGTCCCACAGCCGGTCCAGCCCCTCGGGCGCGGTGTCGGTCGTCATGGCCGGTCCTCGCGGGCTGCGCCCGTCACCTCGTCGACATAACGCACGAAGCGCTCGCGTGCCTCGCCGGCGCCCAGGCGCGCCAGCGTCTCGCGGCCCGGGCCGCCGGACAGCAGCGCGGCCGCGGCGCGCCGCACCGCGGCGGCCGACAGCCGGTCGGCGCGCAGCGCGATGCCGGCGCCGGCGGCCTCCAGGCCGCGCATGTTGAGCATCTGGTCCATGTTGCTGCAGATCCCGAGCACCGGCGTGCCGGCGGCCAGCGCCTGCTGCGAGGTCGGGCTGCCGCCGTTGCAGACCACGAGCGCGGCGCGTGCCGCGGCGGCCTCGCCCGGCAGGTAGTCGGCGACGCGCAGGCCGGCGCGCGGCCGCGGCGCCGGTGCGCCGGCGGTCGCCAGCATCGTGCGCGCGCCGAGTGCGTCGAGCGCGTCGAGCACGGTCTCGATCGCCGCGGCGTCGCCCGAGCTGCCCATCGTGACGTAGACCGGCGGGCCGTCGCCAACGGGCTCGTCCCACCACGGCGGCGGCGGCACCGGCGGCGACCACAGGACCGGCCCGAGGTGGCGGTGGTTCGCCGGCGCGCCGTGCAGCGGGAACAGTGCCGGCGAGTCGGCGTAGAGCGTGTCGTCGGCGTCGGTGTAGACGCGGCGCAGGTCCGCCGGCAGCGGCGCCAGGCCGCGCGCGGCGCGCACCGCGTTCAGCGGCCGGCAATGCGGCGCCAGCAGCGGGCCCTGCAGCAGGTCGAAGCCCGCCTGGGCCAGCGCCAGCGGCGCCCGGCGTGTCCAGCCCAGCACCGGCAGCGGCAGCCGGCGGTCGGCCGCGTACGGGCTCCAGTAGGCGTTGCAGATCGCGGCGTAGCGCACGCCCGCCAGCCGGGCGCTGACCGACAGCGACAGCCGGAAGTCGCCGACGACGAGGTCGGGACGGCGGCGCTCGAACAGCGCCAGGTCGGCGTCGACGGCGGCCTCGAGCTCGGCCTGGCGCATCAGCGGCTCGCCGCGCCGCAGCCGGGCGGCGAACAGCGCTGGGTCGATGCCCGCCAGCGGCTCCCAGCGCCCGGCGTC
Organism: Rubrivivax sp. JA1026; assembly: GCF_011065555.1. NCBI lineage: Bacteria > Pseudomonadati > Pseudomonadota > Betaproteobacteria > Burkholderiales > Sphaerotilaceae > Rubrivivax > Rubrivivax sp. JA1026. The sequence goes on from NZ_JAALCQ010000002.1 coordinate 478,390, forward strand.
GGCGCCCAGGAAGCGCCGGGCGTGTTCGGGGCAGGCGAGGCGGCCGTCCACGCGCTGCGGGTCCAGCGCCGCCATCAGCGCCGCCGGCCGCGCCAGGTGGGCCAGCGTCGCCGCCTCGCCGACGAAGAGCACGCGCGGGCGAGGGGCCGGGGCGGGCGTGCTCACGTCGTGGCCCGGTGGCGGGCTCAGAAGTAGACGGTGCCGATCAGCGACGCCGAGCGCTTGACGGTCGTGATGCCGAACTCGGTCCAGTCGTCGCCGTGGTTGTCCTGCAGCTGCAGCGCCAGATCCCAGCGCGGCATGCGGTAGCGCAGCTCGGCCCAGGCCATGCGGCTGCGGTCGCTGCGGTTGAGCTTGAGCAGCCCGGTCAGCTCGAGGTTCTTGATGAACAGGTCGCGCTGCACGGCGTAGACCAGCCAGGCCTGGCGCGCGGCGTTGTCCTGCAGCGCGGTGGCCGCGCCGTAGTAGGCGGCGGCCGCGGCCGGGCTGGCGGCCAGCGCCTTCCAACCGTCGCGGTCGAGCGCGGCGCCGTTGTACTGGAACTCGCCGGTCAGCGAGAGCTTGCCGGCGGTGGTGTAGGTCAGGCCGAGCGCGGCGCGGTGGTGGCTGCGCCGCCCGCCGTCCAGCCCCAGCGCCTGGTCGAGCAGCTCGCGGTCGCGGCTCCACGACCACTCGGCATGGCCGACGAGGGCCTGCGACAGCAGCGCGGTGGTGCTCGCGCCCAGCCGCGTCGACTCGCCGTCGGCGCGGTGCACCAGCCAGCGTGCGTTCCAGCTCTCGCTGAAGCGCGTGCCGAGCACGATCTGGCCGCGGTCGCGGTGGTTGGTGGCGCCCCAGTCGGCGCTGAAGCGGTGGTCGCTGGCCTCGTCCTCCAGCTTCGGCGAGAAGGCGGCCTCGAGCGCGACGTCCTGCCACAGATGCTGGCCGCGCAGCATCACGCTGCCCAGGCGGTTCTCGCGCAGCGTGAACGGGTTGACGGTGGTGATCGTGCGCAGCGCCTGGTCGCGGAAGAAGTCGCTCGGGTTGTAGCCGTAGCCCGGGCCTTCGCGCAGGTTGATGCGGCCGAACTCCAGCGCGCTGCGGGCGCCGTCGGCCTGCCAGCCGACGTAGGCCTCGCGCAGGCTCAGCACCGGGTTGGACACGCGCTCGTCGGACGGGCGCGTGGCGTCCAGGCGCAGCGACAGCACCGACTGCAGCGCCGGGCTCCAGCGCCGGCCGTCGCGCCAGTCCAGCGTGGCGCGGCCGATCGAGCGCGAGCCCAGGCCGTAGCGCTGGTCGGCGCGGCCGGCGGCGGCCTCGACGAAGAGCTTGCTGGCGCTGCCGGCGTCGGCGGCGGCCGGGGCTTCGGGTTCGGCCTCGAGGGCCAGCGCGTCGAGGTCGTCGGCGAATGCCGGGCCGGCGAGACAGGCGCCGGCGGCGAGCGCCAGCGGGGCGAGCAGACGGGGCAGGGTGGCGGCGGACAAGATCACTCCGGTTGGAAGCGGGGCAGGAACTCGCGCTGGAACCAGCTCTCGGGCAGGTTCTTCTCGGTGTACTGGGTCAGCCGCATCAGTGTCACCGAGGCGGCGTTCAGCCCGTCGATGATGACCAGCTCGGTCGGGCGATCGACCCCCAGTTCGCGGGCATAGCGGCGGTAGTAGACGGTCTTCAGCAGCCGGCCGGAGTCGGCGAAGAAGCGGCCCTTGATCGGCTGGTCGTTGCCGGCGTCGACCCAGAACTCGATGCGCGCGTAGGTCGCGTCGGGCACCGCCGCGCTCAGCTCCAGCAGCCGGGCGCGGCGCGGCTTGCGGTCGCCGTCCTGCACGTCCTCCTCGGCTTTCAGCACGGCCTTGTAGTCGCGCGCCAGGTTGACGGTGACGACGTCGCCGTTGGACGCCTGGCCGAGCAGCCGCTGCTGCGGCGACAGGCGCACGCTGGCCTTGGTCGACGGGTCGTAGAACCAGAGGTCCTGGCCGTTCTTCAGCATCAGCTTGCCGGCGTCGCGCGCCGGCGCCGTGAAGCGCACCAGGCTCGCGAACTGGCCGTCCTGGGCCAGCGTGCGCGAGAAGGTGACCATCGTGCTCGAGTCCACGCGCTTGCCGTCCTGGAACTCGGTCAGCGCGACGTTGACGGCGAACGGCCGCCCGGGGTTGCGCACCGCGTCGCTGGCGGCCAGCAGGCGTTGGGCGTCGGGGGCCGCCTGCACGCCGCGGCAGGCGGCGAGGGCGGCGGCGGTGGCGAGCCAGGTTCTGCGGTTCATCGTTTGTCCTCGGGTGTCAGGCATGGCGCAGCGCGTCGACGATGACCAGCCGCGACGCGCGCCGCGCCGGCCACCAGGCCGACCCGGCGGCGATCAGGATCAGGCCGGCCGTCGTGCCGACGATGGTCGTGGTCTCGCCCCACACGCGCAGCAGCAGCGGCAGCGCCTCGCCGCTGCCCGGCGGCACCCAGGTCAGGCCGAGCTGGTTGATCAGCGCCGACGAGGCCAGCGCGAACGCCGCGCCCGCCAGCGTGCCGGCGACGCCGAGGATCATGCCCTCGAGCACGAACATGCGCTGCACGCCGCGCTGCTTGAGGCCCAGCGCGCGGATCGTGCCGATCTCCACCGTGCGCTCCATCACCGCGGTGCTCATCGTGTTGCCGACGGTGAACAGCACGATCGAGCCGATGAGCACGAAGATGAAGCCGAAGATCGTGTCGAACATCTGCACCGTCTGCACGAAGAACGGGTTGAGCTCGCGGAAGTCCAGCACCGCCAGCGGCTGCTTCGGCGCGGTCTCGGCCAGCAGCGCCTGCAGCCGCGTGCGCGCGGCCTCGATCTGCCCGCTGTGCTGCAGCTGCACCGTGATCGCGGTCGCCTTCGGCGCCTCGCGGCCGTAGACCAGGCGCTGGGCCTGCGGCAGCTGCAGCAGCAGGTAGACCTCGTCGAGCTCCTTGAAGCCCTGCAGCTCGGCACGCACGACCTGCAGCGACACGACGTTCGGCGCGCCGCCGGGGCTGGTGGCCAGCACCTCGATGCGCGGCGCCCCGCCGGCGGTCTTCGCCGGCCCGGCCGCCGGCGCCTCGCCTGCGGCGAGCGCGGCGATGTCGTCGGGCAGCGCCTCCTGCTCGGCCTGCTCGGCGACCTCGGGCCGCGGGCAGTCGGCGACGGCCAGCGCCTCGCACAGCATCAGCACCCGCGCGACACCCTGGCCGACGAGCGCGCCGTCGGCCGGAGCGCCGGCCAGCGCGAACGGCGGCGCCTCCAGCCGCAGGTCGAACTCGTTCCAGTCGCGCATGCGCTTCTGGTCGGCGGCGATCACGCCGGTGCCGAGCACGGTGCGCGAGACGCCGGCCGAGAAGTTGCTGGCGATGCCGCCGAACTGCAGCGTCGGCGTGACGACGGTGACCATCGGGCCGAGCTCGGGGTCGGCGCGGATCGTGTCGACGATGCGCTGGTAGTCGGCGATCGAGTAGCGGGTCGGGTTGCCGCTGCCGTAGAGGAACAGGTCGCGGTGCTGGATCTGCAGATGGCCGCCACCGCGCACGTAGGCGGTGTGCATCGTGTACTCGATGTTCTTGCGGTAGCCGCCGAACAGCAGGATCGCCGCCGCGCCGATGGCCAGCGCGATGAAGGTCGCCAGCGAACGGCGCCGGTTGCGCAGCAGGTTGCGCACCGCCAGCAGCAGGTCGATCACCGTGCGTCCTCCCCGGGCTGGGCGCTGTCGGCGGCGCCGTCGAGGTCCGCGGCGGGCTCCTCGCCCGGCGGCGCGCTGCGCCGCCGGATGGCGCGGATCTCGCCGTCCTTCAGGTAGATCGTGTCGTCGGCGGCGCCGATCACCGCCCGGTCGTGCGACGAGAACAGGAACGAGATGCCGTAGCGGCGCTGCATGCTGCGCATCAGCTGCAGGATCTCGGCGCCGGTGCGGCTGTCCAGGTTGGCCGTCGGCTCGTCGGCGATGACCAGCCGCGGCTTGAGCGCCAGTGCGCGCGCGATCGCCACGCGCTGGCGCTGGCCGCCCGAGAGCTGGCCGGGGCGGTTGTTCGCCCGGTCGCTCAGCCCCACCGCCTTCAGCAGCCGGCGCACGCGCTCGGCGCGCCGGGCCGCCGGCAGCTGGGCCAGCAGCATCGGGTACTCGATGTTCTCCCAGGCGCTCAGCACCGGCAGCAGGTTGTAGTTCTGGAAGATGAAGCCGATGTGCCGGGAGCGGAATTCGGCCAGTTCGTCGTCGTTCATCGGCCCGACGTCCTGGCCGGCGACGACGACCTGGCCGCTGTCGGGCCGGTCGATGCAGCCGATCAGGTTCAGCAGCGTCGTCTTGCCGCTGCCCGAGGGGCCCAGCACGACGGTGAACTGCGCCGGGCGCACCAGCAGGTCGACATTCTTCAGCACCGGCACGTCGACGTCGTCCAGGCGGTAGCCCTTGACGACGCCGCTGAGCACGGCCACGGGCTGGTCGGCGGGGGTGGGGCTCATCGTGCGGAGTCCGGTCGGTTGACGAACAGCTGCGCCAGGTCCCGCCGCAGCGAGCGCGACCGCGCCGGCACGCCCAGGCCGACCCGGCCGACGAAGACGCCGCGCGCCAGCGCGTCGGCGCCGGCGATGCGCTCGAAGCCGGCGGCGACCTCGGCCGCCGCCTCGGCGGCGCCCGGCGTCGCCGAGAACGGCCGGCCTTCGCGCGCATAGCGGGCGAAGATCAGCGGCGTCATCTCCGGCTGCAGCTGCAGCCCCAGCGCGGTGGCGGTGAGCCAGAAGCGCTGCATCGCGCGGCCGCCGGCGACGTTGGCCTGCACCGACAGCGGCGGCTCGGGCGCGAGGATCACGAAGTGCGCCGCGCAGCCCAGCGCCGGCAGCAGGTCCATCTCGATGCGCGGCATCCAGGTGCCGGCCAGGAAGCGGTTGGCGAACTGCACGCGCTTCCAGTCGGCGAGCGCGAAACGCATCGCCGGCAGCACCAGCGGGTTGGCGCCCAGCGCCTGGTCGGGCACGCGGTCGCGGCTGTAGCGCGCGCCCCACTCGATGATGTCGCGGTGCACGCGCCAGGCCTCGGGCGTCGTCAGCCGCAGCCGCGCCGAGCGGAACAGCAGCCCGGCCATCGCGCGGCGGGCGCCGCCCTCGATCCAGCGCACGGCGTGGCCGGCGCCGACGCTGGCCTCCAGCGCCTGGCGCTGCGCGGCGTCCAGAGGCGTGCGCCGGAAGGGCTTGCGCTGCACGCTGCGCTGCTCGATGACGGCGGCCAGCGGGTCGGGCGCGACGCCGGCGTCGGCCACCAGCTGCAGCCGGTAGGTCGGGCGTTCGTCGGGCCCGGGCTGGCGGCTCGCGTCCAGGCGCCAGCCGTGCGCCGACGCGGCGATGGCCGCGGTCTCGATCAGCGCGCCGATGGCGACCTGGCTGGGCCGCCCGTCGAGGTCGTAAACGCAGTGCTCGCGGGTGTCGTGGCCGTGCAGCAGCGCCGCGTCGTCGCCCAGGCGCTCGAAGCGCCAGGGCTGGGTGTTGTCGCCGCTGGGGGCCCAGCGCGCGGCGTCGAGCACGAGCTCGATCGGGGCACGGTCGGCGGCGGTCGTCACGGCGGTGTCGTGGGGCATGTCGGGGCGCGCCTGCGGCGGGAATGCGGGTACATTCTGCGCGGACTCGGAAATTGCCGATGCTGCCAGTGCCTGCGGGCCGCGGCACAGCGATCAACACCGCGCGATGACCGCAATTCAGCCCCCCGTGTTCGACTACGACGCCGCGATCTCGCGCAACATCGGCTGGCTCACGCCGGCCGAGCAGCAGCGGCTGCGCGGTGCGCGCGTGGCCATCGCCGGGCTCGGCGGCGTCGGCGGCGCGCACCTGCTGACGCTGGCGCGGCTGGGGCTCGGGCGTTTTCGCATCGCCGACTTCGACTGCTTCGAGGTCCACAACTTCAACCGCCAGGCCGGCGCCTTCATGTCGACGGTCGGGCAGCCGAAGTGCGAGGTCATGGCGCGCATGGCGCGCGACATCAACCCCGAGGCCGAGGTCGTCGGCTTCGAGCGCGGCGTCGACGAGGACAACCTCGACGCCTTCCTCGACGGCGTCGACGTCTACGTCGACGCGATCGACTTCTTCGCCGTCGAGGCCCGGCGCATGCTGTTCGCGGCCTGCCATGCGCGCGGCATCCCGGCGGTGACCGCCGCGCCGCTGGGCATGGGCGTGTCGCTGCTGTACTTCTCGCCGCGCGGCATGAGCTTCGAGGACTACTTCCGGCTCGACGGCTGCGACCGCCAGGAGCAGTTCGCGCGTTTCATCGCCGGGCTGTCGCCGGCGATGCTGCAGCGCGGCTACCTGGTGCACCCGGAGGCGGTGAACTTCGCCGCCCAGCGCGGGCCGTCGACGATCATGGCCTGCGAGCTGTGCGCCGGCGTCACCGGCACCGCGGTGCTCAAGCTGCTGTGCGGCCGCGGCGAGCTGAAGCCCGCGCCCTGGGCGATGCAGTTCGACGCCTACCGCCAGAAGCTGTCCTTCACCTGGCGCCCGGGCGGCAACGCCAACCCGCTGCAGCGCCTGCTGCTGCGCTTCATCCGGCCGATGCTGCGCCTGGGCTGAGCCCGCCCGGAGGGCTCCGGCCGGCCTTCGTGGAACGTGGAATCTTCCCGCCCGGAACCTTGGTTCGGGGGGGCGGCGGCGGGATTTGGCGTCTGCTGCTTATGACATGATTCCCGGCGTGATCCGGCCTCTTGCCGCACGGAATTCCCCGGGAGATCTCGCGTGAAGCTCATGTCTGCAACGGCGGCCTCGGTCGGCCGCGTGTTCGGTGTCCTGGTCGCCGTGGCGAGCCTGGCGGCGTGCTCGTCGTTCAGGAGCCACCCGCCGGCGCCCGCCCAGGCGGCCGCCCAGGACTACACCTACATCATCGGCGCCGGCGACTCGGTGAACATCAGCGTCTGGCGCAATCCCGAGCTGTCGATGTCGGTGCCGGTGCGCCCGGACGGCAAGGTCTCGGCGCCGCTGGTCGACGAGGTCATGGCCCAGGGCAAGACCTCGGTGCAGCTGGCGCGCGAGCTCGAGCAGGTGCTGGGCAAGTACGTGCGTGACCCGATCGTGACGGTCATGGTCAACGGCTTCGTCGGCCCCTACAGCGAGCAGATCCGCGTCGTCGGCGAAGCCGCCAAGCCGCAGTTCCTGCCGTTCAAGTCGAAGATGACGGTGCTCGACGTCATGATCGCCGCCGGCGGCCTGACCGACTTCGCGGCCGGCAACCGCGCGACGATCCTGCGTACCTCCGAGGGCAACAAGCAGTACTCGGTGCGCCTGGACGACCTGATCAAGGACGGCGACGTCTCGGCCAACGTCGAGATGCGTCCCGGCGACATCCTGATCATCCCGCAGAGCTTCTTCTGACGGCGGTCTCGCCGTCCGTCGTCCCGGCCGCCTCCCCCATGCAAGATCTCGTTCGTCAAGCGCTGGCCATCCTGCGCGGTATGTGGAACTACCGCTGGCAGGGGCTGATCACGGCGTGGGTCGTCGGCCTCGTCGCCGCGGTCGTCAGCTTCCGCGTGCCCGACCAGTACGAGGCCTCGGCGCGCATCTACGTCGACACCCAGTCGATCCTCAAGCCGCTGATGTCGGGCCTGACCGTGCAGCCCAACGTCGAGCAGCAGATCTCGATGCTGAGCCGGACGCTGATCAGCCGGCCCAACATCGAGAAGCTGATCCGCATGGCCGACCTCGACCTGTCCGAGGGCTCGGCCGTGGAGCAGGAGGAGCTGATCCAGCGCCTGACCAAGGACATCCAGATCCGCAACACCGGCCGCGACAACCTCTATTCGCTGGTCTACCGCGACCGCGAGAGCGAACGCGCGAAGAAGGTCATCCAGTCGCTGGTGTCGATCTTCGTCGAGTCCAGCCTGGGCGCCAGCCGCAAGGACACCGACTCGGCCAAGACCTTCCTCAACGAGCAGATCAAGCAGTACGAGCAGAAGCTCGAGGAGGCCGAGGCCCGGCTCAAGGAGTTCCGCCTGCGCAACATCGACCGCGCCTCGCCCGACGGCAAGGACGCGGCGTCCAACGTGGCGGCCATCGCCGCCCAGCTGCAGCAGGCCCAGCTCGAGCTGCGCGAGGCCGAGAGCGCGCGCGCCGCGGCCAAGGGCCAGCTCGACGCCGAACGCGGCCGCGGCGGCGACATCGCCACGCAGAGCCTGCTGCAGGAGTCGCGCCTGTCGGTGTCGACGCCGGAGATCGACGCGCGCCTGGACGCCCAGCGCCGCAACCTCGACGGCCTGCTGCAGCGCTACACCGAGCAGCACCCCGACGTCGTCACGACGCGCAAGCTGATCAAGGATCTCGAGGCGCAGAAGGCCAAGGAAGTCGCCGAGCTGCGCAAGGCCCAGCTGGCGCTGCCGTCGGCCGCCGTCGGCCCCAACGCCAGCCTGGCGATGCAGGAGCTCGGGCGCGCGCTGGCCGCCGCCGAGGTCCAGGTGGCGGCGCTGCAGGCGCGCGTGTCGGAGTACTCCGCCCGCCTGGCCGCGGCGCGCGCGGCGCTGAAGACCGCGCCGCAGATCGAGGCCGAGGCCGCCCAGCTCAACCGCGACTACGACGTCTACAAGAAGAACTACCAGGATCTGGTCGCGCGCCGGCAGTCGGCCATCATGTCCGGCGAGCTCGAGGTCGCGTCCGGCGTCGCCGACTTCCGCCTCATCGACCCGCCGCGCGTCGCGCCCGAGCCGGTGGCGCCGAACCGCCTGCTGCTGCTGCTCGGCGCGCTCGGCGTCGCGCTGGCCTCGGGCCTGGGCATCGCCTTCGCCGGCAGCCAGCTGCGCCCGGTCTACAACGACGCCACCGAGCTGCGCAGCAAGACCGGCCTGCCGCTGCTGGGGGTCGTGTCGCTGGTGCTGAGCGACGAGCAGCGCCGCCGCGAGCGGGTGTCCACGCTGCGCTTCGTCGGCGCCTCCGGCGGCCTCGTCGGCCTGTACGTCATTGGCATCGTCGCCGTGGCCCTGATGGCCCAGCGCGCCGCCGCCGTGTGAGATCCGTATGACCAGTCTGATCGAACAGGCCGCCCAGCGCCTCGAGCAGCTCCGCCAGGCCGGCGTGGCGGTGCCGGAAGTCGCGGCGCCGCCGGCCGCCCCTGGCGTGGCGCCGGCGCAGCCGCCGCGTGCCGAGCCCGCCGTGACCTCGCGCCGCGTCGAGCTCAAGCTCGAGGACCTCAACGCCGCCGGCATCGTCACGCCGAACGCGCCGCGCACGCCGGTGGCCGACCAGTTCCGCGTCATCAAGCGGCCGCTGATCGCCAACGCCGTCGGCAAGGGCGCCGCCACGCTGAAGCACGGCAACCTGATCATGGTCACCAGCGCGGTGGCCGGCGAGGGCAAGAGCTTCACCTCGGTGAACCTGGCGATGAGCATCGCTGCCGAGCTCGACCACACCGTCGTGCTCGTCGACGCCGACGTCGCCCGGCCGTCGCAGCTGCGCATGCTGGGCCTGCCGCCCAGCGAGGGCCTGCTCGACGTGCTCGAGGGCAAGGCCGAGCTGTCGGACGTGCTGCTGCGCACCAACGTCGACAAGCTCACCATCCTGCCCAGCGGCACGCCGCACGCCAAGGCCACCGAGCTGCTGGCCAGCGAGGGCATGGCGCGCCTGCTCGACGAGATGGCCACGCGCTATCCCGACCGCATCATCATCTTCGACTCGCCGCCGCTGCTGCTGACGACCGAGTCGCGCGTGCTCGCCTCGCACATGGGCCAGATCGTCGTCGTCGTCTCCGCCGGCCGCACCCAGCAGGCCGCGGTGCAGCAGGCGCTGGACACCATCGACTCCTGCCCGGTGCGGCTGCTGGTGCTCAACAAGGCGCGTTCCGACAGCGCCGCCTATGGCGGCTCGGGTTACGGCTACGGCTACGGTTACGGCTACGAACGCGAGACCGGCGGCCAGGCGGGCGGCACCGAAGGCGAGGGCGACCGGCCGTCGAACCGTCCCGCCGGGGCCTGACGCCATGCCGGTCCAGCAGGCAACGTTCCCCCCGCACGCGCTGCGGCGTCCCGGGCTGATCGCCGCCGCGGCCGTCGCGGCGCTGGCCTGCCCGGCCTGGGCCCAGGAGGGGCCGCGCGGCTGGTCGGTGCAGCCCAGCGTGTCGCTGCAGCAGACGGTCACCAACAACGCCCGCCTCGAGCAGGACGGGCGTTCCGACGCCATCACCCAGGTCACGCCCGGCGTGCGCGTGTCCGGCCGCAGCGGCCGCGTGCAGGGCTCGCTCGACTACCAGCTGGACCTGATCCAGTACGCCCGCGAGTCCGATCGCAGCACCACGCACAACCGGCTGTCGGCCGACGCCGGCGCCGAGCTCGTCGACCAGCACCTGTTCCTGGACGCCAGCGCCAGCATCTCGCAGCAGACGATCTCGGCCTTCGGCCGCCAGAACGCCGGCACCGGGCTGGTCGACTCCAACTCCACCGAGGTCGCCACGGCGACCGTCTCGCCGACCTTCAAGGCCCGGCTCGCCGGCCTCGTCGACGTCGGCGCCCAGGCGACGTGGACGACCTCGCGGGCCGAGGACAGCACCGCCGGTGACTACACCGACTGGGACGCCTCGGTCGATCTCGGCGCGCGCCACGGCCTGTTCGGCTGGGGCCTGGCCGGCTCGCGCTCGAGCAGCCGCTTCCAGGACGGCGGGCGCTACATCACCGACATCGGCGTGGCGACGCTGTCGGTGTTCCCGACCTCGCGCTTCAGCCTGTTCGTGCGCGGCGGCCGCGAGCGCACCGACGCGCTGGGCACCGGCACGCGCTACAGCAGCAGCTCCGGCGGCGGCCTGACCTGGCTGCCGACGCCGCGCACGCGCCTGACGCTCGAGAGCGACGAGCGCTACTTCGGCCGCTCGCACAGCGTCAGCGTGAGCCACCGCTTCCGCCGCGTCGCGCTGACCTACTCCGACACCCGCGGCGTGACCGGCGACAACGCCGACGCGCTGGGCCCGCTGCGAGCGCTGTACGGCCAGATCTACGCCGCCTGCATGCAGCAGTTCGGCAATGCCGCGCTGTGCACCCAGGTCAGCCGCCTCGCGCTGGGGCTCGACCCGACCGTGCCGCTGACCTTCCTGAACTCGGCGCCGTCGCTGCAGCGCGCCCAGGCGCTGTCGCTGGGCTTCTCGGGGGTGCGCAACAGCGCCTCGCTGGTCGTCACCAGCACCGAGAACCGCCGTCTCGGCGAGCAGCAGTACATCGGCGGCGACCTGGCGCTGGTGCCGAGCGTGCGCCAGCTCGCGCTGACCCTCGGCGGCGTGCACCAGATGACGCGCCAGACCTCGCTGGGCCTGAGCGCCAGCCTCCTGAAGACCCTGGACGAGGAGTCCCAGCCCGGCACCGAGCAGCGCCGGCTGGAGCTGTCGATGACCAGCACCCTGGGCCCGCGCACGCAGGGCACGCTGGCCGTGCGCCGCGTGTGGTTCGACAGCGAGACCAGCCCGTACCAGGAATCCGCGATCGTCGGGACGCTCAACTACCGGTTCTGATCATGTACGAAGCGTTCTACGGGTTGAGCAGCAAGCCGTTCCAGCTCAATCCCGATCCGAGCTTCTTCTTCGGCAGCAAGCAGCACCGTCGCGCCAAGGCCTACCTCGAGTACGGCGTCTCGCGCAACGAGGGCTTCATCGTCATCACCGGCGAGATCGGTGCCGGCAAGACGACCGTGCTGCGCTCGCTGATCGACGGCCTGCACGGCAGCAACGTCATCGCCGGCCACCTGGTGACGACGCAGCTCGGTGCCGAGGACACGCTGCGCATGGTCGGCGCGGCCTTCGGCTTTCGCGTCAAGGACGTGCCCAAGAGCGAGCTGCTGATCACGCTGGAAGCCTTCCTGATCAGCCAGACCAGCAAGGGCAAACGCTGCCTGCTGATCGTCGACGAGGCGCAGAACCTGACGCCGCGCGCCGTCGAGGAGCTGCGCATGCTGTCGAACTTCCAGTTCGGCAACCAGGCGCTGCTGCAGAGCTTCCTCGTCGGCCAGCCCGAGTTCCGCGAGATCCTGCAGCGCCCGGAGATGGAGCAGTTCCGCCAGCGTGTCGCGGCCACCTGCCACATCGGCCCGCTCGACGCCGAGGAGACGCAGCGCTACATCGAGCACCGCCTGAAGTGCGCCGGCTCGACCGGCAAGCCGAGCTTCGACGCCGCCGCCTTCGACGGCATCTACCAGGCCACCGGCGGCATCCCGCGGCGTGTCAACACCGTCTGCGACCGCCTGCTGCTGGCCGGCTTCCTGTCGGGCAAGACGCACCTGACGGCCGAGGACGTGGCCGAGGTCGTGCAGGAGTTCCGCCAGGAGTCCGAGGTCCCGGCCAAGCCGGCCCCGGCGGCCGACGCCGCCGGCGGCGCCGAGGCGCTGGCCGCCGTCGCCGCGGCGGTCACCGCCTCGCTGGACGTCGACCTGTCCGGCCTGCAGCTGCCGGCCGAGGACGCCGAGGCCATGACCCGCCAGATCCAGTCGCTGGCCGCCGACCAGCGCGGCGACCAGCTGCAGCGGCTGGAGAAGAGCCTGCTGCGCCTGGAGCGCATCAACCTGCAGACGCTGGCGATGCTGACCAGGCTCGTCGAGGCCGCCGCCAAGCCTCCGGAGAAGAAGTGAACGGACCCGTCCTCTGCGTCGTCGGCGCGCGCCCGAACTTCATGAAGATCGCGCCGATCCTGCGCGCCTTCGCCGCGCACCAGCCGCCGATCCCCGCGCTGCTGGTGCACACCGGCCAGCACTACGACCAGGACATGAACGACAAGCTGTTCGTGGACCTGCAGCTGCCGCGGCCCGACCTCAACCTCGAGGTCGGCTCGGGCAGCCACGCGGTGCAGACGGCCGAGGTCATGCGCCGTTTCGAGCCGGCGATCGACGCCCACCGGCCGAGCTGCGTGCTGGTCGTCGGCGACGTCAACTCCACGCTGGCCTGCGCGCTGGTGGCCGCCAAGAAGGGCGTGCCGGTGGTCCACGTCGAGGCCGGCCTGCGCAGCTTCGACCGGCGCATGCCCGAAGAGATCAACCGCGTGCTGACCGACCAGCTCGCCGACCGGCTCTACACCACCGAGCGCGGCGCGCTGGCGCATCTGCAGCGCGAGGGCGTGGCCGCCGAGCGCGTGTGTTTCGTCGGCAACGTGATGATCGACACGCTGCTCGCCTGCCGCGAGCGCGCGCGCAGCGCCGCGGCCACGCTGCAGGCCCACGGCCACGACACGGCGCGCCTGGCTGGCCCGGCCGGCTACGGCGTCGTCACGCTGCACCGGCCGTCCAACGTCGACGACGCCGAGACGCTGCACGAGCTGCTGCAGACGCTGGCGCGGGTCGCCGAGCGGCTGCCGCTGGTCTTCGCGCTGCACCCGCGCACGCGCGCCAACGTCGAGCGTTTCGGCCTCGGCCACCTGCTCGACCCGGCGCGCGTGACGCTGCTGCCGCCGCAGGGCTACCTGGAGATGATCGGCCTGATGGCCGGCGCCGCCGTCGTGCTCACCGACTCCGGCGGCCTGCAGGAGGAGACCACGGCGCTCGGCGTGCCGTGTCTCACGATGCGCGAGAACACCGAGCGCCCGATCACCGTCGACGAAGGCACGAACACGATGGTCGGCCGCGACCGCGCCGCGATCCTCGCCGGCGTCGACGAGATCCTCGCCGGCCGCGGCAAGCGTGGCCGCGTGCCCGAGCTCTGGGACGGCCGGGCCGCCGAGCGCATCGCCGCCGACCTGGCGCACTGGCTGTCGTGAGGCCCGGCTGCCGATGCTCGCCCCCGCGATCACGAACGCGCTGACCATCGACGTCGAGGACTACTTCCAGGTCTCGGCGTTCGCGCCGTACATCCGCCGCAGCGACTGGGACGCGCGCGAGTGCCGCGTCGAGCGCAACGTCGAGCGCATCCTGGCGATGCTCGACGCGCGCGGCGTGCAGGCCACCTTCTTCACGCTGGGCTGGGTCGCCGAGCGCTACCCGCAGCTGGTGCGGCGCATCGTCGCCGGCGGCCACGAGCTGGCCAGCCACGGCTACGGCCACCAGCGCGCCAGCGACCTGACCCCGGCCGCGTTCCGCGACGACGTCGCGCGTGCCAAGGCCATCCTCGAGGACCTCGGCGGCGTCGCCGTGCGCGGCTACCGCGCGCCCAGCTTCTCGATCGGCGAGAAAAACCTCTGGGCCTTCGACACGCTGGCCGAGACCGGCCACGCCTACAGCAGCAGCCTCTACCCGATCCGCCACGACCACTACGGCATGCCCGACGCGCCGCGTTTCGCCCACCGCGTCGCCGGCGGCCTGCTCGAGGTGCCGGTGACCACGGTGCGCCTGGGCGGGCGCAACCTGCCGTCCAGCGGCGGCGGCTACTTCCGGCTGCTGCCCTACGCGGCGTCGCGCTGGCTGATCGGCCGCGTCAACCGCGACGACCGCGAGGCCGCGGTCTTCTACTTCCACCCCTGGGAGATCGACGCCGACCAGCCGCGTGTGCCCGGCATCGACGCCAAGACGCGCTTTCGCCACTACGTGAACATCGCGCGCATGGAGCGCAAGCTCGCCAGCCTGCTCGACGACTTCCGCTGGGGCCGGATGGACCACATCTTCCTGGCCCGCGACGCCGCCGCGGCGCGCCCGGCCTGAGCCCGCCGTGACCACCGTCCGGCGTCTGGCCCCCGACGACGGCCGCCTCGCCGCGGCCTGGGACGAGTACGTGCTCGCCTGCCCGCAGGCGACCTTCTTCCACCGCGCCGGCTGGCAGCGTGTGCTGCGCGAGGTGTTCCGCCACGACACGCACTTCCTCTGCGCCGAACGCGGCGGGCGCATCGTCGGTGTGCTGCCGCTGGCGCGCGTGAAGAGCCTGCTGTTCGGCCACTCGCTGGCCAGCCTGCCGTTCGCGGTCTACGGCGGCGTGGCCGCCGACGACGAGGACGCCGCGCTGCTGCTGGAGGCTGCCGCCGAGCGCCTGGGCCGCGGGATGGGCGTCGAGCACCTGGAGCTGCGCCAGCTGGCGCGCCGCCACGAGGGCTGGCCGCGCCAGGAGCTGTACGTCACCTTCCGCAAGGAGATCCTGCCCGACGAGGAGGCCAACCTGCTGGCCATCCCGCGCAAGCAGCGCGCGATGGTGCGCAAGGGCATCAAGAACGGCCTCGCCGCCGCCTTCGACGACGGCGTCGAGCGTTTCTTCGCGCTCTACGCCGACAACGTGCACCGCCACGGCACGCCGGCGATGCCCAAACGCTGGTTCCAGGCGCTGCGCCGCGAGTTCGGCCGCGACTGCAGCGTGCTCACCGTCACCGCGCCCGACGGCCGGCCGCTGTCCTCGGTGCTGAGCTTCTACTTCCGCGACGAGATCCTGCCGTACTACGCCGGCGACGACGAGGCCGCGCGCGACCTCGCTGCCAACGACTTCAAGTACTGGGAGCTGATGCGCCACGCCTGCGCGCGCGGCCTGAAGACCTTCGACTACGGCCGCAGCAAGCAGGGCACCGGGCCCTACGCCTTCAAGAAGAACTGGGGCTTCGAGCCGACGCCGCTGACCTACGAGTACCGGCTGTTCAGCCGCGAGGCGGTGCCGCAGCACAACCCGAGCAACGCCAAGTACCAGCTGCTGATCCGCGCCTGGCGCCGGATGCCGCTGGCGATGGCCAACACGATCGGCCCGCACATCGTGCGCAGCCTGGGCTGACCATGGCGCGGCTGCTGTTCCTCGCCCACCGCCTGCCGTACCCGCCCAACAAGGGCGACAAGGTGCGCTCGTACCACCTGCTGCGCCACCTGGCCGCGCGCCACGAGGTCCATGTCGGCACCTTCGTCGACGACCCCGAGGACGAGGTCCACGTGCCGACGCTGGCGCGCGACTGCGCCAGCCTGTTCGCGCCGCGCCTGCATCCGCTGCGCGCACGCGCCGCCAGCCTCGCCGCGCTGCTCGACGGCCGCGCGCTGACGCTGCGCTACTACCAGCACGCGGCGATGGCGCGCTGGGTGCGCCGCACCGTCGCCGAGCGGCGCATCGAGGCGGTCGTCGTCTTCTGCTCGTCGATGGCCCAGTACGCCGAGGGCCTGGGACTGCCGACGCTGGTCGACTTCGTCGACGTCGACTCGGCCAAGTGGGCGCAGTTCGCCACCGACCGCGGCGGCCCGCTGGCCTGGCTCTACCGCCGCGAGGGCCGGCGGCTGCTGGACTACGAGCGCCGCGTCGCCGCCGCCGCGCGCCGCTCGTACTTCGTCACCGAACGCGAGACCGAGCTGTTCCGCTCGCTCGCTCCCGAGTGCGCCGGCGCCGTCGACGCGATGTCCAACGGCGTCGACGCCGAGTTCTTCGCGCCCGAGCCCGCGCGCGCGTCGCCGTACCCGGCCGGCGCGCCGGCCATCGCCTTCACCGGCGCGATGGACTACTGGCCCAACGTCGACGCCGTGGTCTGGTTCGCGCAGGAGGCGCTGCCGGCGCTGCGCGCCGCGCACCCGGGGCTGCGCCTGCACGTCGTCGGCCGCAGCCCGGCGCCGGCGGTGCGGGCGCTGGCCGGCGACGCGGTCAACGTCACCGGCACCGTGCCCGACGTGCGGCCGTACCTGCAGCACGCCGACGTCGTCGTCGCGCCGCTGCGGCTGGCGCGCGGCATCCAGAACAAGGTGCTCGAGGCGATGGCGATGGCGCGCCCGGTGGTCGCCGCCACCGGCTGCGGCTCGACGATCGGCGCCGCCGACGGCCGCGAGATCGTGCTCGCCGCCGACGCGCCGGCCTTCGTGCACGAGGTCGGCGCGCTGCTCGCCGACCCGGCGCGCGCCTCGGCGCTGGGCGCCGCCGGCCGCCAGCGCGTGCTCGCCGACTACGCCTGGGGCGCCAACCTGGCGCGCATCGACGACCACCTCGCCGCGGCACTCGCCGGGCGCGCCGCCTGAAGAGCCCGACGATGAGCGCCGTCCCCGCCCCGCTGCCCCGTGCCACGCCCTGGCCGCCGGCGCTCGCCGCCTTCGGCCTGCTGCTGGCCGCCGTCGGCTGGTTCTACCGCGACACCGCGCTGGCGATGGCCGAGGTCTGGTGGCGCTCGGACACCTTCGCGCACTGCATGCTGGTGCCGCCGATCGTGCTCTGGCTGGTGTGGCGCAAACGTGCCGAACTCGCGGCGCTGGCGCCGCGCCCGCAGCCCTGGCTGCTGCTGCCGATGCTCGCGCTGGCCGCGCTGTGGCTGCTGGCCGAGCTGGTGGCCGTCAACGCCGCCGAGCAGTTCGCCTTCGTCGCCACGCTGGTGCTGGCGGTGCCGGCGGTGCTGGGGCTGGCCGTCGCGCGCCGCATCCTGTTCCCGCTGCTGTTCCTGTTCCTGGCGGTGCCCTTCGGCGAGTTCGCGCTGCCGATGATGATGGAGTGGACGGCCGACTTCGTCGTCGGCGCGCTGCAGCTCACCGGGGTGCCGGTCTACCGCGAGGGCCAGAGCTTCGTCATCCCCAGCGGCAGCTGGTCGGTCATCGACGAATGCAGCGGCATCCGCTACCTGATGGCCTCGTTCATGGTGGGCTCGCTGTTCGCCTACCTGAGCTACCGCTCCTGGCGGCGGCGCGCGGTGTTCATGGCGCTGTCGATCGCCGTGCCCATCGTCGCCAACTGGCTGCGCGCCTACCTGATCGTCATGCTGGCGCACCTCTCGGGCAACAAGATCGCCGTCGGTGTCGACCACCTGCTCTACGGCTGGGTGTTCTTCGGCGTGATCATCCTGGTGATGTTCTTCGTCGGCGCGCGCTGGTCCGAGCCCGAGGCCGCGCCGGCGCCCGGCCCCCGGGGCGCCGCGCCGGCCGCCGGCGCCTGGCGGCCCGTCGCCGCGACGGCCGCCGCCGTCGCACTGGTGGCGCTGCTGCCGCACGGCCTGCTGGCGCTGCTGCAGCGCGCCGAGGGCGCCGCCGCCCCGGCGCAGCTGGTGCTGCCGCAGGCGCTGGGCGACTGGACGCAGGCCACGCCGCCGGCCGCCGACTGGACGCCCGCGTTCGACGACGGCGCGCTGCGCGTGCGCGCCGGCTACGCCGGGCCGGCCGGCCTCGTCGGCGTGCACGTCGACTACTACCGCGGCCAGAGCGACACGCGCAAGATCGTCAGCAGCCAGCACCTGCTGGTCGGCATGCAGGACACGCAGTGGGCCATCCCCGCCCACGGCGCGCGCCGCATCGAGCTTGACGGCCGGCCGCTGGTGCTGCGGCGCTCCGAGATCCTGTCGCGCGTGTCGCTGTCCGGCGCCGACCAGCGCCGCATCGTCGTCTGGCGGCTGTACTGGGTCGACGGCCGCTTCCTGGGCGGCGACGTCGAGACCAAGCTCGCCGGCGCGCTGGCCCGTCTGGCCGGCCGCGGCGACGAGGGCGCCGCGCTGCTGCTCTACGCCGATGCCGGCGACCCTGCCGCGTCCGACGCCGCGATCGAGGCCTTCCTGCGTGCCCAGCTCACCCCGCTGGGCACGCTGCTGCAGCGCGTGCACGACACGCGCTGACCCCACCCCGTTTCATTGCAGAAAGCGAGAACCACCGTGAACACCGTCGCCGTCATCGGTCTGGGCTACGTCGGCCTGCCGCTCGTCGTCGAGTTCGGCAAGCAGATGCGCACCATCGGCTTCGACATCGCGCAGCACAAGGTCGACGCCTGCCAGGCCGGCCGCGACCCCTCGCGCGAGCTGCCCGACAGCGAGCTCGCCGCCGCCACGCACGCCGTCTACACCAGCGACCCGGCGCTGCTGGCCGAGGCCGACATCATCATCGTCGCCGTGCCGACGCCGGTCGACGAGGCGCACATCCCCGACTTCACGCCGCTCATCGGCTCGTCGACCAGCGTCGGCCGGCACATGAAGAAGGGCGCGATCGTCGTCTACGAGAGCACCGTCTACCCCGGCGCCACCGAGGAGGTCTGCATCCCGGTGCTGGAGCGCGAGTCGGGCCTGAAGTGGAAGCGCGACTTCTTCGTCGGCTACAGCCCCGAGCGCATCAACCCGGGCGACCGCGAGCACACGCTGACCAAGATCCTGAAGATCGTCAGCGGCGACACGCCCGAGACGCTGGAGAAGGTGGCGCAGCTGTACGAGCGCATCATCGTGCCGGGCGTGCACCGCGCCAGCAGCATCAAGACCGCCGAAGCCGCCAAGGTCATCGAGAACACCCAGCGCGACCTGAACATCGCGCTGATGAACGAGCTGGCGATCATCTTCAACAAGCTCGGGCTGGACACCAGCGAGGTGCTGGAGGCCGCCGGCACGAAGTGGAACTTCCTGAAGTTCAAGCCGGGGCTGGTGGGCGGCCACTGCATCGGCGTCGACCCGTACTACCTGACGCACAAGGCCGACATGCTGGGCTACCACCCGCAGGTCATCCTGGCCGGTCGGCGCATCAACGACGGCATGGGCAAGTTCATCGCCGAGCAGACGATCAAGCAGATGATCGCCTCGGGCAGCTACGTCAAGGGCGCGCGTGTCAACGTGCTGGGCCTGACCTTCAAGGAGAACTGCGGCGATCTGCGCAACAGCAAGGTCATCGACATCATCCACGAGCTGGAAAGCTACGGCGTCGACGTCTTCGTCACCGACGCCCAGGCCGAGGCCGACGAGGCGATGCACGAGTACGGCGTGCGCCTGGTGCCGTTCGAGGACCTGCCGCGCGCCGACGCCATCGTCGCCGCCGTCGCGCACCGCGAGTACGCCGAGCTGAGCACCGACGACCTGTGCCGCAAGCTGGTCAAGGGCGGGGCCTTCATCGACGTCAAGGCGGCCTTCGACGCGCGGGCGCTGGAGGCGGCGGGGGTGAGGGTGTGGCGCCTCTGACGCCGGTGCGGGGTCAGGTCTTGCCTCTTGCAGAGGCCACGGCCGCCCGGGGCAGCCCGGGGTCAGGTCTCGTGAGACCTGACCCCGTCCGGCGGCTGCCGTCCCGTCGCGTCCGCGCGAGGTCCATCCGATGACGGCACCCGCCTCGCGCGCCAGCCGCCCCCTCGTCCTCCACCTCGTCTACCGCTTCGACACCGGCGGCCTCGAGAACGGCGTCGTCAACCTGATCAACCACATGCCGGCCGACGCCTACCGGCATGCGGTGGTCGCGCTGACCGAGGTCGTGCCCGGTTTTGCCGCGCGCATCCAGCGTGACGACGTCGAGTTCGTCTCGCTGCACAAGCCGCCGGGCCACGGCGTGAAGCTCTATCCGAGGCTCGCGCAGGTGTTCCGCCAGCTGAAGCCGGACGTCGTGCACACCCGCAACCTCGCCGCGCTGGAGTTCCAGGTGCCGGCGGCCTGGTGCGGCGTGCCGGCGCGTGTGCACGGCGAACACGGCCGCGACGTCGACGACCCCGACGGCACGGTGCGCCGCTACCAGTGGATGCGGCGCGCCTACCGCCCGTTCGTGCACCGCTACGTGGCGCTGTCGCAGGACCTCGCCGGCTACCTGGAGCAGCGCGTGGGCGTGCCGCCGCGGCGCATCGTGCGCATCTGCAACGGCGTCGACACCCGGCGCTTCTGTCCTGCCACGGCCGGGCGCGAGGCGCTGGCCGGCTCGCCGTTCGCCGACCCGGCGCTGTTCGTCGCCGGCACCGTCGGCCGGATGCAGACGGTGAAGGCGCAGCCGCTGCTGGCGCGCGCCTTCGTGCGCGCGCTGGAGCTCGCGCCGCGGCTGCGGCCGGTGCTGCGCCTGGTGATGGTCGGCGACGGCCCGCTGCGTGCCGAGGCGCAGGCGGTGCTGGCGCAGGGCGGTGCGGCCGATCTGGCCTGGCTGCCCGGCGAGCGCCGCGACGTGCCCGAGCTGATGCGCTCGCTCGACGCCTTCGTGCTGCCGTCGCTGGCCGAGGGCATCTCCAACACCATCCTGGAGGCCATGGCCAGCGGCCTGCCGGTGCTGGCCACCCGCGTCGGCGGCAACGCCGAGCTGGTCGACGACGGCACGACCGGCGCGCTGGTGCCGGCCGGTGACGTCGACGCGCTGGCCGCCGGCCTCGTGGCGCTGGCCTCGGACCCGGCCGGCGCCGCCGTGCAGGGCGCCGCCGGCCGCCGCCGCGTCGTCGACGGCTTCAGCCTCGACGCGATGGTCGGCCGCTATCGCGCGCTGTACGACGAGTTGCTGGGGATCGGGGTCAGGTCTCGTAAGACCTGACCCCAGGCTGCCCAGGCTGCTGGTTGGAAAGGCGCCTCAGCGGGGGATCGGGGTCAGGTCTCGTAAGACCTGACCCCAAGCCGTCCCAAGCCTTCCTGAACCCCGCAGCGGCCCCCGTCTTCGAGGGGGCGAGGCGTGCACAAGTCACCTGCCCGGCGCCGAACGCCGAGTCACGGCGTCGCCTGCACTTACCATGGCGGCGGGCGCGTCGGCCCATGGCAAGGGGCGAGGTCTGCCCGTCGCCCCGGCGCCCCGGCAAGGCAGTCCAGGCGGAGCAACAACCCATGTGCGGCATCACCGGCCTCTTCGACACCCGCGGCACCCGTCCGGTGGACCCGGCCGTGCTCGCGCGCATGAACGACGCCCAGTGGCACCGCGGCCCCGACGAAGGCAGCGTGCACGTCGAGCCCGGCGTCGGCTTCGGCCACCGGCGGCTGTCGATCATCGACATCGCCACCGGCCAGCAGCCGCTGTGCAACGAGGACGGCTCGGTCGTCGTCGTCTTCAACGGCGAGATCTACAACTACCAGGAGCTGATCCCCGAGCTCCAGGCCGCCGGCCACGTCTTCCACACCAAGAGCGACACCGAGTGCATCGTGCACGGCTGGGAGCAGTGGGGCGAGCGCTGCGTCGAGCGCTTCCGCGGCATGTTCGCCTTCGTGCTCTGGGACCGCAACCGCCAGACGCTGTTCCTGGCGCGCGACCGCCTGGGCGTCAAGCCGCTGCACTACGCGCTGCTCGACGACGGCACGCTGCTCTTCGGCTCCGAGCTGAAGTCGCTGCTCGCCCACGGCGGCCTGAAGCGTGACCTCGACCCGCTGGCGGTGGAGGAGTATTTCGCGCTGGGCTACGTCGCCGAGCCGCGCACCATCTTCAGCCAGGCGCGCAAGCTGCCGCCCGCGCACACCCTGAGCATCCGCCGAGGCGAGCCGCTGCCCCAGCCGCGCGAGTACTGGGACGTGCACTTCACGCTCGGCAACCCGACCTCGGTGGAGGACGCCTGCGAGGAGCTGCAGCACCGCCTGCGCGAGTCGGTGCGGCTGCGCATGATCGCCGAGGTGCCGCTGGGCGCCTTCCTGTCCGGCGGCGTCGATTCCAGCGCCGTCGTCGCGACGATGGCCGGCCTGTCCGACGGCCCGGTCAACACCTGCAGCATCGCCTTCGACGACCCCAAGTTCAACGAGAGCGCGTTCGCGCAGCTCGTCGCCGACCGCTACCGCACCGACCACCGCGTCGAGACCGTCAAGTCCGACGACTTCGACCTCATCGACACGCTGGCGCGGCTGTACGACGAGCCCTACGCCGACAGCTCGGCCATCCCCACCTACCGCGTCTGCCAGCTCGCGCGCAAGCACGTCACGGTGGCGCTGTCGGGCGACGCCGGTGACGAGAACTTCGGCGGCTACCGCCGCTACCGCCTGCACCTGATGGAGGAGCGCATGCGCTCGGCGCTGCCGGCGGCGGTGCGCCAGCCGGTGTTCGGCATGCTCGGCCGGCTCTACCCCAAGGCCGACTGGGCGCCGCGCGTGCTGCGCGCCAAGACCACCTTCGAGGGCATGGCGCGCAGCTCGGTCGAGGCCTACTTCCACTCGGTGTCGATCCTGCGCGGCGACATGCGCCGCCAGCTGTTCAGCCCGGCGCTGAAGCGCCTGCTCGCCGGCTACGACGCGCAGCAGGTCTTCGAGCACCATGCCGCACGCGCCGGCACCGACGACCCGCTGGCGCTGATCCAGTACCTGGACCTGAAGACCTACCTCGTCGGCGACATCAACACCAAGGTCGACCGCGCCAGCATGGCCCACAGCCTGGAGGTGCGCGAGCCGCTGATGGACCACAAGCTCGTCGAGTGGCTGGCCACGCTGCCGTCGTCGCTGAAGGTCCGCGGCCAGGAGGGCAAGTTCCTGCTGAAGAAGGCGATGGAGCCCATGCTGCCCGACGAGGTGCTGTATCGGCCGAAAATGGGGTTCTCGGTGCCGCTCGCGCGCTGGTTCCGCGGCCCGCTGAAGGACCGCGTGCGCGACGCCGTGCTCGGCGAGCGCCTGTCGGCGACGGGCTGGTTCGAGCGTTCCTATCTGCAGCACCTGGTGGATGCCCACCAGGCCGGCACCCGCGACTACAGCGCACCGCTGTGGACGCTGCTGATGTTTGAAGCTTTCCTGCGCAACGTCGTCGATGCCGGCGCCGTCGGCGCGCAGGGTATTTCGCGAGAGGCCGAAGCGCTGGCATGACATTGCGCGTCCTGCACGTCCTGGATCACTCCATCCCCCTGCACAGCGGCTACACCTTCCGCACGCTGTCGCTGCTGACCGAGCAGCGCCGCATGGGCTGGGAGACCTTCCATGTGACGAGTCCCAAACACGCCACCACCGTCCCCGAGGAGACGGTCGAAGGCTGGCATTTCTATCGCACCGTGGTGCCGGCCAGTGCCGGCGGCGTTCCCGGCCTCAACGAGATGGCGCTGATGCGCCGGCTGGAAAAGCGCATCAACGAGCTGACGCTCAAGCTGCGCCCGAACGTCATCCACGCCCATTCGCCGGTGCTCAACGCGCTGCCCGCGCTGCGCGTGGCCAAGCGCCAGCGCATCCCGGCGGTCTACGAGGTGCGCGCCTTCTGGGAGGACGCTGCCGTCGACCACGGCACGACCACCGAAGGCAGCCTGCGCTACCGCCTGACGCGGCGCATGGAGACCGCGGCGCTGAAGGAGGCGGCCCACGTCTTCACGATCTGCGAGGGCCTGCGCGGCGACATCGTCGGCCGCGGCGTGGCCGGCGAGAAGATCACCGTCATTCCCAACGCGGTCGACGTCGACACCTTCGAGCCCGGCGGCCAGCCCGACGCGGCGCTGAAGGCCCGGCTGGGGCTGGACGGCGCCACCGTCGTCGGCTTCATCGGCAGCTTCTACGCCTACGAGGGCCTGGACCTGCTGCTCGACGCGATGCCGCGCCTGCTCAAGCGCCGGCCCGAGATGCGCGCGCTGCTCGTCGGCGGCGGCCCGCAGGAGCAACTGCTCAAGGAGCGTGCGCAGTCGCTGGGCATCGCCGACAAGGTGGTCTTCACCGGCCGCGTGCCGCACCAGGAGGTGCAGCGCTACTACGACCTCGTCGACGTGCTCGCCTACCCGCGCCACAGCATGCGGCTGACCGAGCTGGTCACGCCGCTGAAGCCGCTGGAGGCGATGGCCCAGGGCCGGCTGTTCGTCGCCAGCGACGTCGGCGGCCACAAGGAGCTGATCCGCAACCGCGAGACCGGCTGGCTGTTCCAGGCCGGCAGCGCCGAGGCCCTGGCCAACGCTGTCGACGACCTGCTGGCGCGCCGCGACCAGTGGCCGTCGCTGCGCGCCGCGGGCCGCGAGTTCGTCGAGCGCGAACGCACCTGGGCCAACTCGGCCGGGCTGTACCGCCCGGTCTACGAGCGCCTGATCGCCGCCGGGGGGCGCTGACGGTGGCCGACGGCCCGCGGATCGTCGTCCTCAGCAGCCTGTTCCCGAGCGCCGTGCAGCCCGGTGCCGGCCTCTTCGTGCGCGAGCGCATGTTCCGCGTCGGCCGCGAGCTGCCGCTGGCCGTGGTGGCGCCGACGCCGTGGTTCCCGCTGCAGTCGCTGCTGCGGCGCTTCAAGCCCGGCTTCCGGCCCGGGGCGCCGCGGCACGAGACGCAGCAGGGCCACGAGGTCTGGTTCCCGCGGTTTGTCAGCGTGCCCGGCGCGCTGAAAGGCTGGGACGGGCTGGCGATGGCGCTGGCCGCCTGGCCGCGGCTGGCGCGCCTGAAGCGCGAAGGCCGGCTCGACCTGATCGACGCCCACTTCGCCTATCCCGACGGCTACGCCGCGACGCTGCTCGGCCGCTGGCTGGGCGTGCCGGTGACGATCACGCTGCGCGGCACCGAGCAGCGCCAGGCGCGCGACCCGGCGCTGGCGCCCAAGCTGCGCGCCGCGCTGCAGCGCGCGACGCAGGTCTTCGCGGTGTCGGAGTCGCTGCGCCAGGTGGCGCTGGGGCTGGGCATCGCGGCCGACAAGGTGCAGGTCGTCGGCAACGGCGTCGACCTCGCGCGCTTCGCGCCGTTGCCGCGCGGCGAGGCGCGCGCCGCGCTGGGCCTGGCGGCCGACGCGCCGGTGCTGGTCAGCGTCGGCGGGCTGTGCGAGCGCAAGGGCTTCCACCGCGTCATCGAGCGCCTGCCGGCGCTGCGCGAACGCTTTCCCGGCCTGGTCTACCTCGTCGTCGGCGGCCCCAGCCCCGAAGGCGACCTCGGCCCGCAGCTGCGCGCCCAGGTGGCCGCCGCCGGGCTGGGCGACGCGGTGCGTTTTCTCGGCCCGCTGCCGCCCGACGCGCTGCGCGGGCCGCTGTCGGCGGCCGACGTCTTCGTGCTCGCCACGCGCAACGAAGGCTGGGCCAACGTGTTCCTCGAAGCGATGGCCTGCGGCCTGCCGGTCGTGACCACCGCCGTCGGCGGCAACGCCGAAGTCGTCTGCCGCGCCGAACTGGGCCACGTCGTGCCCTTCGGCGACGGCCCGGCGCTGGAAGCGGCCGTTGCCGACGCGCTGGCGCGCGACTGGGATGCCGACACGATCCGCCGCTACGCTGCGGCCAACACCTGGGACCGGCGTGTCGCCGAGCTCGTCGCCGTGTTCCGCACGCTGCACCGCGGCGCCGGCGAACGGGCGGCCGCCGCGGCCCCCTGAACACCATGAGCGGGCTCTACACGCGTTTCACCTCCGGCGTCCTGTTTCCGCTGCACGAGCGCCTGAAGCGCCACGACAGCGTCGCGGTGCGCCGCGCTCTGGAGGCCAGCCAGTGGTGGCCACCCGAGCGCCTGGAGGCGCTGCGTGTCGAGCGCCTGCGCGCGCTGCTGACGCAGGCCGGCCAGCACGTGCCGTACTACCGCGAGCTGTTCGCTGAACACCGTTTCGACCCGGCGGCCGTCACCTCGGTGGCCGACCTGCAGCGCCTGCCCTTCCTGAGCAAGGCCGTCGTGCGCGCCCAGGGCGAGCGCCTGCGCCACGAGCAGGCCGAAGGCCTGGCGCGTTTCAACACCGGCGGCAGCTCCGGCGAGCCGCTGATCTTCTTCATCGGCCGCGAGCGTGTCAGCCACGACGTCGCCGCCAAGTGGCGCGCCACACGCTGGTGGGACGTGGACATCGGCGACCCCGAGATCGTCGTCTGGGGCAGCCCGATCGAACTCGGCGCCCAGGACCGCGTGCGCGCTTGGCGCGACCGCCTGCTGCGCACCGAGCTGCTGCCGGCTTTCGAGATGAGCGAGGCCAAGCTCGACGGCTTCGTCGCCGCGATCCGCGCGCGCCGGCCGAAGATGCTGTTCGGCTACCCCAGCGCACTGAGCCACATCGCGCGCCACGCCGAGCGCCGCGGCCAGAGGATGGACGACCTCGGCATCGAGGTCGCCTTCGTCACCAGCGAACGCCTGTACGACGACCAGCGCGCGACGATCTCGCGCCTGTTCGGCTGCCGCGTCGCCAACGGCTACGGCAGCCGCGACGCCGGCTTCATCGCCCACGAGTGCCCCTCGGGCGGCCTGCACCTGACGGCCGAGGACGTGATCGTCGAGATCGTCGCGCCCGATGGCCGCGTGCTGCCGCCGGGGCAGTCGGGGGAGATCGTCGTCACGCACCTGGCGACCAAGGACTTCCCGTTCATCCGCTACCGCACCGGCGACGTCGCCGTGCTCGACAGCGCGCGCTGCGCCTGCGGCCGCACGCTGCCGCTGGTGAAGGAGATCCAGGGCCGCAGCACCGACTTCATCGTCGCCGCCGACGGCACCGTGATGCACGGCCTGGCGCTGGTCTACGTCGTGCGCGACCTGCCCGGCGTGCGCGGCTTCAAGATCGTGCAGCACAGCCTGCAGCGCACCGAGGTGCAGATCGTCGCCGACGCGGGCTTCGACCGCCCGGCGCGCGCCGCCGAGATCCAGGCCGGGCTCAAGCGCCGCCTGGGCGCCGCCGTGCAGGTGGACGTGAACTACGTCGACGCCATCGCGCCGGAGAAGTCGGGCAAGTACCGCTACGTGGTCAGCCACGTGGCCGCGGCGCCGGCGCAGGAGAGCGTGCCGCATGCGTGACATCCTGATCATGATGATCGTGATCCCGGCGGCGCTGATGGCGCTGCGGCGGCCGTGGATCGGCGTGCTGCTGTGGACCTGGCTGAGCCTGATGAACCCGCACCGCTACGCCTTCGGCTTCTCCGTCACCGCGCCGCTGGCGGCGATCGCGGCGGTGTCGACGCTGGTGGGCATGCTGGCGGCGCCCAAGGACCGCGAGTCGCCGTTCAAGGGCGCGCCGCCGGTGATCCTGCTGATCTTCATGGCCTGGATGACCTTGTCCTGGGTGATGGGCATGGACCGCGCCAACGACTACGCCCAGTGGGACAAGGTCATGAAGATCAACCTGATGGTGCTCGTGACGCTGATGCTGTTGCGCACCCGGGTGCAGATCATGACCTTCGTCTGGGTGGCGACCTTCTCGCTGGCGCTGCTGGGCATCAAGGGCGGTCTGTTCACCATCGCCAACGGCGGCAACTACCGCGTCTGGGGGCCGCCGGGCAGCTTCATCTACGACAACAACCACTTCGCGCTGGCGCTGGTGATGACGATCCCGCTGATGCGTTTCCTGCAGATGCAGACGCAGGCCGCCTGGCTGAAGCTGGCGATGACCGGCGGGATGGTGCTGGTGGCCGCCTCCGCGCTGGGCAGCCACTCGCGCGGCGGCTTCCTGGCGATCTGCGCGATGACGCTGGTGCTCTGGTGGCGCGGCCGCAACCGTTTCGTCTCGGGTGTCGTGCTCGCCGTGGTCGCGGCCGTGCTGCTGGCCTTCATGCCGCAGGAGTGGTCGGATCGCATCGCGACGATCGGCGAGTACAACGAGGATGCGTCGGCCCAGGGCCGGCTGTCGGCCTGGGCGACGGCGTGGAACGCCGCCTTCCACTACCCGTTCGGCGTGGGCTTCAACGCGGCCCGTCCCGAGCTGTTCCAGCGTTTTTCTCCGAACCCTGAGGTGGGCACGCCGGTGGCGCACAGCATCTACTTCCAGGTGCTGGGCCAGCACGGCTTCGTCGGCCTGGGGCTGTTCCTGCTGCTGTGGGGCGTGACCTGGCGCTGGGCGGCCAAGCTGCGCTGGGAGGCCCGCGACATCCCGCAGGCGCGCTGGGCGGCCGACCTGGGCGCGATGTGCCAGGTCTCCCTCGTCGGCTACGCGGTCGGTGGTGCGTTCCTCAACCTCGCGCACTTCGACTGGCCTTACGACGTCATGGCCATGGTCGTGATGGCGCGTGTCTGGGTGCGACGGCGAAGCTGGGAGACCGAACCGGTTCCCGAGAGCCCGCGGCGCTGGCAGCATCTGCTGGGCATCGTGCCGCCCCGGGTGCCGGCCGCCAAGGGGGCCGCTTGATCCGTGCCGCGCTCGGGGTCGTCTCGCCGGCGGGCGCCCGCGCCCGGCTGTCGATCCTCATCTTCCACCGCGTGCTGCCGCAGCCGGACCCGCTGTTCCCGGAGGAGATGCACGCCGGGCGTTTCGACACGCTGTGCGGCTGGCTGGCCGGCTGGTTCAACGTGCTGCCGCTCGACGAGGCCGTGCGGCGCCTGGGCGAGGGCACGCTGCCGCCGCGCGCGCTGGCGATCACCTTCGACGACGGCTACGCCGACAACCACGACGTCGCGCTGCCGATCCTGCGCCGCCACGGCCTGAACGCCACCTTCTTCGTCGCCACCGGCTTCCTGGACGGCGGGATCATGTGGAACGACGTGCTGATCGAGGCGCTGCGCCGCACCCGCGAGGACAGCCTCGATGCCGGTGCGGCCACCGGGCTCGCGCTGGGGCGCCTGTCCACCGTCACGACCGAGCAGCGCCGTGCGGCCGTGGACACGCTGATCGGCGCGCTGAAGTACCTGCCGCAGCCGCAGCGGGCGCGGGCCGTCGACAGCGTCGCCCGCAGCGCGGGGGTCGAGCTCCCGCGCGACCTGATGATGACCGGCGCCCAGGTCCGCGCGCTGCACGCCGCCGGCATGCGCATCGGCGGGCACACCGTCGGCCACCCGATCCTGGCACGCCTGGACAGCCCTGCGGCACGGGCCGAGATCGCCGACGGCAAGGCCGCGCTCGAGGCCCTGGTCGACGCGCCGGTGCGGCTGTTCGCCTACCCGAACGGCAAGCCGGGCGAGGACTTCGGCGACGAGCATGTCGCGATGGCGCGTGAACTCGGCTTCGAGGCCGCCGTCACCACCGGATGGGGTGCCGCGGGCGCCGGCGCCGATCACCACCGCCTGCCGCGCTTCACGCCGTGGGATCGCACGCGTTGGCGCTTCGGCCTGCGAATGCTCGGCAATCTTCGGCAGGCGAGCTGATCCGCTCGTCGCCGGCTCGACCAGGGGAGGGTTATGAACGATCGGGTCCATCGATTCCTCCAGCGCAACGAGGCGCGCATCAAGTCCGGCCTGGACGCGCTGGGCTACGACCACCGGCACTGGACCCGTCCGGTGATGTACGAGCGCTGCGCCGAGCTGCTGCGGGCGCTGCGGCCGGCGGACCTGGACGCGCTGGAGATCTCCGCCGGCAAGTTCTTCCAGACCCTCGGCTTTCGCAGCTACACCGAGGCCAACTACCCGGCCTTCGACATCTGCAAGGACGTGATGGACCGGCAGTTCGACGTCGTCATCGCCGACCAGGTGTGGGAGCACCTGCTGTGGCCGTACCGCGCCACGCGCAACGTGCACGCGATGCTCAAGCCCGGCGGCCACTTCCTCGTCACGACGCCGTTCCTGATCCGCGTGCACGCCATCCCGCACGACTGCACGCGCTGGACCGAGACCGGCATGCGCCACTTCCTCGCGGAATGCGGCTTCCCGGAGGACGGCATCGTCACCGGTTCCTGGGGCAACCGGGCCTGCGTGAAGGCCAACTTCACGAAGTGGGCGCGGCGCGGCTGGTTCGGCTCGCTGCGCAACGAGCCCGACTTCCCGGTGGTGGTCTGGGCGCTGGCGCGCAAGGCCGGCTGAAGCCCCGGGGCGGGGGCGCTCAGCCGGCGACCTTGGTGCCGTCGAACAGCAGGGCGGGCGGCTGCCGTGCCGCCGACCAGTCCCGCGGGCTCTGCAGCCGCTCCCAGGCACGACGCCGGCGCCCGTCCTGCGCGAGGGCCGCGGCCAGCGCCCGAGGGTCCTCCGCCGCCCAGAGCGACACCAGACGCTCCACCGTCGCCGGCAACGCCTGCGCCGGCCGCCTGTGCCTGGCCAGCCAGTCGGAGACGGCGCGGTTCTCCAGCACGCCCTGGGCCTGGCGGTCCAGGCGCCGCCACTGGGTACGAAGATCCTGCCAGCGCCACCAGCGTTGGGGTTCGGTGTCCCAGCTGGCGTCGCGGGCCAGCGCGATGTGGCGACGTGGTTCCCAGTCGTGCCGGGCGGGATCCAGTCCGAAGGACAGCACCGCACCGACGATGCCGTCGGTGCGGTAGACGCCCAGCGGCAGGCGCAGACCCATGTGCCGCAGCGCGTGCAGGGTGTCGGCGCGCAGCGCGTGCAGGTTGCCGTGCAGCCCGCCTTCGCGTTCCATCGCTGCACGCAGCGCGGCGGCGCCTCGGCCCGTGCTGGGCAGCCCGGCCGCGGCCAGCGCTTGCGGTTCGGCGGCCAGCGCCGCTTCGAGTGCCTGCAGGGCGTCGGGCCGCACACGCACGTAGCCGTCGATGAAGAAGGTCGTCCCCGTCCCGGGCCAGAGCCGGTGCACGTACTCGTTCCAGCAGTGAGCCTTGTCGCCGAGCGCCAGGGACCAGACCCGCAGCTGCAGCGGGCTGCTGCCCGCAGGGGCTGCGGCCAGGGCCGCCGAGACGGCGGCGGCCAGCTCGGCGTTGCCGTTGACCAGCACGTCCGCCACGGTGCCGCGGCGCGCGGCGGCGGCCAGCGCTTCCAGCGCCCGCAGCACGGCGGCGCAGTCCTCGCGGCTGGCGAACAGCGCCGCGGCCCATCCGTCGCCCGGGATGTCGGCGCGGGACGCTCCCCGCTTCTCTGACTCAGTTGCCGTCGCGCCCAACTCGTCCCCCCGGTGGTGACGCGCCGCGTGCCGCCAGTGGCCTGCGGCGAGGCCCCGGGCACTGCCGGGACGCCGGACGATGACGCAATTCGCGGGCCGTCCGGTGGGTGGACGGCCCTTCGGTCGTGGGAGAGGGTCAGCCCTGAATCAGGCCCGTCGTGCGCCGCACCGCGTTGCGGAGGTTCGCGCGCAGGCGCGTGCCCAGGGTGTAGGCCGGCAGGCTGTCGGGCGCCGCCGCGATGCGCGCGTAATGCGCCAGGTAGTGGCGCTTGAGCAGTTCCAGGTCGTAGTGCTGCTCGACGATCTCGCGCCCGCGCCGGCCCAGCTCGGCCAGCCGCTCGCGCGGCGTGTCGCGCAGCGCGGCGGTCAGCGCGCCCGGCTGGTTCATGTCGACGAACACCGCCTCCTTGACGATGTCCTTCTGGTTCGGATGGTCGGTGCAGAACACCGGCAGCCCCATCGCCATGGCCTCGATGTAGACGATGCCGAAGGTCTCGTGCCGCGAGCCGAGCACGAAGGCGTCGGCGGCGGCATAGGCCTGCGGCAGCTCGGCGTGCGGCAGCTTGGTGAAGACCACGCGCTCGCCCAGCAGTTCGCGCCCCAGAGCCACGATCGCCGGCGTCTCGCCGTTCTCCTGGCCGACGATGACCAGGCGCACGCCCGGCAGCGGCGCCACCTCGCGGATCACGTGGTCCATGCGCTTGTGGTTCACGCAGACGGTGCCGACGCTGATCAGCACGAACTCGTCGGCCCCGATGCCGTGGCGCTGGCGGAAGTCGCTGTCCAGCCCCGGGCGGAAGCGCCGGGCGTCGACGCCGTGCGGGATCATGAAGGCCTTGTCGCG
The DNA here is from genome assembly GCF_011065555.1 of Rubrivivax sp. JA1026. NCBI lineage: Bacteria > Pseudomonadati > Pseudomonadota > Betaproteobacteria > Burkholderiales > Sphaerotilaceae > Rubrivivax > Rubrivivax sp. JA1026. The sequence continues at coordinate 510,240 of NZ_JAALCQ010000002.1, forward strand.
GGCGCTCTGCGCCAGGTTGCGCTCGGTGTGCTCCTGGACGAAGTCGCAGCGCGGCAGCCGGGCCGCGGGGATCGCGCCGCCGTTGGAGAAGACGATCTTCGGCGTGCGCCGGAACACGTGGCGGTTGTCGAACAGGATGTTGCAGACCTCCTGCTCCAGGCAGTGCACGACGTCGTAGTCGCCGGCCAGCAGCGGGCCCATGCAGGCCCAGGCGAAGGTCTCGTGCTCGATGCGGGTGCGCTCCTGCTCGCGCACCGCGTCGGCCCACTTCGGCGCGACGCAGGGGCGGATGTGGTCCAGCTCGGCGGCGGTGCGCAGCACGCAGGGGATCGAGCGCTCGCGCGGCAGCTCCGGGCCGGCACCCTTGAACAGCGTGATGTCCAGCTCGTCGGCGAGCAGCTCGAACAGGCCGCGGGCGAAGACCTCGTGGCCGCGGACGACGTGGCCGAGGCCGGAGCAGAGCAGGGCGATCTTCATGCGCGGGGTCGGGGTTCGGACGGTGCAGCCTAGCGCCAGGCGGGGCCCCGGATTCTGATCGCCGCCAGTGCGGCGTGAACCTGCTCACGCCCGGATGCGGGAGGCGTCCGCAACCGCCCCGAACGCGGGGGCGGCGGATGCCGCCCCGATGCAACAATCGTCACCAGCCACGGGCCCGCGCGCCGCTCGTGCATGCCCTGCGCCGAGCCAGACCTTGCTGCCCAGCGTTTCCGTCGTCATCCCCTGCTACAACGCCCGCCGCCATCTGCCGGCCACGCTGCGCAGCGTCTTCGCGCAGCACGGCGTGACGCTGGACGTCGTCGTCGTCGATGACGGTTCGACCGACGGCTCGGCCGAACTCGTCGAACGCGAGTTCCCGCAGGTGCGTCTGGTGCGCCAGGCCAACCAGGGCGTGTCCGCCGCGCGCAACCGCGGCATCGAGGAGGCGCGCCATGACTGGGTGGCCTTCATCGACGCCGACGACCTCTGGCTGCCCGGCAAGCTGCAGGCGCAGTTCGAGCGGCTGCGCGCGCAGCCCGACGCGCAGATGGTCTACACCGCCTGGCTGAACTGGACCAGCGACGAGCCGGAGCCCGCCCCGGCCTGGCTGGCCGAGCGCGCCGGCGGCGACGGGCTGGCCGACGCCGACCCCGGGCCCAGCGGCTGGATCTATCCCGAGCTGCTGCTCGACTGCCACGTCTGGACCTCCGCGACGATGGCCCGCCGCGCGCTGCTGCAGGCGCTGGGGGGGTTCGACACCACGCTGCACATCGGCGAGGACTACGACCTCTGGCTTCGTGCCTCGCGCGTGACGCCGATCCTGCGCGTGGACCGCCCCTACGCGCTGTACCGGCTGCACCCCGGCAACGTGACCAAGCGCGTGCCCAAGGCCAACGACAAGGGCGAGATCGTGGGCCGCGCGCTGCGCCGCTGGGGTTATGCCGGGCCCGACGGGCGCCAGGCGCGCCGCGCCGACGTCGACCGCGGGCTGGCCCGCAGCTGGAGCGACTTCGCCGGCGCCCACCTCGTTGCCGGTGACGCCTCCACCGCACGCCGCGCCGCGCTGCGCGCGGTGCGCACCGACCCCCGGCAGCTGCTGGGCTGGACCGTGCTCGCCAAGTCGCTGCTGCGCTCGGTGTCCGGCGGCTGACGATGGCACGACGCGACAGCCTGCTGCGCCGGTCGTTCGCACTGCGCAGCGACGACCTCGGCCGGCGCGTCGTCGGCGGTGCCGGCTACCAGTTCCTCGGCATCGGCCTGCGCACGCTGCTGACGCTCGGCTCCACGGCCATCCTCGCGCGGCTGCTGTCGCCTGCGGACTTCGGCTACGTGGCGATGGCCACCGTGGTCACCGAGTTCGCCGGCCTGCTGGGCGCGTTCGGCTTCGCCAACGTCCTGATCCAGCGCCGCTTCATCAACCGGCTGCAGCTCGACACCGTGTTCTGGGCCTCGATGGCCATCGGCACGGTGCTGGGGCTGTTCGTCTTCGCCGCGTCCTTCGGCGCCGGCCTGCTGTTCGACGATCCCACCGTCGGGCCGCTGCTGCGCGTGATGGCGCTGAACTTCGTCATCGGCAGCGCGACCACCGTGCCGTCCGTCGTGCTGGCGCGGCTGATGCGCTTCAAGGCCAACTTCTGGATCAACATGCTGACGGTGGTGATCCGCACCGTGGCGGCGGTCGCCTGCGCGTTCGCCGGGCTGGGCATGTGGAGCCTGGTGATCGGCGCGCTCGTCGGCACGGTGGCCAACACGGCGCTGTACTTCGCCTGCGCCCCCTACCTGCCGCGCTGGCGCTACCACGGGGCCTTCATCGCGCGCACGTGGCGCACCAGCGCGGGTTACTTCGGCAACACGGCGCTGTACTACGTCAACATGAACCTCGACCTGCTGCTGATCGGCCGGCAGCTGGGTGCCGCACCGCTGGGGTACTACCAGAACGCACGCTCGCTGACCGACGAGATCCGCGGCCGCATCGCGATGCCGATCCAGCAGGTGCTGTTTCCGGCCTTCTCGGCGCTGCAGGCCGATCCGGAGCGCTTCCGCCAGCTCGTGCTGCGCGCCGGCCGGCTGCTGGCCGCGGTGGTGGTGCCGATCGGCTTCGGCGTGTCGGCCAACGCGCAGGAGCTGGTGCTGGTGCTCTACGGCGAGCAGTGGCGCGCGATGATCCCGGTGATGGCGATGTTCGGCCTGAGCGCGGCCCTGCGCGCCGGCACCGCGATCGCGTCGCCGCTGTTCAACGCCAACGACCGCGTCGGCCTGGCGTTCCGCTACAACGCCGCCGGCACGGTGCTGACGATCGCCGGCGTGCTCGCGGCGATGCCGTTCGGCATCGAGGTCGTCGCTGCGAGTGTTGCGCTGACGTCGCTGTACGTCCTCCTTCCAGCGCGCACGGCCTTCGGCCTGATCGGCCTGGGCTCGCGCCACCTGCTGCAGGTGCTGGGGCCTCCTGTGGCGGCCGCGGCGCTGATGTGGCTCGCGACTTCGGCCTTGCGTGCGACATGGACGGCGCCGCCGGCGCTCGCCCTGGCCTTGCACGTGGGGGCCGGGGCCGTCGTCTACCTCGTCGCGCTGCATCTGCTGGCCCGCCAGTTCCTGCAGGACTTCCGCCAGGCCTTCGCACTTCTGCGCAGCCGCGCATGAAACCGAGATGAGCGATTCCGACCCTTTCGACGCCGTCTTTCCCGGCTTTCCGGCCGCGGAGCCGCCCGCTGCGTTCTGGCGCGATCCGGCGAGCTACGACGCCGTGCTCCGCGACGTGCTGCTGCCGCCGCTGGCTGCCGCTGCCCGGCGAGGCGACGTGCCGTTGGCGTTGCAGTGCGCGGTGCTGCAACGTCTTCATTGGTACTTCAGCGTCGACGGGCGCGAACGGGCGCCGACGGTGGTCGTCGACGAAGCCATGGCCGCCGTCTTCCATGAGCGCGTGCGGACGCTGATGGCTCACATCGAGGTCGACGCCGTGGCGTCGTTCCCCGGTGCGACGACCGAGATCCGGCACGTGCTGCTGGCCTACCGCGACCCGAGCCTGGTCTGTGGCGCGGCCGTCGACGCCTACGATCATCGCCAGGGCCTGGCCCGCGTCAGCTACTGGATCCACGGGGAGCCGCCTGCGGAGCGCTTGCTCGTCGATGGTCGCGAGGTGTCGCCCGCGTTCGCCAAGCGGCGGGCCTGCAACTACTTCCGCCGCCGCCTGCTGCGCCAACGCATCGCCTGGGTGGACATCGCCGAGGCGCGCTCGCTCCAACTGGAGGTCGACGGGCGACTGGTTGCGCTGGCACTCGGGCCCCAGCCGTTTTCCGCTCGTCCTGCGGCGCCCGCAGAGGCCGGGGACGGAAGCGGTTTGCCGGCCCGGATACGTGCCGGCTTCCCGCCTGGCAAGGGAGGGCAGGAGCCGCTGCCTGCCGGCTGGAGAGGCTGGAAGGTGAGGCTGTTGAAGGCACTGGCCCGTTCGGCGCCCGTACGTTGGCGATACGGCCGCTCCTGGGTCTTCATCGACCGTGAAGAAAACGCCGACGACAGCGCCGAACACCTCTATCGCTGGGTGCGCCAGCAGCATCCCGAGGTCAATGCGTGGTTCATGCTGAGCCCGCAGTCGGCCGACTGGCCCCGTCTGCAGGCCGAGGGCTTCCGGCTGATGCCGCCCGGCTGGCGCCGCAAGCTGTTGGTCCTCAACGCGGAGCACATCGTGTCGTCTCATGCCGAGTGGGTCTTCGGCGGCTTCGACCGCCGTCTCTTCGGTGATGCGATGCAGTGGCGCTACACCTTCCTGCAGCACGGGGTCATCAAGGACGACCTGTCCCACTGGCTGGGCCCGCGCGAGTTCGACTGCTTCGTCAGTTCGAGCCCTGCCGAGCACGAGTCGATCGTCGGCGACGACACGGCGTACCCGTACACCGACCGTGAGGTCCGCCGCACCGGCCTGCCGCGACACGACCGGCTTCTGCGTTACGCGGACGAGACCCCCGCCGACGAAGCCAACATCCTGCTCGTCATGCCGACCTGGCGAGGCAGTCTGGTGGACGATCGTGCCCAGGCCTGCACGCCTCAGGAGCGGGTCACGGCGTTCGCCGCCTCGGAGTACGCCACGCGCTGGCGTGCCGTGCTCGGCAGTCCGCGCCTGCATGCGCGGGCGGCCGAGGCGGGCCTGAAGCTCGCCTTCATGCCGCATCCGAACGCCGTGCCGTACATCGAGGCCTTCGGCTTGCCGCCGGACGTCCAGCTGGTCACGGCGGGCGACACCTCGATACAGCGTGTCTTCGCGCGTGCCGCAGCCTTCATGACCGACTACACCTCGGTCGCGTTCACGATGGCCTTCTTGCGCCGGCCGGTTTTTTATTACCAGTTCGATCAGCAGTCGTATTACGGCGGCGGACACAACTGGCGGCCAGGGTACTTCGACTACGAGCGCGACGGGTTCGGCCCGGTGGCGTTGAACGAGGACCAACTGCTGGTGCAGTTGGAGGCCTTCTTCGACGATGGCTGCCGTGTTGCTCCGGAGTTTCTGGCGCGCATGGAGCGTGCGATGCCCGATCGTGACGACGAGTCTTGTGCAAGGGTCTATGCCGCCATGCTGAGCCTCGACCAGCCGAGAGCGGCAGCTGCGGGCCAGGGGTCCGAATTGGCGGGCCACAAGCGCTGATCCTCCATTCCCTCCTCGGGGATCGCGCCGCCTTGCATTCTTGGGGGAGGCCGTTGTGATTCCGATATTCGACACCGAGGATGACGGCGGGCGGTATGGAACGAGCCGCCGACAGCGCCTCCATGAAGCCATCGGTTTCGGTCGTCATCCCCGCCTTCAACTGTGCCGCGTTCATCGACCAGGCCCTCGGCTCGCTGGTCGCCCAGACCTTCACCGACTGGGAAGCCTTCATCGTCGACGACGGCTCGACCGACGACACGGCCATGCGCTGCGCGCACTGGTGCCAGCAGGACTCGCGGCTGCATCTGCTGCGCCAGGAGAACTCCGGAGGCCCGAGCGGACCTCGCAACAGGGCCATCGAGGCGTCATCCGGAGAATTCGTCGCATTGCTGGATCCGGACGACTGGTGGCGGGTCGAAAAGCTCGAACACCAGTTGGCCCTGATGCATCGCTGGCCGTCGCTGGGCCTGCTGTTCGGCGATAGCGAGCTGGTTCAGGCAGACGGCCATCCGATCGGCAGTTACTTCGAGTCTCTGTCCTTTGTCGACAAGGCTCGTCCCTACGTCGCCGAACGCGAGCCGGGATTCTTTGTCGCGAGACCGGAGTTCCTCTATTTCACCGCCTGCGTCTACACCGGCATCCAGACGAGCGGCGTGATGCTGCGTCGATCCGCGCTCGAGTCGCTCGGGCAGCTCTTCCCGACGGACCTTCGAAACTGCGAGGACAACGATCTGTGGTGGCGCGTGATGGAGCGCCACGAGACGGGCTTCATCACGACAGCGCTGCATGCCTATCGACAGCATCCCGATGGCTTGTCCCATGACGTGCCGAAGCTGACCCAGGGCCGGCTGGTCGCCCACATCCGCAACTACCAGCGCCTGCAGGCCGCGATGCCGAGTGCCTGGGCCCGTCGATATCGGCAGCGGATCGCCGAACACTACCTGTTCCTGGGGTGGCAGGCACGCATGCGCGGTGACGCCGCAGCGGCGCGTAGTGCGTATCGTGCGTCGCTGGGCTGGCGGGTGGGTGTCGATGCCCCCCTCGCGATCCTCAAGTCCTGGATTCCGCCGCGTTCAGCTCGGGTTCAGCCGCGTTCGACGTGATCGTTTCGTCACCAGGAGCTCGACTTGAAGGAAGTGCTGAACAACATCGCCGCGCACCTGGGCTATGCCGTCGTCCCGGCCTGGCGTCAGCCAGGCATGGCTCAGGCGACGCTGACCGGCCAACTGTTGCGTCACCATCAGGTCGACCTCGTTCTCGACGTTGGCGCCAATGCCGGCCAGTACCACGACTTCCTCCGGCTGGAGGCCGGCTATGAAGGCGAAGTCGTGTCCTTCGAGCCGCAGCCCGACCTGGCCGAGCGCTTGAACGCTCGCGCCGCCGCTGATCCGCGTTGGAAGGTGCACCACCTGGCGCTCGGCAGCGCTGATGCGGAACTGGCGCTCAACGTCATGCACCGAGGTGAGTTCAGCTCCTTTCTCCAGCCCGACAACACCGGGCAACCCCAGTTCGCCGATCTGAACCGTGTGCGGCAAACCGTTGCCGTGCCGGTCAAGCGACTGGACGCGATCGAACTCCCGGCGTCCGACCGCCTGTTTCTCAAGGCCGATACGCAGGGGTTCGACCTGGAGGTCATCCGCGGCGCCTCGGGCATCCTGCCTCGCGTAAAGGTCATCCAGACCGAGGTCTGCGTCCAACCCATCTACAAGGGCATGCCGCGTTACCGCGACGTCCTGGCGGAGCTGGAGGGCCTCGGGTTCAGTCCCGCCGGATTCTTCGCGGTCAGTCGCTCGGCGGACATGGCGGCCATCGAGTTCGACTGCCTGCTCGTGCGCCGGGAGGACTGATGGGCGGCACGGCGCCGCGCGAGCCACGTCTCGTCAGCGGCAGCCGGCGGTGAAGGCCTGCCTCTGAGCCGCCGTCATGGGCCGGCCTGACGAGCAGCTCCTGGCTCCGGCCCCGGGCGGGGCGGACCATGTCGACTACCTGGACGGCTGGCGCGGGCTGTCGATCCTGGGGGTGCTGCAGGGCCACTTCCTCTGGTTGCCGGGCCTGGACGGCGGCAGCTTCGGCGTGTCGATGTTCTTCGTGCTGTCGGGCCGGCTGATGGCGAACATTCTCTTCGTGAAGCGCCAGCCTCTGCCGGTGTTCTACCGCCGCCGCGCCAGTCGCATCCTGCCCGCCTTCGTGCTGTTCGTCGCCGCTGTGTTTGCCGCCTCGTGGACCTGGGGGCAGCGCTTCACGGCGGCCGAGTTCTGGTCGACGCTGTTCTTCCTGCGCACCTACTACCCCGCATCGGGCATCTGGGGAACCGGGATGCCGATCGGCCACCTCTGGTCGCTGAACGTCGAGGAGCACTGCTATCTGCTGATGAGCCTTCTCGCGCTCGTCCCCCTGTTGCGGGGCCGCGAGGGGTTGTGGCTGCTGGCCATCGGCTTCGGCTGCATCGCCACCGGCTTCGTCTATGTCCGCATCGGGGCTGCCGCTCCCCGGTGGGGCGCGCTGGGCACCGAGGTCGCAGGGGCTGCGCTGTTCGTCTCCGCCGGCTATCGGCTCAGCTGCGACGGGCTGCAGCGCCATGTGCCGCCCTGGCTGCCGGTCGTCACGCTTCTCACGGCCTTCGTGCTGGCTCAACGCGGGCCTTGGTGGTCGCAGGCTTTGCTGCCTCTGCTGTTGGCATTCAGCGTGAACCACCTCGGCGAGTCCGGTGCATGGTTCCAACGCCTGCTCTCGGCCAGGTTGCTGCGCCGGTTGGGCCTGTGGTCGTTTTCGCTCTACCTCTGGCAACAGCCGTTCTTCCAGCTGAAGTCGACGCTGCCCGGCGGGGCCCTGGCAGGCCTGGGCGCAGCGTGCTGTGTTGCGCTTCTGTCGTTCTACCTCGTGGAGAAGCCGGCACGCGACTGGCTGAATCGCCGTTGGCGAAGCGATCGCGCGCGCTGACGTCGGCGTCGGGGTTCGCCTCGCTTTCACGCGCCTGCCACATGGCCGGCCTAGCCTCCGGACGGTTCGACCGCGCTTTCGACGCGTGGGTCGGAGCCGACGGCCGGAGCGCGCATGAAGCTGCATTACTTCCATGACCCCGAAGGCAACTTCGGCGACGACCTGAACCCCTGGCTGTGGCCCCGGCTGCTGCCTGGTTTGCTGGATGACGACGGCCGGGAACTGCTGGTGGGCATCGGCACCTTGCTCAACCACCGCCTGCCGGTCGGGCCGGTCAAGCACGTGTTCGGCAGTGGCGTCGGCTATGGCGGGCTGCCGGCCTACGACGGCCGGCTGCAGTTTCACGCCGTGCGCGGGTTCCTGAGTGCAGACCGCCTGGGCCTGCCGGCCGACAAGGTGATCACCGATGCCGCCGTCCTGCTGCGCCTCGTGCCCTTGCCGCCGACTTCATTGAAGCGTGTGCCCGTGGGGCTGATGCTGACCGGGCGCGCGCTGCGCGACTTCGACTGGGCCCCGGTGTGCGGCGAGGCGGGCGTGCATCTCATCAGCTGCCACTGGCCCGTGGAGCGCGTCCTCGACGAGATCCGCCGCTGCGACATCCTGCTCACCGAGACGATGCACGGCGCGATCGTCGCCGACCTGTACCGCGTGCCCTGGGTGCCGGTGACCTGCTCGCCGATCGTGCTGGAGTTCAAGTGGCAGGACTGGCTGTCCAGCCTGCGCATGGACTACGCGCCGAAGCACGTGACGCCCCTGTTCGACGCGTCGCGCGCCCTGCCGCGCGGTGGGCGGTTCAAGGCGGCAGTCAAGCGTGGCCTGCGCACGGCAGGCTTGTGGCACGAGCACTGGGCGCCGCCGCCGGCCCGCAGTTCGGGCGTGCGTGACCAGGCACGGGCCGCAGCCGAGCTTCGGGCCGCCGCGCAGCGCAGGCCGATGCTCAGCGACGAACGATTGCTGGAGACGCATGTGCAGCGTTATGCGGCGCTGCTCGAGGCCTGGGCACGCGGCAGAGCGGCTTCGACGCAGGCCAGCCAAGGCAGCCTGTCGCTGGCGCCTGTCTGGCCCTCCTGACGCCGTTCGGGGGGGGCCGCCCGTGCGAGCTGCCCTCCGTGGCGGGCGCGTGGGCCCGCGTGCGTCAGGTCTGGGGCCTGATCGCGGGCAGGCCGGACGCCTGGCCTGAGCTCGGGCCGGTGTCGCGCAGCATTCGCCAGATCACGCTCCATTCCAGCGCCTTGCCACGTCGCAAGCGATGAAGCGCGTCGTGCACCATCAGTGACCGCAGCCGGCGGATCTCCTGCCGAAGCGCCGTGCGCGTCTGATCGCTGCGCGCGTAGCGCTGCAGGGCCAGCTGGCGGTATCGCGCCTCGTCGTGGATTCGCCGGGCCAGGCCGTCGCTTCCCCAGCCGTTGCTGTCCCAGAGGTTGACGCCGATGCCGCGCCGCGCGCCGGGCAGGCTGGAGAAGGCGAAGCGGGCGCCGGCGGCGTCGAGGTCCAGCCAGTAGAGGTAGTCCTCGCCGCCGCGGCGGAAGGACTCCTGGAAGCGCACCGATCCCAGCTCGGCGGCCACGATGACCAGCGTCGTCATGTAGATGACGTTGGCGGTGGTGATCTGGTGGACGATGTCGCCCTGGTACGCGTGCAGCCCCGGCGCGGAGCCGATGGCCGGGTGCCGGCTCGGGTCGATGCGTCCCGACTTGGCGAACTCGTCCTGCGCCTCGCCCGGATGGTGGAGGTTGGCGAAGTAGGCGTTGAAGCCGGCCGACAGGCCGTTCACCGCCCGGTCGAGATGGCCCGGCATCCACTCGTCGTCCGAGTCGATGAAGGCCACGAGTTCGGTGCCTGCGGGCAGGTGGGCCAGGCCCGTGTTGCGCGCCGCCCCGGGCCCGCCGTTGGCCTGGCGGATGACACGCACGACCATCCCGGGAGGCGGCGGCGAGGTGGCGAATTCGTCGCACGCCGGCCAAGGCGACTCGTCGTCGACGACAAGCACCTGGAGCCGGTCGAGCGGGTATCCGACGGTGGCTACCGAACGCAGCGTGCGGGCGAGGATGCCCGGCTCGCGCTGGAAGAACGGGATCACCACCGTGATGAAGGGCGTGGGCGGCATGACGAGCGGTTGCTTCTCGTCACAATTGTTGGCGCGCCGCGTTCGGGCCGTCTGGTGTTAAGTCACGGCCGCATCCGTTGTCTTTAGGGGGCACTCGACTCGGGGGGCTCGGGGCTCAGGCCAGCCGCGACAGAACGGGCTCCAGCACCGCCAGGTGTCGCTCCAGCGAACTCGGCTCGGCCCCCAGTTCGCGCCGCGCCGCCTCGACCAGGCCTGCTAGACGGCCGGCGATGGCCTCGTCCCAGGCCCGGGCCAGCGCGCCCGCGTCGGCGGCGTGCTGCAGGGCGCCCGCATCGCTGAGGCGGCGGAAGACCGGGTAGGACGGGTAGTCCCGGCACCAGCGGCCGCTGACCGTCGTCGGCTTGCCGAACAGCAGCGGCTCCAGCACGTTGTGGTCTACGCCGACGTGCGCCACGTCGGCGTCGGCGTAGCAGCCGCGCAGCTCGCCGATCGTGTCGAGCACGAGCACGTCGAAGCCTTCGGCCGGCAGGCCCTCGCGCAGCGCCGAGCGGCGGCTCGCCTGCAGCCCGCGCCGCGCCAGCGCGCCGTCCAGCCGCTCCAGGTTCGAGACCACCTCGGGGTGCCGGGGGGCCACCACCAGCAGCGCGCCGGGGCGCTGCCGGCGCAGCTCGACGAAGGCGTCCAGCAGCAGGGACTCCTCGTCCTGGCGGGTCAGCGACCCGGCGACGACGACGGGCCGGCCGGCGGCCGCCACGGCCCGCAGCAGCGCTGCGCCGGGCTGCGCGGGGAGGGGCGCCGCGCTGCGCAGCGCGTCGAGCTTGAGGTTGCCGACGACGTGGGTGCGGTCCGGGGCGGCGCCGTGGGCCACCAGCGTGTTCCGCTGCGCTTCGGCCTGGACACAGATCGTGTCGTACTGGCCGAGCAGCGCGGGGCCCAGCAGGCGGCGTTCGAGGCGGTCCATGCGGCTGGGCGGGGTGTCGCCGTAGAGCCAGCCGTTGACGGCCACCAGCCTTGCGCCGGCCGCCCGCGCCTCGAGCAGCAGCGCTGCCGAACAGCGGCAGGGGGCATCTCCCGGCAGCAGCGGGATCTCGGCCACGACCACCAGCGCCGGCGGGCGCCAGCCGGCCAGCCGCTTCGCATCGCGGCTGTGGCCGCGCGTGTGCACGACGTCGGCCTCGGGAAAGCGGGCCCGGTAGCTGGGGACGTAATGCTCGTGATCGGTGACGAGCACCATGCGCAGCCCCGGCAGCCGCGCCTGCACGGCGGCGAGCAGCGGCGCGGTCGAGTGCAGCTCGCCGATCGTCGAGACGAAGGCCCACCACGCCGGCTGTCGGGGGGGCGGCGTGTCCCCCAGCACCGGGCCGGCGGCGTTGCCGCGCAGATCGCTCAGCGTCTCGGCGACGCGCAACGCCGCGTACCGGGCACGCCAGGCCCGCTCAGTCACGGCCACCGCCGCGCTGCGTCAACCGCCCGGCTCGACCCACTTGTTGACACCTTTCAGCCGGTCGATCAGCTCGGTGCGCGGCATGCCCAGCTCGCGGGCCTTCAAGGCCTGCTCGGCTGCCCGGTCGTAGTCGCCGATGTCGAAATAGACCAGGCCCAGGTTGAAGTGCGACAGCGGGTTGTCGCCCGCCTGTTGGGCTCCCGCGGCGAGCTGCTGCAGGGCCTCGTCGCGTCGTTCCTGCTTGAACAGGTAGCGCGCATACAGCGCCCGGACCACGGTGTCGTCCGGGGCGTACACCACGGCACGCTTGTAGTAGCAGTCGATGGTGAACTTGGCGGCCGGCGGCTGCGGGGAGTTGTGCCGCTCGCCGAGCCGCGTCATCGTCATCAGCGCCCGGTGATGGTTCGGGAAGACGTGCAGCGTGTAGCCGACATCCCCCGCCATCGTCGCGTAGGTCGTCGTCTTCGGCTTGGTCAGGGACTCCACGCCGGGCGTGAAGTGGGCCCCCTCGACGAGCTGCTTGGTCCCGGCGTCGGCCTTGCGGTAGTCGAAGGGGCCGAAGTGGTTCTTGAACGGGTTGCCGCACTCCCAGCCCGCATCGACTTGCGCCCAGGCCCCCGTGCAGGCAGCCGCGATGACCAGGCCGGCCAGCGTGCGCGTGCCGGCCATGAGCCTGGCGCGTGTCGTGTCGATTCGTTTCATCGGGTCGCCCTCCTGATCATCGACGGGATGGCAGGCCTCAGGCGGAAGCCGGACGCCTCAAGCTCTGCAGCCACCCCCACCGATAACACGTCAGATGGTGCAGCACGCGCTTGTGCTCCGTCCACCGCGAATGCCACTCCATGAAGCGGCCGTAGTACTCGATGCGCCGCACGCGGCCTTCGCCGAAGACGCGGCGCAGCTGGTCGTGGTGCAGCAGGAAGGCCGGCGACAGCGCCTTGTCCAGGCTCTCGTCGTAGGTGGTCTTCAGGATGACCATCAGCCCGTCGCGCTCCAGGCTCAGGTTCGACGCCACGGTGCGGCCGTCCAGCCGGTACTCGTGCACCACGGCCTCGCCGCGGTGTGCGGCCTGCTGCAGCAGCTCCAGGTAGAAGCGGCCCTGGGCGTTGTCGGGGTGGATGGCGGTGCCTTCGCGCGCCTTCCAGCCGGCGCTCTCCAGCTCGCCGTAGCGCGCCAGCGCGCCGGCCATCTCGTCGGCCGCGCGCAGCTCGACCAGCTCGCAGGCCACGCCGTCGGCGGCCAGGCGGTTGTGCTGCTTGCGCAGGTTGCTGCGCAGGTTCTTGCCGCGTGCCGCCCAGTAGTCGTCGAAGCTGCCGGCGACGTCGATCCAGCCGGTCTCGATGTAGTCGGTGGCGCGCAGCGCGGGCGTGTCGGCCGGGCGCGCGGCGTGCAGCGGGTCGACCTGCGTCACCGACAGCACCAGCGCCAGCCCCAGGCGGCCCTGCAGCAGCTGCCGCGCCAGCGCCTGCGGCTGCAGCCCGGGCTCGGCCACCCAGGCGCCCAGCGGGATCTGCGACGGCTGGAAGCTCTGCCAGCGCCCGCGGCCGGTGCTCTGCAGCAGCAGCATCGCGGCGCAGCGCCCGCCTTGCGTGCCGACGAGCAGGCGCTCGTCGCCGCGGCCGAAGGCGCGCAGCGCGGCGTTCATCGCGTAGGCCGACAGGAAGGGCAGCCGGGCGCGGGCGGCGTTGAGCGTGTCCCATTGCGCCGCCCATGCCGGCTCCTCGAGCTGCCGGGCGGGGAGGTTCTGCCAGTCGAGTGCGCGCGCGTCCATCGTCTTCAGGGGGTTCGGGCCGCGAGCCGCTGCAGCCAGTCCAGGGTCAGCGCGGCGACCGTGTCGCGGTCGGCGCGTGCCGACAGCGTGTGGTCGGCCGTGGCCAGGTCCTGCCGGCGGGTGCCGGGCCGCCGCAGCAGCGCCTGCCACGCGGGCGAGGCGTCGCAGGTCTCCAGGAATTCCTTGGCCGTGTAGTCGTCACCGCTCAGCACCAGCAGCACGCCGCCGCCGAAGCCGCGCCAGCCCTCGGCCATGCGCTGCTGGAACGGGCCGGCGGTGCGGGCCGCGGCCGGCGGCGCCTCGCCGCGGGCGCGCCGCAGGTTGCGCCACAGCTCGGCCAGCGCGCGGCCGGCGACGCGGCCGCTCAGCAGCTTCAGCCAGAACTCGCGCTCGCGCAGGCGGCGCGTGTAGTAGTGCTTGACGTGGGTGCGCGCCAGGCTGGCCTCGGAGCGCACCCAGGGGTTCAGCAGGCAGACGCCGGCCACGCGCGGGTCGCGCCGCTCGTGCAGGTACAGCAGCGCCGCCGAGGCGCCGTCGCACAGCCCCCAGAGCACGACGCGGCCGACACCGGCGCGCGCCGCCAGCGTGTCGACGGCGGCGCCGATGTCCGGCGTGATCTGCTCGAAGCTGCGCAGCGCGCCGCTGCTGTCGCCCATGCCGCGCACGTCGAAGCGCAGCACCGGGTGGCCGCCGGCGGCCAGCGCGCGCGCCAGGTGCACGAACTGGCGGTGGCTGCCGGCGCGGTACTGCGGCCCGCCGACGACGATGACGACGCCGGTGGCCGCGGCCGGCGCGCCGGCGGGCGGGCGGTGCAGCACGCCGAGCAGCGTCTCGCCTTCGCAGCCGAAGGCGAAAGCCTGCGCCGCGCCGGGCGCCGCCGCGGCAGGCGGGGTCAGGTCTTGTGAGACCTGACCCCAGGCTTCGCTGGCGTTCGTCCGGGCATCGGGCGCGGCCACGATGCGGCTCACGCGGCGGCCTCCTGCGCGGCGGGCAGTGGCTGGGGTGCGGTCAGCGCGGCGACGGTGGCGTCGACCAGCGCGGGCGCGTCCTCGATCTCGGTGGTCTGCCAGAAGGCCGGGCCGCGCAGCGCGCGGGCGTCGACCTGCCAGCCGGCGTCGCGCCAGGCGGCCAGCGTCGCGGCGCCGGCCGGCGCCAGCGTCGGCGTCTCCACCGGCGAGGTCTCCAGCCAGACCATGCGCCCGGGCGGCGCCGGCGGCGGCTGCAGCGTGGCGCGCTCCAGGCCGTCGCACAGCGCGGGGGCGAGCTCGTAGCCGGCGACCTCGATGCTGCGGCCGGCGGCGATCTCGGCGCGCAGCTGCTCCATCACCGCACGCGCCTGGCCGCCCAGCAGCTCGCTGGCGGCCTTCAGCCGCAGGAACTGCTGCAGCAGCACGCGGCCCAGCGGCGCCGGCTGCCAGAACAGGAAGTGGCAGGGCTGGCCCTCGGCGGCCAGCGCGGCGGCGGCTTCGGTGGCCACCAGGCTGCCGGCGCGCTGGCCCCACAGCCACAGCGGCAGCGCGGCGCCGTCGTGCCGCGCCTGCAGCCAGCGCACCGCGGCGTGCACGTCGGCCACCCAGCGCGCCCAGGAGGCGTCGCCGAAGTCGCCGTCGCTGTCGCCGCAGCCCAGCAGGTCGGCCTGCAGCACCACGAAGCCGGCCGCGGCCAGCGCGCGCGACTGCATCGCCACCATGCGGCGCGACTTGTTCATCTCCTCGGCGAAGGCGTGCACGTGCACGACCAGGCCGCGCACCGGGCCGGCCGGCCGGTGGTGCAGCACGAAGCGCCGGCCCTGCGGGCCGGGGTCGACGTCGATGAACCGGGGTTCTGGCGTGGCGTTCATCGGGGGCAGGGCGTCGCCGGCATGCCGCGCACGACGCGCGGCGGGCTAGGCGGCGAGCCGCGCGCCGACGAAGTCGGCCAGCGTGCCGACGGTGGCGAAGGTGGCGCCGTCGATGTCGTCGTCGACGACGATGCCGAAGCGCTCCTCCAGCGTGGTGATCAGCGTCGCCACGGCCATCGAGTCGAGCTCGGGGATGGCGCCGAGCAGCGGAGTGTCGCGATCGAAGCCCGCCGTGCGGCCCCCGAGGCTCAGCACCTCGTCGAGCACGTTGATGACTTCACGCGTCAGGTCCATGGATTCCTTGCAGCCGGCGACGGATGGAGTCTTGGATTCTAGGTGTCGGTGGCCGCCGCGCCCCGGGGGGCGCCTGCACATCGGGGGGCCCGGACAGTGATCTGTTTCTCGAACGGCGCCCGGCGGCCCCGCGTTCAGGGGGGCGGCCGGCGCGCGGCGCGGCGCACCGCGCCGGTCATCCAGGCCATTGCGGCGGCGTCCAGCGCCTGGTGGCAGGGCAGGTGGAACAGGCCCTGGCGGTAGCGGCGCGAGACCTCGCAGCCCGACACCGCCATGTCGTCCCAGCGCCAGATCGGCAGGCCCAGCCGCTTGAGCGGCGGGAACAGCGCCGCCGGCTCGTCGACGAGCACCGGCACCATGTACGGCGCGACGTGCGCCGGCAGCGCCGGCAGCAGCGGCCGCAGGCCCGGCAGGCCGGCCAGCGCGTCGACCCACTGCGCGTAGTGGCGCCGGCGCGCCTGCACCAGCGACTCCAGCACGCTGCGGCGCTCGATCCAGCGCGACACGCGCAGCCCGGCGCGGCCGGCGTCGGCGCCGCGGTAGTCGGCCGAGGTGCCGCCGTCGTGCTCCAGCCAGTCGCGGCCGGGCTCGCCGGGCGCCAGCGCGGCGAACGCCGCCTCCAGCGCCGCGGCGTCGGGCGCCACCGGCGGGCGGCGCCACTGCGCCCAGGCCTGGCGCAGCCCGCGCGCCTCGTCGGCCAGGCCGGCGGCGCGTGGCGGCGCCGGCAGCGGCGCGCCGCCGTTGGCCCACAGCCAGCCGCCGTCGGGGCAGGGGAAGAACTTGTACGGGCTGCTGACCGCCCAGCGGCCGGTGGCACCCAGCGGCGCGCGCCCGGGGGCGCCGGGGTCGGCCTCGACCAGCGCGTGCGAGCAGTCCTCGACGAGCGCGAGGCCTTCGTCGCGGCACCAGGCGGCGAGCGCGGCGATGTCGCGCGGCAGGCCGAAGTAGTGCGTGGCCAGCACCGCCGCCGGCCGCGTGCGGCAGGCGGCCGCGGCGCGGCGCAGGCCGTCCAGGTCGGGGTGCAGCTCGGGCGTCAGCGGGTAGGGCACGACCTCGGCACCGAGCGCCAGCGCGCCGTCGAGCATCGTGCGGCAGTGGTAGGCCGGCGCCAGCAGCGCGCCGCCGCGGCCGACGCCGGCCAGCGTGTAGGCGGCCTGCAGCGCGTAGCGGCCGCGGGCGTAGTGGCGGCGCGGCGTGGCCGGCGCGGGGCGCGGCGCGCCCAGCTGGGCCGGCGTCAGCGGCGCCAGCACCGGCACGCGCGGCCGCGGGAAACCGCAGGCGGCGGGGTCGAAACGGTCGTAGTCCAGGCTCATCGTCAGCGCGGGTCCTCTCCGCCGGCCAGGCGCTGCACGGCCTGCAGCAGCGTGGTGCCGATCGCGGCGGCGGCCTCGGGGTCGAAACGCTGGCCGTCGTGCACCAGGCGCAGCGCCGCGCCGTCGCCGGGCAGCACGACGAGCGACAGCGGGTAGGCCGGCACGGTGCGCAGCGCCGCCGGCCGCAGCAGCAGCGGCCCGGCGGCGGCGGCCGGCGCGGGGTAGTTGGACATCACGAACAGCGTCTCCATCAGCGGCCGGCCCGGCGGCAGCGCCAGCGTGCGCACCAGCTGCGCCAGCGGCACCGCCTCGTGCGCCCGGGCCTCGGCGGCGCGGCGCTGCAGCGCGGCCAGCCAGGCGGCCAGCGGCGTGTCGGCGCCGGCGGCCACGCGCAGCGGCTGGGTGACGACGCACAGCCCGACGAGTTCACCCAGCCGCGGCACCGGCAGCTCGCGCCCGGTGCTGACGACGCCGAAGACGACGTCGTCGCGCCCGGTGTGGCGGGCCACCGTCACCGCCCAGGCGGCCTGCAGCAGCGTCGTCGGCGTGACGCCGAAGCCGGCGGCGGCGGCGGCCAGCGCGGTGCCGGTGCCGGCGGGCAGCACCAGGTCGAGCTCGTGGTAGCCGGGCGCGGCGCCTGGCGGCGGCTCGGCGTCCCAGGCCGGCGCCGGCAACACGCCGGCGAGCGTGTCGCGCCACCAGGCCAGGCCGGGGCCGGGCTCGGCGGCGGCGAGGTGGGCGCGCAGCGCCTCGTCGGTCACGGCCGGGGCGTCGTCGGGTGCGCGGCCGGCCAGCCGCGCCAGCAGTTCGTCGAGCACCAGCGCCAGCGACCAGCCGTCGAGCAGCAGGTGGTGGTGTGTCCAGGCCAGCCGGTGGCGCCCGGGCGCCAGCCGCGCCAGCAGCAGCCGCATCAGCGGCGGGCGCGTCAGGTCGAAGCCGGTGTCGATCTCGCGCCGGCAGTGCTCGCGCCAGGCGCCGTCCTGCGCGGCGGCGTCCAGCGCCGTGAGGTCCAGCACCGCCACCGGCACGGCCAGCGCCTGCGCCACGACCTGCACCGGCTGCGACAGCGCGCTGCGCAGGAAGCCGGCGCGCAGCGCCGGGTGGCGCGCGACGACGGCGTTCCAGGCGGCGGCGAAGGCGGCCGGGTCGAGCTCGCCGTCGAGCTCGTAGACGAGCTGGTCGACGTAGGCGCGTTTGTCGCGCGCCAGCAGCCAGTGCACGTACAGGCCCTGTTGCGCGGGCGTCAGCGGCTGGACGTCGGCCCAGTGCGGGTGGGCGGCGAGGAAGGCCGCGCGTTCGGCGTCGGCGAGCGGGCGCAGCACGCCGGCGGGCTCGGGCGGCCCGTCGCCACGGGCCGCCGGCGCGGCCGCGGCGGCGCTCATCGCCGCCGCCAGGCGCTCGACGCTGGGGTGGGCGAGCACGTCGGCGCTGCGGATCGTCCAGCCGGCCTCGCGGGCACCGACGGCGATGGCCAGCGCGGCCAGCGAGTCGCCGCCGAGGGCGAAGAAGTCCTCGTCGACACCGACCACCGGCCGGCCCAGTTCCTCGGCCCACAGCCGCGCCAGCAGCGCCTCCAGCGCGCTGGCCGGGGCGCGCCCGGCGGGGCGGTGTGCGGCCGATGCCGCAGGCGGGCGCAGCGCGCGGCGGTCGACCTTGCCGGCGGGGTTCAGCGGCAGCGCGTCCAGGCGCACGAAGGCTGCCGGCAGCATCGCCGCCGGCAGCCGCGCCGCGAGGTGGGCGCGCAGCGCGGCGTCGTCGGCCTCGGCGCGCGCCACGACGAAGGCGACGAGGCGGCCGTCGCCCTCGCCGTCGTGGAAGGCCTGCACGACGACGTCGGCCAGCGCCGGGTGGCGGCGCAACTGGGCCTCGATCTCGGCGAGCTCGATGCGCTGGCCGCGGATCTGCACCTGGTGGTCGAGCCGGCCGCCGCATTCGAGCGTGCCGTCGTCGCGCCAGCGCGCGAGGTCGCCGGTGCGGTAGATCACCGGCCCGGCGGCGCCGTCGAACGGGTTGGGCACGAAGGCCGCGGCGGTCTTCTCCGGCTGGCGCCAGTAGCCGTCGCCGACGCCGACGCCGGCGACGCAGAGCTCGCCCGGCGCGCCCACCGGCAGCGGCCGCAGCCGCTCGTCGAGCACGTAGAGGTCCAGGTTGGCCAGCGGCCGGCCGATGCTGACCGTGGCCTGGCGCGGCGGCAGCGGCGCGGCGAGCACGGCCTGGGCGACGTCGTCGGCGGCCTCGGTCGGGCCGTAGGCGTTGACCACCGGGACGCCCGGGTACAGCGCCAGCCAGGCGTTGACCAGCGCCACCGGCGCCGACTCGCCGGTGACCATCATCCAGCGCAGGCTGGGCAGCGCGCGTTCGGCCTCGGGCAGCGCGGCGGCGTACTCGCAGAGGTACTTCAGCACCGCCGGCACGAGCTCGACGAGCTGCAGCCGGTGGCGGCGCACGGCCTGCAGCAGCGCGGCGACGTCGGTGGCGTCGTCCAGCACCACGCAGCAGCCGCCGAAGGCCAGCGGCGCGGCGAACTGCCAGACCGAGATGTCCGACGACGACGGCGCGCTCTGCAGGAACCGCGCGACCGCCGCCTCGCCCAGCGCGTGGGCCTGGGCGAACAGGTGGTTGACGGCGCCGTCGTGGCGCACGATCGCGCCCTTGGGCCGGCCGGTCGAGCCCGAGGTGTAGACCATGTAGGCCGCATCGTGCGGGCCGGCACGCGGCGGCAGCGGCGCCTCGTCCTCCGCCTGCAGCGCCTGCGGGCCGTGCAGCGTGTAGCCCGCGCCGGGCGGCGCGGCGGCCTCGCGCTGGCAGACCACGTGGCGCAGCGCCGGGCAGGCGGCCAGTGCTGCGCCGTAGCGCGCCAGCGCCGCGGCGCCGACGACGGCCACCGCGGCGTCGCAGTCCTCCAGCATCAGGCGCACACGCTGCTCGGGGTAGCCTGGGTCCACCGGCACGTAGGCGCCGCCGGCCTTCCACACCGCCAGCATCGCGACGGCGAAGTCCAGCCCGCGGCGCACGACGATCGGCACGAACGAGCCCGGGCCGACGCCGAGCGCGACGAGGCGGCGCGCGAGGCGGTTGGCGCGCGCCTGCAGCGTGCGGCGGTCGAGCGTGCGTTCGCCGTGCACGGCGCAGACGGCGCCGGGCGCCTGCGCCGCGCGGGCGTCGACGAGCGCGGCCAGCGTCGTCGCCGGCACGTCCAGGCGCAGCGTGTTGAAGCCGCGCAGCAGGCGCTCGCGTTCGGCGGCGTCGAACCAGGCCAGGTCGGCCAGCGCCACGGCGTCGTCGCCGGTGGCGGCCAGGCGGTGCTCGAGCTGGCGCGCCAGCGGCGGCAGGCTGTTGGCGCGGTACAGCGAGGCGTCGGCGCGCAGCCGGCCGGCGGCGGGCTGCAGCACGAGGTCGGCCGCGGCGGCGCCGTCGTCATCGAGGTCGAGCAGCACGCCGGGCAGCGCGGCCGGCAGCGCCGGCACGGCCTCGTCGTCGGCGGCCAGCGCGGCAGCGGCGGCGGCGACGAGGGCGCCGAACGGGGTGGCCGGCGCGGTGTCCAGCGTCAGCAGCCGGCGGCGGCCGCTGCGCTGCAGCGCCAGCGTGACCGTCTCGCGGCGCGCGTGCAGCGCCAGCAGCGCGGCCGCCGCGGCGAGCAACCGGGCCGGTGCCGCGGTGGTGGTGGCCGGGCCGAGCGCGGCCTCGACCGGCCGCGTGCCGGGCGCCGTGTCGCGCACGAAGTCGCGCGGCGGCGCGCTGTCGGCCAGGGCGTCGAGCCCGCGGCCGGGCTCAGCCACGCAGCAGGTCCCCGAGCGCGCGGGCGACGAGGTCGAAGCCGGCGTCGAGTTCGTCGTCGGGCGTGGTCAGCGGCGGCAGGAACTTGAGCACCGTGTCGCGGCGGCCGGCGGTCTCGGCGAGCAGGCCGAGCTCGAAGCAGCGCGCCGACAGCCGCTCGGCGAAGCCGTCGCCGAGCGCGCTGCAGTCCAGCCCCCAGACCAGGCCCAGGCCGCGCACCGCGAGCCGCGTGTCGAGCGCGGCGATCCGGGCCAGCCGCGCGGCGACGCGCTCGCCCTTGCGCCGCACCTCGGCTTCCAGCCCGGTGTCGGTGGCGTGTTCCAGCGCCGCCGCGCCGGCGACGAAGGCCAGCTGGTTGCCGCGGAAGGTGCCGGTGTGTTCGCCCGGCGCCCAGCGGTCGAGTTCGGGGCGGATCAGCAGCAGCGACATCGGCAGGCCGTAGCCGCCGATGGCCTTGCTGAGCACGACGAGGTCGGGCGCGAGGCCGGCGCGCTCGAAGCTGAAGAAACCGCCCGAGCGCCAGCAGCCGACCTGGATGTCGTCGACGATCAGCAGCACGCCGTGGCGGCGGCACAGCGCCTGCAGCGCCGCCAGCCAGTCGGCCGGCGCGACGTGGATGCCGCCTTCGGCCTGCACCGTCTCGACGATCACCGCGGCCGGCAGCTCGACGCCGCTGTGGCCGTCGCTGAACAGGCGCTCGATCCAGGCCAGCGTCTGCTCGGCCGGCAGGCGGCCGTCGGGGTAGGGCACGAAGGTGGCGTCGCCCAGCGCCGTGCCGGCGGCGGCGCGCTTGGCGCGGTTGGCGGTGACCGCCAGCGCGCCCAGCGACAGCCCGTGGTAGGCGCCGGTGAAGGCGAAGACGCCGCTGCGGCCGGTGACGCGGCGCGCGAGCTTGAGCGCCGCCTCGACGGCGTTGGCGCCGGTGGGGCCGGTGAACTGCAGCCGGTAGTCCAGGCCGCGCGGCGCCAGCACGCGGGCGACGAAGGTCTCGATGAACGCCGCCTTGGCGGCGGTGTGCAGGTCCAGCGCGTGGCTGATGCCGTCGGCCTCGAGGTACTCGACGAGGCGGCGCTTGATGAACTCGGGGTTGTGGCCGTAGTTCAGCGTGCCGGCGCCGGCGAAGAAGTCGATCCAGCTGCGGCTGTCGGCGGCGTGCAGCCGCGAGCCCTTGGCGCGCGTGAACAGCGCCGGGAAGCTGCGGCAGTACGAGCGCACCGCCGACTCGTGGGCGTCGAACGGCGAGGCGGCGGCGGTGCTCGGGGTGTCGGCGGGCATGCGCGGATGCCGGCTCGCGGGGCCGGTCAGCGGACGAGGCGGGACGCGACGAAGTCGGCGAGCGCGCCGACGCTGGCGAAGGTGTCGCCGTCGATGTCGTCGTCGGCGATGACGATGTTGAAGCGCTCCTCGAGCGTGGTCAGCAGCGAGACGACGGCCATCGAGTCGAGCTGCGGCACGGCGCCCAGCAGCGGCGTGTCGCGGGTGAAGCCGGCGCCGCGCCCGCCGAGGCTCAGCACTTCGTCGAGGACGCGCGTGACCTCGCGGACGATGTCGATCCGGGGCGGGTTTCCGGCGCTGGCAAAGGAGGGAGACACCGGCCGGATTCTAGGGTGGCGTCCCTCGCGGGCCGGCACTCGACCGGGGGGATGGACCGCCCGCCAGGCGCCAACGGCGTCACGCTTTCCCCCGTGATGCGGGGTCGGCGGTGCGGCGTGGCGGGCGGATGCGTCGGGGACAATCGCCGCGGTCCCCGCCACCGTCGTCGAGACATGTCCGTCC
Organism: Rubrivivax sp. JA1026; assembly: GCF_011065555.1. Lineage (NCBI taxonomy): Bacteria > Pseudomonadati > Pseudomonadota > Betaproteobacteria > Burkholderiales > Sphaerotilaceae > Rubrivivax > Rubrivivax sp. JA1026. The sequence continues at coordinate 532,576 of NZ_JAALCQ010000002.1, forward strand.
CCGTTCCGGAACCGGTGCTGCTGCACGAACTCGTCTGGTCCGCCGCCGCGCGCTCGGCCAGCCGGCCGGCGTTGACCTATGGCGCCTCGACGCTGGACTACGGCGCGCTGGCCGCGGCCGTGCGGTCCTGCGCCGACGGGCTGCTCGGCCTGGGGCTGGCGCGCACCGAGCGTGTCGGCATCTACCTGGAGAAGCGTTTCGAGACCGTCGTCGCCAGCTTCGGCGCGCCGGCCGCCGGCGGCGTGATGGTGCCGATGAACCCGCTGCTCAAGCCCGAGCAGGTGGCCTACATCGGCCGCGACTGCGACGTGCGTGTGCTCGTCACCTCGCCCGAGCGGCTGGCACTGCTGGCGCCGGTGCTGGCGCAGATGCCGGCGCTGCGCCACGTCGTGCTGACCGACGGCCGGGGTCAGGTCCGGGGTCAGGTCCTCACGGGACCTGACCCCGCCGCCGCCGCACCGACCGAAGCCCGGGGTCAGGTCCTCATGGGACCTGACCCCGCTGCCGCCGCCGCCGCCGCTCCCGGCGTCACCGTGCTGTCCTGGACCGAGCTGCTGTCGGCCCCGACGCGCGCGCCGCACCGCGTCATCGACACCGACCTCGTCGCCATCCTCTACACCAGCGGCTCCACCGGCCGGCCCAAGGGCGTGGTGCTGAGCCACCGCAACATGGTGGCCGGTGCCAAGAGCGTGGCCTCGTACCTGGAGAACCATGCCGGCGACACGCTGCTGGCGGCGCTGCCGCTGTCCTTCGACGCCGGCTTCAGCCAGCTGACGACGGCCTTCCACGCCGGCGCGCGCGTGGTGCTGCTGAACTACCTGCTGCCGCGCGACGTGCTGCGCGCGATGGAACGCGAGAAGGTCACCGGCCTGACCGCGGTGCCGCCGCTGTACATCCAGCTGACGCAGCTGGAGTGGCCGCAGGCGATCGGCGAGCAGCTGCGCTACTTCGCCAACACCGGCGGGCGCATGCCGCGCGAGACGCTGGCCGCGCTGCGCGAGCGCGTGCCGCGCGCCAAGCCCTTCCTGATGTACGGCCTGACCGAGGCCTTCCGCTCGACCTACCTGCCGCCCGAGGAGGTGGACCGCCGGCCCGACTCGATCGGCCGCGCGATCCCCAACGCCGAGATCCTGGTGCTGCGCGACGACGGCAGCGAGTGCGCGCCCGACGAGCCCGGCGAGCTGGTGCACCGCGGTGCGCTGGTCGGCCAGGGCTACTGGAACGATCCGGAGAAGACCGCCGAGCGCTACAAGCCGCTGCCGGCGGGCATCGGCGGGCGTGTCGCCGGGCTGCAGATCCCGGAGATCGCGGTCTTCAGCGGCGACACCGTGCGCCGCGACGCCGACGGCTTCCTGTACTTCGTCGGCCGGCGCGACGAGATGATGAAGACCTCGGGCTACCGGGTGAGCCCGACCGAGGTCGAGGAAGTGCTGTACGCGACGAAGCTGGTCGGCGAGTGCGTCGCCTTCGGCGTCGACCACCCGGCGCTGGGCCAGGCGATCCAGGTCATCGCCACCGCGCCCGACGGCAGCGACGCGCTGGACCGCGACGCGCTGCTGGCGCAGTGCCGGCAGCACATGCCGGCGTACATGGTGCCGCACGGCGTCGAGGCCGCGTGCGGCCCGCTGCCGCGCAACCCCAACGGCAAGATCGACCGCAAGCTGCTGGCCACGCAGTGGCTCGAGCGGCAGGGCTGAACTCCGCAGATGAACGAACCGATTCCCCGCGCCGTCCCGGTGCATGCGCCGATGGACCAGTTCCCGGTGCGCGACGGCGAGCTCGTCGTCGGCGGCGTGCGCCTGAGCCTGCTGGCGGCGCGTGTCGGCGCGACGCCGTTCTACGCGGTCGACCGCGGCCTGCTGCGCCGGCGTGTCGCCGAGCTGCGCGCGGCGCTGCCGGCCGGCGTCAAGCTGCACTACGCGATGAAGGCCAACCCGATGCCGGCGCTGGTCGCCTACATGGCCGGGCTGGTCGACGGCATCGACGTCGCCTCCGGCGGCGAGCTGAAGGTGGCGCTGGATGCCGGTGCCGATGCCGCCGAGGTCAGCTTCGCCGGGCCGGGCAAACGCGACGCCGAGCTGCGCCAGGCGGTGGCGGCGCGGGTGCTGGTCAACGTCGAGTCCGAACGTGAGCTGGCGGTGCTGGCCGCGGCGGCGGCCGAGTTCGGCGTGCCGGCGCGGGTGGCGGTGCGCGTGAACCCCGACTTCGAGCTGAAGGGCTCGGGCATGCGCATGGGGGGCGGCGCGAAACAGTTCGGCGTCGACGCCGACCGCGTGCCGGCGCTGCTGGCGCGCATCGGCGAGCTGGGGCTGGCGTTCGAGGGCTTCCACCTGTTCGCCGGCTCGCAGAACCTGCGCGCCGAGGCGATCTGCGAGGCCCAGCGCCAGTCCTACGAACTCGCGCTGCGGCTGGCCGCGCACGCGCCGGCGCCGGTGCGTTTCCTGAACCTGGGCGGCGGTTTCGGCATCCCGTACTTCCCCGGCGAGACCCGGCTGGACCTGGCGCCGATCGGCGCCAACCTGCAGGCGCTGGCCGAGCGTGCGCGCACCGAGCTGCCCGAGGCCAGCCTCGTCATCGAGCTCGGCCGCTACTTCGTCGGCGAGGCCGGCGTCTATGTCACGCGGGTCGTCGACCGCAAGCTGTCGCGCGGGCAGGTCTTCCTGGTCTGCGACGGCGGCCTGAACCACCACCTCGCGGCCAGCGGCAACTTCGGCCAGGTGGTGCGCAAGAACTATCCGGTGACGGTGGGCAACCGCCTCGGCGACGAGGCCCGCGAGACCGCCACCGCCGTCGGCCCGCTGTGCACCCCGCTGGACCTGCTGGCCGACCGCATGAGCCTGCCCCCGGCCGACGTCGGCGACCTCGTCGTCGTCTTCCAGTCCGGCGCCTACGGCGCCAGCGCCAGCCCGCAGGCCTTCCTCGGCCACGCCCCCGTCACCGAGGTGCTCGTCTAACGGCGGGGTCAGGTCTCTCAAGACCTGACCCCAGCTTCCACCGCCGCTGCCGAACGAGGGGGCGGGGTCAGGTCTCTCAAGACCTGACCCCAGCTTGCGCCGCCGCTGCCGAACGGGGTCATGCCGAACGGGGTCAGGTCTCATAAGACCTGACCCCAGGTTTCTAGGTTCCAGCGCCGCCAACGGACGGGGTCAGGTCTCGTGAGACCTGACCCCAGCTTTCGCAGCCGGTCGCGTCACGGGCTGCCCGACGAGTTGCGCGTACAGCGCACGCGCCTGCCAGCGCTCGTCCTCGCTCGCCGGCGCACGCCCCAGCAGGAAAGCCTGGAGACCATCGTCATCCAGCCAGTCGGGCGCCGGCTCCAGGCCCAGGTGGGCCCGGCAACTGGACCAGCGCCAGTCGGCGGGATGGACCACCAGGCCGCATGCCACCGGATTGCGTTCGATGTCGCGGCAGGCGGTGACGAGGTAGTCGTCGCGGTTGACCAGCGATGCGCCGAAGCGGCCCTGGAACAGGTGGCCCGAGATCCTGTGACGTCGGTTGAAGCGCTGCGTGTAGACGCCGTTCAGGTGGCGCATGAAGCGCGACAGGTTGGCCTCGCTGGTCTGCGCGAGGAGATGGACATGGTTGCCCATCTGGCAGTAGGCCAGCACGGCGACGTCGAAGCGCCGCGCCGCGTCGCCGAGCACGGCGAGGTGGATGCGTCGGTCGGCGTCGTCGCGGTAGATCGGCTCCTGACGGTTGCCGCGGCTGGTCAGGTGGTAGGTGGCGCCGGGAAACTCGATGCGCAGCGGGCGTGCCATGGCGCGAGGGTGCCGCGGCCGCAGTGCCGATTCCAGCCGCGTTGGGGGCACCCGCAGGGGGGCTGGGGTCAGGTCTCACAAGACCTGACCCCAGCTTTCGCGCAGAAGACGGAAGACGGGGTCAGGTCTCACAAGACCTGACCCCGGGCACGCGACCCCAGCTTTCGTGACCCAGACCACGGGCTGCGCGCGACCCGCAGAAGACGGGGTCAGGTCTTGCGAGACCTGACCCCGGGCTTCCGGGCTTTCCGCCCCCGGGCTTCCGGTGGTGGTCGCGGCCGACCGCCCCTAGGCGACCCGCCGCCCCGCCTGCCCCTGCAGCCACTGCTCCATCATCATCAGGATCCACACCATCTCGCCGTAGTAGCCGGGGTGCGCCGGCAGCCTGTCGGCGAGCAGGGTCTCGATGAACTCACGGCGCACGATGCCGCGGCCTGCCAGCGACTGCAGGGTGTCGGTGGCGAAGGCCTTCAGCGCCGGGTCGCGCGTGGCCCAGACGCCGAAGGGCAGGCCGAAGCCCTGCTTCTTCTTCGTGAGGATCTCGTCGGGCAGGAAGCCGCGCAGCGCCTCCTTGAAGAACCAGCGCAGCTTCAGCCCCTTGAGCTTGTACTCGGTGGGCAGGGCCAGCGAGAAGTCGACGACGCCGCGCTCCAGGAACGGGAAGGCGACGGCCACGCCGGCCAGCGAGGTGCTGCCGCAGACCTTGGGCAGATCGCTCTCGGCCAGCGTGTAGCGCCAGTCGTAGGCCAGCATGCGGTTGAGGGCGCCGGCCTCGCCGGCCTCGCGCCAGACGGCGCGCTGGTGGCGCAGCGGCTCCTCGGCGTCGACCTGGGCCAGGAAGTCGGGCGTGAAGACGTCGGCCGTGCCCAGGCGCAGCAGCAGGTTGTACATCTGCATGCGGTCGGGCAGCGGCACCTTGGCCTGCTCGACGTAGCTGCGGCCCTTGCGCGCCAGCGGCAGCGCGCCGATCGGCGTGCCCTCCAGCAGCGGCTCCAGCAGCCCGCGGCGCAGCACGCCCGGCACGGTGTCGTACCAGCCGAAGATGCGCTGCTTGGCGTAGCGCGCGTTGCCGCCGTAGAGCTCGTCGCCGCCGTCGCCGGCCAGCAGCCGCGTGACGCCGTCCTCGCGGGCCATCTTCGCGCAGTAGTACGCCGGCAGCGCCGACGAGTTGCCGAACGGCTGGTCGTAGTGGCGCGCCACCTCGGGGATGCTGCGCACCAGGTCGGCCGGCGTCACGTAGTACTCGTGGTGCTCGGTGCCGAAACGCTTGGCGGCGATGCGCGCGAAGGCCATCTCGTCGTAGCCCTCGGCCTCGAAGCCGATCGAGTAGGTGGCGGCGCGCCCGGCGATGTCCTTGATCATGCCGGCCACCGTCGAGCTGTCGGTGCCGCCCGAGAGGAAGCAGCCGGGCTTGCTGCCGTCCAGCTCGCCGGCCACCGCCTCGCGCAGCCGGCTGCGGAAGCCGCGTGCCAGCGCGTCGAAGTCGGGCGCGGCCGGCTCCTCGAAACGCGGCTCCCAGTAGCGCCGGATCTCCAGCGTCTGCCCGTCGTACCAGGCGCAATGCCCCGGCGGCAGGCGGAACACGCCCTGGAACACGGTGTGCGGCGACGGGATGGCGTGGAAATAGAGGTAGTCGTAGATCGCCTGCGACGACAGCGGCGCCGCCGGCTCGGCGGCGGCCAGCGCGTCGGCACGCTCGGCGAACAGCAGCCGCCCGCCGACCAGGCGCCAGCACAGCGAACGCACGGCGAAACGGTCGACGGCGAGGAAGACGCGGCCGCGCGCGTCGGCCAGGCCGACGGCGAACGGGCCGTCGACGCCGGCGGCGGCACGCACCGCGCCGTCCAGGCCGTCGATGGTCGCCGCGGCGCGGTGCCAGGCGGCGGCCTGGCCGTCGCGGCGAGCCAGCTCGGCGAGCTGCGGGTCGGCGAAGCGGGGCTCGCCGACGGCGAGTTCGTGGTCGGGCGCGCGCCGGGCGAGCGGCAGCGTGGTGGTCGTGATCATGCGTGGGCGGGCTGCTGCAGGGCGCCGGGGCGGCGCGCGGCGCCGTCCAGCGGCGCCAGCCTGCAGGGGTGTCGGTATTCGAATCGCGGCGCGAGCGTCTGGCCGTCGAAGCGGCCGCTGTCGACGGCGTCGGCGGGCACGGCGCGCGCGCTGGCCGGGCGGTAGTCCCGGGCCGCCGCGTCGGCGAAGGCGCGGCGGTCGACGCGCGGGTTGTGGCGGTACTCGCCGGGGCCGGCGGCCTCCAGCGCCTCGGCGTCACCGCACAGCAGGTTGTTCAGCGCCCGCAGCTCGACCGTCGCGCCGGGCGCCACGCGCAGGAAGCGGCTGCCGCCGCCGCGCTCGTCGACCAGCGTGTTGTGCACCATCACCAGCGCGTGGCGCGGGCCGCGGTAGCCCTCGGCGCCGAACGAGACCAGGATCGGGTTCTCGGTGGCCGCGCTCTGCTGCACGACGTTGCCGACGACGAGCGCGACGCCGCCGTCGGGGAACTCCAGCTCGTAGCTGGAGCGCCCGCCCGGCTCGTCGGTGAGGCGGTTGTGCAGCACGCGGTTCAGCGCCGCGCGGCTCTTCAGCAGGTGGCCGATGGTGCCGTGGTGCAGCCAGCAGCCGCGCACCAGCAGCGAGCCGATGCGGCCGGCGTAGAGCTGGTGGTTGTGGCCGTCGGGGCGCAGGTTGCGCGCGAACTCGCAGCCCTCGACGGCGAGCTCGGCCTCGGGGTCGTTGCTCGTCAGCAGCCCCATCTCGTTGGCGAAGAAGCCGCAGTCGCGGGCGACGAGGCGGCCGCGCTCGAAGCGGATGCCGGCGCCGTTGCGGCCGTCGACGCGGCAGCCCTCGAAGTCGAAGCCCTCGACCTCGAAGTCGCCGCCGCGCATCACCCAGATCGCCTTGTCCTCGGCGGCGCGGCCGTCGGCGACCAGGCGCACGCGGCCGCCGGCGGCGCGCAGCGTCAGCCGGCGCTGGGTGAAGACGGCGACGTCGCCGCGGTACTCGCCGGCGTCGACCTCGACGACGTCGCCGTCGCGCGCGGCGCGTGCGGCGTCGGCGATGCGCTCGAACGTGCGCCCCGGGCCGACACGCAGCGGCGCCGGGCCGGCGGCCAGCACCGGCAGCGCGGCACCGGCCGCGATCGCGGCGAGCACGCGCCGGCGGTCGGGCCGCGGCGGGCACGGGCGGGGGCGGCGAAAGGGCGGGACCGGGTGCATCTCGGGCAAAGGCGGCCCCGGCCGGGAGCACCGGCGTGGGGCGCGGGGCAGTGTAGCCAGGGGGGCGCGTGCGTTCTGCACGAACCGCCCGCGGCAGGCCCCGCTTTCCGGGGGTGGCGCCGCCTGCCACGCCGATGCCGGCCACCGTAGACTGCCGCGGTCCGCAACGAGGGGGTTCGCATGTCCAGATCGTCCAAGTGCGCCGTCGCCGGGGTCTTGCTGCTGGCCGCGGCGGCGGTGTCGGCACAGAGCTGTCCTGTCGGCACCTCGCGGCTGAATCGCCAAGACATCGGCAGCCAGATCATCGGCAAGACGATGTGCGCCAACAGCGGTGGAGACCGCTGGCAGGAGTACCACGACGCCAACGGGGATCTGGTGGACTACAAGCGCGGGCCCAGTGACCGCGTCGACCCCTCCCAGAAGGTCGGCACCTGGAGCTATGCGGGATTCGGCCCCAACACGCTGCTGGTGCACACCTACAGCCCCTCGGCCACCTACTCCTGGGCCGTCTGCGGCACGCCCGGCATCCCGCCCGACAACCGGCCCGGCGCCCCGTACACCCTGGTGTCGAGCCAGGCCACGATCACTGGCGTGACGGTCAGGCGCGACCAGACCAGCTGCTGACGGCTATCCTGCGGCCGCCTTCGGCGCCCGCTGTCCCCCGCGGCCCCCGGCGGCCCGAATGTCCGACCGTTCCCGTCTGATCGCGGCCTGCGCCGCCTACGCCTTCTTCGTCGTCTACGGCAGCCTGGTGCCGCTGGACTTCGTGCCGCTGGCGCCCGCCGACGCGCTGGCGCGCTTCTCGCGCATCCCCTTCCTCGACCTGGACGTCGCCTCGCGCGCCGACTGGGTGGCCAACGGCGTGCTCTACCTGCCGCTGGGCGTGCTCGCGGCGGCGTCGGCGCGGGCGCTGCGCGGCGGTGGCGCGGCGCCCTGGCTGGCCTTCGTCGTGGTGGCCGCGCTGGCGGTGGCGGTGGAGTTCGCCCAGCTCTTCTTCCCGCCGCGCACGGTGTCGCAGAACGACCTGCTGGCCGAGTTCATCGGCGCCGGGCTGGGCATCGTGCTGGCGCCGCTGGCGCTGGCGGCGGCGGGCCGGCTGCGCGCCGGCCTGGCCGGTGGCCTGCCGGTCTGGGGGCCGCGGCTGCTGGAGCTGTACGCGCTGGCCTGGGTGGCGCTGGCGCTGTTCCCCTACGACCTGCTGCTGTCGCCGGCCGAGCTGGCCGACAAGCTGCGCTCCGGCCAGTGCGGCTGGCTGTTCGCGGCGACCGACCACGCGCCGATGGCGGCGCTGAAGCTGGCCGTGGAGGCGGCGATGGCCGCGCCGCTGGGTTGGCTGCTGGCGCTGCGCTGGCGGGTGCGTCCGGCGACGGCCGCGGCGGCGGGCGCCGCGGTCGGGCTGGTGCTGGAGGTGGCGCAGCTGCTGCTGGCCTCGGGCGTCAGCCAGGGGGCCTCGGTGCTGGCACGCGCGGCGGGTTTTGCCGCCGGCGCCGCGCTGGCGCCGCGCCTGGCCGCCGGCGGCGCGCCCGCGGTTGCGGCGCTGCTGCGGCGCTTCACGCCGGCGGTCGTCGTCGCCTGGCTGCCGCTGCTGGCGGCCGTCAACGGCTGGCTGGCCGGCCCGTGGCACGGCCTCGACGGGGCGGCGCAGTCCTGGCGCGAGCTGCGGCTGCTGCCGTTCTACTACCACTACTACACGACCGAGGCGCTGGCGCTGCAGAGCGCGCTCGGCGTCGCGCTGGCCTATCTGCCGCTGGCCGCGCTGGCCTGGGCCTGGGGTCGGCCGGCGCGTGCCGCGGCGCTGTGGGTGCTGGCCGCGGTGGCGCTGGTCGAGGCGGGCAAGCTGTTTCTCGGCGGCGGCCGCCACCCCGACCCGACCAACCTGCTGATCGCGCCGGCGGCGGCCTGGCTGCTGCACACGCTGCTGCGCCTGCTGGCCGAGGCGCCGAAAGCCGCGCCGGCGCCTGCGTCCGGGGAGGGCGGCGAGCCGGCCGCCATGGCGGTGCCGGCGCGGGCGCCGCGCTGGCCCTGGCTGGCGCTGCCACCGCTGCTGGGGCTGGCGCTGCTGTTCCAGCCGTTCGCGGCGGCGCTGGCCATCGGCCTGGCCGCGGCGGCCGCGGCGGTGGCCTGGCGGCCGCTGCTGGCGCTGGCGCTGATCCCGGCGGCGCTGCCGGTGCTGGACCTGGCGCCCTGGACCGGGCGCGTGTTCGTCGACGAATTCGACCTGCTGCTGCTGGCCTGCGTGGCCGTGGCCGCGGCGCGTGTGCCGCGGCCGGCGGCGGGCGGGCGCGCGCCGGCGGCCGTGGCGCTGGCCTTCGTGCTGCTCGCGCTGTCGTTCACGATCTCGGGCCTGCGCGCGCTGTGGCCGCTGTCGCTGCCGGCCGCCGGCGACTGGTGGAGCTTCACCAGCCCGGTGAACACGCTGCGCATCCTGAAGGGCGGTGTCGAGGCCTGGCTGGTGGTCTGGTTGTGGCGCCGGCTGGAGCGCGACGGCGCGGCGCGGGCGACGGCCTTCGGCGCCGGCATGGCCGCCGGGCTGGCGCTGACGGTGGCCTGGATCGTCGCCGAACGGTCGGCCTTCGCCGGGCTGCTGGACTTCGCCGCCGGCTACCGCGTCACCGGGCCGTTCTCGGCGATGCACCGTGGCGGCGCCTACGTCGAGTGCTACCTCGCCATGGCGCTGGCCTTCGTGCTGGCGGCGACGCTGCAGGCGCGCCGGCCGGCCGCGCGCGCCGCCGGCGTGCTGCTGCTGGCCGCCGGCGGCTACGCGCTGGCGGTGACGTACTCGCGCAACGGCTGGGTGGCCGGCGCGCTGGCGCTGGCGGTCACTGCGGCGCTGGCGCTGTCGGGCCGCGGCACGCCGCGCGGCCGGCGCGGGCTGGCCGCGGCGGCGCTGGCGCTGACCGCCGCCGCGGCGCTGCCGGTGCTGCTCGGCCCCTACGCGCAGGAGCGCCTGGGCCGCAGCGGCCAGGACCTCGCCACGCGCCAGGCGCACTGGGCCGACGCGCTGGAACTGCGCGGCCCGGGGCTCGCGTCGGCGCTGTTCGGCGCCGGCCCGGGGCGCTACCCGGACCTGCATTACTGGGGCAGCCGCGAGCCGGTGCACGCCGCGCGCCACGCCTGGCAGCCCGAGGGCGGCCGCGGCTTCCTGCGGCTGGCGCCGGGCGCGACGCTGTACGTCGAGCAGATCGTCGACCCCGGCGACGCGCGCGAACTGGTGCTGTCGGCGGCGCTGCGGCGCACCGAGGGGCCGGTGGCGCTGGCCGTCACGCTGTGCCGCAAGTCGATGCTGAGCTCGCGCGACTGCAGCCAGGCGACGCTGGAGGCCGCCGCCGACACGCCGGCCCCCGGCGGCTGGGCGCGTGCGACGGCGACGCTGGCGGTGCCGCCGGGTGCGCTGCCGCTGAAGCTGTCGCTGCTGACGCCGGCCCGGGCGCCGGCGCTGGACGTCGGGGAGTTGTCGCTGCGCGACGCCGCCGGCACCGAGCACCTGGCCAACGGCGGCTTCGCCCAGGGGCTGGCGCGCTGGTTCTTCGCCACCGACATCGACCCGCCGTGGCACGTGCACAGCCTGCCGGTCGCGGTGCTGTTCGACCAGGGCTGGTTCGGCGCCGCGGCCTGGGGCGCGCTGATCCTGGCCGCCGCCGGCGCGGCGCTGGCGCGCGGCCGCCGCGGCCTGGCGCCGGTGCCGGCGGCGCTGGGCGCGCTGGCCGCGCTGCTCGCCAGCGGCCTGCTCAACACGCTGGTCGACACGCCGCGTTTCCTGCTGCTGGCGCTGCTGCTGCCCTGGCTGGCGGCGGCCGCGCCGGTCGACTCCCCGCGCGGCGAGGGCCCGCCTGCGCCAGGGCCCGGAGCCGCACCCTAGAATTGCCGGTTGGCCCGCGCCGGCGGGCTCCAGACATCCACAAGGATCGCCGTGTTCATTTCTTCCGCCTTCGCCCAGGCCGCCGCTCCCGCCGGCGGCGCCGAATCCTCGCTCTTCAGCCTGCTGCCGCTGGTGCTGATGTTCGTGGTGCTGTACTTCATCATGATCCGTCCGCAGATGAAGAAGCAGAAGGAGCACAAGGCGATGGTCGAGGCCCTGGCCAAGGGCGACGAGGTCGTCATCGCCGGCGGCGTCATCGGCCGCGTCGCCAAGCTCAGCGACAGCATCATCCACGTCGAGGTCGCCGACGGCGTCGAGCTGCAGGTCCAGCGCGTGTCCGTGCTGCAGGTCCTGCCCAAGGGCTCGTACAAGTAAGAACTCCCGCGGGCGGCCGCCGCGGCCGCGCCCCGTCGCTGTCCAGGAATCTCCATGAACCGCTACCCCTGGTGGAAGTACGCGATCCTCGCCTTCGCCTTCGTGGTCGGCCTGCTCTACACGGTGCCGAACTTCTACGGCGAGGCGCCCGCGGTGCAGGTGTCCTCGGGCAAGGCCACCGTCAAGATGGATCCGGCGATGGTCCAGCGTGTCGAGCAGATCCTGTCGGGCGCGGGGCTGCAGGCCGACTTCGTGCAGCTCGAGGGCGCCTCGGTGCGCGCGCGCTTCGCCGACACCGACACCCAGCTCAAGGCCAAGGACGCGATCAGCCACGCGCTGAACCCGGACCCGAACGACCCGACCTGGGTCGTGGCGCTGAACCTGGTGTCGCGTTCGCCGCAGTGGATGGCCCGCGTCCACGCGCTGCCGATGTACCTGGGCCTGGACCTGCGCGGCGGCGTGCACTTCCTGATGCAGGTCGACATGAAGGCCGCGCTGACGAAGAAGGCCGAGGCCGTCACCGGTGACGTGCGCACGCTGCTGCGCGACAAGAACATCCGCCACGCCGGCATCACCCGCGAAGGCAACAACGTCGAGGTGCGCTTCCGCGAGGCGGCGCTGGCCGAGCAGGCGCGCAACCTGCTCACCGACCAGCTGCAGGACATGACCTGGACGCCGACGGCCGACGCCGGCGGCGACGTCAAGCTCGTCGGCACGCTCAAGCCGCAGGCCGCGACGCGTGTGCAGGAGCAGGCGCTCAAGCAGAACATCTCGACGCTGAACAACCGCGTCAACGAGCTCGGCGTCGCCGAGCCGGTGATCCAGCAGCAGGGCCTGGACCGCGTCGTCGTGCAGCTGCCCGGCGTGCAGGACACGGCCAAGGCCAAGGACATCATCGGCCGCACCGCGACGCTGGAGATCCGCCTCGTCAACGAGACCCAGGAAGCCGTCGACGCCGTGCGCGGCGCCGGCCCGGTGCCGTTCGGCAGCGAGCGTTTCCTCGAGCGCGGCGGCCAGCCGGTCATCGTCTACCGCAACGTCGTGCTGACCGGCGAGAACCTCACCGACGCCCAGCCCGGCTTCGACGGCCAGACGAACGAACCCACCGTCAACCTGACGCTGGACGCGCGCGGCGCCCGCATCTTCAAGGACGTGACGCGCGAGAACGTCGGCAAGCGCATGGCCATCCTGCTCTTCGAGAAGGGCAAGGGCGAGGTCGTCACCGCGCCGGTGATCCGCACCGAGATCGGCGGCGGCCGGGTGCAGATCTCGGGCCGCATGACGACCGAGGAGGCGAGCGACCAGGCGCTGCTGCTGCGCGCCGGCTCGCTGGCCGCGCCGATGGAGATCATCGAGGAGCGCGCGATCGGCCCGAGCCTGGGCGCCGAGAACATCGCCAAGGGCTTCAACAGCGTGCTGTGGGGCTTCGTCGCGATCGCGGTCTTCATGTGCGCCTACTACATGCTGTTCGGCGTGTTCTCGACGCTGGCGCTGGGCTTCAACCTGCTGATGCTGATCGCCGTGCTGTCGATGCTGCAGGCGACGCTGTCGCTGCCGGGCATCGCCGCCATCGCGCTGGTGCTGGGCATGGCGATCGACGCCAACGTGCTGATCAACGAGCGCGTGCGCGAGGAGCTGCGCCACGGCGCGTCGCCGCAGGTGGCGATCAGCGCCGGCTACGAGCGTGCCTGGGGCACCATCCTGGACTCCAACGTCACGACGCTGATCGCCGGCCTGGCGCTGCTGGCCTTCGGGTCCGGCCCGGTGCGCGGCTTCGCCGTCGTGCACTGCCTGGGCATCCTGACCTCGATGTTCTCGGCGGTGATGTTCTCGCGCGGCCTGGTCAACCTCTGGTACGGCCGGCAGAAGAAGCTCAAGTCGGTGTCGATCGGCCAGGTCTGGCGCCCGAATGGCGGCACCGCGGTGCCCGCCGAAGACAAGCAAAACGCCAAGGTCTGAGGGGACGTCATGGAGTTCTTCCGTTTCCGCCGCGACATCCCGTTCATGCGCTACACGCTGGCGCTGAACGTCATCTCGTTCCTGACCTTCCTGGCCGCGGTCTTCTTCATCTTCCACCGCGGCCTGCACCTGTCGATCGAGTTCACCGGCGGCACCGTCGTCGAGGTCGCCTACTCGCAGCCGGCGGACCTGGAGCGCACGCGCCAGGCCGTCGAGACGCTGGGCTTCGGCGAGGTCCAGGTGCAGAACTTCGGCACCTCGCGCGACGTGATGATCCGGCTGCCGATCCGCGAGGGCGAGAAGCAGGACCAGGTCGCCAGCCGCGTCTTCGACGCGCTGTGCAAGGCCGAGAGCGGCAGCGTCGCGACCAAGGAGTACCTGACGCCCCAGGGCGAGCAGGTGAGCCGCCCGTCGTGCTCGGTGGCCGACGGCAGCGAGCCGCTGAAGCTGTCGCGCACCGAACTCGTCGGCCCGTCGGTCGGCGCCGAGCTGGCGCGCGACGGCGCGCTGGCGCTGGCCTTCACGGTGCTGGGCATCATGGGCTACCTGGCCTTCCGCTTCGAGTGGAAGTTCGCGGTCGCCGGCATCATCGCCAACCTGCACGACGTGGTCATCATCCTGGGCTTCTTCGCCTTCTTCCAGTGGGAGTTCTCGCTGGCGGTGCTGGCGGCGATCCTGGCGGTGCTGGGCTACTCGGTGAACGAGTCGGTGGTCATCTTCGACCGCATCCGCGAGACCTTCCGCAAGATGCGCAAGATGTCGACGACCCAGGTCATCGACCACGCGATCACGAGCACCACCAGCCGCACGATCATCACCCACGGCTCGACGCAGATGATGGTGCTGTCGATGCTGTTCTTCGGCGGCCCGACGCTGCACTACTTCGCGATGGCGCTGACCATCGGCATCCTGTTCGGCATCTACTCGTCGATCTTCGTCGCCGCCGGCATCGCGATGTGGCTGGGCGTCAAGCGCGAGGATCTGGTGAAGACGAGCGCCAAGGAGAACGATCCGAACGACCCGAACGCCGGGGCCGTGGTGTAGAGTCAATGCAACGGCCGCCCGCGGCCTTGCACAGACGGACGACCGACCGATGGCGACCGGCGCCCCCAACACCAACCTCGCGAGCCAGGCCCGGCGCCTGTACACCGAGGAACTGGTGAAGGGCCTGCCGGCGCTCGTGCAGGCCGCGCTCGACGGCGCCCGCACCCTCTTCGAGAAGCCCTGCGAACACGCCGCGTTCCAGCGCCGGCGCGACATGATGCAGGGCCTGAACGCCGGCGCGCAGTCCTGGCACCGCGGCCTGGTCAACGGGCTGCGTCACGCGCTGCTGCACGGCGGCTCCACCACCCGGCTGGGTGACCTGCCGTCGATGTCGCCGGGCCAGCTGACGCTGGTCGACGACGACACGATCGAGCTCGAGATCGTCACCTCGCGGCTGGCGCTGGCGATGATGGACCGCGCGTCGTGGGAGTTCGCCGACCTGCGGTCGCGCGTCGCCCACCTGGAAGGGCGCAACGAGCTCGACGCCCACGACATGCTGCGCGCCCACGTGCTGGCGCGCATCGTCTTCGAGGCCTGGCGCTCGTCGGGCCAGACGCTGGCCTCGTGGCGCGAACTGCAGCCGGTGCTGCACGAGGAGTTCGCGCTGCTCGTCGAGGAGGCCTACCACGAGACCAACCGCTGGCTCGCCGAGCACGGCGTGCTGCCCGAGGTCGACCTGCGGCCCTTCATCCGGCGCTCGCGCACGCACCCCGGCGCGCTGCCTGCCGGCTATGCCGTCAGCGACGGGGGGGGCGCAGGCCGCGCCGACCCCGGCCCGGGCTCGGGCTTCGGCCAGCTGCCGGCGGCGGGGCCGCCGTCGGCCTACGGGCTGGGCAGCGGGCTGATGCGCGGTGTCGGCGAGGAGACGCGCATGATGACGCGCGCCGCGCCGCTGGCGCGCGGGCGCGATCACGCCGAGGCGGTGCTCGGCCGGCTCAACCGGCTGGTCGGCCGCCAGGTGCCGGCGTTCGGCAACTCGACGCGGGCGCAGGCGCTGTCGCCCGGGCTGGCGCGTGCGATCGACACCGCCGAGGCCGGCATCCGCCAGCGCATGACGACGACGGCCGCCGACGCCGAGCCGATGGTCACCACGCCGGTGATGCTGGAGGACATCCAGCAGCGCAAGCAGCAGCTGAAGAAGGCCGCGGCCACGCCCGAGGAGCGCGCCACGATCGAGATCGTCGCGCTGCTGTTCCAGAGCATCCTGACCGAGGAGCGCATCCCGGCGGCGATGCGCGTGTGGTTCGCGCGGCTGCAGATGCCGGTGCTGCGCGTGGCCGTCACCGAGCCCGACTTCTTCGCCACCGTCGACCATCCGGCGCGGCGCCTGATCGACCGCATGGGCGCCTGCGTGATGGGCTTCGACAGCGCGGCGCAGAAGGTCGGCGACGCGCTGGAGCGCGAGATCAAGCGCATCGTCCAGGTCGTCGAGGCCTACCCGGACACCGGCCGGCGCGTCTTCCAGACCGTGCTCACCGAGTTCGAGAAGTTCCTCGAGCACTACTTCCGCAACGAGAACGAGGCCACGCGGCACGGCGTCTCGCTGGCGCAGCAGGTCGAGCAGCGCGAGACGCTGGCGATCCAGTACACGATCGAGCTGCGCCGCATGCTCAACGACATGCCGGTGCAGGAGGGCGTGCGCCAGTTCCTGTTCCACGTCTGGGCCGACGTGCTGGCGACGACCGCCGTGCGCTACGGCGCCCAGGGGCAGGAGACACGCACGATGAAGCGCGCCGCGGCCGACCTGATCTGGTCGGCCAGCGCCAAGGTCACGCGCGAGGAGCGCGCCGAGGTCATCCGCCGCCTGCCGCCGCTGTTGAAGTCGCTGCGCGAGGGCATGGCCTCGGCCGGCATGGACGCCGAGCGCCAGGACGAGCAGATCCAGCAGCTGAACAACTCGCTGGCCGCGGCCTTCACCGCGAAGACGGCGGCGATCCCCGACGACCGCCTGCGCGAGCTGATGGAGCGGCTGGAGACGCTGGAGGAGCTGCTGCCCGACGCCGAGGACGTGCGCATCGACGAGTCGATGGTGCTCGACCTGTCGGGCCACCAGAGCGCCGACCTCGAGGTCGTGCTCGACGGCGGCTCGATGCCGACGCCGGCGATGCTGGCCTGGGCGCGCGAGCTGCAGGTCGGCAGCTGGTTCATGCTCGAGTACCGCGAGCGGCACGAGGCGGTGCAACTGGCCTGGCAGGGCATGCGCCGGCAGCTGTCGCTGTTCGTCAGCGCGCAGGGCCGCTGCGTGCTGTTCCAGCAGCAGCGGCTGGCGTCGTACCTGCAGGCCGGGCTGCTGCTGCCGGCGCAGGACGAGGCGCTGACGGTGCGCGCCACGCGCAGCGCGCTGGCCAAGCTCGACGTCGACGCGTCGCGGCTGCTGAACTGAGGGTTCGGAACGGGCGGCCGCGCTCGGGGCTGAGCCTGGCGCGCAAGGCCTTCCGGCTCAGTGGATCAGCCGGTCTTCGGCGGCGACGAAGAGCTCGTCGAGGATCAGCGCGTCGGGCTCCTCGCCCAGGCTCCAGAAGACCATCAGCACGATGATCTTCAGGTCTTCCAGGCCGATCGGGCCGCTGCCGACGGCGCTGGCGCGGTCGATGACCATCTCGCGCATCGGGGCCGGCAGCACGCCGGCCGACTCGAGGAAGCAGATGAAGCCGATCGACTCTTCGCCGAGCAGGTCGCGCTCGTTCTCGGTGTAGACGCGCAGGCTGCCGGCCGCGGCGCTGCCGACGCTGGTGTCGGCGCTGTGCGCCAGACCTTCGAGCCAGCGCAGCGCTTCCTGGATTTCCTCGGTCTCGAAGCCGACGGCCGACAGCTTTCGCTGGAGCTGCTGGGGCTCGGGACAGGCGTCCGGCCGCCAGTAGTTCTCGTAGAGGTACACGAGGACGTCGAACATGAACCCACTATAACGCAGGGGGGCGGCGGGCGCCGGCGGCCGGCCTTCAGCCCGCGACGCGGCGTTGGAAAAGTCCGCCCGGCAGCCGCGCGAGTTGTCCGTCGAGCTCCAGTTCGAGCAGCCGGGCACTCAGTTCGGCCGTCGGCCAGCCGGTGCGCGCGAGCAGCGCGTCCAGCGTCGCCGGCTCGTGGCCGAGCGCGGCGAGCACCGGATCGGCCGGGGTGTCGGCGTCCGGCACGGCCGACAGCGCGGCGGCCGGGCGTGTGCCGCGCAGGACCTCCAGCACGTCGTCGACACCCTCGACGAGCATCGCGCCCTGGCGGATCAGCGCGTGGCAGCCGCGTGACTGCGGCGAGTGGATCGAACCCGGCACCGCGAACACCTCGCGCCCGGCCTCGGCGGCCAGGCGGGCGGTGATCAGCGAGCCCGAACGCGGCGCCGCCTCGACGACCAGCGTGCCGCGCGCCAGCGCCGCGATGATGCGGTTGCGCTGCGGGAAGTGCTCGGGCAGCACCGGTGTGCCGGGGTCGTACTCGCTGACGATCGCGCCGGTCTCGGCGATGCGCCGCGCCAGTGCCTTGTGCCGCGCCGGGTAGACGCGGTCGGGGCCGGTGCCGACGACGGCGACGGTTGCTGCGCCGGCGGCGAGCGCGCCTTCGTGCGCGGCGCCGTCGATGCCGGCGGCCAGCCCGGAGACGATGGTCAGCCCCGCCTCGCCGAGGCCGCGCGCGAACTCGCGGGCGTTGGCCAGGCCCTGCGGCGTCGCCTCGCGGCTGCCGACGATGGCCACCGACTCCGCCGCCAGCAGCTCGGTGTGGCCCTGCACGTACAGCAGCAGCGGCGGATCGGCGGTCTGCAGCAGCAAGGGAGGATAGGCCGGGTCGCCGAGCGTGATCGCGTGGCGCAGCGTCTCTCCGGCCAGCCAGGCGCGGGCGGCGGCCAGCCGGGCCTCGCATTCGGGCGCCGGCCGCCCCATCGTCGCCGCCAGTGCCGGGCCGCCCAGTTCGGTCAGCGCCGCCGGCGAGGCCGCCAGCACGGCCTCCGGGCTGCCGAAGGCCGCCAGCAGCCTCCGCGCGCCTTCACGCCCCAGCCCCGGCGTTTGCAGCAGCCGGAACCAGGCGTCGAAGTCGTCCGGGGCGGCCATCGGCGGGCGGCGGTCTCAGGCCTCGATGCGGCCCGGCGCGGCCTTCGCCGTGCCGCGGTGTCGACGCGAACCGGTGGCTGCTGCGGCCCGGCCGGCCCGCTGGCGGCGCCCGGCTTCGCGGGGGGAGGCGCCGAACGCGCCTGCCGGCGCGCTCACGGTGCCGTGAAGCGGTCGCCCGGCTTCACCGGGTCCTTCACGTTGACGATCAGCGCGTAGGACACGCGCTCGAAGACGCTGAAGACGAAGAGCAGCCCGTGGCGTTCGTCGGGCAGCTGGATCGGCGTCTTGCCGCCGCTGGTGGTGTCGAAGTCGGCACGCCCGGCGCGCCACAGCGCCAGCACGTGGCCACGCTCCAGGCCGTCGCGGCGGCCCTTGTTCAGCGCGACGATCTGGTTCTGCCCGGCCGACAGCGCCTCGCCGTAGATCGACGCGATGCGGCCGTCGACCGGCACCGCCGGCGCGTGCGGCGCGTAGGCCGTCAGCTCGCGCTGCGGCACCGGCGACAGGCGGTCGCCGACGCCGGCTTCCATGCGGATCGTGGTCACGACGAAGCTCGCCGGCACGACGCGCGCCTTGCTGTCGGCGTCCGACTGCTCGCTGCCCGGGCGCACGTAGTCGGCGGTGCCGACGTAACGCGCCTCGTAGCCGAGGATCTCGCGCGTCACCGGGTCGCGCAGCGGCTGCGGCTGGCGGAACACGCGGAACTCGCGCGCGCCGCCGAGGTCGCCGAGCACGTAGGCGGTCTCGCCGCGCGACAGCAGCACGCGGCCTTCCTGGGTCGCGACGATGCGCGGCGCCCGCTCGAGCTCGTCGGTGTCGAAGACCACGGCCTCGTTCAGGAACGGGCCGATCAGGTGCAGAGGGATGGCGGCGATGGCGCCGTTGTCCAGCAGCTCGGCACGCACGCGCGGCGACAGGCGCACGGTCTGCGGGTCGGCGGTCATCGACTGGCCGATCTGCAGCGTCGCGCGGCCGTCGCGCTTGACCAGCACCAGCACCTGGCCGGGGTAGATCAGGTGCGGGTTGCGGATCTGGTCGAGATTCATGCCCCAGAGCTCGGGCCAGCGCCACGGGCTCTTCAGGAACAGCTTGGAGATGTCCCACAGCGTGTCGCCGCGCTGCACGACGTGCGAGTCCGGCGCGTCGGGCGCCAGCTCCGACAGCGGCACGCCGGCCTGGGCGACCTGGCGCGCGGTGTCGCGCTGCCCGGGCGTCACGGGATAGTTCGGTGCAGCGAGCGCCGGCAGGGCGGCGGCGACACCTGCGGCGACGGCGGCCCGCGTGGCCAGCGCTGCCCAGCGCGTGATCTTCATCGGCCTCGGACGGCTCATGGGTCTTTGCTCTCCTCGCAAGGGGCCTCGCCCGGCGGTGCGACAATTCGCAGGGCTGCGGGCGCGAACTGCTCACTTGAATTGGCAGATTCTGCCCGTAAACCCTTGCTGTCGTAACGAATTCGTCGTTGCCGCCGCGCCCGCGTGCAGCCCTTCACGCTGCCGGGCGCCGCGACGTGGCCCGGCTCCGACGACCGGGCGTCCTTCGCCGCCGCACCATGGCCCAACTCCCCATCCTGCGTTATCCCGATCCCCGGCTGCACAAGGTCGCCAAGCCGGTCGCCGCCGTCGACGCGCGCGTCAAGCAGCTCGTCGCCGACATGCTCGAGACGATGTACGAATCCGAAGGCGTCGGCCTGGCCGCGACCCAGGTCGACGTGCACGAGCGCCTGTTCGTCATGGACACCTCGCCCGAGCACGACCAGCCGATGGTCTTCGTCAACCCGCAGATCGTCGCGCGCAGCGAGGAGCTGGTGATCTGGGAAGAGGGCTGCCTGTCAGTGCCGCAGGTCTGGGACAAGGTGACGCGCAACGCGCGTGTCACGGTGCGCGCGCTCGACCGCGAAGGCGCCGAGTTCGAGATCGCGCTCGACGGTCTGGCCGCGGTCTGCGCCCAGCACGAGATCGACCACCTCGACGGCAAGGTGTTCGTCGAGTACCTCAGCCTGCTCAAGCGCGAGCGCATCAAGGTGAAGATGGCCAAGCGCACGCGCGAGGAAGCGCGCGGCGCGGCATGAGCCGCTTGCGCGCGGCCTTCGCCGGCACCCCCGAGTTCGCGCGTGTCGCGCTCGACGCGATGCTCGCCGCCGGTTTCGAGGTGCCGCTGGTGCTGACCCAGCCCGACCGCCCGGCCGGCCGCGGCATGAAGCTGCAGGCCTCGCCGGTCAAGCAGTGCGCGCTGGCGCACGGCCTGCCGGTGGCCCAGCCGCGCAGCCTGCGGCTGGACGGCAAGTACCCCGACGAGGCCGCCGCCGGCCGCGCGGCGCTCGAAGCGGCGGCGCCCGACGTGCTCGTCGTCGCCGCCTACGGCCTGATCCTGCCGCAGTGGGTGCTGGACTTGCCGCGCCGGGGCTGCATCAACATCCACGGCTCGCTGCTGCCGCGCTGGCGCGGCGCGGCGCCGATCCACCGCGCGATCGAGGCCGGCGACGCCGAGACCGGCATCACCATCATGCAGATGGACGCCGGCCTGGACACCGGGCCGATGCTGCTGAAGCAAGCGCTGCCGATCGCCGCCGACGACACGACGGCGACGCTGCACGACAAGCTGGCGGCGCTCGGCGCGCGTCTGGTCGTCGACGCGCTCGGCCGGCTCGATGCGCTGCCGCCGGTGCCGCAGCCCGAAGCAGGCGCCAACTACGCCGCGAAGATCGAGAAGGCCGAAGGCGCCGTCGACTGGACGCTGCCGGCGGCGGTCATCGAACGCCGCGTGCGCGCCTTCGACCCCTTTCCCGGCTGCAGCTTCACGCTCGACGGCGAGGCGTTCAAGCTCTGGCGCGCGGCGGTCGTGCCCGGCGCCGGCGAGCCCGGCGCCGTGCTCGCGTCGGGCGAGGGCGGGCTCGTCGTCGCCTGTGGCGACGGCGCGCTGGAGCTGCGTGAACTGCAGCGCACCGGCGGCCGGCGCGTGCCGGCGCGCGAGTTCCTGAAGGGCCGGCCGGTGGCCGCGGGCACGCGCCTGGGCTGAACGGCGGCACTCAAGCCGCCGCCGCGGCGGCCGATATTCCGGCGGTGAAGACCTTCCGCCACCGTCTCCCGTTGCGCCTCGCGGCCGCCGTCGTGCTGCCGCTGGCTGTCGCCGGCTGCGACCAGCTCGGCATCGAGTCGGCGTCCGCCGTCGCCGCCAAGAAGGACGCCGACGGGCGCGCCATCGGTGCCGCCTGCCGCCATGCCGGCCGCGCCATCGAGGACTGCTTCGGCATGAACAAGAAGGCCGACAAGGCCGCCGTGTTCGCCGGCTGGAAGGAGATGAACGACTACATGCGCGAGAACAATCTCGAGGTCGTTCCGCCGCAAGGCGCTACCGCAGTCGCCAAGGACGCGGCGCCCGCGGACGCCAAGGACGACGAGCCGGCGGCCGAGGCCGGCAACAAGAAGCACTCCTGACGACGCTTCGTCGGCCCCGGCTGCGTTTCGTCGCGCCGCCGTCGCGCCCGGCCGCAGCCGCCGGCACAGTGCGCTCCATGCACCTGGAGCCCACGATGAAACGCCTGCTGTCCACCGCCGCCGTCGCCGCGATGTCCGCCGTCTTCGCCGCGTTCACCGCCTTTGCCGCCACGCCGGCGCAGGCCGCCCCCACCAGCCAGGCGCGCAGCGCCTCGGGGTTCACGGCGATCGAGCTGGAAGGCCCGGTCGACCTCGTCGTGCGCGCCACCGGCCGGGAGTCGGTGCAGGTCGAGGCCGAGGCCGCCGACCTGGCGCGGGTCGAGACCCTGGTCGAGGAGCGCCGCGGCGTGCGCACGCTCGTCGTGCGCCTGCGCGAGGAGCGCGGCTTCACGTGGTCCCGCCCGGTCCGGGCCACGGTCGAGGTCGTGCAGCTCGCGCGGCTGGCGGTCAAGGGCTCGGGCGACGCCGTCGTCGAAGGCCTGAAGACGCCGTCGCTGGCCGTCGCGCTGGCCGGTTCGGGCGACGTCAGGCTGCGTGGCCTGGACGCCGGCGCGCTGGCGGTGTCGATCGCCGGCAGCGGCGACGTCGCCGCCGACGGCCGCGCCGCCCAGCTGTCGCTGAAGATCGCCGGCAGCGGCGATGCCGATCTCGCCGCGCTGCGCGCCGACAGCGCCACCGTCTCGATCGCCGGCAGCGGCGACGCCGACGTCACCGCCGACGCGAGCCTGTCGGTGTCCATCGTCGGCTCCGGCGACGTGCGCCACGGCGGCACCGCGACGCCGGCCGTCAGCGTGCTCGGCAGCGGCTCGGTGCGCCGCCGCTAGTCCCCGCGCGGGCGGCACGTGCGGGCCGATGGGACAATGGGCCCATGTCTGATGGGATGTTCGGCTGGCGTCACCCGGAGTTCCGGCGTGGCGCCCGCGAGATTGCCGGCATCCTGCCCGGCATCGGCGCCTGGGGAATGATCACCGGCGTCGCGATGATCAAGGCCGGCCTGTCGGTGCCGGCGGCGATGGCGATGACGCTGCTCGTCTACGCCGGATCGGCGCAGCTGGCGGCGCTGCCGCTGCTGGTGGCCGGCGCGCCGGTCTGGGTGATCTGGGCGACGGCCTTCTGCGTCAACCTGCGCTTCGTCATCTTCAGTGCCCAGTGGCGGCCGTACTTCGCGCCGTTCCCACGCGCCGAACGCGCCCGCATGGCGTACTTCAGCGGCGACCTGAACTACATCCTGTTCATGCGCCGCTTTCCCGATCCGGTGCCCGCGCCCGAGCAGCGGCCGTACTTCTGGGGCGGGGCGATCTCCAACTGGTTCGCCTGGCAGATCCCGTCGATCGCCGGCATCTTGCTGGCCGACGTGATCCCGACCGAGTGGGGCATCGGCTTCGCCGGCACGCTGGCGCTGATCGGCCTGGCCTGCTCGCTGCTGGGCAGCCGCTCGTCACTGGTGGCCGCCGGTGTCGCCGGCTGTGCCGCGGTGGCGGCCTACGCGCTGCCGCTGCGGCTGAACATCCTCGTCGCGATCGCCGCGGCCGTGGCCATCGGCCTGCTGATGGACCGCTCGCGCCCCGGCCCGGCGACGCCGGTCGGAGGCTCGCGATGAGCGACTGGGCCGAGGCGCTGCGCCTGGCGCTGACGATCGCCGGGCTGGCGGTCATCACGGTGCTCACCCGGGCCTTCTTCATGCTGCCCGAACGCGAGCTGCCGATGCCGGGCTGGCTGCGTGAAGGCCTGCGCTACGCGCCGCTGGCGGCGTTGATGGCGGTCGTCGCGCCCGAGGTCGTGATGTCGCAGGGGCAGCTGATCGACACCTGGCGCGACCCGCGGCTTTTTGCCGCCGCCGCCGGCGCGGGCTGGTTCTTCTGGCGCCGCGGCATCCTCGGCACCATCGTCGTCGGCAGCGCGGTGATGGTGGGGCTGCGCGCGGGGCTCGGCTGGTAGCTCCGCGCCCGGCGGGGATGCGACACTAGCGGCCGTCTTTCGTCAGCCTGTCGCTCAACACCCATGAACGTCCTGCGCTTTTCCGACCTCGCCGCCGCCGGCCGCGCCCGCGGCCAGCGTGTCTTCATCCGAGCCGACCTCAACGTACCGCTGTCCGACGACGGCCAGATCACCGAGGACACGCGCGTGCGCGCCTCGGTGCCGTGCATCCAGATGGCGCTGGACGCCGGCGCCGCGGTGATGGTCACCTCGCACCTGGGCCGCCCGACCGAAGGCGAGTTCAAGCCCGAGGACTCGCTGGCGCCGGTCGCCAAGCGCCTGGGCGAGCTGCTCGGCCGCGAGGTGCCGCTGGTCGCCGACTGGGTCGACGGCGTAGCCGTCCAGCCCGGCCAGGTCGTGCTGCTGGAGAACTGCCGCGTCAACAAGGGCGAGAAGAAGAACAAGGAAGAGCTGGCGCGCAAGATGGCCGCGCTGTGCGACATCTTCGTGCACGACGCCTTCGGCACCGCGCACCGCGCCGAGGCCAGCACCTACGGCATCGCCGAGTACGCCAAGATCGCCTGCGCCGGCCCGCTGCTGGCTGCCGAGATCGACGCCATCAGCAAGGCGCTGGCCAACCCGAAGCGGCCGCTGGTGGCCATCGTCGCCGGCAGCAAGGTCAGCACCAAGCTGACGATCCTGCAGAGCCTGGCGAAGAACGTCGACGGCCTGATCGTCGGCGGCGGCATCGCCAACACCTTCCTGCTGGCCGCCGGCCTGAAGATCGGCAAGAGCCTGGCCGAGCCCGATCTCGTCGGCGAGGCCAAGGCCGTCATCGAGGCGATGAAGGCCCGTGGCGCCGAGGTGCCGATTCCCGTCGACGTTGTCACCGCCAAGACCTTCGCCGCCGACGCGCCGGCCACCGTCAAGGCTGCCGCCGACGTCGCCGACGACGACCTGATCCTCGACATCGGCCCGAAGACCGCGGCGCTGCTGGCCGACAAGCTGAAGGCCGCCGGCACCATCGTCTGGAACGGCCCGGTCGGCGTCTTCGAGTTCGACGCCTTCGCCCACGGCACCGAGACCGTCGCGCGTGCGATCGCCGAAAGCGACGCGTTCAGCATCGCCGGCGGTGGCGACACGCTGGCCGCGATCGCCAAGTACGGCATCGAACAGGACATCGGCTACATCTCCACCGGCGGTGGCGCCTTCCTCGAGGTGCTCGAAGGCAAGACCCTGCCGGCCTTCGAGATCCTGTCGCGCCGCGCCGCCGGCTGAGCGCGAGGCACGCACGCGCCGCGTGGGGTCACGCCGCGTGGGGTCAGGTCTCGCGAGACCTGACCCCGTCTTTCTAGTCTTTTCCGCACACGCCGCAGGGGGTCAGGTCTTGCAAGACCTGACCCCGCCTTTCTGACCCCGCTTCTCGACGGCTTAGGGTCAGGTACCGTACCCGCTCCCGCCCTGGCCGCAACCGTCGCCGCCGCGCGAACAGGAGGCTCACCGTGAACACCCCCCTCTCCGACGCCGAACGCGCACTGCGCGAGGCGGCGCTGGACTACCACCGCGCGCCCGTGCGCGGCAAGATTTCCGTCACGCCGACCAAGCCGCTGTCCAACCAGCGCGACCTGTCGCTCGCCTATTCGCCAGGCGTCGCCTACGCCTGCCTGGCGATCGAGGAAGACCCGGCGCTGGCCGCCGAGTACACCTCGCGCGCCAACCTGGTGGCCGTCGTGACCAACGGCACCGCGGTGCTGGGCCTGGGCGACATCGGCCCGCTGGCCGGCAAGCCGGTGATGGAAGGCAAGGGCTGCCTGTTCAAGAAGTTCGCCGGCATCGACGTCTTCGACATCGAGCTCGCCGAACGCGACCCCGACAAGCTCGTCGAGATCATCGCCGCGCTGGAGCCGACGCTGGGCGGCGTCAACCTCGAGGACATCAAGGCGCCCGAGTGCTTCTACATCGAGCGCCGCTTGCGTGAGCGCATGAACGTGCCGGTCTTCCACGACGACCAGCACGGCACGGCGATCATCTCGTCGGCAGCGCTGCTCAACGCGCTGGAACTCGTCGGCAAGGACATCGCGAGCGTCAAGCTGGCGGTCTCGGGCGCCGGTGCCGCGGCCATCGCCTGCCTGGACCTGATGGTCGACCTGGGCGTGCGGCGCGAGAACGTCTGGGTCTGCGACTCCAAGGGCCTGATCCAGGACCAGCGCGCCGACGTGCTGGCCGGCAAGCTCGACGAGTCGAAGATGCGCTATTGCCAGCGCAGCACTGGCCGCACGCTGGCCGACGCCGTGGCCGGGGCCGACGTCTTCCTCGGCTGCTCGGCCGCCGGCGTGCTGACGCCCGAGATGGTGGCGACGATGGCCCCGCAGCCGGTGATCCTGGCGCTGGCCAACCCCGAGCCCGAGATCCGCCCCGAGCTGGCCAAGGCCGTGCGGCCGGACTGCATCGTCGCCACCGGCCGCAGCGACTACCCGAACCAGGTCAACAACGTCCTGTGTTTCCCGTACATCTTCCGCGGGGCGCTGGACTGCGGCGCGACGAAGATCACCGAGGCGATGAAGGTCGCCTGCGTGCACGAGATCGCCGCGCTCGCCAAGGCCGAAGCCAGCAGCGAGGTCGCCGCCGCCTACGCCGGCAAGGAGCTGAAGTTCGGCCCCGACTACCTGATTCCGACGCCGTTCGACGCCCGCCTGATCCTGCGCATCGCGCCGGCGGTGGCCAAGGCAGCGGCCGAGTCCGGCGTCGCGACGCGCCCGATCGCCGACCTCGAGGCCTACCGCCAGTCGCTGACGCGTTTCGTCTACCAGACCGGCATGTTCATGCGCCCGGTGTTCAACGCCGCGAAGGCGCGCCCGGCACGCGTGGTCTATGCCGAAGGCGAGGACGAACGTGTGCTGCGCGCGGTGCAGGCCGTGCTCGACGAAGGGCTGGCGCGGCCGATCCTCGTCGGCCGCCCGGGTGTCATCGCCGAACGTGCGGCGCAGGCCGGGCTGCGGCTCGAAGCCGGCCGCGACTACGAGGTCGTCGACCCGGCCGACCATCCGCGCTACGACGAGTACTGGCAGGCCTACCACCGCCTGATGGGCCGCGACGGCATCTCGCCCGAAGCGGCGCGCACGACGGTGCGGCGCTCGCACACGCTGACCTCGGCGCTGATGGTGCGCCGCGGCGAGGCCGACGCGATGGTCTGCGGCCTCGCCGGGCGCTACGACTCGCATCTGGAACACGTGCGTGCGGCGATCGGCCTGAAGCCGGGCGCCAGGACGCTCGCGGCGATGAACGCCCTGCCGCTGGACAGCGGCACGCTGTTCGTGGCCGACACCTTCGTCAACGAGGAGCCCAGCGCCGAGCAGCTCGCCGAGATCGCGCTGATGGCCGCCGAGGAGGTGCAGCGCTTCGGCCTGCCGCCGAAGGTGGCCTTCCTGTCGCACTCGATCTTCGGCTCGTCGGCGCGGGCTTCGGCCCGGCGCATGCGCGCCGCACGCGACCTCTTCGTGCAGATGGCGCCGCACATCGAGTGCGACGGCGAACTGCATGGCGACGCCGCGCTGTCGGCCGAGGTGCGCGCACGCTACCTGCCCGACAGCACGCTGACCGGCAGCGCCAACGTGCTGGTGCTGCCCAATCTGGACGCCGCCAACATCCTGTTCAACGTGCTGAAGATGACCAGCGGCCACGGCGTCACCGTCGGTCCGATGCTGCTGGGCACGGCGGCGCCGGCGCACATCCTGACGCCGTCGGCCACCGTGCGCCGGGTCATCAACATCACCGCGCTGGCGGTGGCCGAGGCGGCGGCGCTGGCGGCCGTGCGACAAGCCACGAGGTAATCAGGCCGTACCCGGGCAAACATGGCGGCGGCAGGTCTTCTGCCCATAATCGCAGGCGCTGGGTTTCCAGCGTTTCGAGAAAAGAGCCGCCATGCGTGCCACGAAGATCGTCGCCACCCTCGGCCCCGCCTCCTCTTCGCCGGAGGTGCTGGAGGCGATGATCCGTTCCGGCGTCGACGTCGTGCGCATGAACTTCTCGCACGGCAAGGCGCAGGACCACATCGACCGCGCCAACCTCGTGCGCCAGGTCGCCGCCGCGGCGGGCAAGGAGGTCGCCATCATGGCCGACCTGCAGGGCCCGAAGATCCGCGTCGGCAAGTTCGCCGAAGGCAAGGTCGAGCTGCAGAACGGCGCGCGCTTCGTGCTCGACGCCTCGCGCACCGAGCCCGGCGACGTCGAATGCGTCGGCCTGGACTACAAGGACCTGCCCCGCGACGTGCGCCCCGGCGACACGCTGCTGCTCAACGACGGGCTGATCCGGCTGTCGGTCGAGCAGGTCGTCGGCGACCGCGTCGCGACCCGCGTCGTCGTCGGCGGCGAGCTGTCCAACAACAAGGGCATCAACAAGGCCGGCGGCGGGCTCACCGCGCCGGCGCTGACGGCCAAGGACATGGAGGACATCCGCACCGCGATGAGCTTCCAGGCCGACTACGTCGCCGTCAGCTTCCCGAAGAGCGCCACCGACATGGAGATGGCGCGCCAGCTGTGCAACGTCGCCGGCGAACCCTGGCGCCACAAGCCGGGGCTGATCGCCAAGATCGAGCGCAGCGAGGCCATCCCCGTGCTCGAGCAGATCCTGAAGGCCTCCGACGGCATCATGGTCGCGCGTGGCGACCTCGCGGTCGAGGTCGGCAACGCCGCGGTGCCGGCGCTGCAGAAACGCATGATCCGCATGGCGCGCGAGGCCGACAAGATCGCGATCACCGCCACGCAGATGATGGAGTCGATGATCGTCAACGCGGTGCCGACACGCGCCGAGGTCAGCGACGTCGCCAACGCCGTGCTCGACGGCACCGACGCGGTGATGCTCAGCGCCGAGACCGCCGCTGGCCGCTACCCGGTCGAGACCATCCAGCAGATGGCCGCGATCGCGCTCGAAGCCGAGGCCGCCGACGACTTCCGCCTCGAGACCGACTTCGCCAACAAGCGATTCGGCCGCATCGACCAGTCGATCGCGATGGGCGCGCTGTTCACCGCCCACCACCTGGGCTGCCGCGCGATCCTGGCGCTGACCGAGTCGGGCTCGACGGCGCTGTGGATGAGCCGCCACCACATCAAGGTGCCGATCTACGGCCTGACGTCTTCGTCGGCGCCGCAGCGCCGCATGACGCTGTACCGCAACGTCACGCCGCTGCTGGTGCCCAAGTTCACCGACCGTGACGAGGCGCTGGCCGCAGCCGAGCGCGTCCTCGTGCAGCGCGGCGTGCTGCGCCCGGGTGACACCTACGCGATCACCTGCGGCGAGCCGATGGGCCACCCCGGCGGCACGAACATGCTCAAGGTCTGCCGCGTCGGCTGACCGGGGCAGCGTCGAGGCGACGCCGGGCCACCGGCATGCCACCGAAGGCCGGGGTCAGGTCTCCCGCGAAGGCCGGGGAAGTCTGGGGTCAGGTCTCCCGCGCGAAGTCCGGGGTCAGGTCTCCCGAGACCTGACCCCTATGGGCCGCCCGATGGGCCATGGACCTGACCCCGATGGGCCTGCTCAAGGTCTGCCGCGTCGCCTGACGCGGCGCGCGCATACCCGCCTGCGGCCTGGTCGTACCGGGGGGTGCCGCGGGGGGCAGTGGCTAGAATCTTCCGCATGTCCGGCGCGCGTCGCGTGGCCGGACGCCCTCTATTCACTCCGCGGGAAGACCACCATGCCACTCGTCTCGATGCGTCAGCTGCTGGACCACGCCGCCGAAAACGGCTACGGGATCCCGGCCTTCAACGTCAACAACCTCGAGCAGGTGCAGGCCGTGATGGAAGCGGCCAAGGAAGTCGGCGCGCCGGCCATCCTGCAGGCCAGCGCCGGGGCCCGCAAGTACGCTGGCGAGGCCTTCATCAAGCACCTGATCCAGGCCGCCGTCGAAGCCTTCCCGACCGTGCCGCTGGTCATGCACCAGGACCACGGCCAGAGCCCGGCGATCTGCCGCGGCGCCATCGACCTGGGCTTCGGCTCGGTGATGATGGACGGCTCGCTGATGGAAGACGGCAAGACGCCGTCGAGCTACGAGTACAACGTCGACGTGACGCGCAAGGTCGTCGCGATGGCGCACGAGGTCGGCGTCACCGTCGAAGGTGAACTCGGCTGCCTGGGCTCGCTGGAGACCGGCGAGGCGGGCGAGGAGGACGGCATCGGCGCCGTCGGCAAGCTCGACCACTCGGCGCTGCTGACCGACCCCGAGCAGGCCGCCGACTTCGTCAAGCAGACCCAGCTCGACGCGCTGGCGATCGCCATCGGCACCAGCCACGGCGCCTACAAGTTCTCGCGCAAGCCCACCGGCGACATCCTGGCGATCTCGCGCGTCAAGGAGATCCACCTGCGCATCCCGAACACCCACCTCGTGATGCACGGCTCGTCGTCGGTGCCGCAGGACCTGCTGGCGCTGATCAACCAGTACGGCGGCGAGATGAAGGAGACCTACGGCGTGCCGGTCGAGGAGATCCAGGAAGCCATCAAGCACGGCGTGCGCAAGATCAACATCGACACCGACATCCGCCTGGCGATGACGGCCGCGGCGCGCAAGTTCATGGCCGAGAATCCGTCGAAGTTCGACGCCCGCGAGTGGCTGAAGCCGGCGCGCGAGGCCGCCAAGCAGATCTGCAAGCAGCGTTACCTCGAGTTCGGCTGCGAAGGCCAGGGCGCGAAGATCCAGCCGGTGCCGATGGCCGAGATGGCCCGCAAGTACGCCGCGGGCACGCTGGCGCAGCTCGTCAACTGATGATTTTCGTGGCGGCGGCAGCGTCCGTCGCCGAGACGAAGAGGGGGCCGCGACCGAGGCCCCCTCGTGCATTTTCAGCCCCACACTTTGAGCGCGGGTCGCCCCGCGAGAGCGCATGAGCACAGCCCTGTACCAGTCGGATCTCCACTCTCTGCCGCTGCTGGCGCGCGGCAAGGTGCGTGACAACTACGCAGTGGGCGAAGACCGCATCCTGATGGTCGCCAGCGACCGTCTCTCGGCCTTCGACGTCGTGCTCGACGACCCGATCCCGGGCAAGGGCGAGCTGCTGACGCGCATGGCGCTGTTCTGGTTCGACAAGCTCGGCTCGATCGTGCCCCATCACCTGACCGGCGAGGATCCGTGCTCGGTCGTCGCCGCCGACGAGGTCGCCCAGGTGCGCGGCCGCTCGATGCTCGTCAAGCGCCTGAAGGGCCTGCCGGTCGAGGCCGTCGTGCGCGGCTATCTCGCCGGCTCCGGCTGGAAGGAGTACCAGGACAGCGGCACCGTCTGCGGCGTCGCGCTGCCGCCGGGGCTGAAGAACGCCAGCCGCCTGCCCGCACCGATCTTCACGCCGGCCACCAAGGCCGCCGTCGGCGACCACGACGAGAACATCCCGTTCGAGCGCATGGAGCAGATGATCGGCGCCGAACTCGCCGCCCAGGTGCGCGAGGTCTCGATCCGCCTGTACGAGGCGGCTGCGGCGCACGCGCTGACGCGCGGCATCATCATCGCCGACACCAAGTTCGAGTTCGGCCTCGACGAGAACGGCACGCTGACGCTGATGGACGAGGTGCTGACGCCCGACTCCTCTCGCTTCTGGGAGGCCTCGGGCTGGGTCGAGGGCGAGAACCCGCCGAGCTACGACAAGCAGCCGGTGCGCGACTGGCTGGAGACGGCCACCGTCGACGGCCAGCCCTGGAATAAGCGCGCCCCGGCGCCGCGCCTGCCGGCCGAGGTGGCCGCGGCCAGCACCGCGCGCTACGCGCTCGCCTGCGAGCGCCTCACCGCGCCCGCGTGACGCCATGAGCCGGCTGCTCGCCCGTCTGGACCACGAGCTTGCCGGCTGCCGCGATCCGCTTCGGCGCGCCGAACTGGCCGCCGAACGCGGCTGCTACCTGGCGCGGGTCGGCGACATCGCCGCCGCGCAGCTCGTCGCAGCGCAACTGCGGCGCGAGCACGGCGACGGCCGCGCCAGCCGCATCGCCGTGCGCATCATGCTGCTCGAAGGGCTGATCCTGTTCTTCGACAACATGGATCCGCTGGCCACCGACCGCATCCTGCGCGCCCACACCGTCGCGCTCGCCTGGCGCCACGACGACCTGATCCGCCTCACCGCCGCGTGGCTGGGGCACATGCAGTTCGTGCGCGGCGACTTCGACGCGATGCTGAAGGCTTTCGAGCCCTGCTTCGACCGCCCCGGCGCCTGCCTCGAGGCGAGCAGCCGGGTCTGCGTGCTGATCGGCAGCGCGCACCAGTTCGCCGGCCAGCCGCAGGCCGCACGCCCCTGGTACGAGAGGGCCCGCCGCGAGGCGATCACGCTGGGCGACGACGCGACGATCGGCGCGCTGGTCTACAACCGCCCGGCGATGTCGCTGGTCACGCTGCGGCTGGACGCGCTGCGCGGGCGGCTCGATGCCGACGAGCTGCAGATGGCCGGCATCGGCGTCGAGTCGGCCTACGCCTACTGCCTCGGCGCGCATCAGCGTTCGCTGATGCAGCTGAAGGATGCCTGCCGTGCGCGCGTGGCCCTGCTCGGCGGCGAGCCCGCTCGCGCGCTCGTGATCTACGACGAGCTCCTGCGGCTGCAGGACACCCGCTTCGGCTTCCATGCCGACCGGCTGATGCTCGAGATCGAGCGCGCCGCGTGCCTGCTGGACGTTGGCTGCGACGGCGATGCCCGGCAGGCGCTGGACCGGCTCGATCCGGCGCTGCACGCGGGCCTCGCGCTCGAGGACCAGCTGCTGTTCCTGCTGCAGCATGCGCGCCTGTCCCGGGCGCTGGGCCATCCGGAGCGCGCCGAGGCCTGGGCCAGCGTCCTGGCCGATGTCCAGGGACGGTACGATTCCGAGATCGGCCGCCTCAAGGCCGGGCTCGCCGGGCTGCATCCTTCGCGCCTGGCGGCCTGACGCCGGCGGGGGCACCGCCGGTTCGTGCGAGGATGGCGGTTTGCGCCATCCACCCCTGATCTGCAAGGAATCGTTCTCTTGAGTTCCCTCGACACCCCGGCGCGCCTGCCGCGCGTGGCCATCGTGCTCGGCTCCTCCAGCGACTGGGAGACGCTGCGCGGCGCGGCCGAGCTGCTGCAGGAGTTCGACGTGCCCTACGAGGCGCGCGTGCTGTCGGCGCACCGCATGCCCGACGAGATGTTCGCGTTCGCCGAGACGGCGCGCGAGCGCGGCCTGCGCGCGATCATCGCCGGCGCCGGCGGCGCCGCGCACCTGCCGGGCATGGTCGCGGCCAAGACCACGGTGCCGGTGCTCGGTGTGCCGGTGGCCAGCCGCCACCTGCAGGGTGTGGACTCGCTGTACTCGATCGTCCAGATGCCCAAGGGCATCCCGGTGGCGACCTTCGCGATCGGCGCTGCCGGCGCGGCCAATGCGGCGCTGTTCGCCGTCGCGATGCTGGCCGCCGACGACGAGGCGCTGCACGCGAAGCTCGCCGCCTTCCGCGTCCGCCAGACCGAAGTCGCGCGTGCGATGACGGCCGACCTCAAGTGAACGCGCCGCTGCTTCCCGGTGCCGCGCTCGGCGTGATGGGCGGCGGCCAGCTCGGCCGCATGTTCGTGCACGCCGCGCAGACGATGGGCTACCGCACCGTCGTGCTCGAGCCCGACGCCACCAGCCCGGCCGGGCTCGTCGCCCATCGGCACGTCGCCGCGGCCTACACCGACGCTGCGGGCCTCGCCGAGCTGGCCTCGGCCTGCGATGCGGTGACGACCGAGTTCGAGAACGTGCCGGCCGATTCGCTGCGCACGCTGGCGGCACGGGTGCCGGTCGCGCCGGCTGCCGCCGCGGTCGAGATCTGCCAGGACCGCGCCGCCGAGAAGCGCCACTTCCAGCGCTCCGGCGTGCCCTGCGCGCCGTTCGCGACGATCGAGCATGAGGCCGACCTCGCCGCCGCCGCCGCGCTGCTGCCCGGCATCCTGAAGACCGCGCGCCTGGGTTACGACGGCAAGGGCCAGGCCTCGGTCGCGACGGCCGAGGAACTGGCCGCCGCCTGGCAGCGCCTGGGCCGTGCCGCCTGCGTGCTCGAGAAGCGCCTGCCGCTGGCGCTGGAGCTCAGCGTCATCGTCGCGCGCGGGCGCGACGGCGCGCTGGTGCACCTGCCGGTGCAGCAGAACCTGCACCGCGACGGCATCCTCGCCGTCACCCAGGTGCCGGCGCCGGGCGTGTCGCCCGAACTCGCCGCCCAGGCCGTCGACTGCGCCGGCCGGCTGGCGGCGTCGATGGACTACGTCGGCGTGCTCTGCGTCGAGTTCTTCGTGCTCGCCGACGGCCGCCTGGTCGCCAACGAGATGGCGCCGCGGCCGCACAACTCGGGCCACTACAGCCTGGACGCCTGCGACGTCTCGCAGTTCGAGCTGCAGCTGCGCACGCTGGCCGGGCTGCCGCTGGCTGCGCCGCGCCTGCATTCGGCGGCGGTGATGCTGAACCTGCTCGGCGACCTGTGGTTCCCCGATGGCACGGCCGAGCCGCGCACGCCCGACTGGGCCGGCGTGCTGGCGCTGCCCGGCGTCGCGCTGCACCTGTACGGCAAGACCGACGCGCGCCGCGGCCGCAAGATGGGCCACCTGACCGTCACCGCGGCCGACGCCGAGAGCGCCCGCGCGACGGCGCTCCGGGTCTGCGAGTGCCTGGGCCTGCCGGCCTTCTGAGGACGACGATGCCGATCCTCGACGGAACCAAGCCCGCTTCGATCACCAGCGCCGCCGAACGCTTGCGCGACGGCGGTCTGGTCGCCTTCCCGACCGAGACCGTCTACGGCCTGGGGGCCCGCGCCGACCGCGACGTCGCCACCGCCGCGGTGTTCGCGGTCAAGGGCCGCCCGGACGACCACCCGCTGATCGTGCACGTCGCCGACGCGGCCGCGGTCACCGAGTTCGCCGAGCCGCCGGGGCCGGTGGCCCAGGCGCTGATGGCGCGCTTCTGGCCCGGGCCGCTGACGCTGATCCTGCGCCGCCGCGAAGGCCGCGGCGAGGCCGCCGCCGGCGGCCAGGACACGATCGGGCTGCGTCTGCCTTCGCATCCGGTGGCCCTGGCGCTGCTGCGCGAGGCCGCGCGCCTGGGCGTGCCCGGCGTCGCGGCGCCGAGTGCCAACCGCTTCGGCCGCGTCAGTCCGACGACCGCCGCGCACGTGGTCGGCGAGTTCGGCGACGGTCTGCTGATCGTCGACGGCGGGGCCTGCGAGGTCGGCATCGAGTCGGCGATCGTCGACTGCTCGGGCGAACGTCCGGCGCTGCTGCGTCCGGGCGCGCTCGACCGGCGCGAGATCGAGGCCGTGATCGGCGCGCCGCTGGCCGCGGCCGGCGCCGATTCGCCGCGCGCGTCGGGCACGCTCGAGTCGCATTACGCGCCGGCGGCCCGGATCCGGCTGCTGGACACGGCGTCACTGATGGCCGTCCTGCGGAAACCGGTGCCAGCGGGCGTCGCGGTATATTCCCGCGTCGTTCCGCCGCCGGGTTCCAGCGTGCAGCACCGGCCGATGCCGGCCGATCCCGCAGCCGCCGCGCACGAACTGTTCGCGGCCCTGCGCGGCTTCGATGCCGGTGGCGCGTCGCTCGTCTGGGTCGAGCAGCCGCCGGCGGGTCCCGAGTGGGACGGCGTGCGCGACCGTCTGACGCGCGCCGCCGCCTGACCCAAGCACCTAGCCGCTTCCGTTTCGGAGTCCTCATGTCCCTCTTCCTGAATCGCGGCCGCCTCCTGCGTCGCGTGATCGGTGGCGTCGCCATCGCGGCAGCGCTCGTGGCCTGTGGCGGCGGCACCTCGCAGTACGACGCCTTCGACCCGGGCCGGGTGATCGTCTTCGGCGACGAGAACAGCCTGCTGACCTCCGGCGGCAAGCGCTGGAGCATCAACAGCGTCACTGTCGACAGCACGACCTCGGTCGAGACCTTCTCGTGCACCGGCAACCCGATCTGGGTGCAGCGCCTGGCGGGCAACTACGGTTTCGTCTTCGAGCAGTGCGACCCCGAGAACGGCAACGTCAAGGCCTTCTTCCGCGCCACCGAGAACGCGCGTGTCGCCGACCTGCAGGCGCAGATCGACGCCCAGGTGGGCGACGGCGGCTTCCGCGACAAGGATCTGGTGGCGGTGATGGTCGGCGCCAACGACATCCTCGACCTGTACCGGGCCTATCCGACGCGCAGCATGTCCGACCTGAAGGACGACGCGGCCGCCCGCGGCAAGGCCCTGGCGCGCCAGGTCAACAAGATCGTCGACCTGGGCGGCAAGGTCATCCTGTCGAACCTGCCCGACATGGGCCTGTCGCCCTACGCGCTGGCCGAGAAGGCCGCCAACACCGACGTCGACCGCGCGGCCTTCATCTCCGCGCTCGTGCAGTCCTTCAACGTCTCGCTGGGCACCAACATCCTGATCGACGGCCGCTACATCGGCCTGGTCCAGGCCGACACCCGGATCCAGGTGATGAAGAAGTCGCCGGGCAGCTTCAACCTGAGCAACGTGAAGGATGCGGCCTGCCTGACGACCGCCGAGTTGCCGGATTGCAACAATCGGACGCTGGTCGAAGGGGCCACCAGCAGCTCCCACCTGTGGGCCGATGCCTGGCACCTGGGGCCGCGTGGCCACTACGAAATCGGCCGCATGGCGATCGATCGCGCCGAGAACAACCCGTTCTGAGCCGTCGCGGCCGCAGGCCGCTGCCCGGGTTTCCTCTTCGCAGAGTCGGCCCGAGCCCGCTTATAGTCGCCTCGCCAAAATAGAACGAACGTTCGTGACGGGCGTTCGAATACATCAGGAAAGCGGGGCAGACATGATGAAGATGCGCAGAGGCGTGCTCGCGGCCGCCGTCAGCGCGGCATTGCTGGCGGCATGCGGCGGCGGCAATCCCGATCCGGCCAGTGACGGCCCTTCCGGCGCACCGACGACGCTCGGTTCGTTCACCGCGGTCGTCTCGTTCGGCGACAGCCTGAGCGACGTCGGCACCTATGCGCCGAAGACCGGCCCGCTGGGCGGCAAGTTCACGACCAACCTGGCCGGCACCGACGGCTACATCTGGGTCGAGCATGTCGCCGACGCGCTGGGGCTGGCGGTCACGCCGGCGATGACCGGCTTCGCCGGCCTGCCGAGCACCGACTGCCCGGCCGCGAACAACACCTGCACCGGCTTCGCCCAGGGCGGCTCGCGTGTCACCAACCCGGTCGGCATCGGCCGCGACGGCGGCGCGCTGACCGTCCCCGTCGTCACGCAGATCGACAACTACCTCGCCAGCGAACGTTTCGGCCACACGTTCAAGGACACCGACCTGATCCTGATCTGGGCCGGCAACAACGACGCCTTCGTGCAGCTGAACACCTTCGCCACGACGGTGCAGGCGATCCAGGCGCAGGTCATCGCCGGCGAGATCAGCGCCGAGCGCGGCAACAAGCTGATGTACGACGCGCAGAGCGCCGCCCAGGAGGGCGTGAAGGAAGCCGCGCTCGAGCTGGCCGGCTACGTGAAGACCAAGATCCTCGCCAACGGCGGCAAGTACGTCGCGATCGGCAACCTGCCGAACTCGGCGCTGACGCCCAGGTTCCAGGCCTACCCGGCGAGCA
Organism: Rubrivivax sp. JA1026; assembly: GCF_011065555.1. Lineage (NCBI taxonomy): Bacteria > Pseudomonadati > Pseudomonadota > Betaproteobacteria > Burkholderiales > Sphaerotilaceae > Rubrivivax > Rubrivivax sp. JA1026. The sequence continues at coordinate 569,691 of NZ_JAALCQ010000002.1, forward strand.
TCCAGGGCGTGCTGAAGACCATCACCGAGACCTTCAACTTCTGGCTCAAGGCCGGTCTCGACGGCCAGCCGGTGCAGATCCTCGACATGGCCGCCATCGGCGCCTCGGTCTACGCCAACCCCGGCAGCTGGAACATCACGACGCCGGCCTGCAGCGTCCAGAAGATCTCCGGCTACACCTCGGGGGCCATCACCGACGGCTCCTCGCTGTTCTGCAACGCGACGCCCGGCTTCCCGTACAACGGCCTCGTCGACGGGGCCGATCCGTCCACGTGGTTCTTCGCCGACGGCGTGCACCCGAGCACCGGGGGCCACGCGTACTACGCCCGCCAGGTCCTGGCCCAGCTGAGATCGTTCGGCTGGATCGCCGCGGACGACTGACGACGACGCGAACGCCACGACAAGGAATCACGACATGAACAAGACGATTCGCGCGCTGGCGGTGCTGGCGCTCGCGGCCGGTGCCGCGGGCCTGGCCCAGGCCCAGGACTACAAGCTCAACGTCCTCAAGGCCGGCATCACGCGCTACGACACGCATTCCCAGACCAACGGCGTGACCGGCCTGGGCGTGCCGCCCGGCGCCGACGCCAACACGACCGACGCGACGACGGCGGTCTTCATCTACGAGCGCATGGTGTCGCCGAACATCGGCGTCGAACTCGTGCTCGGCATCCCGCCGAAGATCGAGGGTTACGCCGACGGCTCGGTGGACTACCTCGGCAAGGTGGTCGAGGCGCGCTCGGTGGCGCCGACGCTGCTGTTCAACTACCACTTCGGCGCGCCGGCGGACAAGTTCCGCCCGTACGTCGGCCTGGGCATCAACTACACCCACTTCGCCAAGCGCAAGTCGCCCTACGGCTGGAAGATCCACATGGAAGACTCGTGGGGTCCGGCGGCCGAAGCCGGCTTCTCCTACAAGCTCGACCAGGACTGGGGCGTGTTCGCCAGCGTCGCGGTCATCAAGGTCAAGAGCGAGCTGGTCGGCGAAGGCGCCGCGGTCATCAAGACCACGGTGAACTACCGCCCGGTGGTCTTCACCGGCGGCGTCAGCTACAGCTTCTGATCGCCCGGCGGGGCGCGCCGCGCCCCTGCTGCACGAGGCCCGCCGGCAGCGCCCGCGGGCCTCGTGTCGTTTCAGGCGCCGCCGTCGCGGCGTGTGCGGCGCTGCCGGCGCTCGATCGTGATCTTGAGCGTCAGGATCGTCGCCGCCAGCGCCAGCGTCGCGGCGTTGGCGACGATGATCGGCCACTCGCCGAGCGCGATGCCGTAGGCCAGCCACAGCGCCACGCCGGTGGTGAACACGCCGTACATGCCCAGCGAGATGCCGCTGACGTCGCGTGTGCGCAGCGTCAGCAGCGCCTGCGGCACGAAGGCCGCGGTGGTCAGCGTGGCGGCGAGGTAGCCGATGGCGTCGGCCAGCGTCATGGTGCGGCGGCCGCGCCGGCGTCGCGTGCGGTCCATTGCAGCAGGGCCTCGAAGGCCGGGCGTGCGGCAGCGGCGTTGGGGTGCTGCAGCAGCGCGACGAAGGCGTAGCGCCGGCCGCTGTCGGCGAGCACGTAGCCGGCCAGCGCCGCGACGTCGCGCAGCGAGCCGGTCTTCAGGTGCGCGCGGCCCGGCGTCAGCGCCTTGGCGCGGCGCATCGTGCCGTCGATGCCGGCCACCGGCAGCGAGGCGACGAACTCCGGCATCGCCGGGCTGGCGTAGCCGCGCTCCAGCAGCCGCGCCAGCAGTCCGGCGCTGAGCCGGGTCGTGCGCGACAGCCCCGAGCCGTTGTCGATGACGGTGCCCGGCGGCAGCGGGCCGAGCGCCTGGTCCAGCCATTCGGCGAGGGCGCTGCGTGCGCCGGCGGCGTCGGCCGGCAGGTCGGGGCGGCGCTGCAGCGCCAGCGTGCGCGTGATCTGCTCGGCCATCGTGTTCTGGCTGAGCTTGTTCATGTCGCGCAGCAGGTCGGCCAGCGGCGGCGAGCGCAGCTCGAAGCTCGGCGCGGTGTCGCGTGGTGCGCTGCCGGCGCGTGCACGACCGGCCAGGCGACCGCCGGCCTCGGCCCACAGCGCTTCCAGCAGCCGCGCGTCGTAGCTCGCCGGGTCGGGGTCGGCGACGTACCAGGCCAACTCGCCGCAGGCCGCCGGGTAGCGGCCGGCAAAGCGCACCGCCGGGCCGAAACTCGCGCCCAGCGCCGTGCGCCAGTCGCTGCACGGGGCGGCCGACAGCGGCACCGTGGCCTGCACCGGGGTGCGGGCCAGCGGCGGGTCGGCGATGACGCGCGCGACGCCGGCGCCCGGGTCGGGCACGAAGGTGTAGCCGACGGTGCGAAAGCTCGCCAGCAGCGCCGCCGGCTGCACGTTGTACGGCCGGGTGGCGTCGCCGTCGAAGTCGCCAGGCGCCGCCTCGGGGGCGACGAAGGCCGAGCCGTCGAGCACGATGTCGCCGCGGATCTCCAGCACGCCCATCTGGCGCACGCGGCGCAGCGCGGCGCGCAGCCGGTCGGCGCTGAGCTGCGGGTCGCCGCGGCCCTGGAGGACGAGCGAGCCGTCGAGCACGCCGTCGCGGATCTCGCCCTGCAGCCAGACCGGCGTGGTCCAGGTCCAGCCGGTGCCCAGGCGTTCCAGCGCCGCCAGCGTCGTCACCAGCTTGGTCACCGAGGCCGGGTTCAGCGGCAGCTCGGGCTGCCAGGCCAGGCGCGTCGGGCCGGCCGGCAGCTCGCGCACGACGACGGCCAGCGCCGAGGCCGGCACGCCGGCGCGCTCGAGCGCCGCACGTGCCTCGGCGGGCAGCGCCTGCGCCCGCGCGGCCAGCGCGGCGACCGCGAGCGCGAGGCAGGCGAGGGCACGCGGCAGGGTCATCCGGCGATGATCGCACGGCTAAACTCGCCCGATGCCCGATCCGTCCCTCCCGCCCGGCAGCGTGGCCGCGGCGAGCCCCGAGACGGCGCGTCTGCTCGCCTTCGACACCTCCACCGAACGCATGGCCGTCGCGCTCGCCGCGCCGCACGGCGCCTGGACCGCCGACGAAGCCGGCGGCGCGCTGGCGTCCGCGGCGCTGCTGCCCACCGTGCAGGCGCTGCTCGCGCGCGCCGGGCTGGTGCTGGCCGAGGTCGACGCCATCGCCTTCGGCCGCGGCCCCGGCGCCTTCACCGGCCTGCGCACCAGCTGCGCCGTCGCCCAGGGCCTGGCGTTCGGCATCGGCTGTCCGGTGCTGCCGGTCGACAGCCTGCTGATCGTTGCCGAGGACGCGCGTGTGCAGCTTGCCCCCGAGGCGGCCGAGTTCGAGGTCGACGTCGCGATGGACGCGCGCATGGACGAGGTCTACGCCGCACGCTGGCGCTGGGCCGACGGCCGCTGGCACGAGCTCGTCGCGCCGGCGCTGTACACGCTGGAGGCATTCGCCGCGATGGCCGCCGGCAGTGGCGGCGTGGTGGCCGGCAGCGCGATCGCCGCCTTCGGCGAGCGCCTGGGCCTGGCGCCCGGGCGCGCCGTGGTCGCCGCCGAGCACGACCGTCCCGCGGCGCTGCTGCGCCTGGCGCGCGCCGCCTGGGCGGCCGGCGAGGGTGTCGACGCGGCGCTGGCGCTGCCGCTGTACCTGCGCGACAAGGTCGCGCTGACGACGCGTGAACGCGAGGCGGTGCGCGCCGCGAAGGACGCCGCGGAGGCTTCGCGTTGAGTGCCGCGACGCTGCGCGCGATGAGCTTGTCCGACCTCGACGCGGTCCTGGCCGTCGAGGCCCGGGCCTACGAGTTCCCGTGGACCCGCGGCAACTTCGTCGACTCGCTGGCCGCTGGTTACGAAGCCTGGGTGCTGGAGGCCGACGGCGTGCTCGCCGGCTACTACGTCGCGATGGTCGGCGTCGACGAGATGCACCTGCTCAACGTCACCGTCGCGCCGGCGCTGCAGCGCCGCGGGCTGGGCCGGCGGCTGCTCGACGAGCTCGACGCACGCTGCCGCGTGCTGGCGCTGCCCGTCGTCTGGCTCGAGGTGCGCGCCGGCAACGAGCGCGCGATCTCGGTCTACCTGCGCCGCGGTTTCGCGCCGGTCGGGCGCCGGCGCGGCTACTACCCGGCGGCGCAGGGGCGCGAGGACGCGATCGTGATGAACCGGCGCGTGCCGCAGGAGGCCGGCGATGTGGTCTGAACGCCAGGCCGCGATGCTGCGGGCGATGGGCCTGCGGCTGTGGCAGCCGCCGATCCTCGACGCCTCGGCCCCGCCGGCAGAAGCCGCGGCGGCCGAGGCGCCGGCACCCGTGGTCGAGGCGGTGCCGGTGGCGGGCGTGGCGCTGCGTTCCGAGCCGCGCCCGGCGGTGCCCCCCGCGGCGCCGGTGGCCCCCGCCGCGGCGCCGGCCGTGCGCCCCGCAGCCCCGTCTGCCGCCCCGGTGCCGGCCGTGCGCGCCACGGCGCCGGCAGTCGCCCCGGTGCCGGCCGCGCCGGTGGACCTGGGGGCCGTCTCGGGCCTGGACTGGCAGCCGCTGCGCGAAGCCGTCGCCGGCTGCACTGCCTGCGCGCTGTCGCAGAGCCGCACGCAGACCGTGTTCGGCGTCGGCCACCCGCAGGCGCACTGGATGATCGTCGGCGAGGCCCCCGGCGAGCAGGAGGACCTGCGCGGCGAACCCTTCGTCGGCGCGGCCGGCCAGCTGCTCGACGCGATGCTGCGTGCGCTGGCGCTGTCGCGAGCGGCCGATGGGGACCCGGCGCAGCGTGTCTACATCGCCAACACGCTGAAGTGCCGGCCGCCGCGCAACCGCAACCCGGCGCCCGACGAGCTGCAGCGCTGCGAGCCTTTCCTGGTGCGCCAGATCGAGCTGGTCAAGCCGCGCATCATCCTCGCGATGGGGCGTTTCGCGGTGCAGGCGCTGCTGCGCAGCAGCGAGCCGATCGGCAAGCTGCGTGGGCGCGTGCACCGCTACCAGGGCGTGCCGCTGGTCGTCACCTACCACCCGGCCTACCTGCTGCGCAACCTGCCCGACAAGGCGCGCGCCTGGGACGACCTGTGCCTGGCCGCGGCGGTGGCCGAACGCACCGGCGGCGGCTGAAGGGGGCAGAAGAAGGGGTCAGAAGAAGGGGTCAGGTCCTGAGGGACCTGACCCCAGTCTTTCTGGTCTTTCTGCGGCAGGTCCACCGCCGAAGGGGTCAGGTCCTGCGGGACCTGACCCCGGTCTTCTTGACCCCGGTCTTCTCCGTCTTCACGTCTCCCCGTCAGCCCTTCGGCACCTTCTTCGGCCGCTGCCAGCCCGGCAGGCTGGCTTGGCGCGCGCGTGCAACGGTGAGCTGGCCGGCCGGCGCGTCCTTGCCGATCGTCGACCCGGCGCCGATCGTCGCGCCGTCGCCGATCGTCACCGGGGCGACGAGCACGCAGTTCGAGCCGACGTGCACGTCGGCGCCGATCACCGTGCGGTGCTTGTTCGCGCCGTCGTAGTTGGCGGTGATGCTGCCGGCGCCGTAGTTGACGCGCGGGCCGACCGTCGCGTCGCCGAGGTAGGCCAGGTGGTTGGCCTTGGCGCCGTCGGCCAGCGTCGAGTTCTTCACCTCGACGAAGTTGCCGATGTGCACCTCGCGGCCGAGCGCGGCGCCCGGGCGCAGGCGCGCGAACGGGCCGACCAGCGCGCCGGCACCCACCTTGGCGCCTTCGACGTGGGTGAACGGATGCAGCACCGCGCCGGCGCCGATCTCGGCGTCGCGGATGACGCAGTTGGCGCCGATCGAGACGCCGTCGCCGAGCACGACGCGGCCTTCGAAGACGCAGTTGACGTCGATCTCGACGTCCTGGCCGCAGTCCAGCGTGCCGCGCTGGTCGAAGCGCGCCGGGTCGGCCAGGCGCACGCCGGCGGCCATCAGCGCCTCGGCGCGCTGGCGCTGCAGGCGGCGTTCCAGGTCGGCCAGCTGCGCCGGGCTGTTGACGCCCAGCACCTCGGTCTCGCCCGACGCCGCCGCGGCGACCACGGCCACGCCTTCGGCGACCGCCATGCCGACGATGTCGGTCAGGTAGTACTCGCGCTGGGCGTTGTCGTCCTTCAGCGCCATCACCCAGCGCTTCAGCAGCGCCGTCGGCGCGGCCATCATGCCGGTGTAGACCTCGCGGATCGTGCGCTGCGCCTCGCTCGCGTCCTTGTGCTCGACGATCGCCGTCACCGCGCCCGCGGCGTCACGCACGATGCGGCCGTAGCCGCTGGGGTCGGCGAGCTCGACGGTCAGCAGCGCCAGGCGTTCGCCGCCGCAGGCCGCGGCCAGCGCGGCGGCGGTCTCGGGGCGGATCAGCGGCACGTCGCCGTTGAGGATCAGCGTCGTGCCGGCGGCGTCCTCCAGTGCCGGCACCGTCTGCTGCACCGCGTGGCCGGTGCCGAGCTGCGGCTCCTGGCGCACGAAGACCGCGCCGCTGGCCGCCGCGGCGGCCTCGACCTGCTCGGCGCCGTGGCCGGTGACGACGACGGTGCGCAAGGCCCCCAGCGGCGCGGCGGCATCGAGGACATGCTGCAATAGGCTGCGACCGCCGAGCCGGTGCAGCACCTTCGCCCGCGCCGACTTCATCCGCGTGCCTTTGCCCGCGGCCATCACGACGACGTTCAATGCCATGAGACGGTCCTTGTTGAAAGCGGCGATTATCGCGGCCGCCCTGGTGCTCGCCGGCTGCAGCACGCTGCGTCTGGGCTACGACAACGGCCCCCGGCTCGTGTGGTGGTGGCTCGACGGCTACCTGGACCTCGACTCGCGCCAGGCGCCGGCGGCCAAGGCGGCGATCGCGCGCTGGTTCGACTGGCACCGCGCCAACGAACTGCCGGAGTACGCCGCGCTGCTCGCCGAGGCGCGCCAGACGGTGATGCAGCCGACCACGCCCGAGGCCGTCTGCCGCTGGACCGGGCGGCTGCGCGAGGCGGCGATGCCGGCGCTGGACCGTGCGCTGCTGGAAGGCGCGCCGCTGCTGGCCGGCTTGCGCGAGCCGCAGCTGCGCCACCTGGAGCAGCGTTATGCCAAGCGGCTGGACGAGATGCGCGAGGAGTACCTGCAGGCCGACCCGGTGGCACGGCGCGAGGCCGCGGTCGAACGCGCTGTCGGCCGCTTCGAGGACTTCTACGGCCGCCTGGACGCGGCGCAGCGGCGCGTCGTCGCCGAGGCCGTGGCCGCGTCGCCGTGGGACCCCGAGGCCTGGATCGCCGAGCGCGACCGGCGCCAGCGCGAGATCGTGCAGACGCTGCGCCGGCTGGTCGCCGACCGTGCCGACGCCGACACCGCGCTGCCGGCGCTGCGCACGCTGGCTTCGCGCGGCGAACGTTCGGCCGATGCGGCCTATCGCGAGCAGCAGGCCCGGCTGGAGCTCTACAACTGCGGTTTCGCCGCGCGTGTGCACAACACGACGACACCGGTGCAGCGCGAGCGGGCGCGCGAAAAGCTGTCGGGCTGGGAGCGCGACCTGCGCTCGCTGGCCGCCGCGGCCACCGGCACGCTGGCGGCACAGCCCTGAGCCGGGACACGCAAGGCCGGAAGGCCTCGCGTGCCAGGCTCAGGCCCGAGCGCGATTTCACGCGCTCGGGCTGAGCCGGCTTCAGCGTGCGTCGGGCGCCAGCGGCACGACGACGCGGCGCGGGTTGACGCCGGTCTTCGGGAAGTCCATCAGCGCGGCGGAGAACATCGCCGCCAGCGTCGGGTCATCGAGGCCGCGATGGCTGTCCAGGCTGGCGCGCGCCTCGAACAGCGGCTGGCCGCTGGCGCGGTCGCGCAGCAGCACCGCGACCTCGCCTTCGTAGCGCGTCACGCGGTCCATGTACCCGGGGCCCCAGAACGGCCCGGGGCCGTACCACGGCGAGTTGCGCCAGTAGCCCCAGCCACCGCGCCACCACAGCGGGTCGTCCCAGATGATCTGCTCGGCGCGGGTGACGCGGGCACCGACTTGCACCAGCACGTCGGGCGCCTGGCCGGCGGCGGCCGGCGTGAAGCCGGCCTGCTCCAGCGCCGGGCGGGCGGCCAGTTCCAGGCGCTCGGTCTCGGCGGCGCGCGCCTGCTGCGACGGCAGGCGGTCGAAGGCGTAGGTGCCGGGCGCCCGCTCGGCGGGCCAGGAGCCGTAGCTCGAGACGTCGGCGGTGACGCTGTTCAGGCCCGCACAGCCGGCGAGCAGGGCCGCGGCGGCAACGGCCGCGGCGCCGATCCAGGTCTTCATGGCGTGTCCTCGGAGTCCGGTGCGATGCGCAGCGCGCCCGGTGCCGGCGGCGGCGGCGCGCAAGGCTCCTCGTCGAAGGCCTTGTCGCCGTCCGCGTCGGCCACCCCGGTGGCGCGCAGCGTCTCGAAAGGATAGAGCTTGCGGTCCATCATGTGCGACGGGACGATGTTGCCCATCGCGGTGAACATGTTGTCGATCCGCCCCGGGTACTGGCGTTCCCACTCGCGGATCATCTTCTTGATCTGCACGCGCTGCAGGTTCTCCTGGTTGCCGCACAGCGAGCACGGGATGATCGGGAAGGCCCGGTGTTCGGCCCAGCGCTCCAGGTCGGTCTCGGCGACGTAGGCCAGCGGCCGGATGACGACGTGGCGGCCGTCGTCGCTGACCAGCTTCGGCGGCATGCCCTTCATGCGGCTGCCGAAGAACATGTTCATCAGCAGCGTGACGACCATGTCGTCGCGGTGATGGCCGAGCGCGATCTTGGTCGCGCCGATCTCGCTGGCGACGCGGTACAGCACGCCGCGGCGCAGCCGCGAGCACAGGCTGCACATCGTCTGGCCCTCGGGCACCAGGCGCTTGACGATCGAGTAGGTGTCCTGCTCCTCGATGCGGAACTCGACGCCGCGGCTCTTCAGGTAGGTCGGCAGCACCTCGGCCGGGAAGCCGGGCTGCTTCTGGTCGAGGTTGACGGCGACGATCTCGAAGTCGATCGGCGCGCGCTCGCGCATCGACAGCAGGATGTCCAGCAGCGCGTGGCTGTCCTTGCCGCCGGACATGCAGACCATCACGCGGTCGCCGGCCTCGATCATGTTGAAGTCGCCGATCGCCTGGCCGACGAGGCGGTGCAGGCGCTTGGACAGCTTGTTGGCTTCGAAGGCGGCCTTCTTCGCCGCCGCGGCGTCGGTGGTGATGACGGTGTCCATCGTGTTCATTCCTTGCAGCCGAAGACCTCGACGCCGACCGCCGCGCAGTCGGGGTAGACGTCGGGCTTCTCGGTGGAGACGCGCGCCGCGCGCACCATCGGGTGGGCCATCAGCGAGCGCAGCAGGTCGTCGGCCAGCGTCTCCTGCAGGTGGATGTGGCCGCGCGCGACACGTTCGGCGACGGTGCTGCGGATGAAGTCGTAGTCCAGCACTTCGTCGAGGCGGTCCTCGCTCGGCGTCGACAGCGCCAGCGGCACCCAGAGGTCGACGTTGATGACGATGCGCTGCTCGCCTTGCTTCTCGAAGTCGTGCACGCCGATGTTGACGTGGATCTCGTGGTCGCGCAGGAACAGGCGCCGGCAGTCGCGCAGCGTGGCGGAGAAGGGGAGGCTCTGCATGATGAGGGGTCAGCCTTGGCGGGCGAGGAACAGCACGTCGCGCGCCTGGGCCTGCAGATGCTGGCCCCCGTCGACGAGGATCGTGGTGCCGGTGATGGCCGGCGATTCGAGAACGAAACGCACCGCGCGCGCGACGTCGGCGGCGGTGGACGAGCGCCCGAGCGGCGTCATCTGGTGGGCGGCGGCGAACTCGGCCTGGTCCATGTCGCCCGAAGGCAGCGTGACGCCGGGTGCGACGCCGCAGACGCGCACCGCCGGCGCCAGCGCCTGGGCGAGCAGCGTCGTCGCCTCGCGCAGCGCGGCCTTGGACAGCGTGTACGAGAGGTGGTCGGGGTTGGGGTTCCAGAGCTTCTGGTCGAGCAGGTTGACGACGCAGCCGCCGCCGGCGCGGGCCAGCGCGCGCGCCAGCACGACGGCCGGCGCGACGTTGGCGCGCCAGGCGCGCTCCATCGCCGCGTAGCCGAAGTCCTCGGTCGTGTCGTACTCGAACAGCGAGGCGTTGTTGACGACGGCGTCGACGCGGCCGAAAGCGGCCTGCACGGCCGGCAGCAGCGCTTCGCACTCGGCCTCGACGGCGAGGTCGGCGGCGAACACCTGGCCGCGTGCGCCGACCGAGGCCAGCGCGCGCACCGCGGCCTCGGCGTCGGCAGCCGAGGCGCGGTGGTGCAGCGCCACGTCCCAGCCGTGGGCGGCGAGTTCGAGCGCGATGGCGCGGCCGATGCGGCGCGCGGCGCCGGTGACGAGGGCGACCGGGCGGCCGCTGCGGGCGGCGTCTGCGCTGCCGACGTGGGCTCCGACCTGGGCTGTTTCCATGCTTCCTACAATGCCCGCGTGACCACAGGCGAACCCGACAGTTTATCGGCGCGCATCGCCGCGCGCCTGCGTGCCGACGGTGGCTGGTGGCCGTTCGACCGCTTCATGGCTGCGGCACTCTACGAGCCGGGCCTGGGCTACTACACCCGGGGCGCCCCGGTGTTCGGCACGATGCCGGCCTCGGGCAGCGATTTCGTCACGGCGCCGGAGCTGTCGCCGCTGTTCGGCGCCGCGTTCGCGCGCCAGGTCGCGCAGGCGCTGGCCGCCGCCGGCGCGCACGAGGTCTGGGAGTTCGGTGCCGGCAGCGGCGCCTTCGCGTCGCAGCTGCTCGCCGCGCTGCCACCCGACACGCGTTACCACGTCGTCGACCTGTCGGGCACGCTGCGCGCGCGCCAGGCCGAACGCCTGGCGCCGTTCGCGCCGCGTGTGCAGTGGCACGACACGCTGCCCGAGGCGATCGAAGGTGTCGTCGTCGGCAACGAGGTGCTCGACGCGATGCCGGTGCAGTTGCTGCACTGGGACGGCGGACGCTGGTTCGAACGCGGCGTCGTCGACGACGGTGGCCGCTTCGCCTGGGCCGACCGGCCGACCGAACTCCGGCCGCCGGTCGAGACCGGCTTCCAGCCCGGCACCACGATCGAGCTGCCGGCGCAGGCTTCGGCCTTCGTCGCGACGCTGGCCACGCGGCTGGTGCGCGGCGCGGCCTTCTTCGCCGACTACGGCTTCCCCGAGCGCGAGTACTACCACCCGCAGCGCCGCGGCGGCACGCTGATGTGCCACCGCGCGCACCGCGCCGACACCGACCCGCTGGTCGAGGTCGGCGAGAAGGACATCACCGCGCACGTCGATTTCACGGCGGTCGCGCTGGCCGGCCAGGACGCCGGGCTGGACGTGATCGGCTACACCTCGCAGGCGCGGTTCCTCGCCAACTGCGGGCTGTTCGAGCTGCTCGAAGGTGCCGACGCGCGCACGATCGCCCACGCGCAGAAGCTCGTCACCGAGCACGAGATGGGCGAGCTGTTCAAGGTGATCGGCTTTGCAAGGGGGCTGCCGGATTTCGCTCCCGTCGGGTTCGCCGCCGGCGACCGGACGCACACGCTGTAGCCGCGATGCGCTGGCTGCTGGTCTTCCTCGTCGCCTTCCTGCTGTTCAACGGGCTGCAGCAGCTGCTGCGGCGCATCGGCCTGGGCCGGCTGCCGGGCGACTTCCGCGTGCGCGTCGGCGGCCGCGACTGGTACTTCCCGCTGGCCTCGTCGGCGGTGCTGAGCGTGCTCGTCGGGCTGATCTCGCTGCTGGTCTGACCGGGGCGGCCGAGCCGTTACAGCGCCGCGCCGACGGCGTCGGCCCGGGCAAGCTGGATCGCGGCGGCGATCTGCGGCCCCTTGGCGCCGCGGGCCGCGGCGGCCGCCGCCACGGCCGCGGTGTCGACACCGCGAGCGGCCTCCAGCAGCGCCGTCAGGCGTTCACGCTGCGGATAGGGTCGGTCCTCGAGCCCGCTGCGGCCGCGGGCGTCGCATTCGCAGGCCCACAGCGCCTCGGCAAAACGTTCCGGGCGGCGGAAGGCGTCGCAGCGTTCGAGCAGGCGCACGACGGCGGCGGCGCCGAACTCGTTGCTGCGGTGGAGGTTGCCGTGCTCGCGCGCGACCAGGTCGGCCAGCTCGCGGCAGGGGTGGGGCACACGCCAGCGATCGGCCACCGCCCGCGCCAGCGTGGCGCTGCGGCCTTCATGGCCCAGGTGGCGCGGCAGCACGTCGGCCGGCGTCGTGCCCTTGCCCAGGTCGTGCATCAGGCAGGCCCAGCGCACCGTCAGCGGTGCCTGCAGCCTGGCGGCCATGTCCAGCACCAGCATCGTGTGCACGCCACAGTCGACTTCCGGGTGGTGCTCCGGCGGCTGTGGCACGCCCCAGAGCCGGTCGAGTTCGGGCAGCAGCCGCGCCAGCGCGCCGCAGCGGCGCAGGATCTCGAACATGCGGCTGGGCCGCGCTTCCATCAGCCCGCGCGACAGCTCCTGCCAGACCCGCTCGGGCACCAGCGCGTCGACCTCGCCGTCGGCGACCAGGCGTTCGAGCAGCGCCTCGGTCTCCGGCGCGACCGTGAAGTCGGTGAAACGCGCCGCCAGCCGCGCCAGGCGCAGCAGGCGCACCGGGTCCTCGACGAAGGCGTCGGAGACGTGGCGGAAGATGCGCGCCTGCAGGTCGCGCTGGCCGCCGTGCGGGTCGACCAGCGTGCCGTCCTCGGCGCGCGCGATCGCGTTGATCGTCAGGTCGCGGCGCAGCAGGTCGTCTTCCAGCGTCACCGACGGGTCGGCGTGGATCGTGAAGCCGCGATAGCCCGGCGCCGACTTGCGCTCGGTGCGCGCCAGCGCGACCTCCTCGCCGGTCTCGGGGTGCAGGAAGACCGGGAAGTCGCGCCCGACGGGGCGAAAGCCCGCGGCGACCAGCTCCTGCGGCGTGCTGCCGACGACGACCCAGTCGCGGTCGCTCGCCGGCAGCCCCAGCAGCGCGTCGCGCACCGCGCCGCCGACGACGTAGAAACGTCCGCTCATCGGCTGCTGCGGTACGGTTCCTCGTCGGCGATGAAATCGGCTTCGGCCAGCGCGTCGGCGATCCAGGCGGCGACACCCGGCGCGGCGAGCACCCGCCGCACGTAGGCGCGCGTGGCGTCGGACACCGGCAGCGCGTAGCTCACGAGCCGCGTGCAGACCGGCGCGTAGAACGCGTCGGCGGCGCCAAACTCGCCGAACAGGAAGGGGCCGCCGCTGGCGTCCAGCGCCTCGGCCCACATCGCCTCGAGCCGCGCAACGTCGCGCTGCAGCGCCGGCTGCTCGGCCCACAGGCGCTCGCCGACGTCGGGCAGCGCGGCCTCGATGTTCATCGCGCAATGCCGGCGCAGCGCGCCGAAGCCGCCGTGCATCTCGGCGCACAGGCTGCGCGCCCGCGCCCGCTGCTTCGCATCGGCCGGCCAGACGCCGGCCTGCGGGAAACGTTCGGCCAGGTACTCGGTGATCGCCAGCGTGTCCCAGACGGCGAAACCGTCGTCCAGCAGCACCGGCACCAGCCCGGCCAGGCTGACGGTGGCGACCTGGCGGCGGAAGTCCGAGCCCTCGGCGAAGTCGAAGCGCAGCTTGCGTTCGTCGAAGACGATGCCGAGCTGGCGCATCAGCACCCAGGGCCGCATCGACCACGACGAGTAGTTCTTGTTGCCGATCACCAGTTGCAGGCTCATCTCGGGCGTTCTTTCGTTCAGGACGTTCAGCCGCGGCGCGCGTGCCCGCGCCAGCGGTCGTAGCGTGCACGCCCGAAGGCGCGGCCCAGGTAGGCGGGTGCGATCGCCTCCATCGCCGTCGGCGTGATGCCCAGCGCCTCCAGGCCCGGCAGCTTGCCGCTGGCGACGTTGGCCACGCGCATCGAGTCGAGGTTGTCGCGCGACATCAGCGGCGTGCCCGGCATCATCTCCATCAGCAGCGCCTGCAGCCGGCCGACGGCGTCGGGCAGCGGGAACTGCGGCCGTTCGTGGCCCGACCAGCGCCCGGCCAGGCGCACGATCTCCGACAGCGTGTAGACCTTCGGGCCGGCCAGCTCGTAGACCTGGCCGATCGTCGCCTTGTCGTCCAGGCAGCGCACGATGGCCGTCGTGACGTCCTCGATCCACACCGGCTGCATCTTCGCGCCGCCGCCGGGCAGCGGCACGAACGGCGCCATCGCCTGCAGCTCGGCGAAGACGTTGAGCACACGGTCCTCGGTGCCGAAGATCAGCGACGGCCGCACGATGGTCAGCGCGACGCCGGGCGACTGCAGCGCGGCTTCGCCCTCGGTCTTGCTGCGCAGGTAGTTCGACGGCCCGCCGGCGCCGACACCCAGCGCGCTGACATGCAGCACACGCCGGCCGCCGGCGGCGGCACAGGCATGCGCGATGCGCCGCGGCAGCTCGACGTGCACGCGCTGGAACTGCTCGCGGCTGCCGTGCAGGATGGCGATCAGGTTGATGACCGCGTCGGCCTGGGCGACCAGGCGTGCCAGCGTGCGCTCGTCGTGCACGTTGGCCTCGACGAGCTCGACGGTGGGCAGCGAGCGCAGCACGACGCCGTGCGAGAGGCGGCGCGTCGGCACGATGACGCGGCCGCCGCCGCCGCCGTTGCGCTCGACCAGCCGTTCGACGAGCGAACGGCCGACGAAACCGGTACCACCGAGGACGAGAACGTTCTTCATGGTTCAGGGGAGGTCACGATCGACGGGAGGGGCATTCGGGGCGGGCGGGCCGATCGGGCCGCCCAGCCGGGCCTTCAGCGACGGCGGGGTGCCGCCCAGCACGGCGGAATAGTAGACGGCGTTGGACAGCACCTTCTTCACGTAGTCGCGCGTCTCGCCGATCGGGATCGCCTCGACCCACGCGGCGGGCTCGACGGCCGGCGCGTCGCGCCAGCGCCGCGGCCGGTTCGGGCCGGCGTTGTAGCCGGCGGTGGCCAGCGGCTGCGAGCCGGCGAAGTCGTCGAGCACCATCTTCAGGTAGCTCGTGCCCAGCAGCAGGTTGGTGTCCGGGTCGGTGAGCATCGCCGGCTTGTAGTCCAGGCCGATGCGGCGCGCGACGATGCGTGCCGTGGCCGGCATCACCTGCATCAGCCCGCTGGCGCCGACGCTCGACTGGGCGACGGTGATGAAGCGCGACTCCTGGCGGATCAACCCGAAGGCGTAGGCCGGGTCCAGGCCGACGCGGCGCGCGGTCTGCGTCAGCGCGGCGCGGTGCGGCGTCGGGAAGCGCTGGGCGATGTCGATCTCGGCCTTGCTGCGGTCGCTGGTGAAGATGCAGCGGTCCCAGACCTCGCGCTCGCAGGCCATCTGCGCGGCGGCGAGCAGGTCGCGCTCGGCCAGGCCGCGCAGCGAGAAGTTCCACTCGCGCTGGCCTTCGCTGCGCAGGCCCAGGTCGATCAGCTGCAGCGCGCGTGCGAAGCCGGGGTTGAGGCGCGCCGCCTCGCGTTCGGCCGGCTGCAGCGTGCGCGGCGGGGGCGGCAGCACGAACGGCAGCCCCAGATCCTCGGCGGCGAGCTGGCCGTAGAAGTGCATCTGGCCGGCGATCGACTGCAGCATCGCACGCGCCGCCGTGCGGTCGGCCTCGCCGGCGGCGCCCGCCGCGGCGCTGGCGGCCATCGCGCGCGAGCGCCAGTAGACCCAGGCGGCGTCGGCGCGTTCGGCCGGGCTCATGGCGTCGATCGCGCGTGCCAGCAGCGGCCAGCGGTCGGGCGCGTCGCCGGCGCGCAGCGCCGCGCGTGCACCCCAGGCCAGCGTGTCGTCGCTCCAGCCGGGGGCCGATGCGCCGGCCAGCGTCCAGGCGCGGCGGTAGTGGTCCAGCGCCTGCGGCTGCTGCAGCACCGCCGTCCACTTGCCGGTGAAGGCCCAGGCGAAGGCGGCGTCACGCCGGCCCAGGCGCTGCTCCCAGCCGCCGGCGGCGAGCTGCGCGGCGGCGGCCGGCGGGTCGTTGGACGCCAGCTTCAGCAGCGCCAGCAGCGCCACCGCCGGCGCGGTGTCGGTGCGCGCCAGCGTGCGCGCCGGGTTGGCCACCGCGTCGTCGACCGCCTTCGTGGTCTCGGGGCCGAGCAGGGCCACCGCGGCACGCAGCGAGCGCTGCCCGCGTGCCGAGTTCTGGCGCTCGAGCTCGAAGGCCAGTCGGGCCTGCTGCCAGACGTCGTCGGCGTTGAAGCGGCCGGCGGCGAACATCGATTGCGCCAGCAGCGTGCAGCCGTCGTCGGCCTCGCGCTGGGCGTACCAGGCTTCCAGCGCGGCCTGGCGCACGTCGCGCCCGGACTGGTGCTCGATCAGCCGCGTGTAGCAGGTGACCTCGCGGTCGTCGTTCATGCGAAAGCGCGGCACGTCGCGGGCGAAGTTCGCCCAGTCGCGGCGCTTGCCGAGTTCGAGCAGCCAGTCGTTGCGCAGCCGGTCCTCGACGTACTGGCCGCTCCAGCGGCGGTAGAAGGCCTCGACCTCGGTGGCGTCGGCTTCGCGCAGCCGGCCCGACAGGTCCCAGTAGTCGACCCAGGGCGCCAGCGGGTGCGACGCGAACAGCGCCGCGGTGCGCAGCGCCGACAGCCGGGCGCGGTCGCCCTTCTGCGCCGCGGCGCGGGCGTCGAGGATCAGGTCGTCGCCGGTCTGCGCGCGGGCAGCCGGCAGCACGAAGGCCAGCGCGAGCGCGGCGACGGCGACGGTGCGCGCGGGGGCCCGGCGGATGATGCGATGCAGGGCGGTCATGGCTCGGAATCTAGCGGATCGCGAGTAACCGTCGGCCCGCGGCGCGATCAGGCCGACTCCAGCGCGGCCCGCGTGGCGAGCGCCTGCTCGAGCACCCAGTCCTCGAAGGCGGCGAGTTCGGGCCGCTCGCGCCGCGCCGGCCAGCGCACCAGCCAGTAGGCGAACGGCGAGCGCAGCCGCCCGGCCGGACCGAAGGGCTCGACGAGCTCGCCGCGCTCCAGCGACTCGCGCACCAGCGCCAGCCGGGCCAGCGCCACGCCCTGGCCGGCGGTGGCGGCCTGGATCTGCTGGTAGGTGTAGTTCAGGTACAGCCAGCCGCGCGGCTCGAGGTCGGGCACGCCCTTGGCGGCGAGCCAGTGGCGCCAGCTCAGGTACTCGACGCTGGGCAGCTGCGAGTCCTCCTCGAGCAGCGTCATCGGCGCCAGGTCCTCCGGGCGCGCGAGCGGGCCGAGCGCGGGGCTGGCCACCGGCGTCAGCACCTCGCCGA
Organism: Rubrivivax sp. JA1026; assembly: GCF_011065555.1. NCBI lineage: Bacteria > Pseudomonadati > Pseudomonadota > Betaproteobacteria > Burkholderiales > Sphaerotilaceae > Rubrivivax > Rubrivivax sp. JA1026. Next base: position 586,688 of record NZ_JAALCQ010000002.1, read on the forward strand.
ACATCGGCGTCGAGCCCGGCGGCGCGTCATCGGGGTGGCAGTAGCGCAGCGCGAGGTCGAGTTCCGGGTCGTCGAGCTCGACGATGGCGTCGGTGGCCGAGACCCGGATGTCGATGCCCGGGTGCTCGCGCTGGAACTGCTGCAGCCGCGGCAGCAGCCACATCGACGCGAACGACGGCCAGGTCGTCAGGTTCACCTGGCGCCGGCCCTGGGCGACGCGGATCTGGTGCACGGTGGCGTCCAGGCGGTCGAGCAGCGGCGCGACGGTGCGCAGCAAGGCCTCGCCGGCGCTGGTCAGCTCGACGTGGCGCGTGCCGCGCAGCAGCAGCGGCACGCCGATCTCGTCCTCCAGCGAGCGGATCTGGCGGCTGATCGCCGGCTGCGACAGGTGCAGCTCGTCGGCGGCGGCGCGAAAGCCGAGCCGGCGTGCGACCGCCTCGAAGGCGCGCAGCGGGCCGATCGACAGCGGGCGTTGGCGTGGGCGATTCATGCGCTTTGATTATCAATGCGGCGCAGATTTTCGATTGGACCCGGGGTCTTGCGCTGCCGAAAATAGCGGCCAGGCAGTCGAATTCTGGAGTCCGCGATGTCGCAAGCCGTCATGAGCAATCCGCATCAAAACGCACCGTGGGAGTGGGCCGTCGGTCCGGCCATGGCGATGCGCGTGCCGGCGGCGAACCAGCCGCGCTGGCTGGTGGTCTCCGAAGGCCGTGTCTGGCTGACGCGCAGTGGTGCCGGCCCCTACGAAGCCGACATCTGGCTGGACGCCGGCCAGCGCCACGAACTGCCCTGCGGCAGCGAGTGGGTCATCGAAGGCTGGCCCTCGGCGCAGGTCGAGCTGCTCGAGGCGCCGTGCAAGGCGCCGGCGCGTCGCCCGGCGCGTCCTGGCCGCTGGCACGCGCCCTGGGGTGCGGCGCACGCCGCCTGATTCGGCGCCGGAAGCCGCGCCGCAGCGCTCGGTGAACGGGGCCGGGCGCATCGCGCCCGTCTAGGCTGGCCGGGCGCCAGGCCTCACAATCGGAGGTCATGAACCTGCCGTTCCCGCTGCCGCTGCAGCCCTCCCGCGACAAGAAGACGCTGAGGCGCCAGCTCCAGGCCGAACGGCAGTCGCTGGTCGACCGCCACCAGCGCTCGGTGCACCTGCAGGAGGTGCTGCGCGTGTGGCTCATCGGCCGCGTCGAGAACACCATCGGTGCCTACTGGCCGATCAAGGGCGAGTTCGACGCGCTGCCGGCGCTGTACCGCTGGAGCGAGGCCGAGCCCGACCGCCGCATCGGCCTGCCGGTGATGGACCGCGAGACCAAGCAGCTGCGTTTCCATGTCTGGTATCCGGGCTGCCCGATGGAAGAGGACGCCTACGGCATCCCCAAGCCCAAGGACACCGAGCAGTTCGAGCCCGGCCTGCTGCTCGTGCCCTGCGTCGGTTTCGGCCCGGGCGGCGTGCGCCTGGGCTACGGCGGCGGTTTCTACGACCGCACGCTGGCGACGCTGCAGCCGCGGCCGCTGACCGTCGGCGTCGCCTATGCCCACGGCTTCGTGCCCTGGCTCGAGGCCGAGCCGCACGACGTGCCGCTGGACGTCGTCCTCACCGAGGACGGCGTGCACTGGCAGCATCCCGACATCTGAGCGCCGTGCGGCCGCCCGCCGCGCCGGGTGGCCCGTCCTCGAAGACGTCTTCCGGGCGTCGCAGGAGTCCACGATGAGCCAACTGGGTCGCCACCGTGCGCTGCACCCGCTGTCTGCCGCCCTGGCGACTGTCGTGCTGGCGGTCCTGTCCGCCTGCGGCGGTGGTGGCGGCGGCGGCGGGAACGCGGTGGAGGGCACGCTGTCGGTGTCGTCCAACCTCGTCGTCGACGGCGACACCAACGACCCGAACCAGCGCCGCGTCGCCAACGACGACGCCGACAGCGCGCAGCCGATCGCCGCCACCAGCCAGGTGATGGGCACCGTCAACCTGGCCGGCGCCGGGCCCGCCGGCGCCAGCCGCGCCGGCGGCGATCCGGGCGACTTCTTCCGCGTGACGCTGGCCGCCGGGCAGACGCTGCAGCTGGACTTCACCGCCGACTCCGCCACCAACGACCTCGACCTGTACGTCTTCCGCCGCAACGGCGACTCGTACCTGCTGGTCGGCGTGTCCAACGGCGTGTCGCTGTCCGAGTGCGTGCGCATCAGCGCGGCCGGCGAGTACGTCGCGCTCGTCGACGCCTACGCCGGCGGTTCGCTCTACAACCTGCGCATCGCGGCGGCGGGGGCTTCCGGCGCGTGCTTCAACTCGACGGTCACCGGCGGTGCCGGGCCGCTCGTGCCGGGGCAGCTCGTCGTCGGCCTGGACGCCGGCAGCGCGCGCGTGCACGCCGCCGGTGCGCTGTCCCGGACCCACGGGCTGGCGCTGCTGGAAGGCGGCGTGGCGCCCGGGCGGGTCGGCCTGATGGCCCTGGCCGCCGACGAGAAGACGCGCCGCCGCGGCCTGCTCGCGCTGGGCGGCGCCGACGAGGCGGCCTGGCGTGAGGCGCGCCGCCCGGCCTGGATGGACCGCCTGTCCGCCGACTCGCGGCTGCAGGTCGAGACGCTGCAGTACGCCAAGCGCCTGGCGGCGAGCGGGGCCTTCGATCACGTCACAGTCAACCGCCCGCTGCGCGCCACGGCGCTGGTCGGCCGTTTCCCGCCGGACGACCCGCGCTATTCGCTGCAGCGCTGGCACTACGAGCAGATCGCGCTGCCGTCGGCGATGGACACGCTGGTCGCCATCGAGCCGCAGCCGACGCAGCGGCCGATCGTCGCGGTGCTGGACACCGGCATCGTCGCCGAGCATCCCGACTTCGCCGGCCAGATCACCACCGGCTACGACTTCATCCAGGACCCGGCCTCGGCGGGTGACGGCGGCGGCCTCGACGCCGACCCGGACGACCTGCGCAGCGCCGCGTCGCAGCCGTCGTTCCACGGCACCCACGTTGCCGGCACCGTGGCCGCGGCCAGCTTCAACGGCGACGGTGTCGCCGGGGTTGCGCCGATGGCGCTGGTGATGCCGCTGCGTGTGCTCGGCCGGGGTGGCGAGGGCACGTTCTACGACGTCCTGCAGGGCCTGCGCTACGCGGCGCGGCTGGCCAACGACTCGGGCCGGTTGCCCGAGCGGCGCGCCGACGTCGCCAATCTCAGCCTGGGCGGCGCCGGCATCGCCTGCGACGCCGCCACCGTCGCGCTGCTCGGCCAGGTGCGGGCCCAGGGCACGCTGGTCGTCGCGGCGGCCGGCAACGACTCGGCGCGCGACGCCGGGCGGGTGGCGGCGGTGAACTACCCCGCCAACTGCGCTGGCGTGCTCGCGGTCACGGCCACCGACGCGCAGCGCGGCCTGGCCTACTACGCCAACGGCGGGGCCGAGGTGGCGCTGGCCGCGCCCGGCGGCGACATGCGCGTCGCGACCACCGGCAGCGGCCTGCCCGACGGCGTCTACGGCACGCTGGCCGGCTTCGATGCCGGCGGCGTGCGCGTGCCGACCTACGGCGCCTTCCAGGGCACCTCGATGGCGACGCCGCACGTCGCCGGCGTGCTGGCGCTGATGCGCTGGGTCCACCCGGCGCTGACGGTCGACGAGGTGGACGCGCTGCTGCAGTCCGGGCAGCTGAGCGATGACCAGGGGGCGGCCGGCCGCGACACCGCCTACGGCTGGGGCATCGTCAACGCGGCCAAGGCGGTGCGGGCCGCGCTGGCGCTGAAGAACGGCGGTGCCGTGCCCGGGGCGCAGGGCGTCCTGGAGACCCAGCCGTCGGCGCTGGACTTCGGCACCACCACCACCGGCCTGGACTTCGTCGTGCGTGCCACGGCCGCCACCGACGAGACCGTCACCGGCGTCGCGGCCGACAGCGTCGCGGTGACGGTCGCCGCCGTCGCGGTGGACGCGGCCGGCCTGGGCCGCTACCGCGTCACGGTGGACCGCAACGCCCTGGCCGCAGGCGTCTACACGCCGACGGTCACGGTGCAGACCAGCCGCCGCACGCTGAGCGTCACGCTGGCCGTGCAGAAGCTGGCCGCCACGACAGGCGTCGACATCGGCCCGATCTACGTGCTGGTATACGACACCGCGACCCGGGAGGTGGTGCGGCGAGGCCTGGTGCGCGCCAGCGGCGGCGTCTATCGCTACCGCGTCGACGGCGTGCGCTCGTCTTCGGTGGCGATCGTCGCCGGCAGCGACTACGACAACGACGGCAGCCTCTGCACCAGCGGCGAGGCCTGCGGCGCCTACCCGGTGCTGGGCGCGACCCTGACCCCGGTGGACCTGACCGGCGACCGCGGCGGGCTGGACTTCCTGCTGTCGGCGCTGGGGGCCGCAAACGCGGAGGCCGCCTCGCGGGCGGCCTCCTGGAAACGCTAGGACGTTGGACACGCGGCCCGGCATGGCCGGGCTCGCGGGGGCATCAGAAGCGCTTGCCGATGCCGATGCCGACGAGCAGCGGGTCGACCTTGAAGGTGCCGTGGTCGGTGCCGCCGATCGAGACGTCGGTGCGGATCTGGACCTTCTTCACGTCGACGTTGAACAGCCAGCCGTCGCCCAGCGGAACGTCGACGCCGACGTTCAGCGCCGCGCCGAAGCTGTTCTTGTCGATCTTCGCGCCGGGAACGTCGAGGTCGACGCTCGAGAAGCGGGTGTAGTTGATGCCGGCGCCGACGTACGGGCGGAAGCCGTTCAGGCCGGTGAAGTGGTACTGCAGCGTCAGCGTCGGCGGCAGGTGCTTCAGCGTGCCGATCTTGGCGCTGCCGGCCTTCACGTCGTGCTTCTGCGGGTAGGTCAGGATCAGCTCGGTGGCCAGGTTCGGCGTCCAGAAGTAGGTGATGTCCACTTCCGGGAACGTCTTCGAGTTGGCGTTGAGGTCCAGGTCCGTGCCCTTGTTGGCCGGATCCAGGTACAGCGCGCGGCCGCGGACGATCCAGGAGCCGGAGTCGTCGGCCTGGGCCTGGGCCAGCGGGGCGGCCAGACCGGCCGACAGGGCGACGAGGGCGAGCGCGGTGCGCTTGAACATGGAGAAACTCCTCAGCTTTTGATCTGGCCACATGGCCTGGATCAATTTGGCGCGCCTGCGCAAACGTCAACTTTGAGCTGGCGCAAAGCCCTAGGGGCAAACACCAGTTCCGCCGGCTCTTGTGTTGCTCTTGACCGACGTCAGGCGTCTTGAGCCAAGCCGAGTCTGCGGCAGATCTCCAGCGAAAGCGAGGACTGGTTCAGCGTATAGAAATGCAGCGCCGGAGCACCGCCGGCGATGAGCCGTTCGCACAGCCGCGTGACGACCTCGATGCCGAAGGCGCGCACCGACGCGGTGTCGTCCATGAAGCCTTCCATCTTCAGCGCCACCCAGCGCGGGATCTCGATGCCGTCGCGCGCGGCGAACTGGGCGATGCGCGCGTAGTTGTGGATCGGCATGATCCCCGGGACGATGGGCACACGCACGCCCAGCTTGTGCACCTCGTCGACGAAGTGGAAGTAGGCGTCGGGGTTGAAGAAGAACTGCGTGATCGCCGAGTTGGCGCCGGCGCCGACCTTGTTCGCGAAGTGCTCGAGGTCGCGGCGCGCGTAACGCTGCTGCGGGTGGTATTCGGGGTAGGCGGCGACCTCGATGAACCAGTCGTCGCCCTGGGTGCGGCGGATGAACTCGACGAGCTCGCTGGCATAGCGGAACTCGCCCGCGGTCGCGGTGCCGCTGGGCAGGTCGCCGCGCAGCGCGACGATGCGGCGGATGCCCTGCTCGCGGTAGGTGGCCAGGATCTCGGCGATGTTGGCTTCGGTGCTGCCGACGCAGGACAGGTGCGGCGCGGCCTCGTGGCCCATCGCGGCGATGGCCTTGACGGTGTCCAGCGTGCGCTCGCGCGTCGTGCCGCCGGCGCCGTAGGTGACGCTGAAGAACTCGGGGTTCACCGCCGCCAGATCCTGGACGACGGTGCGCAGCTTGTCCGCGCCGACCGGCGTGTTCGGCGGGAAGAACTCGAAGCTGACGGGCGTGGTGCTCATGGGCGAACTCGCGGGCGGGCATGAGAGAAGCGGGCCGTGTCCGCCTCTTGGCGGAACAGCGGCCCATCAAGCAAGCGCCGCGACCCGGCTCTGCCGGGCCGCGGGGGAGCGCCGAAGGCGCTGCGGGGGCTCAGTACCGGTACGTATCCGGCTTGTAGGGCCCTTGCTTGGGCACGCCGATGTAGGCCGCCTGCTCTTCGGTCAGCTCGGTCAGCTCGGCGTTGAGCGTCTTCAGCTGCAGGCGCGCGACCTTCTCGTCGAGGTGCTTGGGCAGCACGTAGACCTTGCCGACCTCGTAGTAGTCGCTGTGCGTGAACAGCTCGATCTGGGCGATCGTCTGGTTCGCGAACGACGAGCTCATCACGTAGCTCGGGTGGCCGGTGGCGCAGCCCAGGTTCACCAGGCGGCCCTTGGCCAGCATGATGATGCGCTTGCCGTCCGGGAAGATGACGTGGTCGACCTGCGGCTTGATCTCCTCCCACTGGCACTTGGCTTCGAGCGACGCGACGTCGATCTCGTTGTCGAAGTGGCCGATGTTGCAGACGATCGCGTTGTGCTTCATCTTCGCCATGTGGTCGAAGGTGATGACGCTCTTGTTGCCGGTGGCGGTGACGAAGATGTCGGCCTTGTCGGCGGCCCAGTCCATCGTCACGACGCGGTAGCCTTCCATCGCCGCCTGCAGCGCGTTGATCGGGTCGATCTCGGTCACCCAGACCTGGGCCGACAGCGCGCGCAGCGCCTGCGCGCTGCCCTTGCCGACGTCACCGTAGCCGGCGACGACGGCGATCTTGCCGGCGACCATCACGTCGGTGGCGCGCTTGATGCCGTCGACCAGCGACTCGCGGCAGCCGTAGAGGTTGTCGAACTTGCTCTTCGTGACCGAGTCGTTGACGTTGATCGCGCGGAACAGCAGCGTGCCCTTGGCCGACATCTCGTTCAGGCGGTGCACGCCGGTCGTCGTCTCTTCGGTCACGCCGATGATCTCGGCGCTCTTGCGGCTGTACCAGGTCGGGTCGACGGCGAGCTTGGCCTTGATCGCGGCGAACAGGCAGGTCTCTTCCTCGCTCGTCGGCTTGTCCAGCACCGACAGGTCCTTCTCGGCGCGCTTGCCCAGGTGCATCAGCAGCGTCGCGTCGCCGCCGTCGTCGAGGATCATGTTCGGGCCTTCGCCCGGCGTGCCGGCGGGGCCGAACTCGAAGATGCGGTGGGTGTAGTCCCAGTAGTCGGTCAGGTTCTCGCCCTTGTAGGCGAAGACCGGCGTGCCGCGCTCGACCAGCGCCGCGGCGGCGTGGTCCTGGGTCGAGAAGATGTTGCACGAGGCCCAGCGCACCTGCGCGCCCAGCGCCTGCAGCGTCTCGACGAGCACCGCGGTCTGGATGGTCATGTGCAGGCTGCCGGTGATGCGCGCGCCCTTGAGCGGCTGGCTCTCGGCGTACTCGCTGCGGATGGCCATCAGCGCGGGCATCTCGCACTCGGCGATGTTGAGTTCCTTGCGGCCCCAGGCGGCGAGCGACAGGTCGGCGATCGCGTAATCGGGGTGGTGCTGTGCTTTCAGGACGGCGTTCATCACGGGGCTCCAGTTCGGTTGGAACCCGCGCGGCAGGCGTCAGGGGAGGTTCAAGCGCATCGCCCACCACCCACGACGTCAGTCGAGCGGGTGAGCGCAGTTGCAATGGGGGTGAGATTTCCGAGCCTGGCCTCAAGCGGGTGAGGTTGCAACGCTCCTCGGAAACGGTGCGCGATTGTAGCCACGGGCCGGCCGCGCGCGAAACGGCGCCGGCCCGCGGCCGGGGTCAGGCGTCGGCGGCCGGCGTGAATTCGTCCGCGCGGAAGCTGGCGATCGCCGCGCGCCCGACGAGCAGCGTGTCGACCGTGCCCAGCGTGTGCAGGTCCTTGTTCGAGTACGGCAGGCGGTGCAGCAGGTAGCGCATCGCGTTCAGGCGCGCGCGCTTCTTGCAATCCGACTTGATGACGATCCACGGCGCGTCCGAGGTGTCGGTGTGCAGGAACATCGACTCCTTGGCGCGGGTGTAGTCGTCCCACTTGTCCAGCGAGGCGACGTCGATCGGCGACAGCTTCCACTGCTTGAGCGGGTGGGCGCGGCGCTCCTTGAAGCGGCGGCGCTGCTCGTCGCGGCTGACCGAGAACCAGAACTTGAACAGGTGCACGCCGCTGCGCACGAGATGGCGCTCGAACTCCGGCGCCTGGCGCATGAACTCGTCGTACTCGTTGTCCGAGCAGAAGCCCATCACGCGTTCGACGCCGGCGCGGTTGTACCAGCTGCGGTCGAAGAGCACGATCTCGCCGCGTGTCGGCAGGTGCTGGATGTAGCGCTGGAAGTACCACTGGCCGCGTTCGACGTCGCTGGGCTTCTCCAGCGCGACGACGCGCGCGCCGCGCGGGTTCAGGTGCTCCATGAAACGTTTGATCGTGCCGCCCTTGCCGGCGGCGTCGCGGCCCTCGAAGAGGATCACGACACGCTGGCCGGTCTCCTTGACCCAGGCCTGCAGCTTCAGCAGCTCGACCTGCAGCCGGTACTTCTGGCGCTCGTAGCTGCGCCGCGACATCAGGTTCTTGTACGGGTAGCCGCCGTCGCGCCAGCCGGGGCGCAGCTCGAGGTCGGGGTCGACGCCCTCGGGGACGACGGTCTCGCGTGCGAACAGCAGCCGGCGCAGCGCCTTGGCCTCGTCGGGCGAGGCGCCGGCGATCAGCGCCTGCATCTGGCGCAGCCACTCGCCATCGGGGCCGGCATCGCCGTTGGCGTGCGCGGCCAGCACGTCCTTCAGTGCCATCGCGGTCGCGGTCTGGTGGCGCTCGGCGGCACGCTGCACGACGCTGGCCTCGATGGCCGGCGCCGACAGCGTCGGCGCGGTGTCGCCGCTGGCGACGGCACGCGGGCGACGGGGGCGTCGCGCAGGCTTGGGGGGCGGGGGGCTTGCGGCAGAATCCTGGGCCATGAGACGCGCTCGCGACGTTTCGACCTGCCCATGATCGACCGTCCAGCCGAGCTGTCAATTATCTTGAGTCAAGCCGTCGACCTCGTCCCCGCCGCACTTCACGGCAGCCTCGGCGTCTTCACCGACATTGACGACACGCTGACCGCCGAGGGCAGGATCGATCCGCCGGCCGCCGCCGCGCTGGCCGAACTGCGGGCCGCCGGCGTGCCGGTGATCGCGATCACCGGGCGGCCGCTGGGCTGGTGCCTGCCGCTGCTGGGCGCCTGGCCGCTGGACGCGATGGTCGCCGAAAACGGCGGCGCGGCGCTGATCCCCGACGGCGACGGTGCACGCGTCGAGTTCGCCCAGCCCGCGGCCGAACGCGTGCACAACGCCGAGCGCCTGCGCGCCGCCGCGGCGCGCGTGCTGCACGAGGTGCCGGGCGCGACGCTGGCGCGCGACAGCGACGGCCGCGTCACCGACATCGCCGTCGACCATTCCGAGTTCGCCCGGCTGGACGAGGCGCAGATCGAGACCGTCGTGCGCCTGATGCGCGACGAAGGCCTCACCGCCACCGTCAGCTCGATCCACGTCAACGGCTGGATCGGCACGCACACCAAGCTGAGCGCGGCGCACTGGATGCTGCGCCGGCTGTACGGCCGCGAGCTGGCCGGCGAGATCGACCGCTGGGTCTACGTCGGCGACTCGACCAACGACCAGCTGATGTTCGGGGCCTTCGAGCGTTCGGTCGGCGTCGCCAACCTGCGGCGTTTCGCCGCCCAGCTGCACACCTGGCCGCGCTGGATCACGCGCGGCGAGCGCGGCGCCGGCTTCGCCGAGGTCGCGCAGGCGGTGATCGCCGGCTTCGGGCGCTGATCAGGCCAGCGCCAGCGGGCCCAGGCGGCGGTACGGCGCCTCGATCAGCTCGCGGTGGTGCCAGCCGCGCGCCGAGCGGATCGGGTACTCGGCGGCGTACTGGCCGTCCTCGGACGCCAGCTCGACGTAGAGCACCGGGCGGCGCTTGATCTTGCGTTCGCAGACGTAGACGAACAGCGCCTCCGGCCGCGGCTCGGCCAGCAGCTCGGCCAGCGTCGCGCGGCGCAGGCCGTTGTCGGCCAGGCGTTCCGGGTCCGACGCGGTGCCGGCCACCGGCGCGATCCAGGTCGAGCCCAGCAGCTCGCCGGGGATGCAGGGGTCCATCTCGATGCCGTACAGCTGGCCCTCGATGGTCATGCCGCGGCGCACGTTGGCCTGCAGCGGGCGGAACAGCTCGCGGAAGACGATGTTGATGTCCGCCGACTCCATGAAGCGGTGCTGGCGGTCGCCACGGTGCTCGTGCAGCGGGGCGCCGAAGAGGTCGTCGAGGTGGGCCATGCCTGACTTTCGGCTGTCCGGCGAAGTCGTTGAGCGGGAAAAGCCGGGCAAAGGTCGCGTTGTGTCGCGCGACAAGCGGCCCGCGGCATGCCTGCGGCGACAATCCGGGCCCTCCGTCCGACTTCCGCCCCATCCGTCATGAGCACCGTCATCGGCACGCCGCTGTCCCCGTCCGCCACCCGTGTCCTGCTGCTGGGCAGCGGCGAACTCGGCAAGGAGGTGCTGATCGCGCTGCAGCGCCTGGGCGTCGAGACGATCGCCGTCGACCGCTACGAGAACGCGCCCGGCCAGCAGGTCGCGCACCACGCGCGCACGATCACGATGAGCGACCCCGAGCAGCTGCGTGCGCTGCTCGAGGCCGAGAAGCCGCAGCTCGTCGTGCCCGAGATCGAGGCCATCGCGACGCCGGTGCTCGAGCAGCTGGAGGCCGAAGGCCGCATCCGCTGCATCCCGACGGCGCGCGCCGCGCGGCTGACGATGGACCGCGAAGGCATTCGCCGCCTGGCCGCCGAGACGCTGGGCCTGCCGACCAGCCCCTACCGCTTCTGCGATTCGCTGGAAGAACTGCAGGCCGCGATCGACGGCGGCATCGGCTACCCCTGTGTCGTCAAGCCGGTGATGAGCTCCAGCGGCAAGGGCCAGAGCAAGATCGACGGCCCCGACGGCGTGAAGAAGGCCTGGGATTACGCGATGGCCGGCGGCCGTGTTGCCGGCGGCCGCATCATCGTCGAGGGCTTCATCGACTTCGACTACGAGATCACCCAGCTCACCGTGCGCGCGCTGGGCGCCGACGGCCAGCCGCAGACGCATTTCTGCGACCCGATCGGCCACGTGCAGGTCAGCGGCGACTACGTCGAGAGCTGGCAGCCGCACCCGATGAGCCCGGCGGCGCTGGCCGCCTCGCGCGACATCGCCAAGAAGATCACCGACGACCTGGGCGGCTTGGGCCTTTTCGGCGTCGAGCTCTTCGTCAAGGGCGACCAGGTCTGGTTCAGCGAGGTCAGCCCGCGGCCGCATGACACCGGCATGGTGACGATGGCCACGCAGTGGCAGAACGAGTTCGAGCTGCACGCGCGCGCCATCCTCGGCCTGCCGGTCGACGCCTCGCTGAAGAGCCCGGGCGCCAGCGCCGTGGTCTACGGCGGCGTCGACGCCGCCGGCATCGTCTTCGACGGCGTCGCCGACGCGCTGGCCGTGCCGGGCAGCGAGCTGCGCCTGTTCGGCAAGCCCGAGAGCTTCAGCAAGCGCCGCATGGGCGTGGCGCTGGTGCACGCCGACGACGTCGACACGGCGCGCGAACGCGCCAAGCTCGCAGCGTCGAAGGTCCGGCCGCGGGTGGCCTGAGTCGGGAAGACCGGGGTCAGAACGCCGGGGTCAGGTCTTGTGAGACCTGACCCCTCCTGCCGCGAGGTCTCGTGGAGGTCTGGGGTCAGGTCTCGTGAGACCTGACCCCTCTTACCTGACCTCTCTTGCCGCGGCGGGGCTTACAGCCCGGCGGCTGCGCGAAGCGCCGCAGCCTTATCCGTGCGCTCCCACGTGAATTCCGGCTCTTCACGGCCGAAGTGGCCGTAGGCGGCGGTCTTCTCGTAGATCGGGCGCAGCAGGTCGAGCATTTGGATGATGCCCTTGGGGCGCAGGTCGAAGTGGGTCTCGACCAGCTTGGCGATCTCGGCGTCGGAGATGACGCCGGTGCCTTCGGTGTAGACCGTGATGTTCATCGGCTTGGCGACGCCGATCGCGTAAGCGACCTGCACCTGGCACTGGCGCGCCAGGCCGGCGGCGACGACGTTCTTGGCGACGTAGCGCGCGGCGTAGGCGGCCGAGCGGTCGACCTTGGACGGGTCCTTGCCCGAGAACGCGCCACCGCCGTGCGGGCAGGCGCCGCCGTAGGTGTCGACGATGATCTTGCGGCCGGTCAGGCCGCAGTCGCCTTGCGGGCCGCCGATGACGAAGCGGCCGGTCGGGTTGACCAGGTAGCGCGTGTCCTGCAGCCATTCCTTGGGCAGCACCGGCTTGATGATCTCCTCGATGACGGCCTCGTAGAAGCTGGCCTTCAGCTTGGTGGCGGTCTCGCTCTGGTCGGGGTGGTGCTGGGTCGACAGCACGACGGTGTCGATCGAGTGCGGCTTGCCGTCGACGTAGCGCATCGTCACCTGGCTCTTGGCGTCGGGGCGCAGGAAGGGCAGCTTGCCGTTCTTGCGCAGCTCGGCCTGGCGCTCGACGAGGCGGTGCGCGTAGTAGATCGGCGCCGGCATCAGCTCGGGCGTCTCGTCGCAGGCGTAGCCGAACATCAGGCCCTGGTCGCCGGCGCCGGTGTTCAGGTGGTCGTCGGACGCGTGGTCCACGCCCTGGGCGATGTCGTTGCTCTGCTTGTCGTAGGCGACGAGCACCGCACAGCCCTTGTAGTCGATGCCGTAGTCGGTGTTGTCGTAGCCGATGCGCTTGATCGTGTCGCGCGCGACCTGGATGTAGTCGACGTGCGCGTTGGTCGTGATCTCGCCGGCCAGCACCACGAGGCCGGTGTTGGTCAGCGTCTCGGCGGCCACGCGGCTGCGCGGGTCCTGCTTGAAGATCGCATCGAGGATCGCGTCCGAGATCTGGTCGGCCACCTTGTCGGGATGGCCTTCGGAGACGGATTCGGAGGTGAAGAGGAAATCGTTCGCCACTGCTGAAAAGCTCCTGTCTGTCTGTCTATCGAACCCTGACTTCGCGATCGTCGGGGTCAGATGCATCTGGAGCCGCGGCGAACGCTTTAGCGGATTTGTTGAGCCAACACCACCCGAAGCGGCGTCTCGCCCGGCGGGGCCTCGGTATCCTTCGGCTCCCGCGTCGCCCCGCAAGTTGTCCTGTTAACTCGGCGACGGCCGGATCATACAAGCATGTTTTTCCTGGTTCGCTGGCTGTCTCGCCGTTCCTTGCGTTTTCTCCACGTCCTGGGCGCTTTCCTTGGCTGGCTGGTCTACTGGGCTTCGCCGTCCTACCGCCGCCGCCTGGACGCCAATGCTGCGCTGGCCGGGCTGACCGCGGCCGAGCGCCGCGAGGCGGTGGCCGATGCCGGCCGCCTGGTGATGGAGGTGCCGCGCCTGTGGCTGCGCCCGCGCGAGCAGCCGATCGCCGACCCGGTGCTCTGGGAAGGCGCCGAGCTGATGGAGTCGCTGCTGGGCCGCGGCAAGGGCCTGGTGCTGCTGACGCCGCACATGGGCAGCTTCGAGATCGCCGCCCAGGCCTACGCCGAACGTTTCGGCGCGCGCCAGCCGCTGACCGTGCTCTACCGCCCGGCGCGCAAGCAGCTGCTGCGCGAGCTGGAGGAGACCGCACGCGCGCGCCCGGCGCTGGCCACCGCACCGGCCACGCTGGCCGGCGTGCGCCAGATGCTGCGGGCGCTGAAGAAGGGCGAGACCGTGGGCCTGCTGCCCGACCAGGTGCCGCCCGAAGGCCAGGGGGTCTGGGCGCCGTTCTTCGGCCAGCCCGCCTACACGATGACGCTGGCCGCGCGCCTGGTGCAGCAGACCGGCGCCGCGGTGGCCATCCTCTGGGCCGAACGCCTGCCGCGTGGTGCCGGTTACGTGGTGCGCCTGATGCCGATGCCGGTGCCGCTGCCCGAGGACGGCGGCGACGAAGCGGGTGCGATCGCCGTCAACCGCTCGATGGAAGCCGTCATCCGCCTCAAGCCCACGCAGTACCTGTGGGGCTACCACCGCTACAAGGCGCCGCGCAGCGGCGCGTCCTCATGACTCTGCTGTCCCGCGCCGTGCTGGCGCTCGTCTGGCTGCTGCATTGGCTGCCGCTGGGGGTGCAGGCCGCGCTCGGCCGCGGCCTCGGCGCCCTGTTCTTCCGCCTCGCCGGCTCGCGCCGGCGCATCGCGCTGCGCAACCTGGAGCTGTGTTTTCCCGACAAGCCCGCCGCCGAGCGCGAGCGCATCGCGCGCGAGCACTTCGGCTGGCTCGGCCGCAGCCTCATCGAACGCGGCCTGCTCTGGTACGCCAGCCCCGAGCGCCTGAAGCGCCTGATCCACGTCGAAGGCCAGGTCCACCTGGCCGACGAGAGCGAGCGCCCGGTGATGTGGCTGGTGCCGCACTTCCTGGCGCTGGACGTCGCCGGCGCCGCCACGCAGCTGTTCCAGCAGCGCTGGGTGGCCTCGATCTACCAGCGCCAGAGCAATGCGGTGATGGACGCGGCGATGCGCGCCGGGCGGCTGCGCTTCGGGCGCGGCGAGGTGTTCTCGCGCCAGGAGAGCGCGCTGCCGCTGGTGCGTGCCGTCAAACGCGGCGCGGCCTTCTTCAACCTGCCCGACATGGACTTCGGCCGCCGCGAGGCGGTGTTCGTGCCGTTCTTCGGCGTGCCGGCGGCGACGCTGACGGCGCCGTCGAAGATGGCGCGCGGGCTGAAGATGACGGTGCAGCCGGTGGTCGCCGAGTTCCTGCCCGGCGGTGCCGGCTACCGCGTGCGTTTCCTGCCCCCGTTCACCGACTGGCCCAGCGACGACGCCGAGGCCGACGCCCGGCGCATGAACGAGTGGATCGAGAGCGAGGTCGTGCGCAACCCGTCGCAGTACCTCTGGGTGCACAAGCGGTTCAAGACCCGCCCCGAGGGCGAGCCCGGGCTGTACACGAAGCGATAATCCGCCGATGCGACTGCGCTTCACCAAGATGCACGGCGCCGGCAACGACTTCGTCGTGCTCGACGCCACCGGCGCGCCGCTGGCGCTGTCGCGCGAGCAGATCCGCCGGCTGGGTGACCGGCGCTTGGGCGTCGGCGCCGACCAGATCCTCGTCATCGAGCGCAGCACGACGCCCGGCGTCGACTTCCGCTACCGCATCTTCAACAACACCGGCGACGAGGTCGAGCAGTGCGGCAACGGCTCGCGCTGCTTCGTGCGCTACGTCGTCGACCACGGCCTGACCGACAAGAAGACGATCCGCGTCGAGACCGTCAACAACCTGCTCGAGCTGTCGCTGGCCGCCGACGGCCGCGTGCGTGTCGACATGAACCGCCCCGTCTTCGACCTGGCGCGTGTGCCCTTCGACGCCAGCGGGCTGACGCCGCGCCTCGTCAACGGCTTCGAGCTCTGGCCGCTGGCCGACGCCGGTGTCGAGGTCGCCGTGCTGTCGATGGGCAACCCGCACGCGGTGATGCGTGTAGCCGACGTCGACGCCGCGCCGGTGGCCGCCGTCGGCCCGCGGGTCGAAAGCCATGCGCGCTTCCCGCGCCGTGTCAACGCCGGCTTCCTGCAGGTCTTGTCGCGCGGCGAGGTGAAGCTGCGTGTCTACGAGCGCGATGCCGGCGAGACGCTGGCCTGCGGCACCGGCGCCTGCGCCGCGGTCGTCGCCGGCATCCGCCTGGGCTGGCTGGACCGCCGTGTCGAGGTGCACGCGCGCGGCGGCGACCTGCTGATCGAGTGGCCCGACGACAGCGCCTCGGTGCTGATGACCGGCCCTGCCGTGACCGTCTTCGAAGGAGAAATCGAGCTGTGAACCTCCAGGGCATCACCGAGAACGACATCGCCGAGTACCTGGCCAACACGCCCGGCTTCTTCGAGCGCCACGCCGAGCTGCTGTCCAGCGTGCAGCTCACCAGCCCGCACGGCCAGCGCGCCGTCTCGCTGCAGGAGCGGCAGATGGAAATGCTGCGCGACCGCATCAAGGGCCTGGAGATGCGCATCGTCGAGATGATCCGGCACAGCCAGGAGAACGTCGGCATCGCCGAACGCCTGCACCGCTGGACACGCGCGCTGCTCGTCACCGCCGACGCCGCCGCGCTGCCCGCGGTGCTGGTCGACGAGCTGCAGCACCAGTTCATGATCCCGCAGGCCGCGCTGCGGCTTTGGAACGTCGCCCCGGCGCACGAAGGCCAGCGCTTCAGCGAGCCGGTCAGCGACGACGTGAAGAGCTTCGCCGACAGCCTGTCGCAGCCGTACTGCGGCGTGAACGCCGGTTTCGAGGCCGTGAGCTGGCTGCCCGAGCCGGGCGCCATCGCCTCGGTGGCGCTGATCCCGCTGCGCGGCGCGGCCGGCAGCTTCGGCCTGCTGATCCTGGGCTCGCCCGACCCGACGCGCTACAGCGCCGACATGGGCACCGAGTTCCTGGTGCGCATCGGCGACACCGCGGGAGCGGCTCTCTCGCGTCTGACGGCCTGAGCCCGACGATGGGCGCCACGCTGCCCGACGACGTGCAGCGCTGGCTGGACCACCTGGGCGTCGAGCGCCGGCTGGCGCCGCGCACGCTGGCGCTGTACCGCGACGCCCTCGGCCGGCTGGCGGCCTCGGCCGCAGCCGACGGTGTCGAACTGCGCGCCGCCCAGCCGCACCACGTGCGCCGCTGGATGGCGCAGCTGCGCACCGCCGGCCTCGCGCCGCGCAGCATCGCGCTGGTGCTGTCGGCCTGGCGCGGGCTGTACCGCTGGTGGGGCCGCGAAGGCCTGGTGCCGGCGAATCCGGTCGACGGCCTGAAGGCGCCCAAGACCGGCAAGCCGCTGCCCAAGGCGCTGCCGGTCGACCAGGCCGTCGCGCTGGCCGAACACGAGAACGAAGACGGCGACGCCCGCCTGGCGGCGCGCGACCACGCGATCGTCGAGCTGCTCTACGGCTGCGGACTGCGCATCGGCGAGCTGCTGGCGCTGGACCTCGCACCGTCGGCCGGTGCCGCCGGCTGGATCGACGCCGAAGACGCCAGCGCCCACGTGCTCGGCAAGGGCCGCAAGCGCCGCAGCGTGCCGGTGGGCGCCAAGGCGCTGGAGGCGCTGGCCGCCTGGCTGGCGGTGCGCGGGCAACTGGCCGCGGCCGGCGAGCCGGCGCTCTTCGTCAGCCGGCGTGGCGAACGCCTGTCGCAAGGCGCGCTGCGCGCACGCTTGAAGCAGATCGCACTGCAAGCCGGGCTGCCGACGCACGTGCACCCGCACATGCTGCGCCACAGCTATGCCAGCCATCTGCTGCAGAGCAGCGGCGACCTGCGTGCGGTGCAGGAGCTGCTGGGCCACGCCAGCATCTCGACGACCCAGGTCTACACCCAGCTCGACTTCCAGCACCTGGCACGCGCCTACGACGCCGCGCATCCGCGGGCCAAACGCAAGACGCCCGAAGGCGGCTGAGGCCGCGCCGGCGGTCTGGGGTCGGCGGTCTGGGGTCAGGTCTCGCAAGACCTGACCCCGTTCTTCCGCTCTTCAGCGGCCGTCAGGGGTCAGGTCTCACGGGCCGTCAGGGGTCAGGTCTCACGAGACCTGACCCCGTTCCTCCCGTTCCTCCGAGACCTGACCCCGTTCTTCTGAACCCGTTCTTCAGGGCGCGGCGACAATCGCGCCCATGAAAACGATCCGACTGCGCGAAGGCAAGGAGCGCTCGCTGCAGCGCCGCCACCCCTGGGTGTTCCAGGGCAGCATCGAAAAAGGCAAGGCCGACGCCGGCGAGACCGTTCGGGTGGACGCCGCCGACGGCAGCTTCCTCGCCTGGGGTGCTTACAGCCCGAACTCGACGATCCGCGTGCGCGCCTGGAGCTTCGAGGCCAGCGAACGCATCGACGCCGACTTCTTCCAGCGCCGCATCGCACGTGCGCTGGCGCTGCGCGCTCGCCTGCCGGTGGCCAGCGACGGCGTGCGCCTGATCCACGGCGAAGCCGACGGCCTGCCGGGCCTCGTCGTCGACCGCTACGGCGACCTGCTGTCGGTGCAGTTCCTGTCGGTGGGCAGCGTGCGCTGGAAGGACGTGATCGCCGACGCGCTGATGGTGCAGACCGGCGCGCGCGGCCTGTACGAACGCTCCGACGCCAGCGTGCGTTCGCTCGAAGGCCTGGAGCCGGTGACCGGCTGGCTGCGCGGCGGCGGCGGCACCGAGGTCACGATCCGCGAACACGGCTGGAAGCTGACGCTGGACGTGGCCACCGGCCACAAGACCGGCTTCTACCTCGACCAGCGCGACAACCGCGCGCGTTTTGCCGAGCTGGTGCGCCAGCAGGGCGCCCAGCGTGTGCTGAACTGCTTCTGCTACACCGGCGGCTTCAGCGTCGCGGCGCTGGCCGGCGGTGCGCGCCACGTCACCAGCATCGACTCGTCGGCGCCGGCGCTGGAGCGGGTGCAGGCCCACGTCGAGCTGAACGGCTTCGACGCCGCGCGCAGCCGCACGCA
Organism: Rubrivivax sp. JA1026; assembly: GCF_011065555.1. Lineage (NCBI taxonomy): Bacteria > Pseudomonadati > Pseudomonadota > Betaproteobacteria > Burkholderiales > Sphaerotilaceae > Rubrivivax > Rubrivivax sp. JA1026. The sequence goes on from NZ_JAALCQ010000002.1 coordinate 605,111, forward strand.
GGACGCCGACGTCAACCAGTTCCTGCGCGACGAGCTGAAGGCGGGGCAGCGTTACGACGCCATCGTGCTCGACCCGCCGAAGTTCGCGCCGACCGCGGCGCACGCCGAACGTGCGTCGCGCGCCTACAAGGACATCAACCGCCTGGCGCTGAAGCTGCTGGAGCCGGGTGGCCTGCTGCTGACCTTCAGCTGCTCGGGCGGCATCAGCGCCGACCTGTTCCACAAGATCGTCGCCGGCGCGGCGATGGACGCCGGTGTCGATGGCGCGATCCTGGCCCGGCTGGAAGGCGCGCCCGACCACCCGACGACGCTGTTCTTCCCCGAGGGCGAGTACCTGAAGGGGCTGGCGATCGTCAGGCAGTAGCGCCGGCGTTCAGCGGCCGCTCGGGGTCAGGTCCCGCAGGACCTGACCCCAGACTTCATGAGGGACCTGACCCCAGGCTTCCAGGCTTCCCCAGGCTTCCAGGCTTCCCCAGGCTTCCAGGCTTCCAGGCTTCCAGGCTTCCAGGCTTCTGACCCCAGCCTTCCTGGCCTCACCGCCCCCCGCGCACCATCGCCATCACCTTCTGCACGTCCAGCGTGCGCGCCTGCTGCTGGATCTGCGGCGCGTACTGGCTCTGCAGGCCGCGCGCCTGCTGCAGCAGCTCGGTGTAGGTGCTGCGCAGCATCTCGGTGGAGAAGGTGCGCCCGCCGGCGTAGTAACGCTTGGCGACCTGGCCCAGCGCCCAGGTCGTCGCGAAGCTCAGCCCTGAGCTGACGGCCTGCTTGCCCAGGCCGCCGAGCAGCCCGCCGCCGACGCGCCCGAGCAGGCCGCCCAGCAGCTTGCGCCCGGCCTGTTCCAGGTACTGCGAGGTGAGGCCGACGCCGGCGGTGGCCAGGAAGTCCTTCACGTGGCCGCTGTCCAGCGGGTAGCCGTAGGCCAGGCCGACGCGGTGCACCAGCTTCATCTGCAGCGGGATGATGGCCAGCGTCGACAGCGACTCCGGCAGCAGCTCCAGCGCGCCGTTCAGGATCGCGGCGTTGAGGATCGCGCGGTCCAGCTCGGCCTCGTCGACCGCGGGCCGGGCCGGGCGCGCCACGGTGTCCGCCGGGGCCGTCTCCACCACCTCGCCGGCGACGTCCGCCGACGCCAGCGTCTCGGCCTGCGCCGCGTAGGCGCCGGCCTCGCCGTCGTCGAGGCCGAGACGACGCGCCAGGTCGGCGAGGAAGGCGCGCTCGGCGTCGCTCTGCGTGCCGTCGGCGTCGCAGACGCCCACCGCCATCTCGTAGGCCAGCTGGCGTGCCTCGGCGCTGCCCAGCGCGGCGGCGGCGCTGGCGACGTCCACGCGCTTGAGCAACACGTCCTGCACCAGCGACGGCAGGTCGACAGCCGCGTCCTGCGCCAGGCCTTCGGCGATGCGGCGGATCTGTTCACGCTCGCGTTCGTGCTTGCGGCCGTCGGCGAAGGCGGCGAGCAGGGCGATCGTCAGGACGGCGCGGGTGTCGGCGGTGTTCATCGGGCGGTGGCGGCAGGTGGTGACGCGCGCACTCTAGCGAGCGCGCTTTGTCCGCTGCGCCGCGGGTGCTTGGCGCTCAGCGCGCCGGCGCCGGCAGCGGCAGCCGCGGGTCGAACTTGGCGCGCTTGACGCTAAAGAAAGCCTTCACGTTGCGCACGTTGGCGTCCTGCGTGAACAGGCGCTGCACCAGCGCGTGGTAGCCGGCCATGTCGGCGGCGTGCACGACGAGCACGAAGTCCGGCCCCGGCGACACGCGGTAGCACTGCTGCACCGCGGCGTCGCCGGCGACACGGGCCTCGAAGGCGTCCAGGTGCTCGGCGCCCTGGCGGTCCAGCGTGATCTCCACCAGCGCCGTCAGCCCGGCGCCCAGGCGTTCGGGCGAGAGCAGGGCGACTCGGCGCTCGATGACGCCGCCGTCGACCAGCCGCCGCACGCGCCGCAGCGCCGTCGCTGGCGAGGTGTGGGCGCGTTCGGCCAGTGCCTGGTTGGACAGCGAGGCGTCGTCCTGCAGCAGCTCGAGCAGGCGGTAGTCGGTGGCGTCGAGATCCATGACGAAAGGATATGCCATCCGATGTGAAGTAACGAAAGAAAATACCGATGCCTCATTCGTGTGGGTGAATCGTTCACGATCACGACATCAATGAACGAAAACTTCATCCGTCCCGGCCTAGCATCCCGCCACCGAAGTACGAAAGGTTGAACCCATGTGCGGCATCGTCGGCGCGGTCAGCACGCGCAACATCGTCCCGATCCTGATCGAAGGCCTGAAGCGGCTGGAGTACCGCGGCTACGACTCCTGCGGCGTGGCCGTGCACCAGGACGGCGAGCTGCGCCGCGCGCGCAGCACCTCGCGCGTGGCCGAGCTGGAGACCAACGTCGCGCATGACGGCATCGCCGCCACCACCGGCATCGCCCACACACGCTGGGCGACGCACGGCGCGCCGCTGGTGCACAACGCCCACCCGCACTTCTCGGCCGGCCCCGGCGCCGAGGGCCCGGGCCGGATCGCGCTGGTGCACAACGGCATCATCGAGAACCACGACGAGCTGCGTGCCGAGCTGCAGCAGCGCGGCTACGTCTTCGCCAGCCAGACCGACACCGAGGTCATCGCCCACCTGGTGCACCGCTATTACGAAGGCGACCTGCTCGAAGCCGTGCAGCGCGCGCTGCCGCGGCTGCGCGGCGCCTACGCGATCGCCGTCTTCTGCCGCGACGAGCCGCACCGCGTGGTCGGCGCGCGCCAGGGTTCGCCGCTGGTGCTGGGGGTCGGCGAAGGCGAGAACTTCGTCGCCTCCGACGCGATGGCGCTGGCCGGCGTCACCGAACGCATCGTCTACCTGGAAGAAGGCGACGTCGTCGACCTGCAGCTGGGCCGGGTGTGGATCAGCGCCGCCGACGAGCAGGGCCGCTACCGCGCCGTCGAGCGCGAGGTGCGCACCGTCGCCGCCTACAGCGGCGCCGCCGAGCTGGGGCCGTACCGGCACTACATGCAGAAGGAGATCTTCGAGCAGCCCAAGGCGATTGCCGACACGCTGGACGCGGTGCCCGGCATCAGCCCCGAGCTGTTCGGCGACGGCGCCTACCGCATCTTCAAGGAAGTCGACCGCGTGCTGATCCTGGCCTGCGGCACCAGCTACTACGCCGGCAGCACCGCGCGCTACTGGCTGGAGTCGGTGGCCGGCATCCCGACGACGGTGGAGATCGCCAGCGAGTACCGCTACCGCGACAGCGTGCCCGACCCGCGCACGCTGGTCGTCACGATCAGCCAGAGCGGCGAGACCGCCGACACGCTGGCCGCGCTGAAGCACGCGCGCAGCCTGGGCATGAAGCACACGCTGACGATCTGCAACGTCGCCACCAGCGCGATGGTGCGCGAGTGCGAGCTGGCCTACGTCACGCGAGCCGGCGTCGAGATCGGCGTCGCCAGCACCAAGGCCTTCACGACCCAGCTCGTCGCGCTGTACCTGCTGACGCTGGCGCTGGCGCAGGTGAAGGGCCGGCTGACCGACGAGCAGGAAGCCGCGGAGCTGAAGGCGCTGCGCCACCTGCCGCTGGCGCTGCAGGCCGTGCTGGCGCTGGAGCCGCAGGTCATCGCCTGGAGCGAGGACTTCTCGCGCAAGGAGAACGCGCTGTTCCTGGGCCGCGGGCTGCACTACCCGATCGCGCTGGAAGGCGCGCTGAAGCTCAAGGAGATCAGCTACATCCACGCCGAGGCCTACCCCGCCGGCGAGCTGAAGCACGGCCCGCTGGCGCTGGTGACCGAGCAGATGCCGGTGGTGACGGTGGCGCCGAACGACGCGCTGCTGGAGAAGCTGAAGAGCAACATGCAGGAAGTGCGCGCCCGCGCCGGCCAGCTCTACGTCTTCGCCGACGCCGACAGCCACATCGCCAGCGACAGCGGCGTGCACGTCATCCGCATGCCCGAGCACTACGGGCGGCTGTCGCCCATCCTGCACGTGGTGCCGCTGCAGCTGCTGGCGTACCACGCGGCTTGTGCGCGGGGGACGGATGTGGACAAGCCGAGGAACCTCGCGAAGTCCGTGACGGTCGAGTGACCGGCGCGGGCTTCGGGCGCCCGCGTCAAGCGGGCGCCGGGCCGAAGGCGTTCGAGGTTCTCGGCAGGGGCCTGCTCGCATCGCGCAGCGATGTGAAGGCGCATGGCGCCGGGCAGGCGCCAAGCCGCGGAATCTGGCGATGTCGGTGACGGTGGAGTGAGGGGCGGGGGGGCTGGCACCGCCAGCCGTCAGCCAGGCGACCAGCGCTGAAGTCGCTCCAACACTTCGGCCTTCGGCAGCCGCCGGCGTGGGTGAGCCCATATGCGCGAGAGCCCTTCATGCAGCGTCGCGGCCCCGACCTTGCCTGATGCTTCCATCTGATCCAGCACCCACAGCAAGCCGTAGACGACGCAGTGGCGCGCCTGGGCCTCGGCCCGCAGCAGCTTGTCGCCCGAAACCAGGGCGTGGCCCTGGCGTCTGGCACAGCTGAGGGCAAAGCAGTCCGGGAAGGACAGGCCGGCGCGCGAGCGCCGCCTACCGGCCGGCCTCGCCGGCGCAGGCGTCGGCGTCCGCCGGCGGCAGCCAGCGCAGCAGGGTCTCGTAAAGCGTCATCGCCTCGACGGGCTTGGCGATGTGGTCGTTCATGCCGGCGGCCAGGCAGGCGGCACGGTCTTCGTCGAAGGCGTTGGCCGTCATCGCGACGATGGGCACGGGGTCGCCGAGTTGCGCGCGGATGCGGCGGGTCGCCTCCAGGCCGTCGGTGCCCGGCATCTGCATGTCCATCAGGATGATGTCGAAGCCGCCGCGCAGCGCCAGCTCGACCGCCTGCTCGCCGTCCGCCGCGACCTCGACGACGATGCCCGCATCCTCCAGCAGCGCGCAGGCCACCTCCTGGTTCACCAGGTTGTCCTCGGCCAGCAGCAGGCGCGGGCGGGTCGGCCGGCACTGCAGCCGCGTCAGCGCTTCCGACGGGGCTGCCGTGGCCTGCGCGCCGGACGGCAGGCTCAGCAGCGCCTGCGACACCGCGTCGTTGAGCGACGACGGCGTCACCGGCTTGGCGAGCACGGCGACGAAACGCGCCTGCCGGGCGCCGTCTCGCAGCGTGTCGGCGTCGTGCGCGGTGACCAGGATGCACGGCGGCAGCTCGCCTTCGCGGCGGCGCAGTTCGAGCACGGTGGTGATGCCGTCCAGCCCCGGCATGCGCCAGTCGACGACGAGCAGGTCGGGCGGGCGCCCGGAGGCGCGGCCGGCAGCGAAACGCTCGATCGCCTGCGTGCCGTCGCTCGCCTCGTCGACCTCCAGGCCGATCCTGCGCAGCATCTCGGCGAGCACCTCGCGTGACTCGGGCAGGTCGTCGACCAGCAGCGCGCGCAGGCCGAACGGCGTCTGCACCACGGCCGGCCGCTCGGTGGCGGGCGTGTCGCCCAGGCCCAGCCAGCAGCTGAACCAGAAGCTGCTGCCCTGCCCGGGCACGCTGTCGACGCCGGCGTCGCCGCCCATCAGCCGCGCCAGGTGGCGGGTCAGCGCCAGGCCCAGGCCGGTGCCGCCGTAGCGGCGTGTCGTCGAGGTGTCGGCCTGCTCGAAAGCCTCGAACAGCCGCGCCTGGCGCTCCGCGGTGATGCCGATGCCGGTGTCGCGCACCTCGAAGCGCACCAGCACGCGGCTGTCCTCGGCCGCCACACGCTCGCCGCGCAGCCGGACCCAGCCGTGGTCGGTGAACTTGACGGCATTGACCAGCAGGTTGATCAGCGCCTGCGCCAGGTGCTGGGCGTCGCCGCGCAGGCGCTCGGGCAGCCGCCCGGTGTCCAGCACGAGTTCCAGGCCTTTGCGTGCCGCCGCGTCGGTCACCATGCCCAGCACGCGGTGCATCAGCTCGTCGCGCGAGAACTCGACGCTCTCCAGCGCCAGCCGGCCGGCCTCGATCTTGGACAGGTCCAGGATGTCGTTGATGACCTGCAGCAGGTGGCGCGCCGCGTCGTCCACCTTGTGCAGGCGCTCGCGCAGCGTCGTGTCGGCGGCGTCGCGGGCCATCAGATGCGTCAGGCCGATGATCGCGTTCATCGGCGTGCGGATCTCGTGGCTCATGTTGGCCAGGAAGGCGCTCTTGGCGCGGGTCGCGGCTTCGGCCTGGTCGACGCGCCGGGCGAGTTCCTCGTTGAGCAGTTCCAGTTTCTGCTCGGCCTGCTTCAGCGCGGTGATGTCGGTGCCCACCGACAGGTAGCGCACGATGCGGCCGTCCAGGCCCGTCACCGGGACGATGACGCAGTCCACCCAGAACCGGCTGCCGTCCTTCGCGCGGTTGCAGATCTCGCCCTGCCAGATGCTGCCGGCGGCGATGGTCGCCCACAGGTCGCTCCAGAACTCGCGCGCATGGCTGCCAGAACTCACGACACGGTGGGTGTGACCCCGCAGCTCTTCGCGCGTTCGCCCGCTGACGCGGCAGAAGTGCTCGTTGGCGTCGAGGATCATGCCCTCGGGGTCGGTCACCGAGTACAGCGACTGCGCGGTGATCGCGGTCGACAGCGTCAGGTAGTCGCGCTGCGCGGCGCCGAGCGTGGCCTCGGCGATCTCGGCGCGTTCGGCCGCGACGGCACGCTGCTGCTCGGCGCTGCGCAGCCGCGCCGCGCGCTGGCCGGAGTCGCGCACGATGGCCGCCACGCCGACGACACGGCCGGTCTCGTCGGCGATGGGGCCGAGGGCGATCGAGACGTCCAGCAGTCGCCCGTCGCGCCGCCGCCGCTGCGTGTCCAGCGGCTCGACGGCTTCGCCGGCGGCGGCGCGGCGCAGCAGCTCGGCGTCCTCCGCCTCGTGCCCCGGCGGCTGGATCAGCGCGGCCAGCGGCCGGCCCAGCGCTTCGGCGGCCGGATAGCCGAACAGGTTCTCGGCGCCGCGGTTCCAGTCGGTGACGACGCCGTCCAGCGACAGGCCGACGATCGCGTCGGCCGAACGTTCGACGATGGCCGCACGGCGCGAACGTTCGATGGCCGTCTGGCGCCGCTGCGCCGCCGCCCCGGCCAGCAGCGCCGCGGCGAAGGCGGCCAGCGCGCTGGCCGCGGCACCGGCGAGCAGCAGCGTGCGCGGCTCGGTGCCCACCGGCCGGGCCATGAAGGCCGGCGTGGCGCTCATCTGCAGCCGCCAGCGGCGGCCGAGCACCTCGCGCTCGACCACGGTGCGCACCGTCGCGTCGCCGGCCTGCAGGCCGCTGTCGTAGAAGCGGTCGGCGCCGGCTTCGGTCACGTCCTCGGCGGCGAGTTCGAAGAGGTCGGTCGCCAGGCCGGTGGCGGCGATCAGCTCGGGCGCGATGATGGGCGCATAGGTCCAGCCCCAGACCTCGCCGCCGGCGGGCGTGCCGGCCAGCCGCACCGGCAGCAGCATCAGAAAACCCTGGGACGGCGCGGAGGTGGCCTGCACCAGCGTGATCGGCGCGGTGATCGCGCTCGTGCCGCTGCGCATCGCCAGCGCCGCGGCGGCCCGGCGCCGGGGCTCGGACGCGATGTCCAGACCGGATGCCCCCACGTTGCGCGCGCCAGGCGCGACGTCGACGATCACCCAGTGTTCGCCGTCGTGCGGTGCCAGATGGCGGATCTCGAAGTCCGTCCATCCGCGGCGGCGGATGTCCGCCGTGAAGGCGGCCTCGTCGCCCGGTGCCACACGCTGGATGTAGCCGATGCCGCGGGCGCCGGGGAATTCGCGGTCCAGTGAGCGTGTCCCGCTGTAGGCCACGAAGGCCGCCCGGTCCAGCCGCTGCGGCCCCAGCGCGACGATGGCGCCGCGCAGGCCGCGCAGGCCGCGTTCGTAGCTGAGAACGTTGGCCTTCAGCTGGTCGGCCGCGCCGGTGGCGAGATGCTCGAACTGCGCCTGGCGCTGCTCGGTGATCGAGCGCTGCTGGTGCCAGGCCAGCGCCGCGCTGATGCCCAGGCCCGCCAGCAGCACGGCTGCGGCCGTCAGGGCCTTGGTGGTGGAGACCTGCGACACCGGGGCGAGGTTCATCGCCGTCGATGGTACGGTGCAAGCGGCCGTCAGCGCATGCGGGCTGTCTCGCAGCGAGGCCCCTCCCGCCGAGCCGGGGGAGGGGCCTGCCCGATCACGCGCCCAGCTTCTCGAACCGGCAGGTGAAGTGCCGCATCAGCCTGGGCTCGCTGACGATGCGGTAGCCGGCGAGTCGGTCCTTGGCGGCCGCGACCTCCTCGAAGGCCTCGACGACGTAGTCGGCGTGGCTCTGGGTGTAGGTGCGGCGCGGGAAGGCCAGCCGCACCAGGTCCATCGCCGCGGGCTTTTCGCTGCCGTCGGGCTGGCGGCCGAACATCACCGTGCCGATCTCGCAGCTGCGGATGCCGGCCGTCTCGTACAGCGCCACGGCCAGCGCCTGGCCCGGGTACTGCAGCGGCGCGATGTGCGACAGCCAGGCGCGTGCGTCGACGAACACCGCGTGGCCGCCGGCCGGCTTGACGACCGGGATGCCCATCGCGTCCAGGCGCTCGACGATGTAGGCGTTGGTGCGGATGCGGTAGCGCAGGTAGTCCTCGTCGACGATCTCGCGCAGCCCCTGCGCCAGCGCGTCCAGGTCGCGCCCGGCCAGGCCGCCGTAGGTCGGGAAACCTTCGGTGCGGATCAGGTGCTGGCGCGCCTGCTCGGCGAGTCCGTCGTCGTTCAGCGCCAGCCAGCCGCCGATGTTGCCGAAGGCGTCCTTCTTGGCGCTCATCGTCATGCCGTCGGCCACCGAGAAGCAGTCGCGAACGATGTCCTCGATCGAGCGCTCTCCCTGGCCCGGCTCGCGCGACTTGATGAACCAGGCGTTCTCGGCAAAGCGGCAGCCGTCGATGACGAAGGGCTTGCCGTGGCGGTGCGCCAGCTCGGCGACGGCGCGGATGTTGGCCAGGCTCACCGGCTGGCCGCCGCCGGCGTTGTTGGTGATCGTGATCATCACCAGCGGCACCTCGGCGCCGTGCTGCTGCAGGTAGGCCTCCAGCCGCTCCAGGTCCATGTTGCCCTTGAACGGGTGCTCGCTGCGCGGGTCACGGCCTTCGGCGATGACGAGGTCGTCGCCGATCGCGCCCGAGGCCTCGATGTTGCCGCGCGTCGTGTCGAAGTGCGTGTTCGACGGGATGCGCCGGCCGGCGCCGCCGAAGATCGAGAACAGGATCGCCTCGGCCGCTCGGCCCTGGTGCGTCGGGATGACGTGCCTGAACGGCATCAGGTGTTTCACCGCCGCTTCGAAGCGGTAGAAGCTGGGGCTGCCGGCGTAGCTCTCGTCGCCGCGCATCACCGCGGCCCACTGCAGCGAGGACATCGCCCCGGTGCCGGAATCGGTCAGCAGGTCGATCAGCACCGCCTCCGAGGGCAGGCCGAAGAGGTTGTAGCCGGTGGCGGCGAGGTGTTGCTGGCGCTCTTCGCGGGTCGTCAGGCGGATCGGTTCGACCGACTTGATGCGGAAGGGCTCGATGATGGTTTTCATCCAAGGGGCTCCAGTACGGCCCCGTACTCCCGCGGCAACCGTTGCGCGATGGGGCCGATGCGCTGCGGTTGCCCGGATGTTCCGGACCGCGCTCAGCGCCCAAAGGGGTTGCGGGGGCGGATTCTGCTCGGCTTTGCCCGCCGGTCAAGAGCCGCGGCGCGCCGCGCGCGGCGGCCGGCCGTTCAGCGAGCGCCCAGCAGATCGTCGTTGAGCGGCTCGTCGGTGATGTGCCCGCCCCAGGAGGCGACCAGCTCCTGGATGGTCTGGGCCACCACCCGGCACGGCGGCGACAGCTTGCCGTGCCGCGGCAGCGCCAGCGCCAGGTGGCGGCGCAGGTCGGGCTGCACCAGGCGGCTGGCCTGCAGGCGGCCGATCTTCAGGTCGTTGGTGATGGAGTAGGGGCCCAGCACCGAGTACAGCCGGCGGCCGCTGCCGCGCGCCACCAGTTCGCGCTGCACCGTCAGCGAGTCGGCCTCGAGCACCGCACGCAGCTGGAATCCCAGGCCGCGCGCGGCGTCGTCCAGCGCGCTGCGCCAGTGGCTGGGCCGGCGCGGCAGCACCAGCGGCAGCCCGTCCAGACGCGAGAACGGCACCGTCGGCTGGCGCGTCAGCTCGTCGCCGGGTGCGCTGACGAGATAGGTCTGGGCCACGCACAGCGGGATCTCCTCGCCGCCGGCCGGTTTGCGGAAGCGGATCAGGATCGCCAGGTCGACGGCGCCGCTGTCCAGCATCGCGTCCAGCTCGGTGCCCTGGGCTTCGGCGATGTCGAGCTGGATGCCCGGCTGGGCCACTTCCAGGCGCTCGTGCAGCCGCGTCAGCAGCGGGTGCGCGGCCGACGGGATGATGCCCAGCCGCACCTGGCCCAGCAGCTGGCCGGCGTCGGCGCGCAGGTCCTGCGCCAGCTGCTCGGTCTCGTGCAGCCAGGCGCGCAGCCGCACCGCGGCGCGTGCGCCCAGCTCGGTGAGCACCACGCCGCGGCCGGTGCGGCGGAACAGCGGCCCGCCGCACACCGCCTCGAACTCGGTGATCTGGCGGCTGATGTGCGACTGCACGGTCTGCCGCCGCGCGGCCACCTTGCTGATGCCGCCGGCCTCGGCCACCTCCAGGAACAAACGCACCATCGCGACGTTCATGACCCTGTCTCCGACCCAGTCTTAGGTTTGCCTGTAGCGGCAACTCTGAAAGCTCGGAATTGTATCTATGAAGATATCGCGACAATTCCTACAGTGGCCTCCATCGCAACCCCTTAGCTGAAAGGAAACAGACATGAATGCGATCGATCTGCGAGGCCTGAACCCCGCCCCCGTCACCCCCTTCACCCAGGACGGCGCGGTGGATTACGCCGCGATCCAGCGCCTGGGCAGCTGGCTGGCCAGCGTGCCGGGCGTCAAGAGCCTGACCGTGCTGGGCCACGCCGGCGAAGGCACCTTCCTGGAACGCGACGAGCAGTGCCGCGTCATCGAAGCCTTCCGCGAGTCGGTCGGTGACAAGCTCCCGATCATTGCCGGCATCACGCTCGAAGGCACGCAGGTCGCTGCCGAGGAAGCCAAGCGCGCCGTCAAGGCCGGCGCTTCGGCCGGTCTGCTCTACCCCTCGCACGGCTGGCTGCGTTTCGGCTACCAGAAGGGCGCGCCGCAGGACAAGTACAAGGCCGTCTACGAGGCCAGCGGCCTGCCGCTGATCCTGTTCCAGTACCCGGACGTCACCAAGTGCACGTACGACCTGGAAACCCAGCTCGAGATCGCCGCGCTGCCGGGCGTCTTCGCGATGAAGAACGGCGTGCGCAACATGAAGCGCTGGGACCGTGAGATCCCCGTCATCCGCAAGGAACGTCCGGACCTGCAGATCCTGACCTGCCACGACGAATACCTGCTGCACACGATGTTCGACGTCGACGGCGCGCTGGTCGGCTACGGCTGCATCGCCCCGGAACTGCTGGTCGAGATGATCGCCGCCGGCAAGGCCAAGGACTACAAGAAGGCGCGTGAACTGCACGACCGCCTGCTGCCGGTCACGGCCAACGTCTACCACCGCGGTTCGCACATGGAAGGCTCGGTCGCGCTGAAGTGGGCGCTGGTCGCGCGCGGCATCCTCGAGCACGCCGCCGTGCGTTCGCCGCTGCTGCCGCTGGCCCCGGGCGCCGAGCACGAGATCGCCGCTGCGATGGCCGCCGCCGGCCTCGGCCGGGTGCGCTAAGCCCCTGGCAGGCGGGGCTGCCGGCTCGCGCCGCCCCGCCTGCCCGCCACCGCGAGCCTGCATCGCCCACGATCGTCACGATCGGCCAGAACCAGAACGAGACCCATACGGCGGAGACTGGCGCATCGCAGTAAGCCCGCGCGCACAGCGGGTGGCGCTATCTCGCCGAGCCATGAGAGAGATAGACCATGACAAGCTTCCCGCTCCCCGCCTGGCGCTCGCCGCCAGCGGCGGCCCGGGCCGCCGGCACGCTGTGCGTGCTCGCGCTGGCCGCCGGTGCCGCAGATGCCCAGGTCACCCTGGGCGGCACGCTCGACCTCGCCACCCGCCACGTGCGCAACGGTGACCTCGGTTCGATGAACTCGGTCGTCAGCGGTGCCAACACCACCAGCAAGCTCGTCATCCGCGGCCAGGAAGACCTGGGCGGCGGCTTGAGCGCCGGCTTCTTCCTGGACGGCACCATCCTTTCCGACAGCGGCGCGGCGAACTCGCCGTTCTGGGACCGCCGCGCCACCGTCGGCCTGACGCACCAACGCTACGGTGAGATGCGCATGGGCCGCGACTGGGTGCCGACGCAGCTGGTCTGGAACTCGATGGACCCGTTCGCGACGCTGGGCATCGCCGGCGCCAACACCTTCCGCTCGGTCTACGGCTCGCGGGCTCTGGGCCAGGCCTTCGGCAGCAATGCCGCCGGCGCATCGCAGAACCCGACGCTGCGCGTGGCCAATGCCGTCGAATACATCCTGCCGGGCGGTCTCGGCGGCTTCAACGGTGCGCTGATCGCCACCGCAGGCGAGGGCGGCTCGGCCGGTGCCGGACAAACCAAGGGTGACGGTTTCCGCTTCGGCTGGGCGCAGGGCGCCTGGCAGCTCGGCGCCTCGCAGTTCACGGTGCGCAACGCCGCCGCCGACGAGCGCTTCACCGACCGCGTCTGGGGTGTCGGCTACGACGCCGGCTTCGCCCGCTTCAGCCTCGCGCAGCGCCGTTGGGCCTACGGCAGCGACACCACCGTCAACAGCCTGTTCGGGGTCTCGGTTCCGATGGGGGCCGGGCAGCTGAAGCTGACCGTGCTGCGCGCCGACCAGACCGGCGCCACCGACGCGCTGAGCGCCAACGACGCGACGCTGCTCGGCGTCGGCTATGTCTACGCGCTGTCCAAGCGCACCGCGCTGTACGCTCACGCAGCGCGCCTCAGCAACCAGGGCGGAGCCAGCTTCGCCATCGCCGGCGGTCCCGCCACCAGCGGCGTCGCCACCGCGGCCAACTACTTCGGCGGCCAGCGCTCCACGGGCTTCGAGCTCGGCATGCGCCAGGACTTCTAGGAGCCGTCGACATGAATGACTCTTCCACGCTGCCCATTCCGGGCGGCATCGCCGACGCCGCGCCGGCGGCGAGCTCCCCCGCCGCGACGCCTTCGGCGCGCGCCCGTGCGCAACTGCTGTTCCGGCTGGAGAACGTGCCGTTCTGCCGCTGGCACACCAAGGCCCGTGTGATCATGGGCAGCGCCACCTTCTTCGACGCCTTCGACGCGCTGTCGCTGGCCTTCGTGCTGCCGGTACTGGTGGGCTTGTGGCACCTCTCGCCCGGCCAGGTCGGCCTGCTGATCGCGGCCGGCTACATCGGCCAGGTGGTCGGTGCGCTGCTCTTCGGCTGGGTCGGTGAACGCTACGGCCGCGTGCCGGCGATCTCCACCGCGGTCGGCGTGATGTCGGTGATGAGCATCGCCTGCGCCTTCGCCGGCAACTACGAGGTGCTGTTCCTGCTGCGCCTGCTGCAGGGCATCGGCGTCGGCGGCGAGGTGCCGGTGGCGGCGACCTACATCAACGAGCTGTCGCAGGCCAAGGGCCGCGGGCGTTTCTTCGTGCTCTACGAGCTGATCTTCCCGCTGGGCCTGCTGGCGGCGGCACAGGTGGGCGCCTTCGTCGTGCCGCGTTTCGGCTGGGAATACCTGTTCCTCGTCGGCGGCATCCCGGGCGTCGTCATCCTGATGTTCATGATGCGTCTGCCGGAGTCGCCGCGCTGGCTGGTCGGCAAGGGCCGGCTGCAGGACGCCGAGCGTGTGATCCGGCAGGTCGAGGCCGCGACGCCCAAGCGCAGTCTGGACGAGAAGCACGACGCTGCGCAGATCGAGCAGCGCGTGGCTGGCCTCGCCGACGGCATCGGCAAGCAGAACAAGGCCTCCTGGAAGGAACTGTTCTCGGTGGTCTACCGGCCGCGCACGCTGGTCGTCTGGGTGTTGTGGGCCTCGTCGTACTTCGTCGCCAACGGCATCAACAACTGGCTGCCGACGCTCTACAAGACGGTCTACCACCTGCCGCTGCAGGAAGCGCTGCGCATGGCTTCGCTGAGCAACGTGCTGAGCGTCTGCGCGGTGCTGGTCTGCGCGCTGTTCGTCGACCGCATCGGCCGCCGCCGCTGGGCCATCGGCAGCTTCATCGTCTGCGGCGTGCTGCTCGCCACGCTGGCCTTCCTCGGCGCCAAGAGCGCCTGGTCGGTGATGCTGCTCGGCTCGACGGCCTACGCGGTGATGGGCACGACCACCGTGCTGCTGTACCTGTACACGCCGGAGATCTATCCGACGCGCATGCGGGCCATCGGTACCGGCCTGGCCACCTCGTGGCTGCGGGCGGCCTCGGCCACGGCGCCGGCGGTGGTGGGTTTCGTGCTCACCGGCTACGGCATCGCGACGGTGTTCGGCATGTTCGCGGCGATGACCGTCATCGGTCTGATCGCGGCGCGCCAGATGATCGAGACGGCCAACCGCTCGCTCGAAGAGATCTCGCCCTGATCCCGGGCTGAGATCAGCCGGCGCGGGGGAACCCGCGCCGGTACCCCTGATTCCCGAATAAGAACAACAATGGTCTGCGGCCCACCCGGCCGGGACCTGACGGAGACGGCCACCCGCCCAATTCGTTTTCAAGGAACCCAGATGAACACCATGACCATCGTCAGCAGCCGTGCCAACCCTTGGGAGGGCTTCGCCGGCGGTCGTTGGGAAACCGCCGTCGACGTCCGCGACTTCATCCAGAAGAACTACACCCCGTACGCCGGCACGAGCGCCTTCCTCGAAGGCCCGACGACGCGCACGCTGGCGCTGTGGAAGAAGCTCTCCGAACTGCTCAAGCAGGAGCAGGCCAAGGGCGTGCTGGACGTGTCGACCGACCGTCCGTCGACGATCGTGGCGCACGACGCCGGCTACATCGACCAGGGTCTGGAACTCATCGTCGGCCTGCAGACC
>NZ_JAALCQ010000030.1:0-321 GCF_011065555.1 Rubrivivax sp. JA1026
GACCGCCTGCGCCTGGCTGGCTTCGGGCACGCCGATGCCCACCGCCAGTTCACGCGCCTGAGCCTCGGTCAGGCCCACGAGCGGGTCGACGAAGACCTTCAGGATCTTCTCCGGCGTGGCGTGCGCCACTTCCTCGATGTCCATGCCGCCTTCGGACGACGCCATCAGCGCCACCTTCTGCGTCGCGCGGTCGGTCAGCGCGGCGACGTAGTACTCCTTCCGGATTTCGGCGCCTTCCTCGACCAGCAGCCGGCGCACCTTCTGGCCTTCGGGGCCGGTCTGGTGGGTGACGAGCTGCATGCCCAGGATCTGCGAGGCCAG
>NZ_JAALCQ010000003.1:0-366039 GCF_011065555.1 Rubrivivax sp. JA1026
TGCCGCCGCCGACGCCACGACGCGGCGCTTGGCGATCGCCAGCGCCGCCACCGACACCGCGGTGCCGACCACCAGCGCGACGACGAAGCTGCCCAGGTGCGTCACCGCGTTCGGGATCGGCAGCACGAAGACGCCGCCGTGCGGCACCTTGAGCTGCACGCCCATCGCCAGGCAGATCGCGCCGGCGACCGCAGAGCCGGCGATCAGCGACGGGATCACGCGCAGCGGGTCGCGTGCCGCGAACGGGATCGCGCCTTCGGTGACGAAGGCCAGCCCGAGCACGAAGGCGGCGTTGCCGGCTTCACGCTCCTCGGCGGTGAAACGCGAGGGCAGCAGCTTGCAGGCCACGGCCAGCGCCAGCGGCGGCGTCATGCCGGCGCACATCACCGCGGCCATCGGCTCGGTGACGTTGGCCGCGATCAGCGTCGTGCCGAAGACGTAGGCCGCCTTGTTGATCGGCCCGCCCATGTCCACCGCCATCATGCCGCCCAGGATCAGCCCGAGCACCACGGCCGACGCGCCCTGCATGCCCTGCAGCCAGGTGGTCAGCGCCGCCAGCAGCGTCGCCGCCGGCGCGCCGACGACGTAGTACATCAAGAGCCCGGTCGCCGCCGTGCCCAGCAGCGGCAGGATCAGCACGGGTTTGAGGCCCTCCAGCGTGCGCGGCAGCTTGATCGCCTTGTTCAGCCACTGCACGCCGTAGCCGGCGATGAAGCCGGCGACGATGCCGCCGAGGAAACCGGCGCCGATCGCCCCGGCGATGACGCCGCCGGTCATGCCCGGCGCGATGCCCGGCCGGTCGGCGATCGAGTAGCCGATGTAGCCGGCCAGCGCCGGCACCATCAGCGTGAACGCGCCCTTGGCGCCGATCTGGAACAGCGTCCAGCCCAGCGTGCCCCTGTGAGCGTCCTCGTAGACGTAGATGCCGCCGAGCGCGAAGGCGATCGCGATCAGCAGCCCGCCGGCGACGACGAAGGGCAGCATGAAGGACACGCCGGTCATCAGGTGCTTGTAGACGCCGGTGCGTGCGGCCGGGGCAGCGGCCGATGCCGACGCGTCCGGCGCAGCCTCGCCGCCGTGCACACGCGCCTCGGCCAGCGCACGCTTGATCAGGCCGGCGCCGTCGCCGATCGCCGGCTTGGTCGGCGACTGGAACAGGCGCTTGCCGGCGAAACGCGACAGCTCGACCTGGCGGTCGGCGGCGATCAGCACCAGGTCGGCGGCGGCGATCTCCTCGGCCGTCAGCGCGTCCTGCGAACCGACCGAGCCCTGGGTCTCGACGCGGATCTGGTGGCCCAGCGCCTTGGCGCCTTCCTGCAGCCCTTCGGCGGCCATGAAGGTGTGCGCGATGCCGGTCGGGCAGGAGGTGATGGCGACGATCTTCAGCGCCGCCGACGCCGGCGCAGCAGCCGGCGAGACGGGTGCCGGCGCGGCCGGCCGCGGCGCGCTGGCTGCCGCCGGCGTCGCCGCCGCGGCGCCGGCCAGCACGAGCACGGCGCGGGCGTCGTGCAGCACCTCGGCCAGCGTCGCGGTGTACGGCGACAGGCCGTCGAAACGTGCGTCGGGACGCAGGTCGCCGACCAGCAGCAAGGCGTGCGCCTCGTGCAGCGCGGCGGCGTCCAGCGGGTCGATCACACCGTCCTCGGTGTGCAGCTCGACGGCGATCGTGCGCCCGGCTTCGCGTGCGGCGCGCTTCAAGGCCTCGCGCACGAGGTAGGCGTGGGTGCCGCGGTCCCCGGCACCGACGACGGCAACGATGTGACTCATGTTCTGCTCCCGGGGGCCGCGGCCCAGACGTCCAGCGGCTGCGGCCGCACCGCGGCGGCCAGGGCATCCAGTTCGGCGGCCGGCGGCAGGTGCGCACCTTCGCGCCCCAGCTTGCCGGCGGCAAAAGCCGTCGCGCGCCGCGCCAGCGCGTCCAGCGCCAGGCCGTCGGCCAGCGCCGAGGTGATGCCGGCGACCATCGCGTCGCCGGCACCGACCGTGCTGCCGGTCGCCAGCCGCGGCGGCGCCGCCTGCAGCGCGCCTTCGGCGGTGACGAAGGCCGCGCCTTCGGTGCCCAGCGAGACGACGACCAGCGCGATGCCGCGTGCGACCAGCGCGCGCGCCGCGTCGATCAGCGCCGTGCGTTCGTCGAAGCGCCGCCCGGCCCAGGCTTCGAGCTCGGCGCGGTTGGGTTTGACGGCGTAGGGCAGCGCGCCGGGCGGCAAGGCGAGCACGGCGTCCAGCGCCGCGCCGCTGAGGTCGGCGACGACGCGCGCGCCGCGCCCCGCCAGCGCGGCGGCCAGGCGGGCGCTGGTGTCGGCCGCCAGCCCGCCCGGCTGGCTGCCGGAGATCACGACCAGCTCGCCGGTGCCGACCTCGGCCAGCCCGGCGAACACCGCCTCGGCGTCGGCCGCGCCGGCCGTGAAGCCCGGCAGGTTGACGTCGGTGGTGCGGCCGCCGGTCTCCAGCAGCTTGACGTTGGTGCGCGTCGCGCCGGTCACACGCTGCAACCAGTCGGCGATGCCTTTGGCGGCGAAGAGCTGCTCGAAGATCGCCGCGTTGTCGCGGCCCAGAAGCCCGTGCAGCTCGACCGCCTGGCCGGCGTCGGCCAGACAGGAGGCGACGTTGACGCCCTTGCCGCCGGCGTCGTGGCGCACCGCGAGCGCGCGCACGACCTCGCCGGGCACCAGGCGTTCCAGCGTCACCGTCTGGTCGATCGCCGGGTTGAAGCTGACGCAGCGGATCGTCATGCGCCCTCCCCGCCGTCGGCCAGCGCACGCACCGCGGCGGCGTCGGGCGCGGCCAGCGCCTGGCGTGCCAGCGCCTGCAGCGCCGGGAGTTCGGCGGCGCGCAGCCGCTCCTTGACCGCCGGGATGTCGCGCGGCGTCATCGACAGCTCGTCGACGCCCAGGCCGGCGAGCAGCGCGGCGCCGTGCGGGTCGCCCGCCAGGCCGCCGCAGACGCCGACCCAGCGGCCGTGCATATGCGCGCCCTGCACCGTCAGCCCGATCAGCCGCAGCACCGCCGGGTGCAGGCTGTCGGCCTCGGGCGCCAGCACCGGGTTCTGGCGGTCGATGGCCAGCGTGTACTGCGTCAGGTCGTTGGTGCCGATGGAAAAGAAGTCGGCGTGCTGCGCCAGGTCGGCGGCCAGCAGCGCCGCCGACGGCACCTCGATCATGATGCCCAGCGGCAGCTTGGGCGCCTGCAGCTCCTCGCGGATGCGCTCGCAGGTCTCGCGCAGCGCCAGCAGCTCGGCGGCCGAGGTGATCATCGGGAACATCACCGAGATCGGCGCGCCGTCGCGGCCGGCGCGGTACAGCGCGCGGATCTGCGGCACCAGCAGCTCGGGCCGGCGCAGCAGCAGGCGCGCGCCGCGCACGCCGAGGAAGGGGTTCTCCTCGCGCGGCAGCTCCAGGTGCGCGACCTGCTTGTCGCCGCCGATGTCCAGCGCGCGGATGACCAGCGGCCGGCCTTGCAGCGCGTCGGCCATCGCCTTGTAGGCCTGGTACTGGTCTTCCTCGGACGGCGTCTCGCCGCGTTCGAGGAACAGGAACTCGGTGCGCATCAGGCCCACGCCTTCGGCGCCCTGGGCGATGGCGAACGCGGCCTGGTCGGCGAGGTTGATGTTGGCGCCGATCGAGACCGTGTGGCCGTCGCGCGTGCGCGCCGGCAGCGCACGCGCCTCGGCGGCCTGGGCGCGGCGCGCTTCCTCGGCGGCGATCCAGGCGCGCGCCGATTCCAGGTCGGCGTCTGACGGCGCCAGGAACAGCCGGCCGCCGCTGCCGTCGACGATGGCCGGCGCGCCGGCTTCCAGCGCCGCCAGCGCGGCCCCGGCGCCGACCACCGCCGGCAGCCCCAGCGTGCGCGCCAGGATCGCGGTGTGCGAGGTCGGCCCGCCTTGCGCGGTGACGATGCCGACGACACGCTCGGCGTCCAGCCCGGCGGTGTCGCTGGGCGTCAGGTCCTCGGCGACGAGGATGCTGCCGGCCGGCACCTCGGCGGCGGCCGGGCGCGCCAGCGCCGGGTCGATCTGCGCCAGCACACGGTGGCCGACGTCGCGCAGGTCGGTGGCGCGCCCGGCGAGCACGGCGTTGCCCAGCGAGGCCAGCCGGCCGGCGGTGTCCTCGACCGCGGTGTGCCAGGCCCAGGCGACACCGTGGCCTTCGACGAGGTGCTGCGAGGCCAGCGTGATCAGCGCCGGGTCGTTCAGCAGCTCGGCCTGGGCGCGGAAGATCGCCGCGTCGGCGGCGCCCAGGCGGCGGCGGGTGTCGTCGGCGACGGCACGCAGTTCGTCGCGGGCGCGTGCCAGCGCGCCGTGCAATCGGTCGGCGGCCTCGACCAGGTCGACCGGCTCGTCGGGCACGACCATCGGCCCGGCGTGCAGCCGGTGCAGCCGGCCGATCGCCAGCCCCGGCGACGCGCCGACCCCGGCGACGACCTCGGCCGCGCCCGGCGGCTGCCAGGCGCCGGCGGCGGCGCGGCGCTTGCGCTCGGCCTTCTCGGCGTCGGCCTTCTCGCGGGCGCTCAGGCCGGCGAGCACGATGCGCAGCGTGGCCAGCGCGTCGGCGGCGTCGGGGCCGTCGGCCGAGACGGTGACGGTGTCGCCGCAGCGCAGGCCCAGCTGCAGCAGCGCGATCAGGTTGCGTGCGTCGGCGGCTTCGGCGCCGTGGCGCACACGCACCCGGGCGGCGAAGCGGCGTGCGGTCTCGGCCCACTCGGTGGCCGGGCGCGCGTGCAGACCGCTCGGGTAGTCGACGACCCAGTCGAAGCGGCGCGCGAAGTCCTCGGCCGGCGCGTCGGCTTCGTCGGGCGCGATCTCGACGCCGGCCAGCGCACGGATCAGCGCGTCGGGGTCGTCGGTGCGCGCCAGCATCGCCAGGCGCGCGTCGTCGGCCATCAGCCGCGTCAGCCGGCGCAGGATGCCGATGTGGGCGTCGGAGCGCGCGGCGATCGCGACGACCAGATGGGCGCGCTGGCCGGGGTTCCAGTCGACGCCGTCGCGCACCTGCAGCACGGCGATGCCGTCGCGCTGGATCAGCTCGCGCTCGTCGACCATGCCGTGCGGGATGGCGATGCCCTTGCCGAGGAAGGTGTCGGCGGCGGCCTCGCGGCGCAGCATGCTGGCCTCGAAAGCCGGGCGCACGCAGCCGGCGGCGGTCAGCAGGCCGGTGGCCTGGCGGATGGCTTCGGCCTTGTCGGCCACACGCGCGTCCAGGCGGACGAGTTCGCGCGGCAGCAGGCCGCTGGCGTTGAAGGTGGACACGTCAGAACTCCGTCGGTTTGACCTGCGACGGTAGCGCAGGCGGCCGTGGCCGGCGAGTTCCGACGATCCCGGATGGTCGTCGTGCGCGGGCCGCGCACGGCGGCCCGAAACACGGTAAACGTTATTGCAGTGGCACGCCGGTCTTGGCCTGCAGCTCGTCGCGCGTGACGCCGGGCGCCATCTCGACGACCTTCAGCCCGTGCGGCGTGACGTCGAGCACCGCGAGGTCGGTGATGATGCGGTCGACGACGCCGACGCCGGTCAGCGGCAGCGTGCACTGCGGCAGGATCTTCAGCTCGAAGCCCGAGCCGTCCTTCTTCTTCGCGACGTGCTCCATCAGCACGACGACGCTGCGCACGCCGGCGACGAGGTCCATCGCGCCGCCCATGCCCTTGACC
The DNA here is from genome assembly GCF_011065555.1 of Rubrivivax sp. JA1026. Classification (NCBI taxonomy): domain Bacteria; kingdom Pseudomonadati; phylum Pseudomonadota; class Betaproteobacteria; order Burkholderiales; family Sphaerotilaceae; genus Rubrivivax; species Rubrivivax sp. JA1026. The sequence continues at coordinate 5,647 of NZ_JAALCQ010000003.1, forward strand.
ATCTTGCCGGGGATCATCCAGTTGGCCAGGTCGCCCTTGGCGCTGACCTGCATCGCGCCGAGGATCGACAGGTTGATCTTGCCGCCGCGGATCATCGCGAAGCTGTCGTGGCTGCCGAAGATGCTGGAGCCGGCGATCGTCGTCACCGTCTGCTTGCCGGCGTTGATCAGGTCGGCGTCGACCTCGTCCTCGGTCGGGAACGGGCCGATGCCGAGCATGCCGTTCTCGCTCTGCAGCCAGACCTCGATGTCCTCGGGCACGAAGTTGGCCACCAGCGTCGGCAGGCCGATGCCGAGGTTGACGTAGAAGCCGTCCTGCAGTTCCTGGGCGGCGCGCGCCGCCATCTCGTCGTGGGTCCAGGCCATGATCGCTCCTTCAGGCGGTCTTCTCGCGGATCGTGCGCTTCTCGATGCGCTTCTCCGGGTGCGGGTTGTGCACCAGGCGGTGCACGTAGATGCCGGGCAGGTGCACCTCGTCGGGGTCGAAGCTGCCGACCGGCACGATCTCCTCGACCTCGACGACGCTGACGCGCCCGGCCATGATCACCGCCGGGTTGAAGTTGCGCGCCGTGCGGCGGAACACGAGATTGCCACTCTCGTCGGCCTTCCAGGCCTTGGCCAACGACACGTCGGGCACGATGGCGCGCTCCATCACATAGAGCTTGCCGTCGAACTCGCGGGTCTCCTTGCCTTCGGCGACCAGCGTGCCGACGCCGGTGCGCGTGAAGAAGGCCGGGATGCCGGCGCCGCCGGCCCGCAGCTTCTCGGCCAGCGTGCCCTGCGGCGTGAACTCCAGCTCCAGCTCGCCGGCCAGGAACTGGCGCTCGAACTCCTTGTTCTCGCCGACGTAGCTGGAGATCATCTTGCGGATCTGGCGCGTCTCCAGCAGCTGGCCGAGGCCGAAGCCGTCGACACCGGCGTTGTTGGAGACGACGGTCAGATCCTTGACGCCGCTGTCGCGCAGCGCGGCGATCAGCGCCTCGGGGATGCCGCACAGGCCGAAGCCGCCGACGGCCATCAGCTGGCCGTCGTGCACGATGCCGGCGAGCGCGGCCTGCGCGCTCGGATAGAGCTTCTTCATCGGGACGCCTCTCGCACTCAGGGAAACCGAGGCAGCGTACTACGTAAGGGGTTAAGTAGTCGTTACGTAGAATTGACTACGGATCTGCCCCGAAGGACCTCGCGATGCAGACGCTGGACTACCGCACCGCGTTCGAACTGGCGCCCATCGGCCTGGTGATCAGCCGCGAACGCGTGATGATCGACTGCAACGCCGAGATGCTGGCGATCTTCGGCGCCGTGCGCGAGCAGATCGTCGGCCAGTCCTTCGAGGTGCTCTACCCCACCGCGGCCGAATACGAACGCACCGGCGAGCGCATCGTCGAGATGCTCGACGCCCAGGGCCGCTACGCCGACGACCGCATCATGAAGCGCGCCGGCGGCGAACTCTTCTGGTGCCACGTCTCGGGCCACGCGCTGGACACGCGCGCGCCGCACGCGGCGGGCATCTGGTCCTTCGAGGACCTGTCGGCGCGGCGCGTGCTGAAGGTCGACTTCACGCCGCGCGAACGCGAGATCGCGGCCCTGGTCATCGAGGGCCACACGAGCAAGGAAATCGGCCGCAAGCTGGCGATCAGCCCGCGCACGGTCGACGTCTACCGCGCACGGCTGATGCGCAAGACGGGCGCGGCGACGACGCCCGAACTGGTCAACAAGCTCCTCAACGGCTGAACCTGGAGAACAACGCATGATCGTCGTCCACCACCTGGAGAACTCGCGCTCGCAGCGTGTGCTGTGGCTGCTCGAGGAACTGGGCCTGGCTTACGAAGTGAAGCGCTACGAGCGCGACCGCGAAACGATGCTCGCGCCGCCCGAACTGAAGCGTGTGCACCCGCTGGGCAAGTCGCCGGTGATCGTCGACGGCGCGGTGACGGTGGCCGAGACCGGCGCCATCGTCGAGTACCTGCTCGACACCTACGACCCCGAAGGCCGCCTGCGCCCGCCGCCGGCCACCGAGGCGCGCCGGCGCTTCACCTACTGGCTGCACTTCGCCGAAGGCAGCGCGATGCCGCCGCTGCTGATGAAGCTGGTCTTCGACCGCGTGCGCAGCGCGCCGGTGCCGTTTTTCATCAAGCCCGTCGTCAAGGGCATCGCCGACAAGGTGACCGGCAGCTTCATCGCGCCGAACATCGCCGCGCAGCTGGCCTTCATGGAAGCCGAACTGAGCGCCCGCCCCTGGTTCGCCGGCGAGGCCTTCAGCGCCGCCGACGTGATGATGAGCTTCCCGCTCGAAGCCGCGGCGGCCCGCGCCGGGCTCGACGCCCGCTACCCGAAGCTGCAGGACTGGCTCAAGCGCGTGCACGCACGCGCCGCCTACGGCCGCGCGCTGGAGCGTGGCGGGCCGTATTCGATCATCGGCTGAGGCGCCGGCGGGGCCGGCGGGCCCCGGCCGTCAGCCGAACAGTGCCCGGATGGCCTCCGGCAGCGGCACCGCCTTCTTCGCCGCGTAGTCGGTCCACACCGTCTTCGCGCCGCCTTCGGCGTAGACCACGCCGGGTTCGCCGACACGCTCCATCACGACGTAGGTGTCGAAGCTCGTGCGCCCGGGGTTGGCGATGTAGTGGCGCGCCAGCACCTCGCCGGGGAACTCGAGCTGGCGCATGAAGTTGCAGAACGCGTTGACGATCACCGGGCCGCTGCCGTGGCTGGGGTGCGCCGGGCCGCCGATGCGGTACAGCCACTCCAGCCGCGCGATCTCCAGGTAGCGGAAGTAGACGGTGTTGTTGACATGGCCCATCGCGTCCATGTCGCCCCAGCGGATAGTGATCACCGTCTCGTGGGTCAGCGTCTTGTGTTCGGGCAGCGTGAAACGCATGGTGCTCTCCAGCGTCGCCCGGCCTGCCCGCGGCCGGGCGCGGGGGTCAATCGGTGGCCGACACGCCCAGCTCGCGCGCCAGCCGCTCGACCAGCGCACGCAGGTCGGCGACCTCGGCCGCCAGCCGGGCCTGCTCGGCCTTCAGCGCCGACAGCTCGCCGGCCGACACCGCTTCGGCCGGCAGCGCCGCGGCGCCGGCCGGCCAGACCGGCTGCGCGACCTCGCCGCACAGCCGATGCGCCCAGCGCGACTCGCGTTCGCCCGGCGCACGCGCCAGCTTGACGACCTTGGGCGGCTGCTTCTCGGCCAGCTCCTCCAGGAAACCCTCGACCGAGGAGATGTCGGCGAAACGGTGCAGGCGCTCGCTGTTCAGGCGCAGCTCGGCCGCGGTCTGCGGGCCGCGCAGCATCAGCACCGCCAGCAGCGCGACGGCCGCGCCCGGCACGCCGAGGCCGCGCGCGGCGTTGTGGTCGAAACGCACGACGCGGCTGCCGCTGACCTCGTTGACCAGGGCCAGCGACTTCAGCCCTTCCAGCGCCGCCAGCACGTCGGCGTCGGCGGCGTCCATCACCGGCTGGCGCGCGGTCTTCTGGTTGCAGCCCGCGACCAGCGCGTTCAGCGACAGCGGATAGGTGTCGGGCACGGTGTGCTGCTTCTCGACGAGCACACCGAGCACACGCGCTTCGAGCGGGGTCAGGTCACGCATGCTGCACGCCCCTCAGACGCCGAAGCCGTCGTCGGCGGAGATCACCGCGCCGTTGACGAAGTGGCTCTCGTTGGCGCACAGCATCATCAGCACGGCGTCCAGGTCCTCGGGTTTGCCGACACGCTTGCGCGGCAGCATGTCGACCAGCTTGCGCCCGGCCTCGGTCTGCCAGTGGTGGTGGTTGATCTCGGTGTCGATGTAGCCCGGGCAGATGGCGTTGACGTTGATGCCGTGGCGGCCCCATTCCAGCGCCATCGCGCGCGTCATGTGGATCACCGCGGCCTTGCTCATCGCGTAGACGCCGATCTGGCCCAGCACACGCAGCCCGGCCATCGACGCCACGTTGACGATGCGCCCGCCGGTGTAGGTGCCCGGCGCCTGGCCGCGGCTGCGCGCGATCATGCGTTTGGCCACCGCCTGGGCGACGAAGAAGGCGCCGCGGGTGTTGGTGTCCATCACGTAGTCGTAGTCCTCGGGCGTGACGTCGACCAGCTTCTGCGTCGTGCTGACGCCGGAGTTGTTGACCAGGATGTCGATGACACCCATCTCGGTCTCGGCATGGGCCACGGCCGAGGCGATGCTCGCCGGGTCGGTGACGTCGAGCGTGACGACGTGGGCGTCGCCGCCTTCGGCCTCGATCTCGGCGCGCAGCGTCTTCAGGCGCTCGACGCGGCGCGCGGCGAGCACGACGCCGGCGCCGGCACGCGCCAGCGTCTTCGCGAAGCTCGCGCCCAGGCCGCTGGAGGCGCCGGTGACGAAGGCGACGCGGCCGGAAAGGTCGATCTGGTAGCTCATCGGTGGAGTCCTGGTTCGGTCTGTCGGGGGCGCGGGCACGATAGCACCGAAGCCGTGGCCGACAATCGGCCCATGGACCGTGTCGAAGTCGTCGTCGTCGGGGCCGGGGTCGTCGGCCTCGCGGTGGCGCGCGCGCTGGCGTGCGCCGGGTCGGAGGTGCTGATCCTCGAGCGCGAGGGCGCGATCGGCAGCGGCGTCTCGTCGCGCAACAGCGAGGTCGTGCACGCCGGGCTCTACTACCCCGCCGGCAGCCTGAAGGCGCGGCTGTGCGTGGCAGGCCGCGAGCGGCTCTACGCCTATTGCGCCGAACGCGGCGTCGACGCGCGCCGCTGCGGCAAGCTGGTCGTCGCGACGACCGCGGCCGACCTGCCCAAGCTGGACACGATCGAGGCCCGCGGCCGCGCCGCCGGCGTCGCCGACCTGCAGCGCCTGACGGCCGCCGAGGCGATGGCGATGGAGCCGGCACTGGCCTGCGCCGGCGCGCTGTGGTCGCCGTCGTCGGGCATCGTCGACAGCCACGGCCTGATGACCGCGCTGCTGGGCGACGCCGAGAACGCCGGCGCGATGCTGGCGCTGCGCTCGCCGTTCGCCAGCGCGCGCCGCGACGGCGAGGGCTGGATCGTCGGCACCGGCGGCGACGAGCCCTTCGAGCTGGCGACACGCTGGATCGTCAATGCCGCGGCGCTCGACGCGCAGCAGGTGGCGCTGGCGATGCAGGGCTTTGCGGCCGCCGCGGTGCCGCCGACCTGGCGCGCCAAGGGCCACTACTTCTCGCTCGCCGGGCGCGCGCCGTTCTCGCGCCTCGTCTACCCGACGCCGGTCGACGGCGGCCTGGGCGTGCACCTGACGCTGGACCTGGGCGGCCAGGCGCGTTTCGGCCCCGATGTCGAATGGCTGGCGCCCGGCGCCCCACTGGACTACGCCGTCGACCCGGCGCGCCAGGCCGGTTTCGAGGCCGACATCCGGCGCTACTGGCCGGGCCTGCCGGCCGGTGCGCTGCAACCGGCCTACAGCGGCATCCGGCCCAAGATCTCCGGCCCCGGCGAGCCGGCGGCCGACTTCGTCATCGCCGGCCCGGCCGAACATGGCGTGCCGGGGGTCGTGCAGCTGTTCGGCATCGAGTCGCCCGGGCTCACCGCGTGCCTCGCGCTCGCCGACGAGGTGGCCGGGCGCATTGTCCCTTTCGCGACCTCAAAATAGAACGACCGTTCGTTTTTCGGGGCCCGGACTTATAGAATGCTCGCGGCCTCACCCAGGAGACAAAGGTCAAGATGCGCTCAGAAGAAATCCTCGAGCAGTACGGTCCGCGCGAGGCGATGGAGTACGACGTCGTCGTCGTCGGGGCCGGCCCGGGCGGGCTCGCGGCGGCGATCCGCCTCAAGCAGCTGAACCCCGAGCTCTCGGTCGTCGTGCTCGAGAAGGGCAGCGAACCGGGCGCGCACGTGCTGTCCGGCGCGGTGATGGACCCGCGCGCGCTGACCGAGCTGATCCCGGACTGGAAGGAACGCGGCGCGCCGCTGAACCAGCCCTGTGCCGAGGACGAGGTGCTGTTCCTCAACGCCAACGGCAGCCACCACGAGGCGCCGTCGTGGCTGATCCCGGGCTGCCTGCACAACCACGGCAACTACATCATCAGCCTGGGTGCGGTGACGCGCTGGATGGCCGCGCAGGCCGAGGAACTGGGCGTCGAGATCTTCCCCGGCTTCGCCGCGGCCGAAGTGCTGTACGGCGAGGACGGCCGGGTGCGTGGCGTCGCCACCGGCAACATGGGTGTCGGCAAGGACGGCCAGCCGCACGACGGCTTCCAGCTCGGCATGGAGCTGCTGGGCAAGTACACGATCTTCGCCGAAGGCGCACGCGGCCACCTGGGCCGTCAGCTGATCAGCCGCTTCGAGCTGGACAAGGGCCGCGACCCGCAGACCTACGCCATCGGCATCAAGGAGCTGTGGGAAGTGCCCGAGTCGGTCGCCAGGCCCGGCCTGGTGCTGCACAGCGCCGGCTGGCCAGTCGACGAGCAGACCTACGGCGGCGGCTTCCTGTACCACATGGAAGGCAAGCAGGTCGCGCTGGGCTACGTCGTCGGCCTGGACTACCAGAACCCCTGGATCAGCCCGTTCGAGGAGATGCAGCGCTGGAAGACGCACCCGGCGATCCGCCGCCACCTCGAAGGCGGCAAGCGGGTCGGCTACGGCGCGCGTGCGATCACCGCCGGCGGCCTGCTGTCGGTGCCCAAGCTGGTGTTCCCGGGCGGTGCGCTGGTCGGCTGCGAAGCCGGCACGCTGAACGCCGCGCGCATCAAGGGCAGCCACGCCGCGATCAAGACCGGCATGCTGGCCGCCGAGGCCGCCGCCGCGGCCATCGCCGCCGGCCGCGCCGGTGACGAGCTCGAGGCCTATCCGCAGGCCTTCCGCGCCAGCTGGCTCCACGAGGAGCTGGACGCCAGCCGCAACTTCAAGACCTGGTTCAAGAAGGGCAACACGGTCGGCACGCTGATGACCGGCATCGAGCAGTGGCTGCTGCCCAAGCTGGGCATGAAGAGCCCGCCGTGGACCATCCACCGCCACGCGCCGGACCACGTACGGCTGCACGCGGCCAGCCAGGTCGAGCCGATCGCCTACCCCAAGCCCGACGGCCAGCTGACCTTCGACCGCCTCAGCTCGGTGTTCCTCAGCAACACCAACCACGAGGAAAACCAGCCGGCGCACCTGACGTTGAAGGACGCGTCGGTGCCGGTGGCGGTGAACCTGGCGCGCTACGCCGGCCCCGAGAGCCGCTACTGCCCGGCCGGCGTCTACGAGTTCGTCGCCGCGGCCGACGGCGGCGAGCGCCTGCAGATCAACGCCCAGAACTGCGTGCACTGCAAGACCTGCGACATCAAGGACCCGACGCAGAACATCGTCTGGGTCACGCCCGAAGGCGGCGGCGGGCCGAACTACGCGGGCATGTGAAGCCGCACGCGGCATGAAATACGGCGGGCCTGGGCCCGCCGTTTTTCGTTGGGGCGCCGCCCGGCTCAGCGCGCCAGCAGCACCTGCTCGGCGAAGCGCACGAAGGCGTAGAAGCGCCAGTCGGCGTTCTCCTTGCGCTGGAAACCGTGGCCTTCGTTCTCGGCGCGCAGGTACCAGACCGGCGTGCCGTTGGCGCGCACCTGGGCGACGATCTGCTCGGCCTCGGTGTAGGGCACACGCGGGTCGTTGAGGCCCTGGACGACGAACAGCGGCTTGCGAATCTTCGCCGCGTTGGTCAGCGGCGAGATGCGGTCGAGGAACTCGCGCATCGCCGGGTCGCGTTCGTCGCCGTACTCGGCGCGGCGCAGGTCGCGGCGATAGCTCTCGGTGTTCTGCAGGAAGGTCACGAAGTGCGAGATGCCGACGTCGTCGACCGCGCCGGCGATGCGCTCGCCGTAGTGCACCGCGCTGGCCAGCGTCATGTAGCCGCCATAGCTGCCGCCGGCGACCAGCACACGCGAGGCGTCCAGCCCCGGCTGCGTGGCGATCCAGTCCAGCAGCGCGCCGATGTCCTTCACCGAGTCCTCGCGCTTGTAGCCGTCGTCCAGCGACAGGAAGGTCTTGCCGAAACCCGACGAGCCGCGCACGTTGGGCTGCACGATGGCGATGCCCAGCTCCTGCAGCAGGTAGTTGTAGCGGCCCATGAAGCCGACCGTGGCCTGGCCTTCGGGGCCGCCGTGGATCTGGACCAGCACCGGGCGCGGGCCGGTGAACCGCGCCGGCGGGCGGTGCAGCAGGCCGGAGATCGTGCGGCCGTCGAAGCTCGTCCAGCGCACGATCTCGGCCTCGCCGAAGCGCGACACGTCCAGGCCCGGCGGCACATGGGGCGTGGTCCAGTCGGCGACCGCGCCGCCGGCCAGGCGCAGCGAGTGCAGCCGGCTCGGGCCTTGCGCGCTGTTGGTCGAGAACGCGAGTTCGTCGCCACGGCGGTCGAAGGCCGCGCTGCCGACGCTGCCGGCGGGCAGCGGCGGCAGCGCCAGCTCCTTCAGCGTGCGGCCGTCGAGCAGGCGCAGCTCGTCGCGGCCCTCGACGTTGGCCTGGAAGGCGATCCAGCGCCCGTCCTCGCTGGGTGCGACGCCGCTGACGTCCCAGGGGATCTGCGACGTGAGCCGCGTGATGCGGCCGTCGGCCAGCGACAGCAGCATCAGCTCGCGGAACTCGCCGGCGCGGTCGCTGAGGAACAGCAGCCCCGAGCCGTCGGGCCGGAAGGCGACCGGGAAGTGCGAGGCTTTCAGCGTCTCGCCGGGCGCCGGCAGCACACGCCGGCGCTCGCCGCTGGCGAGGTCGACGAGCCAGGCTTCGGACTCGGTGGCCGAAACGTAGCGTGTGATCGCCAGCGTGCGGTCGTCGTGCGAGATCGCGCCGCCGAACCAGCCGGCGCCGGGCAGCACGGCGATCTGGCGCCGGCCCTCGGGCGAGAGCGGGTCCATCAGCCACAGCGTCGTGTCGATCGCCGAACGCTTGCCGCCGTCGGCGGTGCGGTCCAGCGGCACCGCGCCGTAGACCAGCTTGGACGCGCCATGCAGCCAGCCGACGAAGTCGTGGCGCTGGTCGGGGTCGGTCAGCAGCGTCGCCTGGCGTGTCGCCGGGTCCAGGCGGTAGAGCTGCGTCGCCTCGTTGCCGCCGCGGCCGCGCGCGAAGACGATGTAGCGGCCTTCGCGCGGCTCCCAGCTCGCTTCGGCCACCGGGTCGGGTTCGGCGGTCAGGCGCTCCAGCGCGGCGCCGGGGGCGGCGGCACGCCAGAGCTGGGCCGTGGCGTCGGTCTCGCCGCGGTGCAGCACCAGCATCTCGCGCCGCGTCGGGTGCCAGTCGGCGAAGCCGTGGCCGCGGAAGTCGTTGTAGCGCTGCACACGCTCGGCCAGCGACTGCGGGATCGGCGGGATGCCCTGCACGACGAGGTTGGCGTTGGGCGCGACCGTCGCCTCGGTGGCCGGTGCGCTGGCACAGCCGGCCAGCACCAGCGCGGCGGCGGCACAGGCCGCCGAAAACAGCATTCGTTTCATCGTTCTCCAAGGGCCCAGGAGGGCTTGCGTTTGTCGATGAAGGCCTGCACGCCTTCGAGTGCGGCCGGGTCCATCATGTTGCAGGCCATCGTGCGGCCGGCGTCTTCGTAGGCCGCGGCGATGCCGGTCTCGACCTGACGATAGAACAGCGCCTTGCCGGCGGCGATCGCGACCTGCGGCTTGGCGACGATGGCGGCGACCAGGCGCTCGACCTCGGCGTCCAGTGCCTCCGGCGCGGCGACGCGGTTGACCAGACCTTTGGCGCAGGCTTCGTCGGCACCGATGAACTCGCCGGTGACGAGCATCTCGAAGGCCGCCTTGCGCGGCAGGTTGCGCGCCAGCGCGACGCTGGGCGTCGAACAGAAAAGGCCCAGATTGACGCCGCTGACGGCGAACTTCGCGTCGCGCGAAGCGACCGCCAGATCGCACATCGCGACCAGCTGGCAGCCGGCCGCGGTGGCGATGCCGTGCACCCGCGCGATGACCGGCACCGGCAGCTTCTGGATCGTCAGCATCATGCGTGCGCAGGCCGCGAACAGGCGCTCGTAGTAGCCCAGCGAAGGCTCGGCGCGCATTTCCTTCAGGTCGTGGCCGGCGCAGAAGGCGCGGCCGGCGGCGGCGATGACGACCACACGCGCCGTCGTGTCCTCGGCGACACGTTCCAGCGAGGCCTGCAGCGCCGCGATCATCGCCTCGGACAGCGAGTTGAAGGCCTGCGGCCGGTCCAGCGTCAGCGTCACGACGCCGCGCTCGTCCTTCTCGTGCCGCAGCAGCGGTTCTTCGGTCATCGGTATCTCCTGGTCAGGCTCCCTCTCCCGCGACGGCGGGAGAGGGCGGGGGGTGAGGGCCGGGGTCTGCCGCCACCCTCACCCCAACCCTCTCCCGCAAGCGGGAGAGGGAGAGGAACTTCTCATTCGATCGCCGACGAGCTCCTGGCCCGCTGGCGCAACTGGAACTTCTGGATCTTGCCGGTGCTGGTCTTGGGGATCGTCTCGAAGCGGATCTCCTTGGGCACCTTGTAGCCGGCGAGCACACGCTTGCAGTGCGCGATCAGCTCGTCGGCCGTGACGTCGACGCCCAGCTTCAGCTCGACGTAGGCCACCGGCGTCTCGCCCCACTTCGGGTCGGGCTTGGCGACCACCGCGCAGGCCAGCACCGCGGGGTGGCGGTACAGCGCGTCCTCGACTTCCAGCGAGCTGATGTTCTCGCCGCCGGAGATGATGATGTCCTTGCTGCGGTCGCGGATCTTCACGTAGCGGTCGGGCTCGATGACCGCCAGGTCGCCGGTGTGGAACCAGCCGCCGGCGAAGGCCTTGTCGGTCGCCGACGGGTTCTTCAGGTAGCCCTTCATGACGATGTTGCCGCGGAACATGATCTCGCCCATCGTCTGGCCGTCAGCCGGCACCTCGGCCATCGTCTCCGGGTCGAGCACCGTCATGCCTTCCTGCAGCGCGTAGCGCACGCCCTGGCGGCCGTTGAGCCGCGTCTGCTCGGACAGGTCGGCGTCGCTCCAGGCCGGGCGTTTGACGGCCACCGCGGCCGGGCCGTAGACCTCGGTCAGGCCGTAGACGTGGGTGATGTCGAAGCCGATCTTCGCCATGCCCTCGATCATCGCGGCCGGCGGCGCGGCGCCGGCGACCATGCCGCGCACCTGCTGCGTGATGCCCTCGCGCCAGTCGGCCGGCGCGTTGATGATCAGCCCGTGCACGATCGGCGCGGCGCAGTAGTGGTCGACGCCGTGCTCGCGCATCGCGTCCAGGATCGCCTTGGGTTCGACCCGACGCAGGCAGACGTGGGTGCCGCCCAGCATCGCCACCGTCCACGGGAAGCACCAGCCGTTGCAGTGGAACATCGGCAGCGTCCACAGGTACTTCGGGAAGTGCGGCATGGTCCAGGTCGCCGCGTTGCCGACCGCGTTCAGGTAGGCGCCGCGGTGGTGGGTGACGACGCCCTTGGGGTCGCCCGTGGTGCCGCTGGTGTAGCTGACGGCGATCGCGTCCCACTCGTCGGCCGGGCCTTCCAGGCGCGCCAGCGGCGCGTGCGCGGCCAGCAGTTCCTCGTATTCCAGCGTGCCGACACGCTCGCCGCGGCCGGTGTATTCGCTGTCGCAGACGTCGATGACGACCGGCTCGCGGCCGTGTTCGGCCTTCAGCCGCGCCAGCGCGTCGGCCATCAGCGGGCCGAACTCGCGGTCGGTGATCAGCACCGCGGTCTCGCAGTGGTTCATCTGCCAGGCCAGCAGCGGCGCGTCCAGCCGCGTGTTGAGCGTATTCAGCACCGCGTTGACGGCCGGCACCGCGTAGTGCGCCTCGACCATCTCCGGCGTGTTGGGCAGCATCACGCTGACCGTCGTGCCGCGGCCCACGCCCAGCGCGCGCAGCGCCGCCGCGAGCCGGGCGCTGCGCTCGCGCACCTGGGCCCAGGTGTAGCGCCGCGCGCCGTGGATCACGGCCGGCAGGTCGCCGAAGACCTCGGCGCTGCGCTCGACGAAACTCGTCGGCGACAGCGCCACGTGGTTGGCCGCGTTGCGGTCCAGGTGCTGATCGTAGATGCTCATCCGGCCTCCTGTCGGTGCGCGGCGAATGTTATGCAAGCGGCTGACACCAGGCTGCCTCGGCCCCTCGTCTGCGGCGGGTGCGCGGCGCCGGATGGGCGCTGATACACTGCGCGCCGTCAGGAGAGAGCCCACCTCGAGCGGGCCGCCGAAGGCGCAGGGTCCAGCCCGAACGCTCAGGCAAAAGGACTGGCTTCCCACCTCACTGGAGAGAGGCCGCCGCGACAGGCGGCCCACCGAAGGGGCAAGGACCACCGCCGGGGTGGCTTCCGAATCTCTCAGGTAAAGCGGACAGCGGGGGCACGTGCGTCGGCGACAGCCGGCGATCCGAAGACGATGCCCTCGATGGAGTCCGCCGTGAGCGACCTTCTGAAGACGCCCCTGCACGACCTGCACCTGAGCCTCGGTGCGCGTTTGGTGCCGTTCGCCGGCTACGCGATGCCGGTGCAATACCGCGACGGCCTGATCGCCGAACACCGCCAGTGCCGCAACGCCGCGGCGCTGTTCGACGTCTCGCACATGGGCCAGGTGCGGCTGTCGGGCGCCGACGCCGCAGCCGCGCTGGAGACCCTGGTGCCGGTGGACGTCGTCGACCTCGCCGTCGGCCGCCAGCGCTACGCCTTCTTCACCAACGAACACGGCGGCCTGCTCGACGACCTGATGATCTCGCGCCCCGCGCCGGGCACCGGCTTCGGCGACCTGTTCCTCGTCGTCAACGCCGGCTGCAAGGACGCCGACCTGCGCCATCTGCAGACGAACATCGGCCACCGCTGCACCGTCGTCGGCATGCCCGAGCGCGCGCTGCTGGCGCTGCAGGGCCCGCTGGCCGCCGACGCGCTGGCGCGGCTGAACCCGGGCGTCAAGGAACTCGTGTTCATGACCGGCGGCGTGTTCGAACTGGCCGACGCGCCCTGCTTCGTCACGCGCTCGGGCTACACCGGCGAAGACGGCTTCGAGATCTCGGTGCCGGCCGAACGGGCCGAGGCGCTGGCCTCGGCGCTGCTGGCGCTGCCCGAGGTCAAGCCCGCCGGCCTGGGCGCACGCGACACGCTGCGCCTGGAAGCGGGGCTGTGCCTGTACGGCCACGACATCGACGAGAACACCTCGCCGGTCGAAGCCGGCCTGACCTGGGCGATCCAGAAGGTGCGCCGCCCGGGCGGTGCACGCGAAGGCGGCTACCCCGGCGCGGCGGCCGTCGAACGCCACCTGGCCGGCGGCGCGATGCGCAAGCGTGTCGGCCTCGTCGGCCTGGAACGTGTGCCGGTGCGCGAGGGCACGGCCATCGTCGATGCGCACGGCCATGCGCTGGGCCGCGTGACCAGCGGTACGCTGGCGCCCGGGGTCGACCGTCCGATCGCGATGGCCTACCTGCCGCAGGACCATGCTGCCCCCGAACACGAGGTCTACGCCGAGGTGCGAGGCAAACGCCTGCCGATGCGCGTGACCCCGATGCCGTTCCAACCCCACCGCTACCACCGCGGTTGAAATCTTCAGGAGAAGCCGATGACCACCATGTTCACCCCCGACCACGAATGGATCAACATCGAAGACCACGAGGCCGCGGTCGTCGGCATCACGCCGCACGCGCAGGACGCGCTCGGTGATGTCGTCTTCGTCGAGCTGCCCGAGGTCGGCCGCACGTTCAAGAAGGGCGAGGTGGCCGGCGTCGTCGAGTCGGTGAAGGCCGCCGCCGACCTCTACATGCCGGTCAGCGGCGAGATCGTCGAGGTCAACGAAGCGCTGCGCGACGAGCCGGCGCTGGCCAACAGCGACCCGATGGGCAACGGCTGGTTCTTCAAGGTCCGTGTCGCCGACATGGCCGAGTTCGACCAGCTGATGGACCCGCCCGCCTACGACGCGTTGCTGAAGACGCTCTGACCCCGCTTCCCCTCTAGCAGTCCACCGCCCATGCTGATGTCCGCCCTTCCCACGCTCGCCGAGCTCGAGCACCACGACGAGTTCGCCGCCCGCCACCTCGGGCCCAACGAAGCCGAGGAACGGCAGATGCTGTCGGTGATCGGCGCCGCCTCGCGGCAGGCGCTGATCGAGGCGGTGGTGCCGCGCACCATCGCCCGGCCGCAGCCGATGCAGCTGCCGGCGCCGGTGCCCGAGCACCAGGCGCTGGCCGAGCTGCGTGCGATCGCGGCGAAGAACCGCACGCTGCGCAGCTTCATCGGCCAGGGCTACCACGGCACGCGCACGCCGACGGTGGTGCTGCGCAACGTGCTCGAGAACCCCGCCTGGTACACGGCCTACACGCCTTACCAGGCCGAGATCTCGCAGGGGCGGCTTCAGGCGCTGGTCAACTTCCAGACCATGATCGCCGAGCTGACCGGCATGGCGATCGCCAACGCCTCGATGCTCGACGAGGCCACCGCCGTCGCCGAGGCGATGACGCTGGCCCGGCGCAGCGTGCGCGCCAAGTCGGACACGATCCGCGTCGCCGACGACTGCCACCCGCAGACGATCGAGGTGCTGCGCACGCGCGCCGAGCCGCTGGGGCTGGCGGTCGACGTGCGGCCCTTCGCCACGCTCGCCGACGACGGCGAGTTTTTCGCCGCCGTCGCGCAATACCCGGCCACCGACGGCACGGTGCACGACCTGCGCACGCTGGCCGACGCGGTGCATGCGAAGCAGGCGGCCTTCGTCGTCGCCGCCGACCTGCTGGCGCTGACACTGCTCGTGCCGCCGGGCGAGTTCGGTGCCGACATCGCCGTCGGCACGACGCAGCGTTTCGGCGTGCCGATGGCCGCCGGCGGCCCGCACGCCGCCTACCTGGCCTGCCGCGACGAGTACAAGCGCGCGATGCCCGGCCGCCTGGTCGGCGTCAGCGTCGACGTGCACGGCCGCCCGGCCTACCGCCTGGCGCTGCAGACGCGCGAGCAGCACATCCGCCGCGAGAAGGCGACGTCCAACATCTGCACCGCGCAGGTGCTGCCGGCGGTGCTGGCGTCGATGTACGCCGTCTACCACGGCCCCGCGGGGCTCAAGCGCATCGCCCAGCGCATCGCCGCCTACGCCGCGGCGCTGGCCGCCGGCCTGCGCGCGATGGGCCTGGAGGTGCTGACCGAAGCCGGCTTCGACACCGTCGCCGTCGAGCTCGGCGCACGCGCCGACGCGGTGATGGCGCGCGCGCTGGCCGACGGCGCCAACCTGCGCCGGCTGTCAGCGACGCGTGTCGCCGCGGCGCTGGACGAGACCACGAGCCGCGCCGACATCGCCGACCTCTGGCGCTGGTTCGCGCCGGACGGCGCGACGCTGCCATCGATCGACGAGTACGAGCGTGGCGTCGAGCCGCTGCTGCCCGAGGCGCTGCGCCGCAGCAGCGCCTTCCTGACGCACCCGGTCTTCAACTTGCACCACAGCGAGACCGAGATGCTGCGCTACCTGCGTCGCCTGTCCGACCAGGACCTGGCGCTGGACCGCACGATGATCCCGCTGGGCTCGTGCACGATGAAGCTCAACGCGACCAGCGAGATGATCCCCATCACCTGGCCGGAGTTCGCCAACCTGCACCCGTTCGCGCCGCGCGACCAGCTGGCCGGCGTCTGGGAGATGAACGACCAGCTCTGCGCCTGGCTGGCGCAAGCCACCGGCTACGCCGGCATCAGCCTGCAGCCCAACGCCGGTTCGCAGGGCGAGTACGCCGGCCTGCTGGCGATCCGCGGCTGGCACGCCTCGCGCGGCGACGAGAAGCGCGACCTCTGCCTGATCCCCGAGTCGGCGCACGGCACCAACCCGGCGAGCGCGCAGATGGCCGGTCTCTCGGTCGTCGTCGTCAAGTGCGACGCCAACGGCAATGTCGACCTCGCCGATCTGGAGGCCAAGTGCGTCCAGCACGCCGAACGCCTGGCCTGCGTGATGATCACCTACCCGTCGACCTACGGTGTCTTCGAGCCGGGCGTCAAGCAGCTCTGCGAGATCGTGCACCGCCACGGCGGCCGGGTCTACGTCGACGGCGCGAACATGAACGCGCTCGTCGGCCTGGCGGCGCCGGGCGAGTTCGGCGGCGACGTCAGCCACCTGAACCTGCACAAGACCTTCTGCATCCCGCACGGTGGCGGCGGCCCGGGCGTCGGCCCGGTCTGCGTCGTCGCCGACCTCGTGCCCTTCCTGCCCGGCCACGGCGACGCCGCCGCGCCGGTGGGCGCCGTCAGCGCCGCGCCGCTGGGCAACGCCGGCGTGCTGCCGATCAGCTGGATGTACGTGCGCATGATGGGCGCCGACGGCCTGCGCCAGGCCACCGAGACCGCGATCCTCAGCGCCAACTACATCGCCGCGCGGCTGGCGCCTTACTACGACATCCACTACAGCGGCGGCATCGAAGGCATCGCCGGCGGCGGTGTCGCGCACGAGTGCATCCTCGACCTGCGGCCGCTGAAGGAGACCAGCGGCGTCAGCGCCGAGGACGTCGCCAAGCGCCTCATCGACTACGGTTTTCACGCCCCGACGCTGAGTTTCCCGGTGCCCGGCACGCTGATGGTCGAGCCGACCGAGAGCGAGCCGCTGGTCGAGCTGGACCGCTTCTGCGACGCGATGATCGCCATCCGCGCCGAGATCGCGAAGGTCGAGGCCGGAGCCTGGCCGCGCGAGGACAACCCGCTGAAGCACGCCCCGCACACCGCCGAGGTGCTGCTCGCAGCCGAGTGGCCGCACGCCTACGGCCGCGAGGAAGCCGCCTACCCGGTGCCGGCGCTGCGCCGCCACAAGTACTGGTCGCCGGTGGGCCGCGTGGACAACGTCTGGGGCGACCGCAACCTCAGCTGCAGCTGCCCGCCGATGGCCGACTACGCCTGAGCCCGCGGGCGCGGCCGTCGCCGCGCCCGCCATCGTCGGAGGTCACGATGGCCGTTTCCGTCTTCGACCTCTTCAAGATCGGCATCGGGCCGAGCAGCAGCCACACCGTCGGCCCGATGCGCGCCGCGCGGCTGTTCGTCTCGCGGCTGGCGCACGAGGGCCTGCTGGAGCGCACCGCGCGTGTGGGCGCCCAGCTCTACGGCTCGCTCGGCGCCACCGGCAAGGGCCACGGCAGCGACACCGCGGTGCTGCTGGGCCTGGCCGGCCACGAGCCCGACACGGTGCCGATCGACGAGGTGCCGGCGCTTCTGGCGGCGATCCGCGCCAGCGCGCGCCTCGAGCTGCTGGGCCGCCAGGCGGTGGACTTCGTCGAAACGCGCGACCTGAAGTTCCACCGCCGCGAGACCCTGCCGTTCCACGCCAACGGCATGGCCTTCGCGGCCTGGGACGCCGCCGGCGCGCTGCTGGCCGAACGCCGCTACTACTCGGTGGGCGGCGGTTTCGTCGTCAGCGACGAGGTCGCGGCCGACGGCAGCCGGCACCCGGTGATCGCACCCGACACGACCGTGCTGCCGCACCCGTTCCACACCGGCGCCGAATTGCTGGCGCTGAGCACCGAGCTGGGCTGCGACATCGCCGGCGTGATGCGCCGCAACGAGCGCCACTGGCGCAGCGACGCCGAGATCGACGCCGGCCTGCTGGCGATCTGGCAGGTGATGCAGCAGTGCGTGGCGCGCGGCATGCGCACCCGCGGCACGCTGCCCGGCGGCTTCAAGGTGCAGCGGCGTGCCCCCGACCTGGCCGAGGCGCTGCAGGCGCAGGCGCCCGACGGCACGCCGGCCGACCCGCTGGCGGTGCTCGACTGGGTCAACCTCTTCGCGCTCGCCGCCAACGAGGAGAACGCCGCCGGCGGCCGGGTCGTCACCGCGCCGACCAACGGCGCCGCCGGCATCGTGCCCGCGGTGCTGCACTACTACCAACGCTTCGTGCCCGGCGCCAGCGAACGCGGTGTCGTCGACTTCCTGCTGACGGCCGGCGCCATCGGCCTGCTCTACAAGGAGAACGCCAGCATCTCCGGCGCCGAGGTCGGCTGCCAGGGCGAGGTCGGCGTCGCCTGCTCGATGGCCGCCGGCGCCTTGTGCGCGGTGCTCGGCGGCAGCCCGGCGCAGGCCGAGAACGCCGCCGAGATCGGCATGGAGCACCACCTGGGCCTGACCTGCGACCCGGTCGGCGGCCTGGTGCAGATCCCCTGCATCGAACGCAACGCGATGGGCGCGGTGAAGGCGATCAACGCCGCACGCATCGCGCTGCGCGGCGACGGCACGCACAAGGTCAGCCTGGACCAGGTCATCAAGACGATGCGCGAGACCGGCGCCGACATGCTGACCAAGTACAAGGAGACGGCCCGCGGCGGCCTGGCGGTGAACATCGTCGAATGCTGAGGCCGCTGCGGTCCGCCAAGCGCGAGGCCGCAGCCCGAGTCAAGCGCAGGGGGGCCGACGTTGCGCCCGCCCCTCAACGCGCGCTTTCATCGGATTCCACGGGGTTACGGCCCTTGATCTGGCCCACGTAGCGGCGCATCCTCGTCGCGGCGAGGCCCGGGCGACACTGCGCGTGGCACCCGGCACCTCGCACGACCCACCACGAACGACAGCCGCCACGAGCGGCGCACACGAGGTAGACGGACATGAAGAACACCCCCATCCGCACCCTGGCGGCCGCCGCCGCACTGGCCGCCTGTGGCATGGCCCAGGCCGGCGAAGTCGAGGTCCTGCACTGGTGGACCAGCGGCGGCGAGGCCAAGGCCGCGGCAGCCCTGAAGGCCACGATGCAGGCCAAGGGCCACACCTGGAAGGACTTCGCGGTCGCCGGTGGCGGCGGCGACTCGGCGATGACGGTGCTGAAGTCGCGTGTGGTCTCGGGCAACGCCCCGGCCGCGGCGCAGATCAAGGGCCCGGCGCTGCAGGAATGGGCCGCCGAAGGCGTGCTCGCCAACATCGACGACGTCGCCAAGGCCGAGAACTGGGACGCCGTGCTGCCCAAGGCGGTGGCCGACGTGATGAAGTACAAGGGCAACTACATCGCCGCACCGGTCAACGTGCACCGCGTGAACTGGCTGTGGGCCAACCCGGAAGCCTTCAAGAAGGCCGGCGCCAAGGTGCCGACGACCTGGGACGAGTTCTTCGTCGCCGCCGAGGCGCTGAAGAAGGCCGGCATCATCCCCGTCGCGCACGGCGGCCAGAACTGGCAGGACTTCACCACCTTCGAGAGCGTGGCGCTGGGTGTCGGCGGCACCGAGTTCTACCGCAAGGCCCTGGTGCAGCTCGACCCGGCGACGCTGAACAGCCCGACGATGGAGAAGGTGCTGACGACCTTCAAGCGCGTGAAGGGCTACACCGACCGCAACGCCCCCGGCCGCGACTGGAACCTCGCGACCGCGATGGTCATCAAGGGCGAAGCCGGCATGCAGCTGATGGGCGACTGGGCCAAGGGCGAGTTCGTCGCCGCCGGCAAGGCGCCGGGCAAGGACTTCGTCTGCGCCCCGGCTCCGGGCACCGCGCAGGCCTTCACCTTCAACATCGACTCGTTCGCGATGTTCAAGCTGAAGAACGCCGAGAACACCAAGGCCCAGAAGGCGCTGGCCGCGGCCATCATGTCGCCGGACTTCCAGCAGGTGTTCAACCTCAACAAGGGCTCGATCCCGGTGCGGCTGGGCATGAACATGGACAAGTTCGACGACTGCGCCAGGCTGTCGGCCAAGGACTTCGTCGCGACGTCGAAGAACGGCGGCCTGGTGCCGTCGATCGCCCACGGCATGGCCGTCGCCCCGGCCATCGAAGGCGCGATCAAGGACGTCGTCAGCCAGTTCTGGAACAGCGACAAGATGAGCGCCAAGGACGCGATGACGCGCATCGCCAACGCCGCGAAGGCGCAGTAAACCCGCCGTAGAACCGACGCGCCGCGTTCCCCGCCAGCGGGACGCGGCGCGTCTGCCGTGCCGCCTCCATGCCGTCTTCATCGCCCGCGGGCGCACGCTGGCTGCCCAAGCTGGTCGTCGCGCCGTCCTTCGTCCTGTCGTTCCTGTTCATCTACGGGCTGATCGCCTGGAACGGCTACCTGTCGCTGTCGGCCTCGCGCCTGCTGCCCAACTACGAGTTCGTCGGGCTGGAGCAGTACGTGCGCCTGTTCGACAACGAGCGCTTCCACGTCGCGCTCGTCAACATGGGCATCTTCGGCACGCTGTTCATCGGCGGCTCGATGGCCCTGGGCCTGCTGCTGGCCATCCTGCTGGACCAGAAGATCCGCGCCGAGGGCCTGCTGCGCACGATCTACCTGTACCCGATGGCGATCTCGTTCATCGTCACCGGCACGGCCTGGAAGTGGATCCTGAACCCCGGCCTGGGGCTGGAGCACGTGGTCCAGCAATGGGGCTTCGAGAGCTTCAGCTTCGGCTGGCTGGTCGACCCGGAGAAGGCGATCTACTGCGTCGCGATCGCCGGCGTCTGGCAGAGCGCGGGCTTCGTGATGGCACTGTTCCTGGCCGGGCTGCGCGGCATCGACGACTCGGTCATCAAGGCCGCGCAGGTCGACGGTGCGAGCCTGCCGCTGATCTACTGGCGCATCGTCATCCCGACGCTCAGGCCCGTGTTCTTCAGCACGCTGATGGTCGTCAGCCACCTGGCGATCAAGAGCTTCGACCTCGTGATGGCGCTGACCGCCGGCGGCCCCGGCTACGCCACCGACCTGCCGGCGACCTTCATGTACGCGATGGCCTTCTCGCGCGGCCAGATCGGCCTGGGCGCGGCCAGCGCGACGGTGATGCTGGCCACCGTGGCCGCGATCGTCGTGCCCTATCTCTACAGCGAACTGAGGGCCAAACGATGAGCCGCCACGCCGTGCAACGCGCCCTGCTGTGGGCGGCCCTGCTGCTGTTCGCGGCCTGGTTCCTGACGCCGCTGTACGTGATGGTCACGACCTCGCTGAAGGACATGGACCAGGTGCGCGCCGGCAGCCTGCTGTCGCTGCCCACGAGCCCGAGCCTCGAGTCCTGGGCACGTGCCTGGAGCAGCGCCTGCACCGGCACCGACTGCGGCGGCCTGAAGCCCTTCTTCATGAACTCGGTGCTGATGGTCGTGCCGGCGGTGCTGGTGTCGACGGCGATCGGCTCGATCAACGGCTACGTGCTCTCGAAGTGGCGCTTCCGCGGCAGCGAGACGATGTTCGCGCTGATGCTGTTCGGCGTCTTCATGCCGATGCAGGTGGTGCTGCTGTCGATGAGCCAGGTGCTCGGCTGGCTGGGCATCGCCAGCTCGATCTGGGGGCTGATCCTGGTGCACGTCGTCGCCGGCATCCCGAGCACGACGCTGTTCTTCCGCAACTACTACGTCGGCCTGCCCGACGAGCTGATCAAGGCCGCGATGCTGGACGGCGCCGGCTTCTGGAAGATCTTCACGCGCATCATCCTGCCGCTGTCCACGCCGATCCTCGTCGTGACGCTGATCTGGCAGTTCACCAACATCTGGAACGACTTCCTCTACGGCGTCGTCTTCTCCGGCGCCGACAGCAAACCCGTGACCGTCGGTCTCAACAACCTCGCCAACACCTCCAGCAGCGTGAAGGAATACAACGTCGACATGGCCGCGGCACTGATCGCGGCGCTCCCCACCCTCTTCGTCTACGTCGTCGCCGGCAAGTACTTCGTGCGCGGCCTGACGGCCGGCGCGGTGAAAGGCTGAACCATGGGAGCCCTGTCCATCCGCTCCGTGCGCAAGGCCTTCGGCAAGACCGAGATCCTGAAAGGCATCGACATCGAGGTCGAGGCCGGCGACTTCCTGATCCTCGTGGGCCCCTCGGGCTGCGGCAAGAGCACGCTGCTGAACATGATCGCCGGCCTGGACGCGCCGAGCTCGGGCCGCATCTTCATCGACGGCCGCGACGTCACCGACGTGCCCAGCAAGGACCGCGACATCGCGATGGTGTTCCAGAGCTACGCCCTGTACCCCAACATGGACGTGCGCCAGAACATCGCCTTCGCGCTGGAGATGCGCAAGGTGCCCAAGGCCGAGCGCGAGGCGGCCGTGCAGCGTGTCGCCAAGATGCTGCAGATCGACCACCTGCTCGACCGCAAGCCCGGCGCGCTGTCGGGCGGCCAGCGCCAGCGCGTCGCGATGGGCCGCGCGCTGGCGCGCGACCCCAAGCTGTTCCTGTTCGACGAGCCGTTGTCCAACCTCGACGCCAAGCTGCGTGTCGAGATGCGCGCCGAGATCAAGCTGCTGCACCAGCGCACGCACACGACGACGGTCTACGTCACGCACGACCAGGTCGAGGCGATGACGCTGGGCGACCACATCGCGGTGATGAAGGACGGCGCCGTGCAGCAGCTCGGCTCGCCGCACGAGATCTACACCCGGCCGGCGACCCGTTTCGTCGCCGAGTTCATCGGCTCGCCGGCGATGAACATGATCCTCGCCCAGCGCAGCGCCGACGGCGGCCTGACGGCGGCCGGCCACGCGCTGCCGCTCAGCGCCGCGCAGCGCCAGGCGCTGGCCGGCGGCAGCGGCGACGTCATCTACGGCCTGCGGCCGGAGAACGTCTGCCTGGGCGCCGAAGGCCTGCCGGGCGAACTCGTCATCGTCGAGCCGACCGGCCCCGAGACCTACATGACCGCCAACACCGTGGCGGGCAAGCTGACCGCGCGCCTGCCCGGCACCGCCGAAGGCCAGGTCGGCGGCACGGTGCATCTGCACTGGGCGGCCGAACACGCGCACCTGTTCGACGCGGCGAGCGAGAAGCGCATCGGCTGAGCGCCGCTCACGTCCGGACGGCCGCGATCAGCGGCTTGCAGCCGTCAGCTGATGGCCTGCAGGCCCTTGTCGGCGATGAGGTTCAGCAGCTTCAGCGCCGGCCCGGCCGGACGGGTCTCGCCTTGCTCCCACTTGCGCACCGTCGACGCCGTGGTGTGCAGGTGCAGCGCGAAGACCGGCTGGCTGACGTTCAAGGCTTCACGCAGGCGCTTGATGTCGGCGGCGTCGAAAGGCCTGACGGGCGGAGGACAGATCGCGTCGAACTCGCGCATCGTGAGCTTGCTGATCGCGCCCGCTTCATGGAGCGCCGCCAGGTCGCCACGCAGGGATTCAACGATCTTGCTCACCATGCACCTCCAGCAGCACGCCCGTTCGCAGGGCCTTCGACAAGGCTTCGGCCGACAACTCGAGAAACACCCGACCGGCAAACCGCAGCGCCGACTTCTCGTCCTGAGTGATGTTCGCCTTGTCGCTCTTGGAAAAGCCGTGCAGGAACACATAACGCCCGCCGATCCGGGCCGACAGCAGCGTCCTGCAGCCGCCGCTCTTGCCCGCGCCCTGGCGAGCCACTCGCTTCTTGTAGAGACCGCCACCCAGATCGGCGTCGATCAGTCCGCTTTCCATCTCCTGCACGGCCTTGCACAAGGCAGAGTCGGGCAGCTTCTCTGCCGCCTGCCATCGTGCGAAGTCCTTGCGCTTGAAGATCTGGGACATCGCGGGCTCCAAATCATACCCGTTACGGGTAGCTTTCTGCAGAAAGCTGATCGGTTCGACGACACCCGTCGTCTGGTTGCGGGGCGAGCATGCGCCCTGTGCCGCCGCCCACGAGGCCCCAAAAAGAAGGCCGCCCTCGGGCGGCCTTCTCGTTCAACGTTGCAGCCTCAGTCGCGATCCGCGCTGGCCCCTGCCGGCAGCACCCCGCCGCCGGGCTCGGCCGCCGGCGCCGGTTTCGGCTTGCGATCACGCACCAGGTAGCTGTAGAGCACCGGCACGACGACCAGCGTCAGCAGCGTCGAGGTGATGACGCCGCCGATGATCGCGCGGCCCATCGGCGCCTGGATCTCGCCGCCGTCGTTGAGCGCCATCGCCAGCGGCAGCATGCCGAAGACCATCGCCGCGGTCGTCATGACGATCGGCCGCATGCGCGTCAGCCCGGCCTGCAGCAGCGCCTCGGGCACGCTGGCGCCGTCGCGCCGGGCGTGGTTGGCGAAATCGACGAGCAGGATCGCGTTCTTCGTCACCAGGCCCATCAGCATCACCAGGCCGATCATCGAGAAGACGTTGAGCGTCGAGCCCGAGACCAGCAGCGCGATCATCACGCCGATCAGCGACAGCGGCAGCGAGGCCATGATCGCCACCGGCTGCACGAAGCTGCCGAACTGGCTGGCCAGCACGATGTAGATGAAGATCACCGCCAGCGCCATCGCGCCGAGCATCGCCGTGAAGGCCTCGTTCTGGTCCTTGGTCTGGCCGCCGACGTCGAAGGTGAAACCCGGCGGCAGCGAGGTCTCGGCGATCAGCTTCTGCACGTCGGCGCCGACGTCGCCGGCCGGGCGCCCCTGCACCCCGGCGAAGATCGCCTCGCGGCGCTGCAGGTTCTGGCGCCGGATGACCTCCGGGTTGACCACCGACTCGATCGAGGCCACCGCGTCCAGCGGGATCGGCGTGCCGTCCTTGGCGAAGGCCACCGGCAGCTTGCGCATCTGCTCGAGCTCCTGGCGCGCGTCCTGCGGCAGGCGCAGCAGCACCTCGACCTGCTCGCCGTCGGGCGTCGTCCAGTAGGTCGCGACCTCGCCGTTGACGTAGGCGCGCAGGCTCGACGCCAGCTGCGGCGCGGTCAGGCCGAGCTCGCGCACCGCCGCCGGCAGCAGCCGCACCGCATAGGCCGGCACGCCGGGCTTGACCGACAGCTCGACGTCGGCGATGCCGGGGATCTTCTTCACCTTCTCGGCGAAGTCGCTGGCCACACGCGCCAGGCCTTCGGGGTCGCTGCCGAGGATGGCGACGTAGATCGGGCGGTCGAAGCCGACCGAGGTCTCGATGCCCGGGATCGCCGCGATGCGCTCGCGGATCGCGTCCTCGACCTGCTTCTGCGTGCGGTCACGTTCGCGGCGGTCGACGAGGCCGATGTTCAGCACCGCCTGGTTGCGCCCGGTCGAAAGCCCCGCCCCCTGGCCGCCGACGCTGGTGGCGACGTTCTTGACCTCGGGGAACGAGGCGACGATCTCCTCGACCTGGCGCACCTTGGCGTCGCTGCGCTCCAGGCTGGAGCCCACCGGCATGCGGATCGACAGCTGCGTGAAGCCCTGGTCGGTCTGCGGCACGAACTCCGAGCCGACCAGCGGCGCCAGCATCAGCGCGGCGACGAAGCTCGCGCCGCCGGTGGCCATCACGACGCCGCGCGGCGTCAGCGTCGCCCAGCGCCAGCGGCGGCGCTGGCTGCGGTCGCGCCGGCCGTCGGCGCCGAAAGGCCGGGCGAAGGCCGGCACGCCGAACAGGCGCCAGCGCTTGGGGCCGAAGGCCCAGCGGATCAGGCGCTCGTAGACCGTGTGCAGCCCGTCCATGCCGCGGTCGACGCCGCGCAGCATCGCGCCGATGACCGGCAGCCGCGCCAGGCGCGCCGACGGCGGGTCGCGCCAGACGCTGGACAGCATCGGGTCGAGCGTGAAGCTGACGAACAGGCTGACCAGCACCGCGACGACGACGGTGATGCCGAACGGGTAGAAGAACTTGCCGATGATCCCGCCCATGAAGGCCACCGGCACGAACACCGCGCAGATCGCGAAGGTCGTCGCCATCACCGCCAGGCCGATCTCGCGCGTGCCTTCGTCGGCGGCGGTGTAGTGGTCCTTGCCCATGTGCACGTGGCGCACGATGTTCTCGCGCACGACGATCGCGTCGTCGATCAGCAGGCCGATGCACAGCGACAAGGCCATCATCGTCATGAAGTTCAGCGTGAAGCCGAAGGCGTGCACGGCGATGAAGCTGGAGATCACCGCGATCGGCAGCGTCAGCCCGGTGATGACCGTGCTGCGCCACGAGTGCAGGAACAGGAAGACGATGGCCACCGTCAGCAGCGCGCCTTCGATCAGCGTGTGGCGCAGGCCGACGAGCGAGCCCTTGACCCAGTCGCTGGCGGCGTAGACGAGCTCGATCTGGGTGTCCGGCGGCAGCGTGCGGCCGAGTTCGTCCATCGCCTCCTTGACCTTCTCGCCGGTGGCGACGATGTTCGCGTCCTGCTGCTTGAAGACGTTGAAGTTGATCGCCGTGCGGCCGTTGAGCCGGGCGAACGAGTCGGGCTCGCGCTCGCGCTCGACCAGCCGGCCCAGGTCACCCAGGCGCAGCGGCAGGCCGTTGCGGTGCGCGACGATGGTGTTCTCGAACTCGCGCGGGTCGCGCACGCGGCCCTCGACCCGCAGGATGGCGTCGGCGCGCTCGTTGCTGAGCAGGCCCACCGGCTCGTCGGCATTGGCCTCGTCCAGCGCCTTGGCCACCTCGGCCGGCGTCACCGCGTAGGCGCGCAGACGTTCGGGGTCGAGGTCGATGCGCACCTCGCGCAGCGCCAGGCCGCTGACGTCGACGCGGGCGACGCCGTCGACACGCTGCAGCCGGCGGCTCACCACCTGGTCGGCGATGATCGACAGCTCGCGCTGGCTGCGTGTGTCCGACAGCAGCGCCAGCGCGACGACCGGCTGCGAGTTCTCGTTGTCGAAGCGGTTGATCAGCGGCGGCTTGGCGTCGTCGGGGAAACGCGCCTGCGCGGCGGCGACGCGGTCGCGCACGTCCTGCATCGCGCGGCCCATGTCGGTGTCCAGCGTGAACTCGATGCTGGTCTGGCTGCGGCCCTCGAAGCTGCGCGAGGTCAGGCGCTTGACGCCGGCGATGCCGTTGACCGACTCCTCCAGCGGCTTGGTGATCTCACGCTCGACGGCCTCGGGCGAGGCGCCCGGGTAGGACACCTCGACGTAGGCGCCGGGCAGCGCGATGTCGGGCATCTGCTCGACACCCAGCCGCATGTAGGAAAAGACGCCCAGCACGCACAGCGCGACCATGACCATGGTCGCGAAGACGGGGTTGCGGATCGAGACGCGGGTGATCCACATGCTTCACTCCACGCGCGGTGACGAGGCCGCCGTCGCCGCGGACGCCACCGACCCGGCGCTGCCGGCCGGCGCGACCTGCGCCTTGGCGCCCTCGCGCAGGTTGTCGAAGCGCAGCGCCAGCACGGTGGCCTTCTCGGGCACGCCCGACAGCAGCTCGACACGGCCGGCCGCGTCGTCGCGGCGGCCGAGCTTGACCGCGCGGCGCGCCAGCACGCCGTCCTCGATGACCCAGACGTGGTCCTGGCCGCCGACACGCGAGACCGCGTCGACCGGCAGCGTCAGCCGTTCGCCGGCGTCCTTCAGCGTCACCGCGGCGACGGCGTACTGGCCGGCGCGCAGGCGCTCGCCAGGGTTGTCCAGCGCGATCGTCACGCCGATCGAACGCGTGCCGGACTCGGCCGCCGGGGCGATGCGCGCCAGGCGGCCGCGGAACGGCTCGGCCAGGCCCTCGACGCGCACTTCGGCCGTCATGCCAGGCGTCAGCTTGCCGACCTCGTGCGTGCCGACACTGCCGGCGAGCTCGAGCTCGCGGATGTCGACGATCGTCAGCAGCTGCTGCTCCTCGGCCAGCTTCTCGCCCGGCACCGCATGGCGCTTGGCGACGATGCCCGCGATCGGCGCCACCAGCGCCGCCTCGCGCATCGTCGTGCGCACCGTGTCGCGCGCCGCGGCGGCGGCGTCGTAGGCGCCGCGAGCCGTCTCCAGCGCGGCACGCGAGTTCTCCAGCGCGATCGGCGAGATGAACTTCTGCTGCGCCAGCCGTTCGTTGGACTCGTGCGTGCGCTCGGCCTGCACCAGCGTGGCCTTGGCGGCGGCGAGCTGGGCGTCGCGCTCGGCGACGCGGCTGGCCAGCTCGGACAGGTCCATGCGGCCCAGCACCTGGCCGGCCTTGACGCGGCTGCCTTCGGCGACGTCCAGCGCCAGCAGCGTGCCTGCGGCCTTGGCGCGCACGATGGCCGTCTGAGGCGCGACCAGCGGGCCGGAAAACTCCACGCGCTCGGGCATCGTCGTGCGCTGCGGCAGCGTGACCTCGCGGGCGACGAACTTCAGCGGCGGCGGGCCGGCAGGCGCCTCCTTGGCGGCGCCGTTGCCGGCGCCCTTCATCCAGACGGCGGCAGCGCCACCGGCGAGTGCCAGCACGACGGCGGCCGACACCCAGGTTCTCGTTCTCATCGAATGCCTCCTGGCCGTCCTCGGGAGACGGCGGCCTGCAGTGTAGAAAGACCGCCGATCACCCTGGCGGCGCTGCGACGAAGCGCAGCGGCGGCGGCATCAGCTGCCGGACACGGCGACAGACGGCAGCGCTCAGGCGGCGTGGGTCTCGGCGATGCGGCGCTCGAGCGCGGCGGCCTCCAGCGGCCGGCCGTACAGCCAGCCCTGGCCGTAGTCGCAGCGCAGGCGTGTCATCAGCGCCGCCTGGCCGGCGGTCTCGATGCCCTCGGCGACGGTCGCCATGTCCAGCGACTGGGCGACGCGGATCGTCGCCTCGATCAGCACGCGGTGGTACTCGATGGTCTCGGCGTGGGCGATGAAGCTGCGGTCGATCTTCACCGTGTCCACCGGCAGCAGATGCAGGCAGGCCAGCGAGGAGTAGCCGGTGCCGAAGTCGTCGAGCGCCAGCCGCACGCCGAGCTGCTTGAGCTGGCGCAGCGTCGCCTGCACGACCTCGTCCTGCGCCGCCAGCGACTCGGTGACCTCCAACTGCAGCACCTGCGGCGGCAGGCCGTGCTCGGCCAGGATCGCGCCGACGAGCTCGGGCAGCGCCGGCGAGCGCAGCTGGGCGCGCGACAGGTTGACGTTGAGCTGGCGCGGCGCGCGCGAGCCCAGGCGCGCGCGCCAGTCGGCGAAGCAGGCGCAGCTCTCGCGCAGCACGTGCTCGCCGATGGCGTCGATCAGCCCCACCTCCTCGGCGACGCCGATGAAGCCGCCCGGCGTCAGCACGCCGCGTGTCGGGTGGCGCCAGCGCACCAGCGCCTCGACGCCGGTGGCGCGGCCACCGGGCAGCGCGACGATGGGCTGGTAGACGACGAAGAGCTCGCCCTCGGGCAGCGCGCGGCGCAGGTCGTTCTCGATCTGCAGCTGCTGGCTGACACGCTCGTGCATCGCCGGGTCGAAGACCATGCAGCAGTCGCGCCCGGCGCGCTTGGCCTCGTACATCGCGGTGTCGGCGTCGCGCAGCAGGTCGTCGGGCGTGCGCGACTCGGCACCCGCCGCGGCAACGACGACGCCGATGCTGACGCTGGACTGCACCCAGCGGCCGTTGATCGTGTACGGCTCGGCCAGGTCGCGCAGCAGGCGGTCGGTGATCGCCCGCGCGTCCTCGACACGGCAGACGCCGTCGAGCACGACGATGAACTCGTCGCCACCCAGGCGCGCTGCGGTGTGCTCGCCGCCGGCCCGCGCAACCGCGTCGCCCGGGCGCAGCGCCAGCTCGATGCGCCGCGCCATCTGCTTGAGCAGCTCGTCGCCTTCGCTGTGGCCCAGCGTGTCGTTGATCTGCTTGAAGCGGTCGAAATCCATGAACAGCAGCGCGAAGCCGTAGCCCGGGTTGCGCCGCGCATGGTCGATCGCCCGCTCCAGGCGCTGGATCGCGGCGGCGCGGTTGGGCAGGCCGGTCAGCGCGTCGGTGCTGGCGGCCAGGCGCAGCCGCTCGCCGAGCTCGCGCCGCGCGGTGACGTCGGTGGCCAGCGAGACGAAACCGCGGTGGCTGCTGTCCTCGTCGAACAGCGGCTGCATGTCGATGGCGAACCAGACCTCGCCGCCGTGTTTGCGGCGCGTCAGCACCTCGAAGCGCGCCGGGCGCTGGCTGCGCAGCGCCTCGTGGAACGGCGCCACGTCGGCCGAGGCGTTGCGCGGGCTGTGCAGCGCGCCGTCGACGGCCCGGCCGCGCACCTCGTCGGCCGACCAGCCGGTGATGCGCGTGAAGGCGTCGTTGACCCACTCGATGCGGCCGCCGGGGTCGGTGACGACGACCACGTTGTCGGTGCGCGAGACCACCAGCGCCAGGCGCTTGAGCTCGCGTGTCTGCACCGCCAGGCGCTGCAGCTGCTCGCGCAGCGCGCGCATCGTCGGCGCCGCGACCAGCAGCACGACGGCCGCCAGCACCAGCAGCGTCATGCCCACGCCCCACTGCAGCACGCTGGACTGGCGCGCGCTGCGCTCCAGCGAGGCCTCGTGCAGGCGGCGGTACAGCAGGTCGGCGCCGGCGAGCGCAGGCTCCACCTCCTCCTGCAGGGTCTCGGCGACCCGGGTCGCGTTGTCCGCATCACGGCGCGCGAGGTGCCAGTCCAGCGTGTCGGCGCGATACCAGAGGCGCTCGCGCACCACGTGCCAGCGCGCCAGCGCGGTGGCGACCTCGTCCTCGTCGTGCCATGAGAGCGTCTGCTGCGCCGCCAGCAGCGCCTCGATGCGCAACTCGGTGCTGCGCGACCGGTCGATCGCCTCGGACAGCAGCGCCGTGTCCACGGTCCCCGTCATGCCGCCGCCGGCGACCATCGCCGCCAGGCGGCCGACCTGCTGGCAAAAGCCGCGCTGCGCGCCGGCCAGGCCGATCAGCTCGGCATCCAGCGCACGCACGCGCTCGAGCCGGCCGTTGTACCAGGACTGGAAGCCGGCCAGCGCCACCAGCGTCGCGAACGTGAACCACAACGCATAGCGGATGCGGCGGTGCGCTCGGTCAACGCTGCCAGGCGTCGTCGACGGGCTGGTGTCCATCAGGGGCGGGGGGGAGGGAAAGTCGCGGCCGGCGCGGACTGCGCCACGGCGTTTATCGGCCGTTGGGTGCGCCGGCTGAAGCGGTTTCGTGCGCCACGCGGTCGTGGCGCGCGGCACGCGCCGCGGCGGCCGCACCGCCCAGGCCGGCGACGGCGGCCAGCCAGAACACCGCCGGCAGGCCGTGGTGCTCGGCGACCCAGCCGCCGGCCAGGCCACCGCAGACGCCCGGCACGCCGTAGCCCAGCACCGAGTACAGCGCCTGGCCTCGGGTGCGCAGCGCGCCGGGGAAGTGACGGCTCACCAGCACGATGCTGGCGGCGTGGTGGGCAGCGAAGGTCAGCGCGTGCAGCAGCTGCGCGGCCACCAGCAGCGCCGTCGAGCCCTCGGCCGCGGCCGTCATCGCGAAACGCGCCGCCGACGCCAGCCCGGCCCACTGCAGCCAGCGGTAGGCGTCGAAACGCGCCAGCGCCTGGCCCTGGAACCAGAAGAAGACGATCTCGACGGCCACCGACACCGCCCACAGCGCGCCGACCGCCGACTTCGGGTAGCCGCGCGCGTCCAGCAGCAGCGAGAAGAAGGCATAGAGCGCGGTGTGCCCCAGCACCGTCAACGCCACCGAGGCGAAGAACCAGGCCACCGCGGGCCGGCGCAGCACCGGCAGCACCGGCGGCGGCAGCGCTGCGCCGGCGGCCTTGGCCCCGGGCTCGGGCAGGCGCATCGCGACCGCCAGCAGCAGCGCGTACAGCAGGCACAGCAGCACCGGGAACAGCGAGATGCCGGCACGCTGCAGCAGCGCGCCGGCGGCGACGACCGAGACCACGAAGCCGATCGAGCCCCAGACGCGCACGCGGCCGTAGCGCCGCGCGTCGAAGCCGCCGGTGGCGCTGAGCCGCGAGGCCAGCGCCGACTCGGACAGCGGCACGATGGCGCCGTTGGCCAGGAACAGCAGCGCGGTGCAGGCCGCCACCGCCCATTCGCCACGCACGAAGAGAAAGCCGCTGGCGGCCACCAGCGCCGCAGCCGCCGCCAGGCGGATCAGCCGCACGCGCGAGGCGCCGTGGTCGGCCCACCAGCCCCAGCCGTAGGGCGCGACGACGCGTGTCCAGCTCTGCAGCGAGGCCACGGCGCCGATCAGCAGCGTCGAGAAGCCCAGCTCCTTGAACCACAGCGGCGCGTAGGGGTTGAACAGCGCGATGCCGGCGAAATAGACGAACCAGACCGCGCCGAAGGCGCGCAGCCCGGTGGGCGCGGGGTTCAAGCGCCGGCCGGCCGGGCCGCGGGGATCGGCGGGATCGGCAGCTCGACGTCGCCGCACTGCGCACGCTGGCGCAGCACGTGGTCCATCACCACCAGCGCCAGCAGCGCCTCGGCGATCGGCGTCGCGCGGATGCCGACGCAGGGGTCGTGGCGGCCGTGGGTCTCGACCGTCGTCGGCTGGCCGGCACGGTCGATCGAGGCGCGTGCGATGCGGATCGAGCTCGTCGGCTTGATCGCCAGGCGCACGACGATCTCCTGCCCGGTCGAGATGCCGCCGAGCACGCCGCCGGCGTGGTTGCTGGCGAAACCTTCGGGCGTCAGCTCGTCGCCGTGTTCGCTGCCGCGCTGGGCGACGCAGGCGAAGCCGGCGCCGATCTCGACGCCCTTGACGGCGTTGAGGCCCATCATCGCGTGCGCGATGTCGGCGTCCAGGCGGTCGTACAGCGGCTCGCCCAGGCCGGCCGGCACGCCGCGCGCACGGACCTCGATGCGCGCGCCGCAGGAGTCGCCGGCCTTGCGCAGCGCGTCCATGTAGGCCTCCAGGCGCGGGATGTCGCGGGTGTTGGCGGCGAAGAAGTCGTTGGCGCCGATGTGGCGCTCGTCCTCGAACGGGATCTCGATCTCGCCGAGCGCGCTCATCCAGCCGGTGAACGTGCAGCCGTGGCGTTCCTTCAGCCACTTGCGCGCGACGGCGCCGGCGGCCACCGTCGGCGCCGTCGTGCGTGCCGACGAGCGGCCGCCGCCGCGCGGGTCGCGCAGGCCGTACTTGCGCCAATAGGCGTAGTCGGCATGCCCGGGGCGGAAGGTGTCCAGCAGGTTGCCGTAGTCCTTGCTGCGCTGGTCGGTGTTGGGGATCAGCAGCGCGATCGGCGTGCCGGTGGTGCGGCCTTCGTAGACGCCCGACAGGATCTGCACCCGGTCGGCTTCCTGGCGCTGCGTGACGTGGCGGCTGGTGCCCGGGCGGCGGCGGTCGAGCTCGGGCTGGATGTCGGCTTCCGACAGTTCCAGGCCGGGCGGGCAGCCGTCGATGACGCAGCCGATCGCCGGGCCGTGGCTCTCGCCGAAGTTGGTGACGCGAAAGAGTTCGCCGAGGGTGCTGCCGGACATGGGAACGCTGCGTTGGGGGCAGCGGATTCTATGCGGCGGCCCCCGGCCGGCCGCTCAGGCCGCCGGCTGCGCCGGCGTGTCTTCCTCGGGCCAGTCCTTGATGTAGGCCTTCAGCATGCGGTTCTCGAAGTCCTGCGCGTCGACCACCGACTTGGCGACGTCGTAGAACGAGATCACGCCCATCAGCGTGCCGTGGTCGAGCACCGGCATGTAGCGCGCGTGGCGCAGCAGCATCATGCGGCGCACCTCGTCGATGTTGGTCTCGGGCGTGCAGGTCAGCGGCGCGTCGTCCATCACCGAGCGAACGTGGCGCGTGCCGACGTTGCCGTGGCATTCGACGACCGCCGAGATCACCTCGCGGAAGGTCAGCATGCCGACGAGGTCGCCGTGCTCCATCACGACCAGCGAACCGACGTCGAACTCGGACATCGATTTCATCGCCTCGGCGAGCAGCTGGTCCGGCGAAACCGTGTACGTCGTGTTGCCCTTGACGCGCAGGATGTCGGTGACTTTCATGCGGGCAATATAGCCCACAATCCGGCGCCATCCCCCCTGTGGAAGGTCCGTCATGGCCGGTCCCGCCGACCCTGGTTTCGACACGCTGGCGCTGCATGCCGGCGCCGCACCCGACCCCGCCACCGGCGCCCGCGCGGTGCCGATCCACCTGACGACGAGCTTCGTCTTCGACAGCGCCGAAGGTGCCGCCGCGCTCTTCGACCAGGAACGTTCGGGCCACGTCTACAGCCGCATCAGCAACCCGACGACGGCGGTCTTCGAGGAGCGCATGGCGGCGCTCGAAGGCGGCGTCGGCGCGATCGCCACGGCCAGCGGCCAGGCCGCGCTTCACCTGGCGATCACGACGATTGCCGGTGCCGGCAGCCATGTCGTCGCCTCGCGCGCGCTGTATGGCGGCTCGCACAACCTGCTGGCTTACACGCTGCCGCGTTTCGGCATCGAGACGAGCTTCGTCGATCCCGGCGACGTAGCCGCCTGGCGCGCAGCGATCCGGCCGAACACCCGGCTGCTGTTCGGCGAGACACTCGGCAACCCGGGGCTCGACGTGCTCGACATTCCGGCGGTGGCCGCCGTCGCCCACGACGCCGGGCTGCCGCTGCTCGTCGACTCGACCTTCACCACGCCCTGGCTGATCCGGCCCTTCGATCACGGTGCCGACCTCGTCTTCCACTCGGCGACCAAGTTCCTGTCCGGCCACGGCACCGTCGTCGGCGGCGTGCTGGTCGATGGCGGCAGCTTCGACTGGGAGGCCTCGGGGCGTTTCCCCGAGCTGACCGAGCCCTACGCGGGCTTTCACGGCATGGTCTTCAGCGAGGAGAGCACGGTCGCCGCCTTCCTGCTGCGCGCGCGCCGCGAAGGCCTGCGCGACTTCGGCGCCTGCATGAGCCCGCACACGGCGTGGCTGGTGCTGCAGGGGCTGGAGACGCTGCCGCTGCGCATGGCGCGCCACGTCGACAACGCACGCCGCGTCGCCGAGTTCCTGGCCGGCCAGCCCTTCGTCGAACGGGTTCGACACCCCGATCTGCCGGGGCACCCGAGCCACGAACTGGCGAAGCGCCTGCTGCCGCGCGGCTGCGGCTCGGTGTTCAGCGTCGACCTGCGCGGCAGCCGCCGCCAGGGCCAGGCCTTCATCGAGGCGCTGCAGATCTTCTCCCACCTGGCCAACGTCGGCGACTGCCGCTCGCTCGTCATCCACCCGGCGTCGACGACGCACTTCCGCATGGACGACGCGGCGCTGGCCGCCGCCGGCATCGGGCCGGGCACGGTGCGGCTGTCGATCGGGCTCGAAGACCCGGCCGACCTGATCGAGGACCTGAAGCGGGCGCTGAAGGCCGCGGAGCGTGCGGCATGAAGCTCGTCGTCAACGGCCACACGCTGGTCGCCTACACCGGCGGCGTCGAGTTCGACCCCGCCCTGCCCTGCGTCGTCTTCGTGCACGGCGCGCTCAACGACCACAGCGTCTGGACGCTGCTGGCGCGCTGGTTCGCGCACCACGGCCGCTCGGTGCTGGCCGTCGACCTGCCCGGCCACGGCCGCAGCGAGGGGCCGCCGCCGGCCAGCGTCGAAGCCGCCGCCGACGGCCTGCTGGCGCTGCTCGACGCCGCCGGCGTCGAGCGCGCGGCCATCGTCGGCCACAGCCTGGGCTCGCTGATCGCGCTGGAGGCCGCGGCACGCGCCCCCGAGCGCATCACGCAGCTGGGCCTGATCGGCACCGCGTTCCCGATGAAGGTCAGCCCGGCGCTGCTGGCGACCGCACGCGAGACGCCGCAAGCGGCGATCGACCTGGTCAACACCTTCTCGCTGTCGACGATCGCCGCCAAACCTTCGTTCCCGGCACCCGGCGCCTGGCTGCACGGCGGCCAGCGCGCGCTGATGCGCCGGATGCAGGGCCAGGCCGAAGCCGGCGGGCTGAACCTCTTCGCGCACGACTTCGCGATCTGCGACGCCTATGCCGGCGGCCTGCAGGCCGCGGCGGCCGTGCGCTGCCCGGCGGCGCTGGTGCTGGGCCGGCGCGACTCGATGACACCGCCGCGTGCGGCGCGTGAACTCGGCGAGGCGCTGCGCGCGACGGTGACGACGCTGCCGGCCGGCCATTCGCTGATGGCCGAGGCGCCCGACGGCGTGCTCGCGGCACTGCGCGCGCTGCTCGATTGAGCCGGCGCCGGCGGCGCGCCGGCCCCAGGCTCCTACAATGGCGCCTCGTCCCCACGACGGATGAACCGGGAGCGAAGACGCCGCGACACCGCGGCGCACGCGGGCCGCACCAGGCCCGCCGTCTTCGCTACGGCCGCGGCCCTCGCCGCGAGCCGCCGCGAGCCTACCCCCGCGCTCGCGTCCCCGGTGCACCCCGGCGGCGCCATCCGGCGCGCGCCGGCTTTCGCTTTCTGCGCCGTCGCCCCCGATGTCCTCGCCTTCCGAACTGCCGCCCGCTCCTGCCACGCCCGATGAAAAGACGGCGGTACCGCTGAAGATCGAGGACTGGCTCACCGTCGCCGTGATGGCGGCGCTGGCGCTGATCACCTTCGCCAACGTGCTGGTGCGTTACTTCAGCGACCAGTCCTTCGCCTGGACCGAGGAGATCTCGGTCTTCCTGATGATCGTGCTGGCGCTGGTGGCCGGCTCGGCGGCGGTGGCGCGCAACCGGCACATCCGCATCGAGGTCTTCGCCGACGCCGGGCCGCCGCGGCGCCAGCGTGCGCTGGCGCGTTTCGGCGCGCTGATGGTGGCGCTGCTGTTCGCGATCATGGCGGTGCTGTCGGCGCGCATCGTCTGGGACCACGTGCAGTGGGAGGAGACCTCGCCGGGCATCGGCGTGCCGCAGTGGTGGTACTCGATCTGGCTGCCCATCCTCTCGGTGGTGATCGCCGGGCGTGCGCTCGGGCTGTTCGTGCGCCGCGGCAGCGAGCGTGACGACGACGAGGAGGCCGGGCGATGATCCCGACGCTGCTCTTCGTCGGCTTCCTGGCGCTGATGCTCCTCGGCGTGCCGATCGGCGTCGCGCTCGGGCTGGCCGGCACCGCGGCGATCGCGCTGGCCAACCTGGACACGCAGTGGTTCGGGCTGCTGGCGGTGCCGCAGAACTTCTTCGCCGGGCTGGGCAAGTATCCGCTGCTGGCGATCCCGATGTTCGTGCTCGTCGGCTCGATCTTCGACCGCTCCGGCGTCGCGCTGCGGCTGGTGAACTTCGCCATCGCGATCGTCGGCCGTGGCCCCGGCATGCTGCCGCTGGTGGCGATCGTCGTCGCGATGTTCCTCGGCGGCATCTCGGGTTCGGGCCCGGCCAACGCCGCGGCCGTCGGCGGCGTGATGATCGCGGCGATGGCGCGCGCCGGCTACCCGGCCTCGTTCTCGGCCAGCGTCGTCGGCGCCGCGGCGGCCACCGACATCCTGATCCCGCCCAGCGTCGCCTTCATCGTCTACTCGGTGCTGGTCTCGGGCGCGTCGGTGCCGGCGCTGTTCGCCGCCGGCATGGTGCCCGGCATCCTGGCCGGCATCGCGCTGATCCTGCCGGCGGTGTGGCTGGCGCGCAAACACGGCATGGGCGCCGCCGAGGCCACGCTGCCGCGCCCGCCGTTCTGGGCCAGCCTGCGCGAGGCGAGCTGGGGCCTGTTCGCGCCGGTGCTGATCCTCGGCGGCATGCGCGCCGGCTGGTTCACGCCGACCGAGGCCGCCGTCGTCGCGGTGTTCTACGGCCTGTTCGTCGGCGTCTTCATCCACCGCACGATCGCGCTGCGCGACCTGGCGCCGATCCTGCGCGAGTCCGGCGAGCTGTCGGCGGTGATCCTGTTCGTCGTCGCGCTGGCGGGCATCTTCGCCTACTCGCTGTCGACGATGGGCGTGATCGACCCGCTGACGAACGCGATCGTCAACTCCGGGCTCGGCGAGTACGGCGTGCTGTCGCTGCTGATCCTGATGCTGATCGTCGTCGGGATGTTCCTCGACGGGGTCTCGATCTTCCTGATCTTCGTGCCGCTGCTGCAGCCGATCATGACCCACTACCAGTGGGATCCGGTGTGGTTCGGCGTGCTGCTGACGCTGAAGGTGGCGCTGGGCCAGTTCACGCCGCCGCTGGCGGTGAACCTGATGGTGTCCTGCCGCATCGCCGGCGTGCGCATGGAGGAGACCGTGCGCTGGGTCGGCTGGATGCTGCTGGCGATGTTCATGGTGATGGTCGCGGTGATCGTGTGGCCCCAGCTCGCGCTGTGGCTGCCGGCGCAGCTGGGTTATTGATCCCTGTCCCGAGGAGAAGACGACGATGAAACGAACGTTCCTGAAGTTCACGCTGGCCGCCTGCGCGCTGGCCGCCGCCGGTGTCGCCAGCGCCCAGACCTCGCTGCCGCCCGGCTACAAGGCCGAGTACCGCATGAGCCTGGTGCTCGGCACCGCCTTCCCCTGGGGCAAGGGCGGCGAGATCTGGGCGAATCTCGTGCGCGAGCGCACGCAGGGCCGCATCAACATCAAGCTGTATCCGGGCACCTCGCTGGTGGCCGGCGACCAGACGCGCGAGTTCCCGGCGATCCGCCAGGGCGTCATCGACCTCGCGGTCGGCTCGACGATCAACTGGTCGCCGCAGGTCAAGCAGCTGAACCTGTTCTCGATGCCCTTCCTGATGCCCGACCACGCGGCGCTGGACGCGCTGACGCAAGGCGCGGTCGGCCAGCAGATCTTCCAGGCCATCGACCGCGCCGGCGCGCTGCCGCTGGCCTGGGGCGAGAACGGCACGCGCGAGATCAGCAACAGCAAGAAGCCGATCCACACGCCGGCCGACCTGAAGGGCATGAAGATCCGCGTCGTCGGCTCGCCGCTGTTCCTGGACACCTTCACCGCGCTGGGCGCCAACCCGACGCAGATGAGCTGGGCCGACGCCCAGCCGGCACTGGCCTCGGGCGCCGTCGACGGCCAGGAGAACCCGCTGTCGATCTTCACCGCGGCCAAGCTGCACACCGTCGGCCAGAAGCATCTGACGCTCTGGGGCTACGTCGCCGACCCGCTGATCTTCGTCGTCAACAAGGACGTCTGGAAGAGCTGGACGCCGGCCGACCAGGCCATCGTGCGCCAGGCCGCCATCGACGCCGGCAAGCAGCAGATCGCGATCGCGCGCAAGGGCGTCGTCGAGGCCGACCAGCCGCTGCTCAAGGAGATCGGCGCGCTCGGCGTCACGGTGACCAAGCTGACGCCGGCCGAACGCGAGGCCTTCGTGAAGGCCACGCGCCCGGTCTACGACAAGTGGAAGAAGCAGATCGGCGCGGATCTGGTCGACGCCGCCGAGAAGGCGATCGCGGCGCGCAAGTAGACGCCGCTCAGGCAGGCCGACGGCGGCGCGCCAGCGCCGCCGCGGCCAGCGCGGCCATCACCAGCGCCGGACCGGCCGGCTCGGGCACGTCCTGCGTCACCTCGGTGAACACGAGGCTGCCGAGGCCTTCGGTGCCGGCGCCGGTGGTGTCGTAAGCCAGGTAGGCTTCGCTGGCCGAACCGAAGCCGGCGACGAGCTGCAGCAGCGGCTGCACGAACGGGTCGCCGGTGACGAACGACAGGTCCACACCGAGCAGGCTGCCGCCCGAGAACCAGGCCAGCGGCAGGATGTCGGCATCGGCCATGTCCAGCGTGTAGCGGTGGCCGGCGAAGTCCAGCGTGAAGCTGTTCAGTTCGAGGCTGCCGTCGTACCCGGCCGCCGGATCCTCGAAGCCGACGCTGCCGCTGATCGTGCTGCCGTCCAGCGGGCCGTAGTCGACGGCGCCGTCGATGCGAAAGAGCGCGGCCTGCGCGGGGGCGGCCAGGCCGGCGAACAGCGTGGCGGCCAGCGCCGCGGCCGACAAGAGTTGGCGGGTCATCCAGGTCTCCAGGTTCAGAAGAGGAAGTTCGAGGCTTTGAGAAGCTCGGCGCAGGTGCGGCCCTTGACCAGCACCATCGCGCGCGCCGCGGCGGGGCCGGCAGCATCCGGGTCGATGCTCAGCAGCGCATCGGCGCCGGAGACGCTGCAGAAGAGGTAGCCCTGGCCGATCGGGTCAGCGGACGGCACACGCAGGCTGCGCAGCAGCTCGGCGAACGAGATGCGGTCATCACCCGGCGTGAAGTCGGTGATCGTCGCGCCGCCGGCAAAGCCGCTGCTGAAGACGAAGGTGTCGCGGCCGCCACCGCCGCTCAGCGTGCGCCGGCCGGCGCCGCTGACGATGAGGTCGTCACCCGGCGTGCCGGTGACGCTGGTGCTGGACGGTGCCGCGGTGATCGTCTTCACCAGGTTCAGGCCGACGAGCACCGGGTCGTGGTCCGACGAGCGGTACGGCGTCGCCGCATACGGGTCGGGCGCGCAGGCGGCGCAGGCCGGCTGCTTGAACTCCAGGTTGTAGTCGTGCGCCACCGACTCGTCGGCGTTGATGTGCCAGTGCCGCGCACCGCTGACCTTGGGCGACAGCGTGGCGGTCGAGATCGCGTGGTCCAGGCGGCCGGCGGCGCCGTCGAAGACGTAGGAGTAGCCGAAGCCGTCGAAGCGCCCGACCTCGTCGACGTAGCCGCTGCCGGTGAACTGGTAGACCGGGTCTTCCTGGGCGTAGGCGTTGAAGTCGCCGACCAGCAGCACGTCGTGGCTGCCGCTGGCGGCCTGCAGCTGGGCGACGAAGCGGCGCAGCTGCTCGGCCTGGGCGACACGCAGCGCGTTCCAGCAGCCCTGGCCGTCACCGCTATCGACGTTGCCGGGGGCGTCGGCATCACCGGCGGCCGGGCAGCTGCTCTTGCTCTTCAGGTGGTTGACGACGACGGTGAAACGTTCGCCGTTGGCCGGCGCGAAGGTCTGCGCCAGCGGCGGGCGGCTGTTGACCGCGGCGGTGTCGCTGGCCGGCGCGCCGACACGCGTCAGGCGCGAAGGCTTGTAGATCATCGCCACCTTGATCGCGTCGCTGCCGGTGCCGGCCGCCGGCTCG
This sequence comes from Rubrivivax sp. JA1026, assembly GCF_011065555.1. Taxonomy (NCBI): domain Bacteria; kingdom Pseudomonadati; phylum Pseudomonadota; class Betaproteobacteria; order Burkholderiales; family Sphaerotilaceae; genus Rubrivivax; species Rubrivivax sp. JA1026. The sequence goes on from NZ_JAALCQ010000003.1 coordinate 45,802, forward strand.
GGCAGCGCGGCGTAGGTGCCCGAGCCGACACGCAGGTTCAGCGCGTCGACGAGGTTCTGCACCGCCACCACGCCGTTGTTCTGGATCTCCATCAGCCCGACGACGTCGGCGTCCAGCGCAGCCAGCGCCTCGACGATCTTGGCGCGCTGGCGCTGGAACTCGGCCAGGCTGTTGGCGCCGCGGCAGTTGGACGCCGAGACCGTGCCGCCCTGGCTGCAGCCCTGCCCGGTCTGGCCGCCGGCGGTGGCGCCGTTGGTGAAGGTCGTGAAGTAGTTCAGCACGTTGAAGCTGGCGACCTTGACGTTGCCGCCGACCGCGGGCGGCGCGACCGGGCGCGGGTTGGCCGTCGTGTAGCGCAATGCGCCCGTGTCCAGCGGCAGGATGCGGTAGTCGCTGGGCGCACCGGCACCGCTGGTCGCGGTCGACAGGCCGTAGTCGATGACACCGGTGATCGAGCCGATGACGTCGCCGGCGCGCAGCGCGCCGTTGGGGCCGGTGAACGGCGTCGGGTTGACGTTCTGTGCCGAGCTGCCGTCGTCCAGCACGATGCGGCGTGCGGCGTTGTCGGCGGCCAGCGCCTGGGCCTGTGCGCCGGGGCGATGGCGGTTGGTCGGCGTCTCCAGCCGGCCGCCGGCCGACAGCGTCAGCTGGCCGTAACGCGCCTGGAAGTAGTTCTGGTCCACCGTCAGCGGGCCGGACAGCGTGACCAGCATGCCTTCGTAGCGCTCCAGCCCGCCGGCGACCGGCAGCGCGAGCGGCAGCGGCGTGATGCTGCCGCTGCCGAGCAGGGTGATCGCGCTGGGCGTCGTCAGCTGGGTGACGCTGCCGCTGCCGGCGGCGAACTCGGCGACCTGGCCGGTCAGCTGCAGCAGCTGGCCGGCGGAGACCGTCGGCGCGCTGCCGGTGAAGACGAAGAGGCCGTCGGAGGTGGCGGTGTCGCCGTCGCCGCTGGCGTCCTGCAGGAAGAAGCCGTTGTTCGTCAGCCGGGTGACGACACCCGAGGTCCTGACCGTCTGGCCGACGAAGGGGCTGCGCTCGCCGCTGCCCTGGATCTCCGGGATGCGGCGCGACGCCACCGTGTCGTCGCCGCCGCCCGTGTTGCTGCAGACCGTGGCCGCGCTGGTGCTGTTGCGCGGCGCCGGCGTGCCGGTGACGAAGTCGCTGGCGTTGTCGCCGCTGTCGGTGCAGCCGCCGGCCTTGCGCAGCAGCGCGCTGCTGCTGCTGGCCGCCGGCGCGGCGCCGCTGCCCTTGTAGAAGTTGGCGCTGCCGTAGCCGACGAGATCGACGATGTGCGCCTGCTGCTCGGCGCTGCAGGCGGTGGAGCCGCCGTTGCAGGCCAGGCCGGTGGCGATGTCCAGCAGCGCGACCTTGCCGTTGCTCGCCGACAGCTCGGTGTTGCCGATGGCGTCAGGCGCCGGCAGCGTCGGGCCGGAGCTGCTGCCTCTCAGCTGCACCAGATACCAGCGGCCGGGCTGCAGCGTGCCGCCGAGCAGCGTCACGCCGTTGCCGGCGAAGCTGCCCGTGCCGGTGGCGCTGGCGTACTGGACCGACCAGCCGTCCAGGCTCACCGGCGTGCGGCCGTTGTTGAACAGCTCGACGTAGTCGTTGGCGAAGACGTTGCCGTTGCCGCCGTAGACCTGGCTGATGACGACGCCGGCACTGGCCGGCGCTGCCGCCAGCCAGGCTGCGATGGCCGCCGCGACGGCCGAAACACGCTGGTTCATATCACGCCCCTCCTCAGGTGATGGGGCGGCACGCTATCCAGGCGTCGTGAAGCGTCCGTGACGCGGCCTGCCGCCGCCGCGCCATCCCCCCGAAGTGCGCGTCCCTTCGGGGAGGGGGTTCAAAAGCGAGACCTGACCCCGTCGGAAGCGGGGCTCAGACCGGTGGCGCGAAGACCGGGCTGCCGGGCAGGCCCTCGGGCACCGGCGGGTGGGTGACGAGGGCCTTCAGCTCGGGCCGCGGCCGGGCCAGCGGCGCAAGATCGGGGCGCGGGCGCGCGGTGGCGGGGTCGGCGGCGAGCATGCGTTCGAGCGCCGCGGCCTGGGCGAGCAGCGTGGCGTCGCCGTGGCGACGGCCGACGAGCTGCAGCGCGAACGGCATGCCGGCTTCGTCGCGCCCGGCGGGCAGCGCCAGCGCCGGGTGGGCGGCCAGCGTCACGCCGTAGCAGCAGGCCAGCCAGCGGTAGTAGGTGTCGAGCCGGCGGCCGTCGACGCGCTCGACGTAGAGCTGCGTCCACGGCGGCGGCGACACCGGCAGCACCGGGGCGACGATCAGGTCCAGGCGTTCCAGCGCCGCGGCGAAGGACCGGGCGATGCGGGTCTGCGCGCGCTGCGCACGCGCCCGGTCGGCGAGCGTGCAGCCCCCCGCCAGCTCGAGGTTGGCACGCAGGTTGGGGCCCAGCTGATCGGGCTCGACGCCGTCGAACGCGGCGGCGAAGGCCTCGGCCCGCGCGACGTCGAAGGCCAGGTCGGCGTCGGCCAGGTCCAGCTCGACCGGCTCCAGACGGGCGACCTGCGGCGCCAGCGCCGCCACGCGTGCGCGCAGCACGCGGCGGATCGCCGGGTCCAGCGGCAGGCCGCCGAAGTCCTCGCAGAAGCCCACGCGCAGCGTCGACGGGTCGCACTCGGGCAGCGGCCAGAAGGCCGACGGCGAGACCTCGACGGACAGCGGGTCGCGCCGGTCCAGCCCGACCATCGCCGACAGCATCAGCGCGGTGTCGGCGACGCAGCGCCCCATCGGCCCGAGCACCGGCAGCGGCGACCAGCCCAGCGTGCGCGCCGGGTCGGCGACCAGGCCAGGGCTGGGCCGCATGCCGACGACGCCGCTCCACGCGGCGGGGATGCGCAGCGAGCCGCCGGTGTCCGAGCCGGTGGCCAGCGACACCATGCCGGTGGCCAGCGCGACGGCGCTGCCGCCCGACGAGCCGCCGGCGCTGCACGCCGGGTCGAAGGGGTTGCCGGTCGCGCCCCAGACGGCGTTGCGCGTGTTCGCGCCGGCGCCCAGGTCGGGCGTGTTGGTCTTGCAGACGACGATGGCGCCGGCCGCGCGCAGCCGGGCGACCAGCGCGTGGTCCTCGCGCGGGACGTAGCCGCGCATCGCGGTGTTGCCGCAGGTCGTCAGCAGGCCGGCGGTGTCGAGCAGGTCCTTCACGCCCAGCGGCAGGCCGTGCAGCAGCGGCAGCGGCTCGCCGCGCGCCCCCGCGGCCTCGGCGGCGCGGGCGGCGGCGCGGGCACGCGCGAAGTCGGTGGCGCAGATGGCGTTGACGCCGGGATTCAGCGCTTCGATGCGCGCGATGCTGGCGTCCAGCAACTCGACGGGAGAGAGCTCGCCGCGCCCGATCAGTGCGCGTTGCTCGACGGCGCTGAGCGCCAGCAGGGTGTCGGGATTCATCAGGGGCCGGGGTTCGGAACTTGAAACGGTGGATTCGGGAGAGGGCCGCGAAAGATGGGGTCAGGTCCCGCAGGACCTGACCCCGGTGTTCCGACGGCACGGCTCACCCGAGCAGTTCGGCCAGCGTCAGCGCCTCCAGCCGCGCGCGGCGGCGGAACGGCGCGGTGGCGGCGGCCGGGGCGACCAGCAGCGCGTCGAGCAGCGGCAGGGCCGCGGTGGTGTCGGGGTCGCAGAGCAGCACGTGGCGCGCGGTGCCGCCTTCGTCGAGCCGCGCGACCCAGTCCAGGCCGGCCAGCAGTTCCAGCACCGGCTCGAGCTCCAGCGGGTCGGCACGCAGGCGCTCGGACAGCGCCGGCAGCGACAGCCCGTGGCCGGCCCCGCGGCGCGCGGCGGCCAGTTCGCCCAGCACGACGAGGGCCAGCTCGAAGCGGTGGCCCGCCGTCGGCGGCCGGCGCACGACACGCATCTGCAGGCTGGGTGCGTAGGCCGCGATGACCGCGCCGAGCAGCACGATGACCCAGCTGAGGTAGATCCACAGCAGCAGGATCGGCAGCGACGCGAAGGCGCCGTAGACCGAGGAGTACATCGGCACCTTGTCGACGTACCAGGCCAGCCCTTCCTTGGCGAACTCGAAGGCCACGGCGACGAACAGCGCGCCGGCCCAGGCGTGCTGCCAGCGCACCGTCGTGTTGGGCACGTAGCGGAACAGCCCCGCCAGCGCCGCGGCCAGCAGCGCGAACTCGGCGACGTTGAGCGCCGCGCTGACGCCGCCGGGCAGCACGCCGACCAGCCCGCGCGAGGCCGACAGCGCGTAGGACGTCATCGACAGGCTGACGCCGACGACCAGCGGCCCGAGCGTCAGCGCCGCCCAGTAGACCAGCACCCGCTGGGCGATCGGCCGCGGCTGGCGCACGCGCCAGATGGCGTTGAGCGTGCGGTCGATCGTCAGCATCAGCGCCAGCGCGGTGGCGCCGAGGAACAGCAGGCCCACCGAGCCGGCGCGGTTGGCCTGCGACGCGAACTGCGTCAGCGCACGCATCACCGGCCGCGCGATCGTGTCGGGCACCAGCGACTGCAGGAAGTACTTCTCCAGCGCGATCTGGAACTTGGCGAAGATCGGGAAGGCGGTGAACACGGCCAGCATCACCGTGACCAGCGGCACCAGCGCGATCAGCGTCGTGAAGGTCAGGCTGCTGGCGGTGAGGCCGAGGCGGTCTTCGCGGAAACGCTGGCGCAGCGTGCGCAGCGTGTCCAGCCAGGGCCACTGGCGCAGCGCGGCGGCGGCCTCGTGCCAGCGGGCACGCAAACGGCGGCCGATCGCTGCGGCCGAGAGACGATTCATGCTGGATATGATGCCAGCATGGTTTCCCCCGCCGTCCCCGACGTCCCCGCCGTTCCCGATGCCGCCGTGCGGCAGACCCGCGCGCTGGCCCTGGCCTCGCTGATCGCCCTGATCGTGCAGGGCCTGGCCTGGGAGCTGTGGATCGCGCCCACCGGCAGCGGCACGCTGGCGCTGAAGGTGCTGCCGCTGGTGGCCGCCATCCCCGGCATGCTGCGCCACCGGCTCTACACCTTCCGCTGGGTCAGCATGGCGCTGTGGCTCTACGTCACCGAGGCGCTGGTGCGCTCGACCAGCGAACACGGCGCCGGCCAGGCGATGGCCGTCGTCGAGCTGGTGCTGTGCATCGTGCTCTTCGTCTTCTGCTCGCTGTACGTGCGCCGCCGGCTGCGCGGCGTGAAGGCGGCGGCATGAATGCGGGGCTGCTGCAGACGCTGCGCGAGGTGGTCGGCGCGGCCCAGGTGCTGACCGACGGCGACCTGACGGCCTATGAACTCGACTGGCGCCGCCGCTGGCGCGGCCGCGCGCTGGCCGTCGTGCGCCCGGGCAGCACCGCCGAGGTGGCGGCCGTCGTGCGCGCCTGCGCCGCGGCCGGCGTGGCCATCGTGCCGCAGGGTGGCAACACCGGCCTGGTCGGCGGCGGCGTGCCAGACGCCAGCGGCACGCAGGTGCTGCTCAACCTGCAGCGGCTGAACCGCATCCGCACGATCGACGCCGCCAACCTGACGCTGACCGCCGAAGCCGGCTGCGTGCTGCAGGCGGTGCAGGAGGCGGCCGCCGCGCAGGGCCTGCTGTTCCCGCTGAGCCTGGCGGCCGAAGGCAGCTGCACGATCGGCGGCAACCTCGCGGCCAACGCCGGCGGCACCCAGGTGCTGCGCTTCGGCAACGCGCGCGAGCTGTGCCTGGGGCTCGAGGTCGTCACCGCGGCCGGCGAGGTCTGGGACGGGCTGTCGGGCCTGCGCAAGGACAACACCGGCTACGACCTGCGCGACCTCTTCGTCGGCAGCGAAGGCACGCTGGGCATCATCACCGCGGCGACGCTGAAGCTGTTCCCGCAGCCGGCAGCGGTGACGACCGCACTCGCCGCCTGCGACAGCCTGGACGACTGTGTCGCGCTGCTGAACCTGGCGCGCACGCGGCTGGGCGCCGGGCTGACCGGTTTCGAGGTCATGGGCCGCTTCGCGCTGGAACTGGTGTCCAAGCACTTCCCGGCGCTGCCGCGGCCGCTGCCCGGTGCGCCGTGGACGGTGCTGCTGGAGCAGAGCGACACCGACGGCGAGGCCGCGGCGCAGGAGCGTTTCGAGGCCCTGCTGGGCGCGGCGCTGGAAGACGGCATCGTCGGCGACGCGGCAGTCGCCGCCAACCTGGCGCAGTCGCATGCGATGTGGCACTTGCGCGAGTCGATCCCGCTGGCCCAGGCCGAGGAAGGGCTGAACATCAAGCACGACATCGCGCTGCCGGTGTCGGCCATTCCCGGCTTCTGCGCCGCCACCGACGCCGCGCTGGCCGCGGCGATCCCGGGCGTGCGGCTGGTGTGTTTCGGCCACCTCGGCGACGGCAACCTGCACTACAACGTGCAGGCGCCCGAAGGCGGCGACGCCAAGCGTTTCCTGGCCGAGCAGGAGCCTGCGGTCAACCGCATCGTCTACGACGCGGTGACGGCCTGTGGCGGCTCGATCTCGGCCGAACACGGCATCGGGCAGCTGAAGCGCGAGGAGCTCGCCGAACGCAAGTCGCCGGTGGCGCTGGCGATGATGCGCGCGATCAAGGGCGCGCTGGACCCGCAGAACCTGCTGAACCCCGGCCGCGTGCTCTGACGCCGCGCCGGGCGCGGTCTATTGGAGCGGCCCCTTCAGCGCCGCCGGCAGCGGCAGCGAGAGCACCTCGATGCCCTCCTCGTTCAGCGCCTGGCGTTCCTCGGGCGTGGTCTGGCCGCGGATGCCGCGGTTCTCGCTCTCGCCGTAGTGGATGCGCCGCGCCTCCTCGGCGAAACGCTCGCCGACGTCCTCGGTGTCGGCGAGCAGCTGGCGCACGGCGCCCAGCCAGGCGGCCTGCAGGTCGGCGTCGGTGGCCGGGGCCTTGGGCGGCTCGGGCGGCGGCTCCTTGGCACCCGACAGGTTCAAGCGCGGCGCGCTCGGCAGCCGCGTGACGACGTGGTCGCCGCAGATCGGGCACTCGACGAGGCCACGGCCGTTCTGGTCCATGAACTCGTCGTCGGAGGCGAACCAGCCCTCGAAGCGGTGGCCGTTCGCGCAGCGCAGGTCGAGCACCTTCATCGTCGCGGGCTCAGGCGCTGGGGCCGTGCTCCGGGTCGGGGGTCCAGGCCAGCGGCCAGGCGCCGGCGCGCCAGCGCTGCAGCCAGTGCAGGCCGACGCGGGTCTTCACGTCGGGCAGGCCGTCGCCCATCGCCAGCGCGTCGAGCTCGGCTTCGGTGAGCTTCATCACCTCGACGAACTCGCCGTCGTCGAGCTGCTGCTCGCCGGCGACCAGACCGCGCGCGAAGTAGATCCAGATGCTCTCGCTGGAATAGGCGGCGGCGTTGTGGATCTCGCAGGCGAAGGCCCACTCGCGGGCGCGGTAGCCCGTCTCCTCGAGCAGCTCGCGGCGGGCGCATTCGAGCGTGTCCTCGCCGGCATCACGTTTGCCCGCCGGGAACTCGACGATCGAGCGGGCGATCGGGTAGCGGTACTGGCGCACCAGCACGACGCGGCCGTCGTCGAGCAGCGGCACGACGGCCACCGCGCCCGGGTGGCGGATGTACTCGCGCGTGGCCGCGCTGCCGTCGGGCAGCACGACCTCGTCGCGATGCACCTCGAGGAAACCGCCTTCGAGCAGCGTGCGCCCGCCGGTGCGGCGTTCGCGCAGGTGGACGTCGTCGGTTTCGTCGCTCATCGGGAGAGGCTCAGCTGGACAGCGCCTTCACGATCGCGTCGCGGCACATCGCCATCAGGCCGCCGGGCAGCAGACCGAAGACCAGCACCGCCAGGCCGTTGACGGCGAGCAGCGCGTTGACGCCGGTGCTCTGGCCCACCGGGCCGGCGAGCTTGGGCTCGTCGAAGTACATGACCTTCACGACACGCAGGTAGTAGAACGCGCCGATCAGCGACATCATCACCGCGAACACCGCCAGCCAGACGTAGGCCTCGACGTTGGTCGACACCATCGCCTGCAGCACCGCGAGCTTGGCGTAGAAGCCGACCATCGGCGGCAGACCGGCCAGCGAGAACATGAAGATGCTCATCACGCCGGCGATCCACGGGCTGCGGCGGCCGAGGCCGGCGAGGTCCTCGATCTGCTCGCTCTCGAAGCCCTGGCGCGACAGCACCATGATCAGGCCGAAGGTGCCCAGCGTCGTCAGCACGTAGGCGACGACGTAGAACATCGACGAGCTGTAGGCGTTGCCGGCCGACAGCGTGTTGCCGCTGACGACGCCGGCCGACATGCCGAGCAGGATGAAACCCATCTGCGCGATCGTCGAGTACGCCAGCATGCGCTTGAGGTTGGTCTGCGCGATGGCGACGACGTTGCCGACGACCAGCGAGGCCACCGCCAGCACGATGAACATCTGCTGCCAGTCGACCGCCAGACCCAGCATGCCCTCGACGAGCAGGCGGATCGTGATCGCGAAGGCGGCGAACTTCGGCGCGCCGCCGATCAGCAGCGTCACCGAGGTCGGCGCGCCCTGGTAGACGTCGGGCACCCACATGTGGAACGGTGCTGCGCCGAGCTTGAAGGCGACGCCGGCGACGACGAACACGACGCCGAAGACCAGCACCTCGCGGTTGATGTTCGGGTTGGTCGCGATCTGCTCGAAGACGCGCGGGATCTCCAGCGAGCCGGTGGCGCCGTACATCATCGACAGGCCGTAGAGCAGGAAGCCGCTGGCCAGCGCGCCGAGCACGAAGTACTTCATCGCCGCCTCGGTGGCGACGGCGTGGTCGCGGCGCAGCGCGGCCAGCGCGTACAGCGACAGGCTCATCAGCTCCAGGCCGAGGTAGACGACGAGGAAGCTGTTGGCCGAGGTCATCACCGAGATGCCCAGCAGCACCATCAGCGCGAGCACGTAGAACTCGCCCTTGAGCATGTCGCGCGAGGCCAGCGTCGGCCGCGCGTAGGCCACGGTGGCGAGCATCGCGATGCCGGCGAAGAAGGCCAGCAGGTGGCCCATCGGGTCGGTGACGACCTGGCCGCCCATCGCGTAGGTGGTCTCGCCGCCGTTGAAGGCCGCGAAGTGCATGCCGGAGAACACCAGCACCGCGAGCTGGGTCAGCCAGAAGGTCGGCCGGCGCTCGGGGTCGGTGATGAAGAGATCGGCGATCGCGATCACGCAGATCGCCGCCAGCAGCCAGATCTCGGGCTGGAGGGCGAGCCAGTTCATCGGATTCAGGTTCTGCATCGCGTGGCTCGGGTCAGGGCAGCTTCGAGACGGCAACGTGCTTGAGCAGTTCGCTCACCGACACGTCCATCACCTCGGTGAAGGGCTTGGGATACAGGCCCATCCACAGCACCGCGGCGGCCAGCAGGGCCAGCATCAGGAACTCGCGGGCGTCGATGTCCTGCAGTTCCTTGACGTGGTCGTTGGCCACCGGGCCGAAGTAGACGCGCTTGACCATCCACAGCGTGTACGCGGCGCCGAAGATCAGCGTCGTGGCGGCCAGGCCGGCGACCCAGAAGTTGTGCTTCACGGCGCCGAGGATGACCATCCACTCGCCGACGAAGCCGGCGGTGCCCGGCAGGCCGCAGTTGGCCATCGCGAACAGCACCGCGAAGGCCGCGAACTTGGGCATCGTGTTGACGACGCCGCCATAGGCCGAGATCTCGCGGCTGTGCACGCGGTCGTAGAGCACGCCGATGCACAGGAACATCGCGCCGGAGACGAAACCGTGCGAGATCATCTGCACGATCGCGCCGGTGACGCCGAGCTCGTTGAAGATGAAGAAGCCCAGCGTCACGAAGCCCATGTGGGCGATCGACGAGTAGGCCACCAGCTTCTTCATGTCGCGCTGCACCAGCGCGACGAGGCCGATGTAGACCACGGCGATCAGCGACAGCGTGATGATCACCCAGGCGTACTCGCGCGCCGCGTCGGGCGCGATCGGCAGCGAGAAGCGCAGGAAGCCGTAGGCGCCCAGCTTCAGCATGATCGCCGCCAGCACCACCGAGCCGCCGGTCGGCGCCTCGACGTGGGCGTCGGGCAGCCAGGTGTGCACCGGCCACATCGGCACCTTCACCGAGAACGCGGCGAAGAAGGCGACGAACAGCAGCGTCTGCGCGGCCAGCGTCAGCGGCAGCTTGTGCCAGTCCTGGATCTCGAAGCTGCCACCCGACTGGTAGTACAGGTAGACCACCGCGACGAGCATCAGCAGCGAGCCCAGCAGCGTGTAGAGGAAGAACTTGAACGCCGCATAGACCCGGCGTGCGCCGCCCCAGACGCCGATGATGATGTACATCGGGATCAGGGTGGCCTCGAAGAAGACGTAGAACAGCAGGCCGTCGGCAGCCGAGAACACGCCGACCATCAGGCCCGACAGGACCAGGAACGCGCCCAGGTACAGCGGCACGCGGTCGGTGATGACCTGCCAGCCGGCGATGACGACGATGACGGTGATGAAGGCCGTCAGCGGCACGAACCACACCGACAGCCCGTCGACACCGAGGTGGTAGTTGACGTTGAAGCGCTCGATCCAGGGCACGAGCTCCTGGTACTGCAGCGCCGCCGTGCCGGCGTCGAAGCCGGTGATCAGCGGGATCGTCACCAGGAAGCTGGCGACCGCGCCGACGAGAGCGATCCAGCGCGCGAGGTGGGGATTGCTGTCGCGGCCGACGGCCAGCAGCAAGATCCCGAAGGCGATCGGCATCCAGATCGCGAGACTCAGAAGACCCATTCTTTGCTCTCTTCTATTGCGGTCGCGAGTCAGCCCGTCAGGCCGCCGAGGAACGGCCACAGGCGCCAGGTCATGAAGCCGAAGATGCCCAGCAGCATGACGAGCGCGTACCAGTACAGGTGACCGGTCTGCACGCGGCGCAGCACGCCGGCGAGCAGGCCCACCGTCTTGGCCGAGCCGTTGACGATCGCGCCGTCGATCAGGCCGACGTCGCCCCCCTTCCACAGACCGGTGCCCAGCAGGCGCGCGCCGGCGGCCAGCACGTGCTCGTTGAACCAGTCCATGTAGTACTTGTTCTCGAGCACGGTGCGCAGCGGCTTGAGCGTGCGGTCCAGCGCGGCCGGGATCTGCGGCGCCTTCAGGTAGAAGACCCAGGCGGTGACGACACCGGCCAGCGCCAGCCAGAACGGCGCGGTCTGCAGGCCATGCAGCGCCATCGCGGTCGCGCCGTGCCACTTCTCGGCCAGCTCGGCCATCGCCGGGTGCTTCGCAGCGTCGACGAAGATCGCGCCGGCGAAGAAGTCGCCGTAGAGCATCGGGCCGATGGTCATGAAGCCGATCACGACCGAGGGCAGCGCCAGCAGCAGCAGCGGCGCGGTCACGACCCAGGGCGACTCGTGCGGCGTGGCGTCGTGGCCATGGCCGTGCTCATCGCCATGCGCGTGGTCGTCCTCCGGCGGGAAGGGCTTGTGGCGGAAACGCTCCTCGCCGTGAAAGACGAGGAAGTACATCCGGAACGAGTAGAACGCGGTGACGAAGACACCGGCCGTGACCGCGAACAGCGCGAAGCCGGCGCCCGGCAAGGTGCTGGCGTGCACCGCCTCGATGATGCTGTCCTTGGAGTAGAAGCCCGAGAACAGCGGCGTGCCGATCAGCGCCAGCGAGCCCAGCAGCGCGGTGATCCAGGTAATGGGCATGTACTTGCGCAGGCCGCCCATGTTGCGGATGTCCTGGTCATGGTGCATGCCGATGATCACCGAGCCCGCGGCCAGGAACAGCAGCGCCTTGAAGAACGCGTGCGTCATCAGGTGGAACACCGCCACCGAATACGCCGACACGCCCAGCGCCACCGTCATGTAGCCCAGCTGCGACAGGGTCGAGTAGGCGACGACCCGCTTGATGTCGTTCTGGATGATGCCCAGGAAGCCCATGAACAGCGCGGTGATCGAACCGATCACGAGCACGAAGTTCAGCGCCGTGTCCGACAGCTCGAACAGCGGCGACATGCGCGCCACCATGAAGATGCCGGCGGTGACCATCGTCGCGGCGTGGATCAGCGCCGAGATCGGGGTCGGGCCTTCCATCGAGTCGGGCAGCCAGACGTGCAGCGGGAACTGCGCGCTCTTGCCCATCGCGCCGATGAACAGGCAGATGCAGATCACGGTGATCAGCATCCAGTCCTGGCCGGGGAAGCTCAGCGCGGCCAGCTCCGGGCCCTTGGCGAAGGCCTCGGCGTAGTCCAGCGTGCCGGCGTAGGCGACGATCAGGCCGATGCCGAGGATGAAGCCGAAGTCGCCGACCCGGTTGACCAGGAAGGCCTTCATGTTGGCGAAGGTCGCGCTCGGCTTCTTGAACCAGAAGCCGATCAGCAGGTAGCTCACCAGGCCCACCGCCTCCCAGCCGAAGAACAGCTGCAGGAAGTTGTTGCTCATGACCAGCATGAGCATCGAGAAGGTGAACAGCGAGATGTACGAGAAGAAGCGCTGGTAGCCCGGGTCCTCTTCCATGTAGCCGATGGTGTAGACGTGCACCATCAGCGACACGAAGGTCACGACGCACATCATCATCGCCGTCAGGCCGTCGACGAGGAAGCCGACTTCCATCCTCAGGCCGCCGACGACGGCCCATTCGTAGATCGTGCCGGCGAAGCGGGCACCGTCCATCGCCACGGCCTTCAGCACGATGGCCGAGCAGATGAACGAGATCAGCACGCCGAGGATCGTCACCGTGTGCGCGCCGCGGCGGCCGACCGCCTTGCCGGCCAGGCCCGCGACGAGCGCACCGACCAGCGGCGCGAGCGGGACGGCGAGCAGGAGGTTTTGCGAGAGAGTCGCTGCCATGTCTGTCGTCAACCCTTCAGTTCGTCGAGTTCCTCGACGTTGATCGACGCGCGGTTGCGGAACAGCACGACGAGGATCGCCAGGCCGATCGCCGACTCGGCGGCGGCGACGGTCAGGATGAAGAACACGAAGATCTGGCCCGCCATGTCGCCCAGGTAGTGCGAGAAGGCGACGAAGTTCAGGTTGACGGCCAGCAGCATCAGCTCGATGGCCATCAGCAGCACGATCAGGTTGCGCCGGTTCATGAAGATGCCGATGACCGACAGCGCGAACAGGATGGCGCCCAGCGACAGGTAGTGGCCGAGCGTGATCGGTCCGAGGCTCATGCTTGGCCTTCCTTGTTGTCGGTCGCGGCGTCGGCCTTGACCGTGGGCACCTTGACCAGGCGCACGCGGTCGGCGCGCTTGACGCGCACCGCCATGGCCGGGTCGACGCGGCGGCTGTCCTTGCGGTGGCGCAGCGTCAGCGCGATCGCGGCGACGATGGCCACCAGCAGCAGCACGGCCGCCAGCTGCAGCGGGTACAGGTAGTGCGTGTAGAGCTCGATGCCCAGCAGCCGGGTGTTGCCCATCTCCAGCGCCTGCGCCGTCAGCTCGGGCGCCTGCGCCGGCTGGAAGCCGCGCAGCAGCACCAGCGACATCTCCAGCGCGATGACCGCGCCGACCATGCCGGCCAGCGGGAAGTGCTTCCAGAAGCCGGTGCGCACCGATTCGCTGTTGATGTCCAGCATCATGACGACGAACAGGAACAGCACCATCACCGCGCCGACGTAGACCAGCACCAGCACGATGGCCAGGAACTCGGCCTGCAGCAGCATCCAGATGCAGGCCGCGTTGAAGAAGGCGAGCACGAGGTAGAGCACGCCGTGCACCGTGCTGCGCGCGGTGATCACGCGCAGCGCGGCGAACAGCAGCACCGCGGAGAAGAGATAGAAGAGCGCCGTGGTCGTGTTCATGTTCTCAGCGGTAGGGAGCGTCCGCCTCGCGGTTGGCCGCGACTTCCTTCTCGTAGCGGTCACCGACGGCCAGCAGCATGTCCTTCGTGAAGTACAGGTCGCCGCGCTTTTCGCCGTGGTACTCGAAGATGTGCGTCTCGACGATCGAGTCGACCGGGCAGCTCTCCTCGCAGAAGCCGCAGAAGATGCACTTCGTCAGGTCGATGTCGTAGCGCGTCGTGCGGCGCGTGCCGTCGGCGCGCACGTCGCTCTCGATCGTGATCGCCATCGCCGGGCACACCGCCTCGCAGAGCTTGCAGGCGATGCAGCGCTCCTCGCCGTTCTCGTAGCGGCGCAGCGCATGCAGGCCGCGAAAGCGCGGCGACAGCGGCGTCTTCTCCTCGGGATACTGGATCGTGATCGCCTTGGACAGGAAGTGCCTGCCGGTCAGCGCCATGCCCTTGAAGATCTCGGCGAGCATGAAGCTCGACAGCACGTCCTTGATGGCGGAGGCGTTGGGCATCGTCGACCTCACTTCCAGATGTTGAACGGCGACTGGATCCACAGGCCGATCACGACCAGCCAGACCAGGGTCACCGGAATGAAGACCTTCCAGCCCAGGCGCATGATCTGGTCGTAGCGGAAGCGCGGCAGCGTCGCGCGCACCCACAGGAACATCGTCACGACGACGAAGACCTTGGCGACCAGCCAGAACCAGCCGGGGAGGAAGTCGAGGAAGGCGAACGGGGGCAGCCAGCCGCCGAGGAACAGCACGACGGTCATCGTGCTCACCAGGATCATGTTCGCGTACTCGGCCAGGAAGAACATCGCGAACGACATCCCCGAGTACTCGATCATGTGGCCGGCGACGATCTCGGACTCGCCCTCGACGACGTCGAACGGCGCGCGGTTGGTCTCGGCCAGGCCGGCGATGAAGAAGACGAAGAAGATCGGCAGCAGCGGCAGCCAGTTCCACGACAGCAGGTTGGCACCGTTGTCCACGCCCAGGCCGCGGCCCTGCGCGGCGACGATCTCGCCGAGGTTCAGCGTGCCCGAGACCATCACCACGACGACGAGCGCGAAGCCCATCGCGATCTCGTAGCTGACCATCTGCGCCGACGCGCGCAGCGCGCCGAGGAAGGCGTACTTCGAGTTCGACGCCCAGCCGGCGATGATGACGCCGTAGACCTCGATCGAGGTGATCGCCAGCAGCAGCAGCAGGCCGGCGTTGACGTTGGCCAGCACCGTCTCCGGGCCGAACGGGATCACCGCCCAGGCCGCCAGCGCCGGCGTGATCGTCATGATCGGGCCGAGGAAGAACAGGCCCTTGCTCGCCGCGGACGGACGGATGATCTCCTTGAAGATCAGCTTGACCGCGTCGGCGATCGGCTGCAGCAGGCCGCCCGGGCCGACGCGGTTGGGGCCGAGGCGGATCTGCGTGAAGCCGATGCCCTTGCGCTCCCACAGCGTCAGGTAGGCGACGCAGCCCATCAGCGGCAGCACCAGGACGATGATCTTCAGCAGCGTCCAGACCACCAGCCAGCCGCCGGGGCCGAGCGCGGCAGTGCCGTATTGGTTCAGCGAGTCCAGCATGGTCAGGCCTTCTCCACCGTGATCGGGCCGAACATCGCGCCCAGCGCGACGGTGTCCGGGTGGCCGGCGGCCACGCGCACGGCGCCGTCGGCCAGCCAGGGCTCCTCACGCGCGGCGAGCACGGCAGCGCCCTGCCCCTGCGCGACCAGCACCTTGTCGCCCTTGGCGAGACCGAGCTGGCGCCACAGCGACGACGACAGGCCGACCGGCGGCACACGCGCGTCGGCGCTGCGCTGCAGCGGCGCCGAGCGGCGCACCAGCGAGTCGGTGGCGTAGATCGGCACGTCGGCGACACGCTCGAGCGCGCCGTCGCGCGCGACCGGCGAGCCGGTGGCGGCGGCCGGCGTGTTGTCCAGACGCGCGGCGATCGTGGCCGGGTCGCCCAGCGCCTCGGCGCGCACGGCCTCGGCGCTGTCGTGATCGAAGCCCGGCAGTCCGAGCAGGTTGCCGAGCACGCGCAGCACCTTCCAGGCCGGACGCGTGTCGCCCAGCGGGCGCACGACGCCCTGGAAGCTCTGCAGCCGGCCTTCGGCGTTGACGAAGCTGCCGGCGGTCTCGGTGAACGGCGCGATAGGCAGCATGACGTCGGCGACGTCGGCCATCGCGTCCTCGAACGGCGACAGCGAGACGACGAGCCCCGAGCCACCCAGCGCGGCACGCGCGGCGGCGGCGTCGGCGGCGTCAAGCACCGGCTCGAGGTTCAGCGCGATCAGCGCCTTCATCGGCTGCGACAGCATCTGGCCGGCGTTGAACCCGCCTTCGCCCGGCAGCGCGCCGACGAGCTGCGCACCGACCGTGTTGGCCGCCTCGCCGAGGTAGCCGACGGCGGCGCCGGTGTGCTGGCCGATCCACTGCGCCAGCACCAGCAGCGCCGAGGCCTGCGGGTGTTGCGCGGCGGCGTTGCCCAGCAGCACGGCCTTGTGTTCGCCGGCGACGAGCGCGGCGGCGACGGCCTGGGCAGCTTCGCCCGGCTGTGCGGCGACCGGCGCGGCGACGCCCTTGGCGGCCGCGACGGCCGCGGCGACTTCGGCCAGCGCACCGTGCCAGCCCGACGGCAGCGCCGCCAGGTGGCCGGCCAGCGGCATCGCCCAGTCTTCGCGCGACGCCGACAGCGAATGGACGCGGGCCCCGTGGCGCGCCGCCTGGCGGATGCGCTGCGCGAACAGCGGGTGGTCCTTGCGCAGGAAGGAGCCGACGACGAACACCGTGTCCAGCGTCGTCAGCGCGGCGATCGGCAGGCCCAGCCAGCGCGCGTGGCCGGCCGGCGCGACGTTGGCGAAGTCGGCGTGGCGGGTGCGGAAGTCGACGCTCTGGCTGCCCAGGCCGCGCACGAGCTTGGCCAGCAGGTGCAGTTCCTCGACGGTGGAGTGCGCGCTGCCGAGCGCGCCGACGCCTTGCGGGCCGAACTCGGCGATGACGCGCTTCAGGCCGTCGGCGACGTAGCCCAGCGCGGTGTTCCAGTCCACGGCCTGCCACTGGCCGCCCTGCTTGATCATCGGCCGGGTCAGGCGCGACGGGCTGTTCAGCGCGTCGTAGCTGAAGCGGTCACGGTCGGCGATCCAGCACTCGTTGACGTCCTCGTTCTCGAACGGGACGACGCGCAGCACCTTGTTGGCCTTGACCTGGACGATCAGGTTGGCGCCGGTGCTGTCGTGCGGGCTGACGCTCTTGCGGCGCGACAGCTCCCAGGTCCGGGCCTGGTAGCGGAAGGGCTTGCTGGTGATCGCGCCGACCGGGCAGAGGTCGATCATGTTGCCCGAGAGCTCGCTGTCGACGGTGTTGCCCAGCATCGTCGTGATCTCGCTGTGCTCGCCGCGGTGGACCATGCCGAGCTCCATGACTCCGGCGATCTCCTGGCCGAAGCGCACGCAGCGCGTGCAGTGGATGCAGCGCGACATCTCCTCCATCGACAGCAGCGGGCCGACGTCCTTGTGGAAGACGACGCGCTTCTCCTCGCTGTAGCGCGAGGCGAAGCCGCCGTAGCCCATCGACAGGTCCTGCAGCTGGCACTCGCCGCCCTGGTCGCAGATCGGGCAGTCCAGCGGGTGGTTGATCAGCAGGAACTCCATCACGCCCTTCTGGGCGCGGACGGCCTTCTCGCTGTTGGTGCGCACCACCATGCCCTGCGTGACCGGGGTCGCGCAGGCCGGCATCGGCTTCGGGGCCTTCTCGATCTCGACCAGGCACATGCGGCAGTTGGCCGCGATCGAGAGCTTCTTGTGGTAGCAGAAGTGGGGAACGTAGGTGCCGGCCGCGTCGGCGGCATGCATGACCATGCTGCCTTCGGCGACCTGGACCTTTTTCCCGTCGAGTTCGAGTTCGATCATGCGAGCCCTAGGCGTGCTGGGAGACCATGCAGGTCTTGTGTTCGACGTGCCAGGCGAATTCGTCGCGGAAGTGCTTCAGCATGCCCTGCACGGGCATGGCAGCCGCGTCACCGAGGGCGCAGATCGTGCGGCCCTTGATGTTGTCCGCGACGGAGTCGAGCAGCGCCAGGTCCTCGGCGCGCCCCTTCCCGGTCTCGATGCGTTCCACCAGGCGCCACAGCCAGCCGGTGCCCTCGCGGCACGGCGTGCACTGGCCGCAGCTCTCGTGCTGGTAGAAGTAGGACAGGCGCATCAGGCTCCTGACCATGCAGCGCTTGTCGTTCATGACGATGACGGCGCCCGAGCCCAGCATCGAGCCGGCCTTGGCGATGGCGTCGTAGTCCATCGTCAGGTCCATCATCACCCGGGCCGGCAGCACCGGGGCCGACGAGCCGCCGGGGATCACCGCCTTCAGCGCCCCGCCCTTCACGCCGCCGGCCATCTCCAGCAGCGTGGCGAAGGGCGTGCCCATCGGGATCTCGAAGTTGCCCGGGCGCTCGACGTCGCCGACCACCGAGAAGATCTTCGTGCCGCCGTTGTTCGGCTTGCCGACCTCGAGGTAGGCCTGGCCGCCGTGGTTGATGATCCACGGCACCGCGGCGAAGGTCTCGGTGTTGTTGATCGTCGTCGGCTTGCCGTACAGGCCGAAGCTCGCCGGGAACGGCGGCTTGAAGCGCGGCTGGCCCTTCTTGCCTTCGAGCGACTCGAGCAGCGCCGTCTCCTCGCCGCAGATGTAGGCGCCGAAGCCGTGGAAGGCGTGCAGCTGGAAGCTGTGCTGCGAGCCGAGGATGTTGTCGCCGAGGAAACCGGCGGCACGCGCCTCGTCCAGCGCCTCCTCGAAGCGCTGGTAGACCTCGAAGATCTCGCCGTGGATGTAGTTGTAGCCCGTGCGGATGCCCATCGCGTAGGCCGCGATGCACATGCCTTCGATGACGATGTGCGGGTTGTACGAGAGGATGTCGCGGTCCTTGCAGGTGCCGGGCTCGCCCTCGTCGGAGTTGCACACCAGGTACTTCGGCCCGGGGAACTGGCGCGGCATGAAGCTCCACTTCAGCCCCGTCGGGAAGCCCGCGCCGCCGCGGCCGCGCAGTGCCGACAGCTTGACCTCGGCGATGACCTGGTCCGGCGTCATGCCCGGGCCGCCGTCGGCGCCCAGGATCTTCTTCAGCGCCGAGTAGCCGCCGCGCGCGACGTAGTCGGCCAGGCGCCAGTTGCGGCCGTCGAGGCCGGCGTAGATCTGCGGCTGCAGGTGCCGGCCGTGGAAGCAGGTCTCGACACCGCGGGTCTTGAACTTGGACAGGTCGACCATGCTCATCCTTCCTTGCGCAGCGTCTCGATCAGCTCGTCGAGGCGCTCGTCGCTCATGAAGCTCAGCATCTCGCGGTCGTTGACGAGCATCACCGGCGCGTCGGCGCAGGCGCCCAGGCACTCGCTGGGCTGGACGGTGAACAGGCCGTCCTCGGTCGTGCCGTAGGGCTCGACGCCGAGCTTCTTGCAGACGTGGTCCAGCGCATGCTCGCCGTGGCGCAGCTGGCACGGCAGGTTGGTGCAGACGTTGAGCTTGTACTTGCCCACGCGCCGCTGGTTGTACATGTTGTAGAAGGTCGTGACCTCGTGGACCGCGATCGCCGGCATGCCCAGGTAGGCGGCGATCGCCTCCTCGGCTTCCTGCGACACGTGGCCCTGCTCGTGCTGGACGATCGCCAGACAGGCCATCACGGCCGACTGCTTCTGGTCGGCGGGGAACTTGGCCACTTCGCGCGCGAAGCGCGCCAGCGTGGCTTCGGAGAAATTCATCGATCGACCTCGCCGAACACGATGTCCATGGTGCCGATGATCGCGACCGCGTCGGCGAGCATGTGGCCGCGCGCGAGCTCGTCGAGCGCGGCCAGATGCACGAAACCCGGCGGACGGATCTTCATGCGGTAGGGCTTGTTCGCCCCGTCGCTGATCAGGTAGATGCCGAACTCGCCCTTGGGGTGCTCGACGGTGGCATAGGCCTCGCCCTCGGGGACGTGCATGCCTTCGCTGAAGAGCTTGAAGTGGTGGATCAGCTCTTCCATGTTGGCCTTCATGTCCACGCGGGCCGGCGGCGCGACCTTGTGGTTGTCGGTGATGACCGGGCCGGGGTTCGCACGCAGCCAGTCCACGCACTGCTGCACGATGCGGTTGGACTGGCGCATCTCCTCCATGCGGACGAGATAGCGGTCGTAGGTGTCGCCCTTCACGCCGACCGGGATGTCGAAGTCGACGCGGTCGTAGGCGTCGTAGGGCTGCTGCTTGCGCAGGTCCCAGGCGATGCCCGAGCCGCGCAGCATCGGGCCGGAGAAGCCCAGGTTCAGCGCGCGCTCGGGGGTGACGACCCCGATGCCGACGGTGCGCTGCTTCCAGATGCGGTTGTCGGTGAGCAGCGTCTCGTAGTCGTCGACGCGGCTGGGGAAACGCTTGACGAAGTCCTCGATGAAGTCGAGCAGCGAGCCCTGGCGGTTGGCGTTCAGCTCCTTGAGCGCGCGCTCGTTGCGGATCTTGCTGAACGTGTACTGCGGCATCGCGTCCGGCAGGTCGCGGTAGACGCCGCCCGGACGGAAGTAGGCCGCGTGCATGCGTGCGCCCGACACCGCCTCGTACATGTCGAAGATGTCCTCGCGCTCGCGGAAGGCGTAGAGGAAGACGTTCATCGCGCCGCAGTCCATGGCGTGCGTGCCCAGCCACAGCAGGTGGTTGAGCAGGCGCGTGAGTTCGGCGTACATCGTGCGGATGTACTTGGCGCGCAGCGGCACCTCGATGCCCAGCAGCTTCTCGACCGCCAGGCAGTAGGCCTGCTCGTTGACCATCATCGACACGTAGTCGAGACGGTCCATGTACGGCAGGTTCTGCAGGTAGGTCTTGGTCTCGGCGAGCTTCTCGGTGGCGCGGTGCAGCAGGCCGATGTGCGGGTCGGCGCGCTGGATGACCTCGCCGTCGAGCTCGAGCACGAGGCGCAGCACCCCGTGCGCGGCCGGGTGCTGCGGGCCGAAGTTCAGCGTGTAGTTCTTGATCTCGGCCATCAGTGCAGCCCGCCGTAGTTGTCCTCGCGCACGACGCGCGGAATGATCTCGCGCGGCTCGATCGTCACCGGCTGGTAGATCACGCGCTTCTTCTCGGGGTCGTAGCGCATCTCGACGTTGCCGGTGGTCGGGAAGTCCTTGCGCATCGGGTGACCGATGAAGCCGTAGTCGGTGAGGATGCGGCGCAGGTCGAGGTGGCCCTCGAAGACGATGCCGTAGAGGTCGAAGGCCTCGCGCTCGAACCAGTTGGCCGAGCCCCAGATGTCGTTGACCGAAGCCACCACCGGCAGGTCGTCGTCGGGGCAGAAGACCTTCAGGCGCAGGCGCCAGTTGTGCGTCACCGACAGCAGGTGCGAGACGACGCAGAAGCGCGGGCCGTCCCAGGGCTGGTTGCGGTAGTCCGAGTAGTCGACGCCGCAGAGGTCGACGAGCTGCTCGAAGCGCAGTTCGGGCGTGTCGCGCAGCGTGCGCGCGACGTCCAGGTAGTCGGCGGCGCCGACGGTGATGGTGATCTCGCCGAGCGCGCGCACGGACGTGCGGATCTTGCCGGCCAGCGCGCTTTCGAGGGCGCTCTGCAGGAGGTCGAGTCGGATGCTCATCGTGCGGATCGCGCGGTCAGCGCGCGATGGTGTTTTCGCGTCGGATCTTGCTCTGCAACTGCATGATCCCGTACAGCAGCGCCTCGGCCGTCGGCGGGCAGCCCGGCACGTAGACATCCACCGGAACGATGCGGTCGCAGCCGCGCACGACGGAGTAGCTGTAGTGGTAGTAGCCGCCGCCGTTGGCGCAGGAGCCCATGCTCAGCACCCAGCGCGGCTCGGCCATCTGGTCGTAGACCTTGCGCAGCGCCGGCGCCATCTTGTTGCACAGCGTGCCGGCGACGATCATCAGGTCGCTCTGGCGCGGACTGGGCCGGAACAGCATGCCGAAGCGGTCCATGTCGTAGCGCGCGGCGCCGGCATGCATCATCTCGATGGCACAGCAGGCGAGGCCGAAGGTCATCGGCCACAGCGATCCGGTCTTGGACCAGTTGATCAGCTTGTCCACCGAGGTGGTGACGAAGCCTTCCTTGATGACGCCTTCGATTCCCATAGCGTGTCTCCCAGCCGGCCGGGTTCAGTCCCAGTCCAGCGCGCCTTTCTTCCACTCGTAGACGAAGCCGACGACGAGGATGCCGAGGAACAGCATCATCGCCCAGAACCCGGTCGCGCCGATGTCGTGCAGGGCGACGGCCCAGGGGAAGAGGAAAGCGATCTCGAGATCGAAGAGGATGAAGAGGATGGCGACGAGGTAGTAGCGCACGTCGAACTTCATGCGTGCGTCCTCGAAGGCCTCGAACCCGCATTCGTACGGGCTGTTCTTCTCGACGTCCGGCCGGTTGGGGCCGAAGATGAAGCCGAGGACCTGTGGCGCGACGCCGACGGCAAGGCCGACGAGCACGAACAGGATGACGGGGAGGTAGGCCTGGATGTCCATGTTTCTTTGATCCTAGTCAGAGTCCCGTCAGGTTCTGTCAGGTCGAAAAAAAACGCGCCTCGAACAGCCTACACGACTGCCCGACGGGCGCGCTTCTCGCCCGTTCGGATTGCTCCTCGGGGCGGCGTTGCCGGATGCTTGGACCACCTCCGGACAACACGTCACTCGGTCTTTGGTGCCGACGGCGAGACTCGAACTCGCACAGCTTTCGCCACTACCCCCTCAAGATAGCGTGTCTACCAATTTCACCACGTCGGCAAGACGTCAAACTCTGGCGCTTACTGTCTGGTTGGCATGAGGGTCGCTCACCAGACAAAGACGCATTCTATATCGATTCGCGGTTTCTTTCTCGTAAAGCCTTACAGACGATTCAGTCGCGCTCAATTCGCACC
Source organism: Rubrivivax sp. JA1026 (assembly GCF_011065555.1). Lineage (NCBI taxonomy): Bacteria > Pseudomonadati > Pseudomonadota > Betaproteobacteria > Burkholderiales > Sphaerotilaceae > Rubrivivax > Rubrivivax sp. JA1026. The sequence goes on from NZ_JAALCQ010000003.1 coordinate 68,287, forward strand.
GGTCGCGCCGGAGGCCGGCGCCGCCGGGGTCAGCGCACCCGGAATCGCACCGGTGGCCGGCGCGCTGGGTTCGGCCGGGGCCGTGGGCGCCGCGCGGTCGAGAACGCTGCCGCGCTCCTGGGACGGGCCTCGCACGCTGTTGGACATGAAGGCCAGCGCCAGCGTGCAGCAGAAGAAGAGCGTCGCGCAGGCCGCCGTCGAGCGCGACAGGAAGTTCGCGCTGCCGGTGGCACCGAACAGGCTGCCCGAGGAGCCGCCGCCGAACGAGGCGCCCATGTCGGCGCCCTTGCCGTGCTGGATCAGCACGAGGCCGATCATCGCCAGGGCCGACAGGATCTGCAGGACGAGGATGAGGTTCATCCAGATGTGCATGGGAAAACTCCGGGAAATACTCAGGCCGCGGCGCGGCAGATCGCGATGAAGTCGGCGGCCTTCAGCGAGGCACCGCCGATCAGCCCGCCGTCGATGTCGGGTTGCGCGAACAGCGTCGCGGCGTTGTCCGCCTTGACGCTGCCGCCGTAGAGGATGCGCATCGTCTGGCCGCGGCCGGTGGCGGCCTGCAGCTGCGCACGCAGCACCGCGTGCACCGCCTGCGCCTGCTCGGGCGTCGCAGTGCGGCCGGTGCCGATGGCCCAGACGGGCTCGTAGGCAACGACGATCTCGCTGGCGCAGTGCGTCAGCTGGTGGATCACCGCCGACAGCTGGCGCTTGACGACAGCCTCGGTCTCGCCGGCGTCACGCTGCTCCAGCGTCTCGCCGACGCAGACGATCGGCGTCACGCCACGCGCCAGCGCCGCCTGCGCCTTGCGCGCGACGACGGCGTCGCTCTCGGCGTGGTAGGCGCGGCGTTCGGAGTGGCCGACGATGGCATAGCGGCAGCCGCATTCGGCCAGCATCGCCGCCGACACCTCGCCGGTGTAGGCGCCCTGCTCGTGCTCGGAGACATCCTGCGCACCCCAGCGCAGGTCCGTGCCGGCCAGCGTCGCCGCGGTTTCGGACAGGAACACGTGGGGCACGCAGACCGCCACGTCGGCGGCGTAAGGCCGGCCGGCGATCAGCGCGGCCAGCAGCTCGGCATTGGCCGGGCGGCTGCCATGCATCTTCCAGTTGCCCACCACGAGCTTGCGTCGCATCTTGGGAGTCCTCGAGAAGGGGTTCACCAGCTCAGCACGATCTTGCCGACGTGCGAACCGGATTCCATCAGCGCGTGCGCCGCGGCCGCCTCGGCCGCCGGAAACACGCGATGCACGACCGGCTTGACGGCGCCGGTCTCCAGCAAGGGCCAGACCTGCTCGTGCAGCGCACGGGCCAGGCCGGCCTTGTAGCCGACGCTGCGCGCACGCAGCGTCGAGCCGGTGATCGTGATGCGCTTGCGCAGCACCTGGCCGGCGTCGAAAGCGCTGGCCGTGCCGCCCTGGACCGCGATGATCGCCAGGCGGCCGTCGACCGCCAGGCACTCGACCTCGCGCGCGACGTAGTCGCCGGCGACCATGTCGAGCACGACGTCGACGCCGCGGCCATCGGTCAGGCGATTGGCTTCGGCGGCGAAGTCCTGCGTGCGGTAGTTGATCGCGTGGTCGGCACCGATCGCCCGCGCGGCGGCGCACTTGTCGTCGCCGCCGGCGGTGACGATCACCTGCGCGCCGAAGGCCTTGGCGAGCTGGATCGCGGTGACGCCGATGCCGCTCGTGCCGCCTTGCACCAGCAGCGTCTCGCCACGCGCCAGGCGCGACAGGGCGAACACGTTCTGCCAGACGGTGAAGAAGGTCTCGGGCAGGCTCGCCGCCTCGACCATCGTCAGCCCGCGCGGCACCGGCAGGCACTGCGCCGCCGGAGCGACGCACTGCTCGGCATAACCGCCGCCGGCGACCAGCGCACAGACCGCGTCGCCGATCGCCAGCCCCGCGGCCGCGAGATCCTCGGGCGCACCGTCGAGCACCGTCCCGGCGACCTCCAGACCGGGAAGGTCGGAAGCGCCCGGCGGCGGCGGGTAGTGGCCGCGGCGCTGCAGCACGTCCGGGCGGTTGACGCCCGAAGCCTGCACCGCGATCAGCAGCTCGCCGGCCGCCGGCACCGGCGCCGGGCGCTGCACGATCTGCAGCACCTCGGGCCGGCCGAAACGGCTGATCTCGACAGCACGCATCGCTGCGGCTTACTCCTGGCCGGGCGCGCGCTCGGCGCCCTGCTCCGGAGCCGGCGCCTCAGCGGCCGGCGCGTCGGCGACCGGAGCCGCCTCGGCACGCGGCTCGCGCGGTTCACGCGGCTCGCGGGGTTCACGCTCGCGGCGCGGACCACGATCGCCGCGATCGCCACGGTCACCCCGCTCGCTGCGCTCGCGGCGCGGACGCTCTTCCTCGACGTAGCCTTCCGGCTTGTCGAGCAGCGCCTTCATGCTGAGCTTGATGCGGCCCTTCTCGTCGGTCTCGAGCACCTTGACCTTGATGACCTGGCCTTCTTCGAGGAAGTCGGTGACCTTCTCGACACGCTGGTGGGCGATCTGGCTGATGTGCAGCAGGCCGTCCTTGCCCGGCAGGATGTTGACCAGGGCGCCGAAGTCCAGGATCTTGGTGATCGGGCCTTCGTAGACCTTGCCGATCTCGGCCTCGGCCGTGATCTCCTCGATGCGCTTCTGCGCGAAGGCGGCCTTGTCGGCGTCGGTGCTGGCGATCGTGATCGTGCCGTCTTCGCCGATGTCGATCGTGCAGCCGGTCTCGTCGGTCAGCGCCCGGATCGTCGCGCCACCCTTGCCGATGACGTCGCGGATCTTCTCCGGGTTGATCTTCATCGTGTACAGGCGCGGGGCGAACTGGCTCACCTCGGCCTTGGCGCCGCCGACGGCCTCGACCATCTTGCCCAGGATGTGCAGACGCGCTTCCTTGGCCTGCGCCAGGGCGACCTGCATGATCTCCTTGGTGATGCCCTGGATCTTGATGTCCATCTGCAGCGCCGTGATGCCGCTGGCGGTGCCGGCCACCTTGAAGTCCATGTCGCCGAGGTGATCCTCGTCACCGAGGATGTCGGTCAGCACGGCAAAGCGGTTGCCTTCCTTGATCAGGCCCATCGCGATGCCGGCGACGTGCGCCTTCAGCGGCACGCCGGCGTCCAGCAGCGACAGGCAGCCGCCGCAGACCGAGGCCATCGACGACGAACCGTTGGACTCGGTGATCTCCGAGACCACGCGCATCGTGTACGGGAACTCGTCCTTGTTCGGCAGCACGGCGACCAGCGCCCGCTTGGCCAGGCGGCCGTGGCCGATCTCGCGGCGCTTGGGGCTGCCCACGCGGCCCGTCTCGCCGGTGGCGAACGGGGGCATGTTGTAGTGCAGCATGAAGCGGTCCTCGAACTCGCCGGCCAGCGCGTCGATGCGCTGCGCGTCGCGTTCGGTGCCCAGCGTCGCGGCGACCAGGGCCTGCGTCTCGCCGCGCGTGAACAGCGCCGAGCCGTGGGTGCGCGGCAGCACGCTGGAGCGGATCTCGATCGGGCGCACGGTGCGCGTGTCGCGGCCGTCGATGCGCGGCTCGCCGGCCAGGATCTGGCCGCGCACGATGCGCGCCTCGATCTCGAACAGCAGGTTGTCGACGGCGACCGGGTCGAAGGCGACGCCCTCTTCCTTCAGCGCGGCCTGCACGCTGGCGCCGACGGCACGCGTGGCCTGGGTGCGGGCCTGCTTGCTGCGGATCTGGTAGGCGGCGCGCAGCGGCTCCTCGGCCAACGCGGTGACCTTGGCGATGAAGGCCTCGTCCTTGGCCGGCGGCTGCCAGTCCCAGGCCGGCTTGCCGGCTTCACGCACCAGCTCGTTGATCGCGGCGATCGCGATCTTGCCCTGGTCGTGGCCGAAGACGACGGCGCCGAGCATCACTTCCTCGGACAGGCCGGTGGCCTCGGACTCGACCATCAGCACGGCGGCTTCGGTGCCGGCGACGACGAGGTCCATCTGGCTGTCGACCAGCTGGGCGGCGCTCGGGTTGAGCACGTACTCGCCGTTGACGTAGCCGACGCGCGCGGCGCCGATCGGGCCATTGAACGGGATGCCGCTGATCGACAGCGCGGCGCTGGTCGCGATCATCGCCGGGATGTCGGCCTGGACCTCGGGGTTCAGGCTCAGCACGTGGATGACGACCTGGACCTCGTTGTAGAAGCCTTCGGGGAACAGCGGACGGATCGGGCGGTCGATCAGGCGCGAGGTCAGCGTCTCGAGTTCGCTCGGACGGCCTTCACGCTTGAAGAAGCTGCCGGGGATCTTGCCGGCGGCGTAGGTCTTCTCGATGTAGTCGACGGTCAGCGGGAAGAAGTCCTGGCCGGCCTTGGCGTCGGACTTGGCGACCACGGTGGCCAGCACGACGGTGTCGTCGACGCTGACGACGACGGCGCCGGTGGACTGGCGGGCGATCTCGCCCGTTTCCATCGTGACCTGGTGCGAGCCCCATTGGAAGCTCTTCGTGACCTTGTTGAACATGCTCATGGGCATTGCCTTTCGGTGTTGGGCCGGCGCGATGCCATTCCAGTGAAACCCTGTTCGAGGCGTCGTTGGAATGACACGGCTGCGTCCGTGCCCGGTTGGAGAAACCTGGGAAGACGGGGCCGCCGCGGCGCGGCGCCCCCGATCCGATTCTTACTTGCGAAGGCCCAGCTTGGCGATCAGCGCGGTGTAGCGATCGGGCGCACGGTCCTTCAGGTAGGCCAGCAGGCGCTTGCGCTGGTTGACCATCTTCAGCAGGCCGCGGCGGCCGTGGTGGTCCTTCAGGTGCTGCTTGAAGTGCGGGGTCAGCTCGTTGATGCGAGCGGTCAGCAGCGCGACCTGGACTTCGGGGGAGCCGGTGTCGTTGGCGCCACGGGCGTTGGCCGCGACGATCTCGGCCTTCTTCGCGATATCGAGGGACATGGGCGTTTCCTCTTGACGAGTGGAGACCGCCCAGGCCGTTGGCGCTGGCTGCGGTTTCCGTGTTGCGGACTTGCGGATCACCAGTGAAACCGACCGGTGCCGTGCGTGGATCCCGCCGGCCGAAACCAGCGGAACACGCGATTATAGACGGATCGCGGCCGCCAGCCGTTCCAGACCCGCATCCAGCCGTGCCGGGTCCTTGGACGCGAAGCACCAGCGCAACCAGCCCTCGCCTTCCGGGCCGAAGGCCGCGCCCGGCGCCAGACCCAGGCCGTGGTCGCGCACCAGCGCCTTGGCGAAGGCCAGCGAGTCGTCGCGGCCCTCGACGCGGAAGAAGGCGTACATGCCACCCGGCGGCGAAGCCACCGTGACGCCGGGCAGCGCCTGCAGCCCGGCGACCAGCCGGTCGCGGCAGCCGCGCAGGCGCCCGACGAGCCCGGGCACGAAGCTCTCGGCGATGCCCAGCGCCGCCAGGCCGCCGCGCTGCACGAAGACCGGCGCGCAGGAGCTGTTGAACTCCAGCAGCTTGCCGATGCCGTCGTGGTGGCCGGCCGGCAGCACCAGCCAGCCCAGGCGCCAGCCGGTCATCAGGAAGCTCTTGCTGAAGCTGTGCACGACGACCAGCCGGTCGCCGTCACCGGCGATGTCCAGGAAGCTCGGCGCCGCCTGGGCGCCGCCGTCGAAAACCAGGCGCTCGTAGACCTCGTCGGCGACGATCCAGGTGCCCGTCCTGCGGCAGTGCTCCAGGATCGCCTGCTGCTCGGCGCGTGTCAGCGTCCAGCCGGTCGGGTTGTTCGGCGCGTTGACCAGCAGCACGCGGCTGCGCTCGGTGACACGCGCCAGCAGCTCGTCCAGGTCCAGCGCCCAGCGCCCGCCCTGCGGCCGCAGCGGCACGCGGGTGACGGTGGCGCCCAGGATCTCCGGCTGCGCCGTCAGGTTGGGCCAGACCGGCACGACGGCGACGACCTCGTCGCCGGCACCGACCAGCAGCTGCATCGCCAGCATCAGCGCGTTGACGCCCGAGGACGTGACGGCGATGCGGCCGGCGTCGACCGGGCCGTGCAGCGCGCTGGCGTAGGCGGCGATCGCCTCGCGCAGCTCGGGCAGGCCGAGGTTGTGCGAATAGAAGGTCTCGCCGGCTTCGAGCGAGCGTGCCGCGGCCCGCCGCACCGGTTCGGGCGTGACCTCGTCGCTTTCGCCGAACCAGAAGGCGAGCACATCGTCGCGGCCGAGGCCGGCGTTGGCGACTTCGCGGATCTTGGAAGCCGGCAGGGTCTGGATGGTGTCGCGCATCGGGGTCTCGGCGTCAGCGGGGGCGGTTCATGCGGCAGGTGCTGGGCTGGGCGACAGCTGCGGCGTCCAGGCGGCGCAGCGTCCTGAAGCCGTAGCCCGAGCCTTCGACGTCGTGCGGCACGTCGCGCGTGCCGGCGCGTTCCATCACGCTGACGACCAGCGGCTGCTGCAGTTGGTGGTCCTCGGCGCGCATCGTCGCGCGGTGCAGGCCGCCGAGCGTGGCGCCGTCGTAGCTCAGGCCTTCGAGCGCACGCGCCACCGCGGCGGCCTCGGTGCCGCGTGCACGTTCGATCGCCGCGGCCAGCATCTCGACCAGCACCTGCATGCGCGCGTGCACGTAGTCCTCGCGCGGGTCCGGGAAACGTTTGCGGAACGCGGCGTAGAAGGCCTCGGCCGGCGCGCCCCCGACGTTGGGGTGCCACTCGGCCACCGCCAGCACCGAACCGATGCCGGCGTCGCCCACCGCGGCCGGCGCGCCGAGCGCGTTGCCGTAGAAGGTGTAGAGCTTGGCGTCGCTGCCGACCTCGCGCAGCGCGCGCACCAGCAGCGTCAGGTCGTTGCCCCAGTTGCCGGTCAGCACCGCCTGGGCGCCGCTGGTCTTGATCTTCGTGGCGTAGGGGATGAAGTCCTTCACCCGGCCCATCGGGTGCAGCTCGTCGCCGACGATCTCGATGTCGGGGCGCTTGGCGGCGATCATCTCGCGCGCCTTGCGGTTGACGTGCTGGCCGAAGCTGTAGTCCTGGCCGATCAGGTAGACCTTCTTCACGGCGCGGTCGCCCTGCAGCACGTCGGTCAGTGCCGCCAGCCGCATGTCGGCGTGGGCGTCGAAGCGGAAGTGCCAGAAGCTGCAGCGTTCGTTGGTCAGCGCCGGGTCGACGGCCGAGTAGTTGAGGAAGATCGCGCGCCGGTCGGGCTCGCGCGCGTTGTGCTTGTCCAGCGCGTCGATCAGCGCCGCCGCGGTGGCCGAGCTGTTGCCCTGCAGCACGAAGGCAATGCGCTGGTCCAGCGCCGCGCGCAGCAGCGACAGCGCCTCCTCGGTCGAACCCTTGCTGTCCAGGCGCACCAGCTCCAGCGGCCGCGCGCCGCCGGGCAGGCGCACGCCGCCCCGTGCGTTGACACGTTCGACGGCCCACTGGATGTTGCGTGCGACGGCGTCACCGGCGTTGGCGAAAGCGCCCGAGAGGCCCTCGATCAGCGCGATCTTGATCGGCGCGGCCTGGGGTTGCGCGTGCAGCGGGGCGGCCAGGCCGGCGGCGGCGAGCGCGAGCCAGGCGCGGCGCGTCAGGGAGGAGGGGTTCATCGCGGAGACGTTCGGCTGGCGGCGGGCGCGGCGCGCCCGCCCGGAGACCGTCGCGCGCGGGCGGCGCGCCGGGGCGGAAGCGGGATTCTAGGAGGCCGCTGCCGAGACCTCGTCCAGCGGCCAGCGCGGCCGCACGTCGAAGGCGCCGTCGGTGCTGCCCTGAGCCAGACCGCGCTCCAGCCGCATCGCCGCGGCCATCGCGATCATCGCGCCGTTGTCGGTGCACAGCGCCAGCGGCGGGTAGAAGACACGCGCGCCGAGCTTCTTCGCGCCGGCGTCCAGCGTCTCGCGCAGCCGGCGGTTGGCGCCGACGCCGCCGGCGACGACGAGGCGCTTCGTGCCGCTGGCCTTCAGCGCGCGCAGCGCCTTGGCCGACAGCACGTCGACGATCGCCGCCTGCGTCGACGCCGCCAGATCGGCACGCGACTGCTCGCAGACGTTAGGGCCCAGCTTGCGCTGCTGCGTCATCACCGCGGTCTTGAGGCCGGCGAACGAGAAGTCGAGGTCGCCGCTGTGCAGCAGCGGCCGCGGCAGCGCGAAAGCCGTGGCGTCACCGAACTCGGCCAGCCGCGACAGCGCCGGCCCGCCGGGGTAGCCCAGACCGAGCAGCTTGGCGCTCTTGTCGAAGGCTTCGCCGGCGGCATCGTCGATGGTCTCGCCGAGCAGCTCGTACGAGCCGACGGCGTCGACGCGCATCAGCTGCGTGTGGCCACCCGACACGAGCAGCGCGACGAAGGGGAACTCGGGCGCCGGGTCGGCGAGGAAAGGCGACAGCAGATGCCCTTCGAGATGGTGCACGCCGAAGGTCGGCCGGCCGAGCGCGGCGCCGAGCGCGACGGCGACGCCGGCGCCGACCAGCAGCGCGCCGGCCAGCCCCGGGCCGCGCGTGTAGGCGACGAGGTCGACCTCGGCCAGCGTGCGCCCCGATTCGGCGAGCACCTGGCGCGCCAGCGGCAGCACGCGGCGGATGTGGTCACGCGAGGCCAGTTCGGGCACGACGCCGCCGTATTCGGCGTGCATCTCGGCCTGGCTGTGCAGCGCTTCGCCGAGCAGGCGCGGCGCGGCGCCGGGCCGGGTCTCGACCAGCGCGACGCCGGTCTCGTCGCAGGAAGACTCGAATCCGAGAACGATCATGGCGGGCAGTGTCGAGGCGCTGGTGCGCGCCTCCCGATGTGCTGGCACGGTGCTTGCGAGAGAGAAAGCGACACCTCCGTCGGGTGTCTGTCTATCTCCTCAGCAGGGCAACAGGCCCTTTATACCCACCTCTCCGGCTCCCGCCGGGGAGGTTTTTTTTCGTTTGGCGGCAAGACCCTGGCACCGACGCGGGGCGCGGTGCTCCGGCTCAGTGCTTCTCGCGCGCGTGGTTGATCGAGTAGCGCGGGATCTCGACCGTCACGTCCTGGTTCGACAGGATGGCCTGGCAGCTCAGCCGCGAGGTCGGCTGCAGCCCCCAGGCGCGGTCGAGCAGGTCTTCCTCGGTCTCGTCGAGTTCGCCCAGCGACGCGAAGCCCTCCTTCACGACGACGTGGCAGGTGGTGCAGGCGCAGCTCATCTCGCAGGCGTGCTCGATCTCGACGCCGTTGTCCAGCAGCGCCTCGCAGATCGAGGTGCCGGCCGGCGCCTCGACGGTCTTGCCCTCGGGGCAGTACTCGGGGTGGGGAAGGATTCGGATGACAGGCATGGTTCAGACGTCCTCGACACGGCGGCCGGACAGCGCCTGCCGGATGCCTTGGTTCATGCGCGCTGCGGCGAAGGCTTCGGTGCCGTCGGCCAGCGCCTTGACGGCAGCTTCGATCGCCGCGGCGTCGCTGCCGGCGGCGATCGCCAGCGTGTCGGCGATCAGCGTGTCGATCTCGGCACGCTCCTCGGGCGACAGCAGCGCGCCGTCGGCGTCCAGCGCGGCGCGCGTGGCCAGCACCATGCGCTCGGCCTCGACCTGGGCCTCGCGCAGCGCGCGTGCGGCCATGTCGTCGGCGGCGTGCGTGAAACCTTCCTGCAGCATGCGGGCGATCTGGCCGTCGTCCAGGCCGTAGCTGGGCTTGACGACGACGCTGGCCTCGACGCCCGAGCCCTGCTCGCGCGCCGAGACGCTGAGCAGGCCGTCGGCGTCGACCTGGAAGGTGACGCGGATGCGCGCCGCGCCGGCGGCCATCGGCGGGATGCCACGCAGCTCGAAACGCGCCAGCGAGCGGCACTCGGAGACGAGGTCGCGCTCGCCCTGGACGACGTGGATCGCCATCGCCGTCTGGCCGTCCTTGAAGGTCGTGAAGTCCTGCGCCTTGGCCACCGGGATCGTCGTGTTGCGCTCGACGATGCGCTCGACCAGGCCGCCCATCGTCTCCAGCCCCAGCGACAGCGCGATCACGTCGAGCAGCAGCAGCTCGCCGTCGCCGGCATTGCCGGCCAGCGCGTTGGCCTGCACCGCCGCGCCCAGCGCGACGACCTCGTCGGGGTTCAGGTTGGTCAGCACCTCGCGGCCGAAGAGTTCGCCGACCGCGGTGCGCACCAGCGGCATGCGCGTCGCGCCGCCGACCATCACCACGCCCTGCACCTCCTCGCGCGTGACGCGGGCGTCGCGCAGCACCTTGCGCACCAGCGCCAAGGTGCGCTCGACCAGCGGCCGCGCCAGCGTCTCGAGCTGCCCGCGCGTCAGTTCGACGGCGTGTTCGGCGCCGCCGATGGTGGCGCGCCAGGTGGCGCTCTCGGCGGCGCTCAGCGCCTCCTTGGCGGCGCGCGCGGCGACCAGCGCGGCGCGTTTGTCCTGCGGCGACACCGCCGCGACACCGGCCTGCGCCAGCGCCCAGTCGGCCAGCGCGTGGTCGACGTCGTCGCCGCCCAGCGCCGCGTCGCCGCCGGTGGCGACGACCTCGAAGACGCCGCGGTTCAGGCGCAGCAGCGACAGGTCGAAGGTGCCGCCGCCCAGGTCGTAGACGGCGTACAGGCCTTCGCTGCCCTGGTCCAGGCCGTAGGCGACGGCGGCCGCGGTCGGCTCGCTGATCAGGCGCAGCACGTTCAAGCCGGCGAGTTGCGCCGCAGCCTTGGTCGCCTGGCGCTGGGCGTCGTCGAAATAGGCCGGCACGGTGATGACGGCGCCGAAGATCTCGTCGTCGAACGAGTCCTCGGCACGCTGGCGCAGCGCCGCCAGGATCTCGGCCGAGACCTCGACCGGCGTCTTCTCGCCGTCACGCGTGGCGATGGCCACCATGCCCGGCGTGTCGACGAAGCGGTACGGCAGCTTGCCCGCCGTGCCCTGCAGGTCGGCCAGGCGGCGGCCCATCAGGCGCTTGGCCGAGACGACGGTGTTCTCGGGGTCCTCGGCGGCCGCGGCCAGCGCGTCCCAGCCGATGCGGCGACCGCCGCCGTCCAGGTAACGCACCGCCGACGGCAGCAGCACGCGGCCCTGCTCGTCGGGCAGGCACTCGGGCACGCCGTGGCGCAGCGAGGCGACGAGCGAATGCGTCGTGCCCAGGTCGATGCCGACGGCGATGCGCCGCTGGTGCGGGTCGGGCGTCGCGCCCGGTTCGGATATCTGCAGCAGCGCCATCGGCTCTTCAGCGGGTCGGGTCCAGGGCGTCGAGACGGCGCTCGATGTCCTGGCGGAAACGGTTCACGAACATCAGCGCACGCACGTCGGCGGCAGCCGCGGCGGCATCGTCCTCGGTGTCGAGACGGCGCTCGACGTCGGCCAGCAGCGCCCGTTCGGCGGCGGCGACCTCGGCGTCCAGCGCCTCGACGGCGGCCAGGTCGGCGGCTTCTTCCAGCGCTTCGCGCCACTGCATCTGCTGCATCAGGAACGAGGTCGGCATCGCCGTGTTGCGTTCGGCGTCGACGGCGGCGCCACGCAGCTCGCAGAGGTAGGCGGCGCGCGCCAGCGGGTCCTTCAGGCGCTGGTAGGCCTCGTTGACACGCACCGCCCACTGCATCGCCACGCGCTGCGCGGCGGCGCCCTGGGCGGCAAAGCGGTCGGGGTGCACCTCGCCCTGCAGCCGGCGCCAGGCGGCGTCGAGCGCGGCGCGGTCGACGCCATGGCGGCGCGGCAGGCCCAGCAGCGTGAAATCGTCGTCGTCGAGCTTCATAGCGCCTTGGCGTAGAAGGCCGAGAGGCCGTTGTCGGGGTAGCCGGCGAAAGCACCGCGGCGCACGTAGCCGCAGCGCTCGTAAAGACGAATCGCCTCGTGCTGGTCGACGCCGGTCTCCAGCAGCGCCCAGCGGTAGCTCTCGGTGCGCAGCCGGTCTTCCAGCGAGTTCAGCAGCTTCTCGGCGATGCGCTGGCCGCGTTCGGCCGGCGGCACGAACATGCGCTTGATCTCGCCGTAGGGCTCGCCCGCGGTGGCGGTCTCGCCGGGCATGCGGCGGAAGGCACCGATGCCCACCAGCCGGCCGGCGCGGCGCGCGACCTGGAAATACACGTCCGGCGCCAGCAGCGCCTGCACGTCGAGGATGTGGTTGGCCTCCGGCGGGTACAGCGATGCAAGATAGGCGTCGAGCTGCTCGAGCAGCGCGGCGACCTCGGGCTGGTCGGGGCGTTCGGGGCGGATGGTCAGCATCGCGTGCAAGGCAAAGCGCGGCCACGAGGGCCGCGCCGGACTCGGGGCAACCCGGTATTGTCGGTCAGACGCGGAAGGACTCGCCGCAGCCGCAACGGTCGCGTTCGCGAGGGTTGTGGAACTTGAAGCCTTCGTTGAGGCCTTCGCGCACGAAGTCCAGCTGCGTGCCGTCCAGGTAGGGCAGGCTCTTCGGGTCGACGAGCACCTTGACGCCGTGGTCCTCGAAGACGATGTCCTCGGCGCCCACCTCGTCGGCGTACTCCAGCTTGTAGGCCAGGCCCGAGCAGCCCGTCGTCTTGACGCCCAGGCGCACGCCGACGCCCTTGCCGCGGCGGCCGAGATAACGCGTGACGTGGCGGGCCGCCGCTTCGGTCAGAGTGATCGACATGATCCCCTTACGGCTGCGTCGCCACGGCTTCGCCGTGTTTGGCCTTGTAGTCCTGGACGGCGGCCTTGATCGCATCCTCGGCGAGGATCGAGCAGTGGATCTTCACCGGCGGCAGCGCCAGTTCCTCGGCGATGTCGGTGTTCTTGATCTCCAGCGCCTGGTCCAGCGTCTTGCCCTTGACCCATTCGGTGACCAGCGAGCTCGACGCGATCGCCGAGCCGCAGCCGTAGGTCTTGAAACGCGCGTCCTCGATCAGCCCGGTGCTCGGGTCGACCTTGATCTGCAGCTTCATCACGTCGCCGCAGGCCGGGGCGCCGACCATGCCGGTGCCCACCGTCTCGTCACCCTTCTCGAAGCCGCCCACGTTGCGAGGGTTCTCGTAGTGGTCGACGACCTTGTCGCTGTAGGCCATGTGAGTTCTCCTGGTTCTATCCGTTCAGTGCGCAGACCACTGGATCGTGCTCAGGTCGACGCCGTCCTTGTACATGTCCCAGAGGGGCGACAGCTCGCGCAGCTTGGCGACGCGGTCCTTGAGCGTCGCCACCGCGTAGTCGATCTCCGCTTCGGTCGTGAAGCGGCCGATCGTCATGCGCAGGCTGGAGTGCGCCAGCTCGTCGCTGCGGCCCAGCGCACGCAGCACGTAGCTGGGCTCCAGGCTGGCCGAGGTGCAGGCCGAGCCCGAGGACACCGCGATGCCCTTGATGCCCATGATCAGCGACTCGCCCTCGACGAAGTTGAAGCTGGCGTTGACGTTGTGCGGCACGCGCCGCTCGAGGTCGCCGTTGATGAAGACCTGCTCGATGTCGGCGATGCCGTCGAGCAGGCGCTTCTGCAGCATGCGGATGCGCTCGCTCTCGGTGCCCATCTCGGCCTCGGCGATCGCGAAGGCCTCGCCCATGCCGACGATCTGGTGCGTGGGCAGCGTGCCCGAGCGCATGCCGCGCTCGTGGCCGCCGCCGTGCATCTGCGCTTCCAGCCGCACGCGCGGCTTGCGGCGCACGTACAGCGCGCCGATGCCCTTCGGGCCGTAGCTCTTGTGCGAGGCCAGGCTCATCAGGTCGACCGGCAGCGTGCCGAGGTCGATCGCCACCTTGCCGGTGGCCTGCGCGGCGTCGACGTGGAAGATGATGCCGCGCTCGCGGCAGAGGCGGCCGATCTCCGGGATGTCCTGGATCACGCCGATCTCGTTGTTCACGAACATCACCGACACGAGGATCGTGTCCGGACGCAGCGCCGCCTTGAAGCGCTCCAGGTCGAGCAGGCCATCCTCCTGGACGTCGAGGTAGGTGACCTCGAAACCCTGGCGCTCCAGCTCGCGCATCGTGTCGAGCACCGCCTTGTGCTCGGTCTTCACGGTGATCAGGTGCTTGCCGCGCGAGGCGTAGAAGTGCGCCGCGCCCTTGATCGCGAGGTTGTTGCTCTCGGTGGCACCCGAGGTCCAGACGATCTCGCGCGGATCGGCCTTGATCAGCGAAGCGACCTGCGCACGCGCCTTCTCGACCGCCTCTTCCGCTTCCCAGCCCCAGGCATGACTGCGAGACGCCGGGTTGCCGAAGTGCTCGCGCAGCCACGGGATCATCACGTCGACGACGCGCGGGTCCACCGGCGTCGTCGCGCCGTAATCCATGTAGATCGGGAAATGCGGGGTCATGTCGCTTACTTGGTGAAGGAACTGCCGAACGCGAAGACCGAGTTCGGCGCGGTGACCTTGATCGGCTTGACGACCGGCTGCGAGGAGATCGCGCGCTTGATCGGCGCTTCCTCGACCGAGACGCCCTTGGCGATCTGCTCGTCGACGAGCTTCTTCAGCGAGATCGAGTCGAGGTACTCGATCATCTTGTTGTTCAGGCTCGCCCAGAGGTCGTGCGTCATGCAGCGGCCGCCGTCGTCGCCGTGGCAGTTTTCCTTGCCGCCGCAGCCGGTGGCGTCGATCGGCTCGTCGACGGCGACGATGATGTCGGCGACGGTGATCTCGTCGGCGCCACGGCCCAGCGAATAACCGCCGCCCGGGCCGCGCGTGCTCTCGACCAGCTCATGGCGGCGCAGCTTGCCGAACAGCTGTTCCAGGTAGGACAGCGAAATCTGCTGCCGCTGGCTGATGGCCGCCAGCGCCACCGGGCCGCTGTGCGAGCGCAGCGCGAGGTCGATCATCGCGGTGACGGCGAAGCGGCCTTTGGTGGTCAGTCTCATGGATGTCTCCTTACGAAGGCGTCGGCGATCGCGGGTTTCCCCGTAGAGCGATCCCGACTAGATTGCTCAAGTATAGCTGAGACCAACCAATTTGGTCAAGCTTGGGGCGGCGCCGTCACGTGGACTGCGCACGCAGCAGGCGGGCGACGATCCCGTCGCACGCATCCTCGACCAGATCGAGAACACGTTCGAAACCCGCTGCCGACCCGTAATACGGGTCCGGCACCTCGCGCACGCCTGCATGCTGCAGTGCGTGCTCCATGAGCAACCCGAGGTCGGCGCGGGCGTCGTCGGGTGCGATCTGCCTCAGCCGGGCCAGGTTGTCCTCGTCCATCGCGAGGATCCAGTCGAAGCGCGAGAAGTCCTCGCGCTCGACCTTCCGGGCCCGCAGCCGGGCGAGATCGTAACCCCGCGCAGCCGCGTGGCGCACGGCGCGTGGATCCGGCGCCTCGCCGGCGTGATAACCGTGGGTGCCGGCCGAGTCGACTCGCAGCCGCTTCGCGAGCCCGGCGGCGTCGAGCTTGGCACGCAGCACGCCTTCGGCAGTCGGCGAACGGCAGATGTTGCCCATGCAGACCAACAGGATGCTGCTCGGCGCCGGGTTCATCGAGCGCCTCCGCGCGCGGCGTCAAGCGGAACCACGTTGACATCGTGGCCGTCGGCGCCGAAGGCCTGCTCGCGCAGCAGCGCCAGTTGGTCGCGCACCCGCGCCGCCTTCTCGAACTCAAGGTTGCGCGCGTGTTCGAGCATCTGCTTCTCCAGCGCCTTGATGCGCTTGCCCAGGTCCTTCTCGGACATCGCCTCGACCTCGGCGGCCGCCTGCGCCGACTGCAACTCGTCCTTGGCGGTCTTGTCGCTGACGACGCCGTCGATCAGGTCGCGGATCCTCTTGTTGACCGTGCGCGGCACGATGCCCATCGCCTCGTTGTGCGCGATCTGCTTGGCGCGCCGCCGCTCGGTCTCGTCGATGGCGCGGCGCATCGAGTCGGTGATCTTGTCGGCGTAGAGGATGGCCTTGCCGCGCGCGTTGCGCGCCGCGCGGCCGATGGTCTGGATCAAGCTGCGCTCGGCACGCAAAAAACCTTCCTTGTCGGCATCGAGGATCGCCACCAGGCTCACCTCGGGCAGGTCCAGGCCTTCGCGCAGCAGGTTGATGCCGACGAGCACGTCGAACAGGCCCAGGCGCAGGTCGCGCAGGATCTCCACGCGCTCGACGGTGTCGATGTCGCTGTGCAGGTAGCGCACCTTGACGCCGTTGTCCGACAGGTAGTCGGTCAGCTGCTCGGCCATGCGCTTGGTCAGCGTCGTGATCAGCACACGCTCGTTGACGTCGACCCGCTCGCGGATCTCCTGCAGCACGTCGTCGACCTGGGTCGAGGCCGGACGCACCTCGACCTCGGGGTCGACGAGGCCGGTCGGACGCACGACCTGCTCGACGACCTGGCCGGAATGCGTCTTCTCGTAGTCGGCCGGCGTCGCGGTGACGAACACCGCCTGGCGCATGCGGCGCTCGAACTCCTCGAAACGCAGCGGGCGGTTGTCCAGCGCGCTGGGCAGGCGGAAGCCGTACTCGACCAGCGTCGTCTTGCGCGCGCGGTCGCCGTTGTACATGCCGCCGAACTGGCCGATCAGCACGTGGCTCTCGTCGAGGAACATGATCGCGTCGCGCGGCAGGTAGTCGACCAGCGTCGACGGCGGCTCGCCCGGTGCGGCGCCCGACAGGTGGCGGGTGTAGTTCTCGATGCCCTTGCAGTGGCCGACCTCCTGCAGCATCTCGACGTCGAAGCGCGTGCGCTGCTCGACACGCTGGGCCTCGACGAGCTTGCCGTTCTTGACGAAGAAGTCGACACGCTCGCGCAGCTCGGCCTTGATGCCGTCGACGGCGCGCAGCACCTGCTCGCGCGGCGTCACATAGTGACTGGACGGGTAGATGACGAAACGCGGCACCTTCTGGCGCACGCGGCCGGTCAGCGGGTCCAGCAGCGCCAGCGACTCGATCTCGTCGTCGAAGAGCTCGATGCGCAGCGCCAACTCGCTGTGTTCGGCCGGGAAGACGTCGATCGTGTCGCCGCGCACGCGGAAGCTGCCGCGGCCGAAGTCGATCTCGTTGCGCGTGTACTGCATGGCCACCAGCCGGGCGATGACGTCGCGCTGGCCCATCTTGTCGCCGACACGCACGATGAGCCGCATCTGCGTGTAGTCCTCGGGCTTGCCGATGCCGTAGATCGCGCTGACGGTGGCGACGATGACGACGTCGCGGCGCTCGAGGATGCTCTTCGTCGCCGACAGCCGCATCTGCTCGATGTGCTCGTTGATCGCGCTGTCCTTCTCGATGAACAGGTCGCGCTGCGGCACGTAGGCCTCGGGCTGGTAATAGTCGTAGTAGCTGACGAAGTACTCGACGGCGTTCTTCGGGAAGAACTCGCGGAACTCGCTGTACAGCTGCGCGGCCAGCGTCTTGTTCGGCGCGAAGACGATCGCCGGCCGGCCCAGCCGGGCGATGACGTTGGCCATCGTGAAGGTCTTGCCCGAGCCGGTGACGCCCAGCAGCGTCTGGTAGCTCAGGCCGTCGTGCACGCCTTCGACGAGCTGGTTGATCGCGGTCGGCTGGTCACCGGCCGGCGGATACGGCTGGAAGAGCTGGAACGGGGAATCGGCAAACGTGACGAACTCGCCCCGGGCGGGCTCCGTCGCGACGTCGGTGTCTTCGGTCATCGGGGAAACCTGGTGGCGGACATCTAGAATTCGAGGGCAACCGCAGAGGGTAACGCAGCCGCGAACTGTCTGCCGGCCGCCCCGTCCGCCCCGCCACTCCTCAGGAATCCGCCATGTCCGCCTCCGTGTTCGCCGCCGTCCAGATGGCCCCGCGCGACCCGATCCTCGGTCTCAACGAACAGTTCGCCGCCGATCCGAACCCGGCCAAGGTGAACCTGGGCGTGGGCGTCTACTTCGACGACAACGGCAAGCTGCCGGTGCTGGCCTGCGTGGCCGCCGCCGAGAAGCAGCTGCTCGAAGCCACCAAGCCGAAGGGCTACCTGCCGATCGACGGCATCGCCGCCTACGACAAGGCCGTGCAGGGCCTGGTGTTCGGCGAAGGCAGCGAGGTGCTGCAGGCCGGCCGCGTGGCCACCGTGCAGGCGCTGGGCGGCACCGGCGGCCTGAAGGTCGGCGCCGACCTGCTGAAGAAGCTGAACCCCGCCGCCCGCGTGCTGATCAGCGACCCGAGCTGGGAAAACCACCGCGCGCTGTTCAGCAACGCCGGCTTCGAGGTCTCGACCTACCCGTACTACGACGCGGCGACACGCGGCATCCGCTTCGACGCGATGCTCGCGGCGCTGAAGGCCGCCGCGCCCGGCACCATCGTCGTGCTGCACGCCTGCTGCCACAACCCGACCGGCTGCGACCTGACGCCGGCGCAGTGGACCGAAGTCGTCGCCGCCTGCCAGGCCGCCGGCCTGGTGCCCTTCCTCGACATGGCCTACCAGGGCTTCGGCGAAGGCATCGCCGAGGACGGCGCGGTCATCGGCCAGTTCGTCGCCAGCGGCCTGCAGTTCCTCGTCTCGACCTCGTTCTCCAAGAGCTTCTCGCTCTACGGTGAACGTGTCGGCGCGCTCAGCGTCGTCTGCGCCGACCGCGACGAGACCACGCGCGTGCTGTCGCAGCTGAAGATCGTCATCCGCACCAACTACTCCAACCCGCCGACCTTCGGCGCCCAGCTCGTCGCCACCGTGCTGACGACGCCGGCGCTGCGTGCGCAGTGGGAGGAAGAGCTGGCCGGAATGCGCCTGCGCATCCGCGCGATGCGCGCCGCGCTGGTCGAGAAGCTGGCCGCCGCCGGCGTGGCGGGTGACCTGTCCTACATCACGCGCCAGAAGGGCATGTTCAGCTACTCCGGCCTGTCGGCCGAGCAGATGCAGCGCCTGCGCAGCGAATTCGGCGTCTACGGCGTCGATTCGGGCCGCATCTGCGTCGCCGCGCTGAACAGCAAGAACATCGACGCCGTCGCCACGGCGATCGCCAAGGTCGCCTGACGCCCCTCCGGCCGGTGACAACCGGCCGGAACCCAAGCGTTTTCCGCGTTTCCCCCTGCCGTCCGGCGCGGCAGGATGCTCGTTGACCGACTACTATTGCTGCACTGCACAATGCAGGCCGCGAGGACGGAGACGAGCATGCTGTATCACCTGTACGAGACGCAGCGCGCGCTGATGGCGCCGTTCGCGGAATTCGCGGCCGCCACCGCCAAGCTCTACGACCACCCGCTGTCGCCGTTCGCGCACACGCCGATGGCGCAGCGCGTGTCGGCCGGTTTCGACCTGCTGCACCGGCTGGCCAAGGAATACGAGAAGCCCGAGTTCGGCATCACCTCGGCCACCGTCGACGGCGTCGCCGTCGCGGTGCAGGAGCAGGTGGCGCTGGCCAGGCCCTTCTGCCGGCTGCTGCGCTTCAAGCGTTTCAGCGACGACCCGCACGCGCTGGCGCGCATGAAGACGCAGCCGACGGTGCTCGTCGTCGCGCCGCTGTCGGGCCACCACTCGACGCTGCTGCGCGACACCGTCACCAGCCTGCTGCACGACCACAAGGTGTTCATCACCGACTGGACCGACGCACGCATGGTGCCGGCCGACGAAGGCCCGTTCCATCTCGCCGACTACGTCGCCTACGTGCAGGACTTCATCCGCCTGATCGGCCCGAACGTGCACGTCATCTCGGTCTGCCAGCCGACCGTGCCGGTGCTGGCCGCGGTGTCGCTGCTGGCCAGCGGCGGCGAGGCGACGCCGCGCACGATGACGATGATGGGCGGCCCGATCGACGCCCGCCGCAGCCCGACCGCGGTGAACAACCTGGCGATGAACAAGAGCCACGCCTGGTTCGAGGCCAACGTCATCTACCGAGTGCCGAGCAACTACCCGGGCGCCGGACGCGCCGTCTACCCCGGCTTCCTGCAGCACTCGGGCTTCGTCGCGATGAACCCCGACCGCCACGTCAGCAGCCACTACGACTACTTCCTCGACCTCGTGCGCGGCGACGAGGACAGCGCCGACGCCCACCGCAAGTTCTACGACGAGTACAACGCCGTGCTCGACATGCCGGCCGAGTACTACCTCGACACGATCAAGACCGTGTTCCAGGACTTCGCGCTGGTCAACGGCACCTGGGACGTGCACGGGCAGCGGGTGAGGCCGCAGGACATCACGACGACGGCGCTGCTGACCGTCGAAGGCCAGCTCGACGACATCTCCGGCGCCGGCCAGACGCGTGCCGCGCACGACCTGTGCTCGGGCATCCCGCGCACGCGCCAGTTCCACTACGACGTCGAAGGCGCCGGCCACTACGGCATCTTCTCGGGCCGACGCTGGCGCGAGAAGGTCTACCCGGAGGTGCGCGGTTTCATCGCCCGCTTCGACAAGCCGGCACCGCGCGCGGCCGCCCGATAATCGGGCGGTGACCGCCGCCCTCGCCGACCGACTCGACGCCGCCCTGCCGCAGACGCAGTGCACGCGCTGCGGCTACGCCGACTGCCGCACGTACGCCGAGGCGCTGGCCGCCGGCAGCGCCACCCTCGACCGCTGCCCGCCTGGCGGCGCCGAAGGTGTCGCGCGGCTGGCCGCGCTGCTGGGCGTCGAAGCCCGCCCGCTCGACCCGGCGCACGGCGCCGAAGGCCCGCGCGGCCTGGCCGTCGTCGACGAGAGCTGGTGCATCGGCTGCACGCTGTGCCTCAAGGCCTGCCCGGTGGACTGCATCGTCGGTGCGAACAAGCGCATGCACACCGTCATCGACGCACTGTGCACCGGCTGCGGTCTGTGCCTGCCCGCCTGCCCGGTCGACTGCATCACGATGGTCGAAGCCACGCCCGGCGCCAGCGGCTGGGGCGCCTGGAGCGCCGCGCAGGCCGACGAGGCCCGCGCCCGCTACAACGCCCGGCGCACGCGGCTGGAACGTGAGAAGCGCGAGAACGACGAGCGCCTGGCCGCCAAGGCCGCGGCCAAACTCGCCGACCTGCCGAACCAGACCCGGCTCACCGATCCGGCGGCGATCGACCGCAAACGTGCCGTCATCGAAGCCGCGCTGGCGCGTGCACGCGCCCGGCGCCAGGAAGCCTGATGCACGACGACGCGATCGAGCCCTTCTTCGCGACGCTGGCCGCGGCCAACCCGTCGCCGCAGACCGAGCTCGAGTTCACCAGCGTCTTCGAGCTGCTGTGTGCGGTGCTGCTGTCGGCGCAAGCCACCGACGTCGGCGTCAACAAGGCGACGAAGCGCCTGTTCGCGCTGGCACCGACACCGCAGCGTTTGCTGGATCTGGGGCTGGACCAGGTCACCGAGTCGATCCGAACGATCGGCCTGTTCCGCACCAAGGCGAAGAACCTGATCCAGACCTGCCGCATCCTCGTCGAGCAGCACGGCGGCGAGGTGCCGCGCTCGCGCGAGGCGCTGGAGGCGCTGCCCGGCGTCGGCCGCAAGACAGCCAACGTCGTGCTCAACGTCGCCTTCGGCGAGCCGACGATGGCGGTGGACACGCACATCTTCCGCGTCGCCAACCGCACCGGGCTGGCGCCGGGCAAGACCCCGCTGGCCGTCGAACTGAAGCTGCTGGAACGCGTGCCGCCGAGGTACGCCGTCGACGCGCACCACTGGCTGATCCTGCACGGCCGCTACGTCTGCCAGGCGCGGCGGCCGCAGTGCGAACGCTGCGCGGTGCGCCGCTGGTGCGACAGCGCTGCTTCTACAATGCCCGCGGAGGGATAGGCGTCGAAGATGGGCAACCTGCAGGATCTGAGCGAGCGCGTCGACCGTCTCGTGTTGCGGCACGAGGAACTCAAGCGCTCCAACGCGCTGCTCGAGGCCCGGCTGGCCGCGGTGACCGCCGAGCGCGACAGCCTCGTGTCGCGGCTGGCCGCGGCACGCGCGCGCATCGACGCGCTGATCGAGCGCCTGCCGGCCACGCCGCCGGCGGCACCTGCAGCGCCGGCGCCCGGAGAAGGCGCATGAAGCAGGTCGAAGTCACGATCCTCGGCCAGGGTTACATCCTCGGCTGTCCCGAAGGCGGCGAGGCGCTGCTCGCCGCCGCCGTCGCCGCGGTCGACCGCGAGATGAGCGCGATCCGCGACGCCGGCAAGGTCAAGGCGCGCGAACGCATCGCCGTGCTCGCGGCCCTCAACCTGGCCTACCAGATCGCCGAACGCGGCAACGCAGCGGCGCCCGCCCCGGCTCCGGCACCCGCGCCGCAACCGGAAGCCGCCACGGCGACGTCCGCGGCCGACACCGAGGCGATCGACGCCCTGGTGCGCCGCCTCGACGCGGCACTGGGTGAAGACGGGCATCTTCTGTAGCCCTTTTCGCCTTCGGGCCGCGAGTCGGCCGACTAGAATGGCAGCGTCCGTCGCGCGTGCGCGGGTCTAGATTTCCTCGATCCGATGGTCTTTGACCATGGGCTTGGAACATCGCCTCGCTGGTGTGAACGTCTCGCGTCAGATGAGCCCGAAGCTTGGCTGACCTCGCCCACCTGAACGTTCCCCATGGGTTCTTCAGGAATGCGACCCCCGAGCGCGCGGCGGACACCCTTCCCGATTTTCCCGATCTCCCCGCGACGGTCCCTCGCATGGCGCGCCACTGGCTGATGAAGAGCGAGCCCGACGAGGTCTCGATCGACGACCTCGCCGCCGCGCCCGGCCGGCACCTGCCCTGGACCGGCGTGCGCAACTACCAGGCGCGCAACTTCATGCGCGACGCGATGCGCCCGGGCGACGACGTGCTCTTCTATCACTCGTCCTGCGCCGAACCGGGCATCGCCGGGCTGGCGCGCGTGAGCGGCCCCGCGGTGCCCGACGAGACCCAGTTCGACCCGGCGAGCCCGTATCACGACCCGAAGAGCACGCGCGACCAACCACGCTGGCTGCAGGTCGAGGTCGAACTGGTGCGCAAGACGCGGCTCTTGAGCCTGCGCGAGATGCGCCAGGCGCCCGAACTGGCGACGATGCGCGTGCTGCAGCCGGGCAACCGGCTGTCGATCACCGAGGTCGACGACGCCGAATGGGCCGCCGTGCTGGCCCGGCTCGAACGCTGACGCCGGCGTGGACTTCGGCGTCCTGCTCGTCGCCGAGCTGATCGCGCTCGGCATCGCCACCGGCTTCGTCGCCGGGCTGCTGGGTGTCGGCGGTGGCATGACGATGGTGCCCTTCCTGACCGCCATCCTGTCGCACCGCGGCGTCGAGGCTGGCCTGGCGGTGAAGATGGCGATCGCGACCTCGATGGCGACCATCGTCTTCACCTCGCTGTCGAGCATGCGCGCCCACCACCGCCACGGCGCGGTGCGCTGGGACTACGTGCGCGGCATCGCGCCGGGCATCGTGCTCGGCGGCCTGGTCTCGGGCGCCGGCGTCTTCGCGCTGGCCAAGGGCCGCGGGCTGGCGCTGTTCTTCGCCGTCTTCATCGGTTTCTCGGCGCTGCAGATGCTGCGCGGCAAGCAGCCGCGGCCGACGCGCACGATGCCCGGCGCGGCGGGTCAGGCAGCGGTCGGCTCGGGCATCGGGCTGGTGTCCGGGCTGCTGGGCGCCGGCGGCGGCTTTCTGTCGGTGCCGTTCATGAGCTGGTGCAACGTGCCGCTGCGCCAGGCGATCGCGACCAGCGCCGCGCTCGGTTTCCCGATCGCGCTGGCCAACGTCGCCGGCTACCTGATCGCCGGGCGCGACCTGCCGCCGGCGCTGCCCGGCGCCTTCGGCTACCTGTATCTGCCGGCGCTGGCGATCGTCTCGGTGGCCAGCGTGACGCTGGCGCCGCTGGGCGCACGCGCGGCGCAGCGCATGGACCAGCGCCGGCTGCGGCGCATCTTCGCGCTGATGCTGTTCGCGCTCGCGGCGTACATGGCCACGCGGGCCTTCGCCTGAGGCCGCGCGCTCAGCGCGGCTCGAACGGGATCGCCGCCAGCGTGACGTGGTTGCCGCCGCGGCGGCGCGCCTCGGCGATGGCGGTCTCGCAGGCCGACAGCAGCTCGTCGCGGCTGTGCGCGGTGTGCGGGAAGCTGGCCACCCCCATCGACACGGTGAAGGACATCTCGCGGCCGTCGAGCACGACGATCTGCGCCGCGCACTGGCGGCGGATGCCTTCCATGCGCGAGTGCGCGGTCGCCAGGCCGACGCCCGACAGCAGCACCGCGAAGCGGCGGTCGTCGAGCCGGCAGGAGGCGTCCATCGCCCGCGTGCCGCTGCGCAGCAGCCGGCCCAGGGCCTCGAGGATGCGCTTGTGCGCGGCCTCGCCGAGCGCACGCACCGGGTCGGACAGCGGATCGAGCTCGATGAAGACGATCGAGAACTCGCGGTGCTCGCGCGTGGACAGGTCGACCTCGCGGCGCAGCTGGTCCTCGAAATGGGCGCGGGTGTACAGGCCCGAGGCCGGGTCGCGCAGCGCCTGGTCGGCGAGTTCGCGGCGCAGCGACTCGTTGGCCTTCTGCAGCTGCTCGATCTGCGCCAGCGCGGTGGCCAGCTGCGCCTGCTGCTGATGCAGCGGCGCCAGGTCGATCCACAGGCTGGCGATGCGCCGCTGGCCGTCGCGCTCGTCGACGACACGCAGCACCGAGAAGTCGTGGCGGCGGCCGTCGCGCTCGATGCGGTGCTCGCTGCTGAACGGCGCGCCATGCATCAGGGCCGACTGGTCGGCGGCACGCAAGGCGCCGACGACCGGCGCGTCGAACAGTTCGGCGTCGGTGTGGCCGATCACCGCCTGGGCTTCGCGACCGAGGAAGCGCAGCAGCGCGTCGTTGGCGTACTCGTATCGGCCGCTCGCCGCATCCTTGATGCCGGCCAGCGCACCCTCGCGCTGCATCCAGGCGTCCAGCAGCAAGGCCAGCGCCGCGGGCACGCGGGCGTCGGCAAGGCCGGCATCGATCACATCGGACATGGGCAAATGGAGGTTGGACGGTGATTGCAGGTCGCAGACACAAAAAGCGCGCGACAAGCAAAGCACCAATTCTGGCGCAAGCGGACCCCTAGCTTGAGCGTCGGCCCCCCCGGACAGGGCAGTCAGGCCGACACCCCCTGGCACCGGAGCGAGGTGCCCCCGTGTCGGGCCGGATTGCCGCGGCGTTCCGGCGGGTCCCCAATCCGCTCGATGACGCCCGGGTTCCGCGCCGAAATCGGTCCGGAACTTGCGAAACCGACTTAGGGAGACACCAGACCATGGGCATCGCGGGCTATCTGAAGGAGATCGGACGTGGCGCTGCCGGCGCGCGTTCGCTGTCGGCCGACGCCGCCGAGGCGCTGATGGGCGCGGTGCTGGACGGCGAGGCGTCCGACCTGGAGATCGGCGCCTTCGCGCTGGCGATGCGCATGAAGGGCGAGACGCTCGACGAGCTGGTCGGCTTCCTGGCGGCGACCCAGGCCCGGCTGACGAGCTTCCACGCCGACGGGCCGGTCGTCGTGATCCCCAGCTACAACGGCGCCAGGCGCCTGCCCAACCTGACGCCGCTGCTGGCGATGACGCTGGCCCAGGAAGGCGCGCGCGTGCTCGTGCATGGCATCGGCCACGATCCGGCGCGCGTGACGACGGCGACGATCTTCCACGACCTGGGCATGCCGGTCGCCCAGGACGAGGGCGACGTGCACGCCTTCTGGGCGCGGCACGAGCCCGCCTACGTCGCCACGGCGACGCTGAGCCCGGCGCTGCAGCGCCTGCTGGACGTGCGCTGGAGCGTCGGCCTGCGCAACAGCGGCCACACGATCGCCAAGATGCTCAACCCCTGCACCGGCGCGCGTGTGCTGCGCCTGGCGAGTTTCACGCACCCCGAGTTCGGGGCGCTGCTGGGCGCCTGGGCGCAGCGCGAGCGTGTCGACGTGATGCTGCTGCGCGGCACCGAAGGCGAGGCGGCAGCCGACCCGCGCCGGCAGCCGCGCATGGAGACCTGGATCGGCGGCCAGCTGCGCAGCGAATGGTCGCTGCCGGCGCACGAGGGCGTGGTGACCGAGCTGCCGGTGCTGCCGCGCGAGATCGACGCCGCGACCACCGCGCTGTACATCCAGTCGGTGCTCAGCGGCGAGAAGCCGGCCCCGGCGCCGCTGGCCCGGCAGGTGGCCTGCATCCTCGGCGCGCTCGACGAGCTGCAGGAGCCGCGCCTCGCGCGCGAGGCCGCCGGCGCTTGAGGCCCGCGTCATCACCAGCTTGGCAAGCGCCGCCAGAACAGGCTAGAATCGCGCGCTTTGCTGGCAAACACCTAGCGTGTCGATCTCGGTTCGCCTGGGTCAGCCCAGAACCGCCGAGACACCGAGCGCACACACCACACGGGATCCCTGCTTACATGACCACCATCCGCGTCAAAGAGAACGAGCCGTTCGACGTTGCCCTGCGCCGCTTCAAGCGCACCATCGAAAAGATCGGTCTGCTGACCGAACTGCGCGCGCGCGAGTTCTACGAGAAGCCCACGGCCGAGCGCAAGCGCAAGAAGGCCGCCGCGGTGAAGCGTCATTTCAAGCGCGTGCGCAGCATGCAGCTGCCGAAGAAGCTCTACTAAGACCTTCGGCCGCGCGCCACAACGAACAGCCCGCGCGGGACGCCGCAGCGGGCTTTTCCTTTTTGTCCGACGAAAGAAGACGATGAGCCTGAAGGAACGGATCAGCGAAGACATGAAGGCCGCGATGCGGGCCAAGGACAGCGAACGCCTGTCGACGATCCGCATGCTGCAGGCGGCGATCAAGCAGCGCGAGGTCGACGAGCGCGTGGTGCTGGACGATGCCGCCGTCATCGCCATCGTCGACAAGCTGATCAAGCAGCGCAAGGACTCGGTCGTCGCCTTCGAGCAGGGCGGCCGGCCGGACCTCGTGGCCAAGGAGAGCGCCGAGATCACGGTGCTCGAGGCCTACGTGCCGCAGCGCCTGTCGGCCGAGCAGATCGGCGCCGAGATCGCGGCGCTGGTGGCCGAGCTCGGCGCCGCCGGCCCCGGCGACATGGGCCGCGTGATGGCCGCTGCCAAGACCCGTCTCGCGGGGAAGGCGGAAATGGCGCTGGTGTCCGCCGCGGTCAAGCAGGCTCTGGCAAAGTAGGGGCATGAACGCCCCAGCACTGCGCGCGATCGCCCCAGACGTCTACGTCGCTCCCCAACTCCCCCCGGAAGCGATGGCCGAGGCGGCCCGCGCCGGGTTCCGCAGCGTCATCAACAACCGGCCCGACCACGAGCACGGGCCCGGTCAACCCACCAGCGCGGAGATCGAGACCGCGGCCCGCGCGGCGGGGTTGGAGTACCGGCACCTGCCGGTCGCCGGCGGCTACCAGTCGCCCGAAGAGATCGCGGCCTGCGCCGCGCTGCTGCGCGAACTGCCGCGGCCGCTGCTGATGTTCTGCCGCTCCGGCAGCCGCTCGGCGCGGCTGTACCAGCTGGCCACGGCCGGCTGAGCGCGGCCGCAACCGGCCGCACCCGCCACCGGCATCCCCTGGCGTCCGCCTCGCCGGACGCGAGCGGCGGCGAGCGCCCGCCACTGGAGACAACGTGTCCGCCCTACTCCGCCTCTCAAGGCTCATCGACGCGATCAACGAGTTCGTCGGCCGCCACCTCGCCTGGCTCGTGCTGGTGATGGTGCTGATCAGCGCCACCAACGCCGTCGCGCGCAAGGCCTTTGCCGTCAGCTCGAACGCCTTCCTCGAGATCCAGTGGTATCTGTTCGCCGCGGTGTTCCTGCTCGCCGCGGGCTACACGATGCTGCGCCAGGAGCACGTGCGCATCGACGTCGTGCTCGGCCGCTTCCAGCGCCGCACGCAGGTCGTGGTCGAGGCGGTCTGCATCGTGCTGTTCCTGATGCCCTTCGGCCTGCTCGTCATCGACCTGGTGCTGCCGCTGGTCATCAAGGCCTACGAAACCGGCGAGATGTCGTCCAACGCCGGCGGCCTGATCCGCTGGCCGGTCTACGCGCTGGTGCCTGCCGGCTTCACGCTGCTGCTGCTGCAGGGCGTGTCCGAGTTCATCAAGCGCATCGCCTTCCTGCGCGGGCTGGCCGATGACCCGGGCCGGCGCGGCAAGAGCCGCAGCGACGAGGAGGAACTGGCCGCCTTCCTGCGCCAGCAGGCCGATGGAGCGAAGAAGTGATCGAGTTCCTCTCGGCCAACATGGCCCCGATCATGTTCGCGGGCCTGGTGCTGTTCCTGCTGGCAGGCTACTCGGTCGCGTTCTCGCTGGCTGCCTGCGGGCTGGCCTTCGGCTTCATCGGCATCGAGCTCGGCCTGCTGCCGTCGTCGCTGATGCAGGCGCTGCCGCTGCGCATCTTCGGCATCCTGCAGAACGACACGCTGCTGGCGGTGCCGTTCTTCACCTTCATGGGGCTGATCCTCGAGCGCTCGGGCATGGCCGAGGACCTGCTCGACACCATCGGCCAGCTGTTCGGGCCGATCCGCGGCGGCCTGGCCTTCGCGGTGATCCTCGTCGGCGCGATGCTCGCGGCGACCACCGGCGTCGTCGCCGCGTCGGTGATCTCGATGGGGCTGATCTCGCTGCCGATCATGCTGCGCTACGGCTACGACCGGCGCGTGGCCAGCGGCGTCATCGCCGCGTCGGGCACGCTGGCGCAGATCATCCCGCCGTCGCTGGTGCTGATCATCATGGCCGACCAGCTCGGCCGCAGCGTCGGCGACATGTACAAGGGCGCCTTCATCCCCGGCTTCCTGCTCACCGGGCTGTACGTGCTCTACGTCGTCGGCATCGCCTTCCTGCGGCCGGCCGCCGTGCCGGCCCTGCCGCCCGAGGCGCGCACGATCCGCGAGGACGACGGCCGCTCCGGGCTGCGCTCGCTGGGCGTGCTGGCGCTGGTCTCGCTGGCCTCGGCGCTGGCCTTCGCCCACACCCGCCCCGACAGCATGCCGACCGACGAGCTGATCGTGCTGTCGATGTCGGTCGGCGTCGGCACCGCCTTCGTGCTGGCGGTGCTCAACCGCGTCGTGCGCGCGCGGCTGCTGTCGCAGATGGCCGAGCGCGTGACCTTCGTGCTGATCCCGCCGCTGGCGCTGATCTTCCTGGTGCTGGGCACGATCTTCCTGGGCATCGCCACGCCGACCGAAGGCGGCGCGATGGGCGCCGTCGGCGCGCTGGCGATGGCGGTGGTGCGCCGGCGGCTGTCGCTGCCGCTGCTGCGCCAGGCGATGGACACGACGATGAAGCTCTCGTGCTTCGTCATGTTCATCCTGATCGGCTCGACGGTCTTCAGCCTGACCTTCCAGGGCGTCGAGGGCCCGCACTGGGTGGAGAAGCTGCTCACCGGCCTGCCGGGCGGCCAGACCGGCTTCCTGATCGCGGTGAACGTGCTGATCTTCGTGCTCGCGTTCTTCCTCGACTACTTCGAGCTCGCGTTCATCGTCGTGCCGCTGCTGGCGCCGGTGGCCGACAAGCTGGGCATCGACCTCGTCTGGCTGGGCGTGCTGCTGGCGCTGAACATGCAGACCTCGTTCATGCACCCGCCGTTCGGTTTCGCGCTGTTCTACCTGCGCAGCGTGGCGCCGGCCGAGGACTACGTCGACCGGCCGACCGGCCGGCGCATCGGCCGCGTGACCACGGGCCAGATCTACCGCGGCGCGATCCCGTTCGTGATCATCCAGATCATCATGGTGGCGCTGGTCATCGCCTTCCCGAACCTGGTCTCCGGCGGGCTGGACAAGAAGGCCGCGCTGGACACCAGCGGCGTCGTCATCGAGGCCCAGCCGCCGGCCGAGGACCGCGACCAGAGCACCGAGAACCTGGACGAGCTGTTCGGCGCACCGCCGGCCAGCGCGCCGGGGCAACAAGAATGAAAGGGGTCAGGTCCCACAGGACCTGACCCCTCTGCTGGCCGCCGGAGCGTGGGCGCGACGCCCTGACCCGGCCTCGCGCGTCAGACCTTCTGCGACTGCATGTAGCTGTCGAAGCCGGCCTCGGCGAAGCGGTACCAGAGGTTCTGCTCGCTGCGGAACTTGGAGAAGTCGGTGTAGACCTTCTTCCAGGCCGGGTTCTTGGCCGAGATCTCGGCGTACAGCGCCATCGCCTGCTTGAAGGCCTCGTCCATCGTGTCCTTCGGGAAGCGGAACAGCTTGGTGCCGCCGGCCACCAGCTGGCGCAGCGCGTTCGGGTTGCGCGCGTCGTACCGGGCCTGCATGTCGACGTGGGCCTCGGAGGCCGCCGCCTGGATCATCGCCTTGTACTCGGCCGGCAGGCCGCCGAAGGCCTTGGTGTTGATGAAGAAGTCCAGCTGCGGGCCGCCTTCCCACCAGGCCGGGTAGGCGTAGTGCGGCGCGACCTTGTTGAAGCCCAGCTTCAGGTCGTCGTAGGGGCCGACCCACTCGGCGGCGTCGATCGTGCCCTTCTCCAGCGCCTGGTAGATCTCGGCGCCGGGCAGCGCCTGCACGACGACGCCCAGGCGCTCCATCACCTGGCCGGTGACGCCCACGGTGCGCAGGCGCAGGCCCTTCAGGTCGGCCAGCTTGGTGATCGGCTTGCGGAACCAGCCGCCCATCTGGGCGCCGGTGTTGCCGCCGGGGAAGCTGATGATGTTGTAGTTGGCGTAGAACTCGCGCATCAGCGTCAGGCCGTTGCCCTGGTACATCCAGGCGGTCATCTGGCGCGAGTTCAGGCCGAACGGGATCGCCGTGCCGAGCGCGAAGGTGATGTCCTTGCCGACGAAGTAGTACGGCGCCGTGTGCGCCATCTCGACGGTGCCGTTCTGCACGCCGTCGACGACGCCAAACGCGGGCATCAGCTCGCCGCCGGCATGCACCGAGATCTGGAACTTGCCGCCCGACATCTCGCCGACGCGCTTGGCGAACAGTTCGGCGGCACCGAAGATGGTGTCGAGCGACTTCGGGAAGCTCGACGCCAGGCGCCAGCGGATCGTGCTCTGCGCGTGAACGATGGCCGGCGCGGTGCCGGCGGCGAGCACGCCGGCCAGGCCGGCGCCTCGGACGAAGGAACGACGTTCCATGAAAGTGTCTCCTGATCCCGACAGCGGTGAGAGGTTCGGGTGCGCAGGATTCTAGGCAGCACCCCCCTGGGTCTCCGAGGGGTTTTCCCGTTCGGCAGCGCGCGCCGTGCGGCGGCGCAACAGCGTCAGGCGCCGGCCAGCTTCATGCGGTCCAGCAGCACCGAGCCGACCGACTTGCTGCCCTGCTCGTAGACGTCCGAGCCGATGGCGACGATGCCGGCGAGCATCTCGCGCAGGTTGCCGGCGATCGTCACCTCGTGCACCGGGAAGGCGATGCGGCCGTCCTCGACCCAGAAGCCGGCAGCGCCGCGCGAGTAGTCGCCGGTGACGTAGTTGACGCCCTGGCCCATCAGCTCGGTGACGAACAGGCCGCGACCCAGGCGGCGCAGCATCGTGTCGAGGTCGTCGCCGGGCTGCGTCAGCCGGCTGCTCATCGCCAGGTTGTGCGAGCCGCCGGCGTTGCCGGTGGTGCGCAGGCCCAGCTTGCGCGCCGAGTAGCTCGACAGGAAGTAACCCTGCACGACACCGGCGTCGACGACGCGACGGCCGCGGGTGCGCACGCCTTCGTCGTCGAAGGGCGCGCTGCCCTTGCCCTTGGCGGCATGCGGGTCCTCGACGATGTCGACGTGCGCCGGCAGCACCTTCTCGCCCAGGCAGCCGTACAGGAAGCTGGCCTTGCGGTACAGCGCGCCGCCCGAGGTGGCCTGCACGTAGGCCCCCAGCAGGCCGGCGGCGACCGTCGACTCGAACAGCACCGGCACCTCGGCGGTGGCGACGCGGCGCGACTTCAGCCGCGACAGCGCGCGTTCGGCGGCGTAGCGGCCGACGGCCTCGGGCGAGGCCAGCTCGGCGGCGTTGCGCATCGAGCTGTACCAGGCGTCGCGCTGCATGTCGTGGCGACGGCCCGGCAGCGAGGCGATCGGCGCCACCGACAGGTAGTGGCGCGAACTCGCGTAGCCGCCGCGGAAGCCGCGCGTGTTGCCGGCCCAGAAGTGCGACTGCTGCGCCGAGACGCCGGCGCCCTCGGAGTTGGTGATGCGGCGGTCGACGGCGAAGGCCGCGGCCTCGCAGCGCCGCGCCAGCTCGGCGGCGCCGGCAGCGTCGATGTCCCAGGGGTGGAACAGGTCGAGGTCGCGCGCGGCCTCGTCGGCGGTGGCCAGATCCTGCTCGTCGGGCAGGCCGGCGACCGGGTCCTCGGCGGTGAAGCGGGCGATGTCGTAAGCCGCCTGCACGGTGCGCGAGATCGCCGCGGGCGAGAAGTCGGAGGTGCTGGCGTTGCCGCGGCGGTGGCCGAGGTAGACGCTGACGCCCAGCGACTTGTCCTGGTTGCGCTCGACGTTCTCGAGCTCGCCCATGCGCACCGACACCGACAGGCCCACGCCTTCGGAGACCTCGACGCCGGCGTCGCTGGCCCCGAGCTTCTTCGCCTGGGCGAGAACGTCGTCGACGATCTGCTGGAACTGGTCGCGGCGGTAGGCGAAGCCGGGGGCGCTGGAGGTCGTCATCGTGGGGAGGAACGGGCCGGAACCGGCTCGGAAAGCGGAGAAAGGAGGCGCCCGACTATGATACCGGCCCGCTTCCAAGACCCTGTCCGCGATGACCCGACGCGCAGCACCGCACCGCGGCCTCGAACTCCCCTACGGCGGCGGCACCGACGCCGACGACGACCGCCCCAGCAAGACCCAGCTCAAGCAGAAGTCGCACGAGCTGCAGACCCTCGGCGAGCAGGTCGCCGCGCTGTCCGACGAGCGCCTGGCCGCCGTCGAGATGCCCGAAGCCTTGCGCGACGCGATCGAGGAGTACCGCCGCACGCGCTCGCACGAGGGGCGGCGCCGCCAGATGCAGTACATCGGCAAGCTGATGCGCTCGGCCGACGAGGAGGTGCTGCGCGAGGCCGTCGCCGCCGCCGCGCTGGGCTCGGCGCGCGAGACGCTGAAGCTGCACGAGGCCGAACGCTGGCGCGCCGAGCTGATCGCCGACGACGCGGCGCTCGACCGCTGGGTTCAGGCCCACCCCGAGACCGACGTGCAGCGTCTGCGCAGCCTGGTGCGCGCCGCGCGCCGCGACGCCGCGGCCAGCGTCGAGCAGCGCCAGACGAAGAACTTCCGCGAGCTGTTCCAGTTCCTCAAACCCTTCATCGAGATCCCGGCATGAGCGCTCAGGACAGCGTGCGCATCGGCCTGGTCTCGATCAGCGACCGGGCCTCGTCCGGCGTCTACGAGGACAAGGGCCTGCCGGCGCTGCGCGCCTGGCTGTCGGCGGCGCTGCGCAACCCGGTCGAGTGGGAGGAGCGGCTGATCCCCGACGAACGGCCGCTGATCGCCGCGACGCTGCGTGAACTGGTCGACGAACGCGGCTGCGCTCTGGTGCTGACCACCGGCGGCACCGGCCCGGCGCCGCGCGACGTGACGCCCGAGGCGACACTCGACGTCGCCGAGCGCGAGCTGCCCGGCTTCGGCGAGCAGATGCGCCAGATCAGCCTGGCCTTCGTGCCGACGGCGATCCTGTCGCGCCAGACGGCGGTGGTGCGCGGCCGGGCGCTGATCCTCAACCTGCCGGGCCAGCCCAAGGCGATCGCCGAGACGCTGGAAGGCCTGCCGCAGGCCACGCCGCCAGTGCGCGGCATCTTCGCCGCGGTGCCCTACTGCATCGACCTGATCGGCGGGCCGTACCTGGAGACCGACCCGGCGCGCTGCGCGGCCTTCCGGCCGAAGTCGGCGCAGCGGCCGGCTTCAGAGAGCTGAACGACTGGAGACCGGAGGACGGGGTCAGGTCCCACGGAAGACGGGGTCAGAAGACGGGGTCAGGTCCCGTGGGACCTGACCCCGGGCTTCCGGGCTTCGGCGGCGTCACGAAAGAAAAGGGGTCAGGTCCCGCAGGACCTGACCCCGGCATCCGCCGGCCTTGCGGCGCTACTTGACCAGGCGGTTCAGCCGGTCGGCGTCGAAACGCTCGGTGGTGTGCGCGTCCTGCGGCACGCAGTCGGCGGCCGGCAGCTCGCGCGAGCGGGCGGCGAGCTTCTCGATCGCCTGCCAGAGCAGCGCGATCTGGTGCTCGTGGCCCGAGGCGCTGTCGATCAGCCCCTTCATCGCCAGCGACACCGGGTCGTCGCCCTGCGTCACGCCGTAGGCCGAGAAGCCCAGGCGCGCGGCGCGTTCCTCGCGCTCGGCGTCGGCGTTCTTGACGACGATGCGCGCCGGGATGCCGACCGCGGTGGCGCCCGGCGGCACCGGCTGCAGCAGCACGGCATTGGAGCCGACACGCGCGCCGTCACCGACGGTGAAGCCGCCCAGCACCTTGGCGCCGGCGGCGACGATGACACCGCGGCCCAGCGTCGGATGGCGCTTGGCGCCGCGCTCCAGCGAGGTGCCGCCCAGCGTCACGCCGTGGTAGAGCGTGCACTCGTCGCCGACCTCGGCGGTCTCGCCGATCACCAGGCCCATGCCGTGGTCGATGAACACCCGGCGGCCGATCTTGGCGCCGGGGTGGATCTCGATGCCGGTGGCCCAGCGCGAGACGTGCGAGATGAACCGCGCCAGCCAGCGCAGGCCGTGCGTCCAGCACCAGTGCGCGCGGCGGTGCATCACCAGCGCGTGCAGACCCGGGTAACAGGTCAGCACCTCCCACGTCGAACGGGCGGCGGGATCGCGCTCGCGGATGCAGGCGATGTCCTCACGCAGACGGGCGAACATGGGGTGGGCTCCGGGGGAATCAGTCGCGTTTCAGTGTAGCTGCACGTGCGATCCCTCGCAGGATCTGCACTTCTTCATGCGTCAGGCGCATACGGTTGGCCAGCTGGTTGAGCCGCGGCATCAGCTTCTTCGGCGCCTCGGGGTCGAGGAAACCGATCTCGACCAGCGTGCGCTGCCAGTGCTCGAGCACGCCCTGCACCGCGGCGGCGTCGGCCAGGCGCGGGTCGGCGGTGCGCGCGACGACCGGGAAGCCGCCTTGCGCCTGGCGCCAGTCGTAGGCCAGGATCTGCACCGCCTGGGCCAGATTCAGCGAGCCGTAGTCGGGATGCGTCGGGATCGAGAGGCAGACGTGGCAGCGGTAGACGTCGTCGTTGGCCAGCCCCGTGCGCTCGGGGCCGAAGACGAAGGCCACGCGGTCATCGCCGCGTGCGGCCAGCTCGGCGAAGTGCGGGCGCGGCGCTGCCGTCGGCGGGCCGAAGTCGCGCGGCGTCATCGCCGTCGCGCAGGCGTGCGTGACGCCGTCCAGCGCCTCGGCCAGCGTGGCGACGATGCGCGCGCCGGCCAGCACGTCGGTGGCGCCGCTGGCCATCGCCAGCGTCTCCTCGCGCTGCAGCACGTCGGCCCAGCGCGGGCGCACGAGCACCAGATCCGTGAAGCCCATCACCTTCATCGCACGCGCGGCCGCGCCGACGTTGCCGGCATGGCTGGTTTCCACGAGAACGAATCGGGTCGGGTCGGTCATCACCGTTAAAATGCCGGGTTGCACACGCTGCGGGGCGCGCATTGTCGCCGGCCCTGCGTGCACCGCTCTTTCATCCCGCCCCGCCCCCACTCCCCTACGAACAGGCCCTGCCCATGTCGACCGCGATCCATCCCATGCTCAACATCGCCGTGAAGGCGGCCCGCGCGGCAGGGTCCATCATCAACCGGGCGGCGCTGGACCTGGACGTGCTGAAGGTCGGCAGCAAGGGCCCGAACGACTTCGTCACCGAGGTCGACCGTGCGGCCGAGCAGGTCATCATCGAGACGCTGCTGGAGGCCTATCCGGGCCACGGCATCCTGGCCGAGGAGTCGGGCCGCGAACACGGCTCTCGCGACAGCGAGTTCGTCTGGATCATCGACCCGCTGGACGGCACGACCAACTTCCTGCACGGCTTCCCGGTCTACGCGGTGTCGATCGCGCTGGCCCACCGCGGCCAGGTGCAGCAGGCCGTCGTCTACGACCCGACGCGCAACGACCTGTTCTACGCCTCGCGCGGCCGCGGCGCCTACCTCAACGACCGCCGCCTGCGGGTCTCCAAGCGCACGCGGCTGTCGGACTCGCTGGTCGGAACCGGCTTCCCGTTCCGCAAGGGCGACAACTTCAAGCGCTACGTGAAGATGTTCGAGGAGGTGATGCAGAGCTGCGCCGGCCTGCGCCGCCCGGGCGCTGCCGCGCTGGACCTGTGCTACGTCGCCGCCGGCCATTACGACGGCTTCTTCGAGACCGGGCTGAGCCCCTGGGACATCGCCGCGGGCTCGCTGATCATCACCGAGGCCGGCGGCCTGATCGGCAACTTCACCGGCGAAGCCGACTTCCTCTATCAGCGCGAGGTCGTCGCCGGCAACCCGAAGGTCTACGGCCAGCTGGTGCAGATCCTGGCGCCGTACACCCGCGTCATCAAGGAACCCGAGGCCGCGCCGGCCACCGCCGCCGCCCAGCCCGACGCGACCGACGCCTTCGTCGCCGCGGCCGCGCCGACGCCGGCCGCCCCGGCCGAGAAGAAGCGCCCGACGCGCATCCGCAAGGCCGACCTGGCCAAGCCCGGCGACGCGCCGATGTGAGGCCGCGGCGGCGCCTCTGGCGCCCCGCCCCGTGAATCCCCGCGCCGCCGGCCGCTCACGCGAGCCGGCGGCTGTCGTTTCAGCGCCCCCACCGCATGTCCGCCGACACCCCGACCGCCTCCGCCCCCGCCGCGCCCGATTTCTCGGGTCACACGCCCATGATGGTCCAGTATCTACGGATCAAAGCGGAGTTTCCGGACACGCTCGTCTTCTACCGGATGGGCGATTTCTACGAGCTCTTCTACGACGACGCGCGCAAGGCCAACCGGCTGCTGGACATCACGCTGACGACCCGCGGCCAGAGCGCCGGCGAGCCGGTGGTGATGGCCGGCGTGCCGGTGCATTCGGTCGACGCCTATCTCGCGCGGCTGCTGAAGCTGGGCGAGGCGGTGGCGATCGCCGAGCAGGTCGGCGAGGTCGGTGCCGCCAAGGGCCCGGTCGAACGCAAGGTGGTGCGTGTCGTCACGCCGGGCACGGTGACCGACAGCGAGCTGCTGGCCGAACGCAGCGACACGCTGCTGCTGGCCGTGCACCGCCAGCGCAACGCCTGGGGCCTGGCCTGGCTGGGCCTGGCCAGCGGCGAGCTCGGGCTCACCGAATGCAGCGAGCGTGAACTCGCCGGCTGGCTGGCGCGGCTGCAGCCGGCTGAGCTGCTGCACGACGGCAGCGGCGAGCTGCCGGCAGCACTCGCCCAGGCGCCTTGCGCGCGCACGGCGCGCCCGGCCTGGCAGTTCGAGTCGGCTTTGGGCGAACGCAAGCTGCGCGAGCAGCTGCAGGTCGCGACGCTGGCCGGCTTCGGCGCCCAGGAGCTGAAGGTCGCGCACGCCGCCGCCGCGGCGCTGCTGAGTTTTGCCGAACACACCCAGGGCCGCGCGCTGGCGCATCTGCGCAGCGTCGCCGTGCCGCGTTCCAGCGAGCTGATCGAGCTGCCGCCGGCTACGCACCGCAACCTCGAGCTGGTGCAGACGCTGCGTGGCGAGGACAGCCCGACGCTGCTGTCGCTCTTGGACACCTGCCGCACCGGCATGGGCAGCCGCCGGCTGCGCCACTGGCTGACGCACCCGCAGCGCGACCGCAGCGAGGCGCGCGCGCGCCACGAAGCCATCGCCTGCCTGCTGGACCAGGGCTACGAGCCGCTGCGCGACGCGCTGCGCGGCGTCAGCGACGTCGAGCGCATCACCGCGCGCATCGCGCTGCGCCAGGTGCGCCCGCGCGAACTGTCGGGGCTGCGTGCGACGCTGCTGGGCCTGCCGGCGCTGCGCACCGCGGTGCCGGCCGGCGCGCCGCTGCTGGCCGAGTTCGACGCCGCGCTGGCGCCCGACGACGGCATCGCCAACGTGCTGTCGGCGATCGCCGAGGAGCCGGCAGTGATGCTGCGCGACGGCGGCGTCATCGCCGCCGGCGTCGACGCCGAACTCGACGAGCTGCGCGCGATCAGCCAGAACTGCGACGCCTTCCTGCTCGACCTGGAGTCGCGCGAACGTGCGCGCACCGGCATCGGCAACCTGCGTGTGCAGTTCAACAAGGTGCACGGCTTCTACATCGAGGTCACCAGCTCCGGCCGCGACAAGGTGCCGGCCGACTACCAGCGCCGCCAGACGCTGAAGAACGCCGAGCGCTACATCACGCCCGAGCTGAAAGCCTTCGAGGACAAGGCGCTGTCGGCGCAGGAGCGTGCGCTGGCGCGCGAGAAGTGGATCTACGAGCAGGTGCTCGACGCGCTGCAGCCGCTGCTGCCGCCGCTGACCGCGCTGGCGCGGGCGCTGGCTTCGCTGGACGCGCTGGCAACGCTGGCCGAACGCGCCGCGGCGCTGGGCTGGTGCCGCCCAGAGTTCGTGCCCTACCCCTGCATCGAGATCGAGGCCGGCCGCCACCCGGTCGTCGAGGCGCGGCTGCGCGAGACCGGCGCCGGGCCGTTCATCGCCAACCACTGCCGGCTCGACGCGAAGACCAGGCTGCTCGTCATCACCGGCCCCAACATGGGCGGCAAGAGCACCTTCATGCGCCAGGTGGCGCTGATCGTGCTGCTGGCGGCGATGGGCTCGTACGTGCCGGCCAGCGCCTGCCGTCTGGGGCCGGTCGACGCGATCCACACCCGCATCGGCGCGGCCGACGACCTGGCCAACGCGCAGTCGACCTTCATGCTCGAGATGACCGAGGCCGCGGCCATCGTGCACACCGCCACCGAGCACAGCCTGGTGCTGATGGACGAGATCGGCCGCGGCACCAGCACCTTCGACGGCCTGGCGCTGGCCGCGGCCATCGCGACCCAGCTGCACGACCGCAACCGCAGCTTCACGCTGTTCGCGACGCACTACTTCGAGCTCACCGAGTTCCCGGCCGAGCACGAACGCGCGCTGAACCTGCACGTCGGCGCCGTCGAGAGCGGCCACGACATCGTCTTCCTGCACCAGATCGAACCCGGCCCGGCGAGCCGCAGCTACGGCGTGCAGGTCGCCCGCCTGGCCGGCATGCCGGCGACGGTGATCCGCCAGGCGCGGGCGACGCTGGAGGCGCTGGAAGCCAAGGCCCAGGCCGGCCACGCGCAGGTCGACCTGTTCGCGCCGCCGCCGGCCGCGGCAGCGCCAGAGCCTTCGGCGGTGGAAGCGGCGCTGGCCGCGATCGACCCCGACCGCCTGGCGCCACGCGAGGCGCTGGACGCGCTGTACCGGCTGAAGGCGCTGCTCGGCTGAGGCCGGACATGGACGGCCCGGCGGGCCGTTCCTGGCGGCGCCTCGGCGATGGGGTCACGGCGATGGCGGCGATGGGGTCGGCGGCGATGGGGTCGGCGGCGATGGGGTCACTCGGGCGGCGATGGGGTCAGGTCCCTCGGGACCTGACCCCATACTGGCCCCCATACTGGCCCCCGTACTGACCCCGTACCTGACCCCGACCCCGGCACCCCCGGCCGCTGCTACGCTTGCGGCCTTCGTCGCATCACCTCCACGGGCGAAACCGCCCGCCCCCTCCGATGACTTACTGCGTCGGCATCCGGCTCGAAGCCGGGCTCGTCTTCCTCTCCGACTCGCGCACCAACGCGGGCCTCGACCAGATCAGCACCTATCGCAAGATGATGATCTACGAGCGCCCCGGCGACCGCTTCATGGTGATGCTGTCGGCCGGCAACCTGAGCATCAGCCAGAGCGTGCGCGAGATCCTGCAGGTCGAGAAGCTGGACAACGGCGACGAGGAACCGCTGACGATCTGGAACGCGCGCAGCATGTTCGACGCCACGCGCGTGCTCGGCGCCGCCGTGCGCCGCGTCTACCAGCAGGACGGCCCGTCGCTGAAGGCCGCCGGTGTCGACTTCAACACCAGCATGATCTTCGGCGGCCAGATCGGCGGCGAGGCGATGCGCATGTTCCTGGTCTACTCGGCCGGCAACTTCATCGAGGCCACGCGCGAGACCTGCTTCTTCCAGATCGGCGAGAGCAAGTACGGCAAGCCCATCCTCGACCGCGTGCTGACGCCGTCCACGCCGCTGGACGAAGCCGCCAAGTGCGCGCTGGTGTCGATGGACTCGACGCTGAAGTCCAACCTCTCGGTCGGCCTGCCGCTGGACCTGATGGTCTACCGCGCCGGCGCGCTGTCCTCGGGCGACCACGTCTGCATCGACGAGCAGAACCCGTACTTCCGCATGATCCGCAGCACCTGGGGCCAGCGCCTGCGCGAGGTCTTCGAGTCGATCGACGACCCGCGCTGGGACGGCGGCGACACCGCGCACCCGCTGCTGGCGCGCCATTCGCGCTACGAGCCGATGCGGAAAATCACGCACCCCGGAGAGAGGATCGTCTGAACCTTGGGCCCCCGGCCGCCTGGCGGCCGCCTTGCAGGCCGCGCGGGGCCAGTGGCCCCGCCCCTCGCCAGGCGTGAGCCGTCCACCGGACGGCTCACGTCCGGGCTCGGCCCCCCGAGGGGGCTACCTGACCGGACCGGGAGACCCGGATCCGGTCAGGCGCGTTAACAACGCCGCTGCCCCCTGGTCGCCGATGGCGACCTGTCCCCGAGGGGCGACACGAGCCGGGACAGGCGGGGTCAGGTCTCCTGAGACCTGACCCCGGGGCTCCCCGGTCAGGCGCGTCAACAACGCCGCTCCCCCTGGTCGCCGATGGCGACCTGTCCCCGAGAGGCGACACGAGCCGGGACAGGCGGGGTCAGGTCTCCTGAGACCTGACCCCGGGGCTCCGAGCCAGGCGATCGAGGTTGTCCCGCCGGAGACGTGCTCCGCGTCCCGGTTGTCGACGATCATTCGCCGTCCACGAGAACTGCTGATGGCCACGGAGCACTCCACGATCGTCTTTTCGCACGCCAACGGCTTCCCGGCCGGCACCTACGGCGTGCTGTTCGCGCACTGGCGCGCCGCCGGGCACGAGGTGCTGGCGCTGCCCAAGGTCGGCCACGACCCGCGCTACCCGGTCACCGGCAACTGGCCGCACATCGCGCGCCAACTGCTGGACTTCGTCGACGAGGCGGCGCCGGGCCGGCGCGTGCACTTCGTCGGCCATTCGCTGGGCGGCTACCTGAGCCTGATGGCGGCCTGCCGGCGGCCCG
The DNA here is from genome assembly GCF_011065555.1 of Rubrivivax sp. JA1026. NCBI lineage: Bacteria > Pseudomonadati > Pseudomonadota > Betaproteobacteria > Burkholderiales > Sphaerotilaceae > Rubrivivax > Rubrivivax sp. JA1026. The sequence continues at coordinate 108,872 of NZ_JAALCQ010000003.1, forward strand.
AGCTCGCCGCCTCGGTCGTGATGCTCGACTCGCCGGTGCTCGCCGGCTGGCGTGCGCACAGCGTGCAGGTCGCCAAGGCGACGAAGCTGATCGGCCGCATCTCGCCCGGCAAGGTGTCCAAGGCCCGGCGCCAGCACTGGCCCTCGGCCGAGGCGGCGCTGGAGCACTTCGCGAAGAAGGCGGTGTTCGCGCGCTGGGACCCGCGTGTGCTGGCCGACTACATCGCCCACGGCACCGAGCCCGACCCGGCCGGCGGCGTGCGCCTGGCCTTCCACCGCGACGTCGAGACGCGCTTCTACAACACGCTGCCGCACCACCTGGGCGAACTGGTGCACCGCCATCCGCCGCGCTGCCCGGTGGCCTTCATCGGCGGCACGCAGTCGCTGGAAGTGCGCCAGGTCGGCATGGCGGCGACACGCGCGATCACACGCGGCCAGGTCGAGTGGATCGCCGGCACGCACCTGATCCCGATGGAGCAGCCGCAGGCGGTTGCCGACGCGGTGCTGGCGCGCCTGGCGGCCGCCGAAGCGGCATGAAGACGCTGCCGCTGCGGCTGCCGCCCGGCGCCGACCTGCGGCGTGCGCTGGAAGCGGCGCTGTCCGAACACGGCGCCGAAGCCGGCTTCGTGCTGCAGGGCATCGGCAGCCTGCAGCCCGCAGTGCTGCGGCTGGCCGGCGCCGAGACGACGGTGCGGCCCGAAGGCAGCGTCGAGCTGCTGACGCTGGCTGGCAGCGTGGCGCCCGGGGCGTCGCACCTGCATGCCAGCGTCTGCGACGCCACCGGCCGCGTGCTCGGCGGCCATCTGGGCTACGGGGCCATCGTGCTGACGACGGCCGAGGTGTTGCTCGTGCTGCTGCCCGACTGGGCGTTCTCTCGCGAGCCCGACACGGCGACGGGCTACGCGGAACTGGTGGTGCGGCGGCGCTGAACGCCTCAGGCGCGCGGCGCCGGCGCGGCGGCCAGCTGGCCGGCCGAGGCGGTGGTCTGCGGCGTGGCCAGGAAGTCCACGCTGCCGAGCACGCCGAAGGTCATCATCGCGGCCAGACCGAAGGCGGCGGCACGGGCAACGAAGCTGTCTTTCATTTCGCTCTCCATCGGGTGACGTTGTCGATGGAGTGAACTCTAGGCAGCGCCCCCGGCCGCCGCGAGCCGCGTGCGACGAACTGCGCAGCGCGGCCGATGAACTGCGTTTTCAGCCCCGCCAGACGACACACTCGCCGTGGCGCGGCGGCGCCGGCCAGTCGCGTGCGGCAAAGCCGGTGGCGCCGCGCGGCACGGCGCGCAGCGCGTTCAGCCAGCCGGCGTGGCCGACGACCAGGCGCACGCCCTGCACCGCACCGGCCCAGCCGTGCACCCGCGCCGTCAGCGCCTGCAGCGTCTCGCCGCCGCCGGGCGCGTAGCGCCACAGGTCGTTCTGCCAGGCCTCGACCTCGGGCCAGGCGATGTCGCTCCAGCGCTGTCCGTCCCAGGCGCCGAAGTCGAGCTCGGCGAGGCCGGCGTCGACGTCGACCTTCCAGCCCCAGAGCGCCAGCCAGCGGCCGACCTCGCGGCAGCGTGCCAGCGGCGACACCGTCACCGCCCGCGGCAGGCCGTGGCGGCGCGCCGCGGCGCGGATGCGGTGCGCCAGACGTTTGGCGCGGCGCCGGTCGACCGGCAGGTCGGTGCGGCCCAGGCAGCGGCCGGCGGCGCCGGCCACACGCGGATGTCGCCAGGCCCAGAGCTCAGCCATGCTGCATGCCCGCCAGGAAGGCGAGGTAGACGCCGAGCTCGGCGAACTGCTGCGCCGCGCCCAGCGTGTCGCCGGTGTAGCCGCCCAGGCGGCGCGCCAGCCAGCGCGCCATCCACAGCGTCACCGCACCGACGACCAGCGCCGCCAGCGTCGTGTGCGCCAGGTCCAGCCGCCACAGCACCGCGGCGGCGCCGGCAGCGGCACACCACGCCACGACGACGAACAGCGTGCCGGCGCTCGCCTTCTGCGCCAGCGGCTTGGACTTGGCGTGCTCCAGGTCGCCGGCGTAGCTCAGCAGGCGCAGCATCAGCACCGGCACCGCACGCGACCAGGCGTGCGCCAGCGGCAGGATGGCCAGCGTGGCGAGGAAGTCGCGTGTCGCCAGCCCGTGCAGCGCCGCGGCCTTCAGGCCGAGCACGGCCACCAGAGCGCAGGCGCCGTAGCTGCCGATGCGCGAGTCCTTCATGATCGTGAGCGCCTTCTCGCGGCTCACCGCGCCACCCAGCGCGTCGCAGGTGTCGGCCAGCCCGTCCTCGTGGAAGGCGCCGGTCATCCAGACGGTGGCCGCCATCGACAGCCCGATGGCCACCGGCGCCGGCCACAGCGGCGCCGCGAACCACAGCACCGCGGCGCCGAAGCCGCCGACCACCAGGCCGACGGCCGGGTAGTAGCGCGAGCTGGCGTGCATCAGCTCCGGCCGCCAGCCCACCCAGGCCGGCACCGGCACGCGCGTCATGAATTGCAGCGCGACGAAGAACAGCCTCAGCTCATGCAGCACTGCTGACCTGCGCCGATTCGAAGCTCGCCATCTCGGCCAGGATCAGCTCGGCCGACTTGATCAGCGGCCAGGCCAGCGCCGCGCCCGAGCCTTCACCCAGGCGCAGGCCCAGGTCGACCAGCGGGCGCGCGCCCAGCAGTTGCAGCCAGCGGCCGTGGCCGTTCTCGGCCGAGCCGTGCGAGAACACGCAGGCGCCGAGGATGCGCGGCTCGATCGCCGCGGCCACCGCCACCGCCGAGGTGGTGATGAAGCCGTCGACGACGATCAGGCGGCGCAGCGCCGCGGCCTGCAGCACGGCGCCGACCATGGTCGCGATCTCCGGGCCGCCGAGCGCCGCCAGCGCGGCCATCGGCGTCGTCGCGTCGGGGTGGCGGTCCAGCGCCCGCTGCAGCACCGCCAGCTTGTGGGCGACGCCGGCCGGGTCCAGTCCGGTGCCGCGGCCGGCGCACTGCTCGATCGACAGCCCGGTCAGGCGCGCCATCAGCAGCGCCGCCGGCGAGGTGTTGGCGATGCCCATCTCGCCGAGCAGCAGCACGTTGCCGGGCAGGTCGCGCACGAAGGCCGCGCCGTTGGCGATCGCGGCCTCGCACTGGGCCTCGGTCAGCGCCGGGGCGACGGTGCTGTCGGCGCTGCCGTGGCAGCACTTGGACGCCACGAGGCCGGGCGCCGGCGCGAAGTCCTCCTTCACGCCGCAGTCCAGCACCGTCAGCGCCAGGCCGTGCTGGCGCGCCAGCACCGAGATCGCGGCGCCGCCGGCCAGCATGTTGTGCACCATCTGCACCGTCACTTCCTGCGGGAAGGCAGACACGCCCTGCGCGGCGATGCCGTGGTCACCGGCGAAGATGACCAGCTGCGGCGCGTCCAGGCGCGGGTTCTCGCGGCCCTGCACCAGCGCCATCTGCAGCGCGACGGTCTCGATGCGGCCGAGCGAGCCCTGCGGCTTGGTTTTCTGGTCGAGCCGGTGCTGCACGCGCGCGGCGAGTTCGGAGTCTTGGAAGTCGGGGACGGAGAAGTTCATGGAGCACAGGCCGCCGAGGCGGCACGACGATGGAAGCAGAGGCCGGCGGACATCGGGCCGCCGCCGCGCATGACACAGGACAGGTGGACACGACGCCGGCCGTCCTGCGAGGCCACGGCGCCGCCGATCTCAAGCCAGCAGCAGCCTTTCGAGTGTGCCGGGCGTGAACGCCGCCTCGACGTGGTCGGCCAGGCCTTCGAAGACGCTCTGCAGCGTCGGCACGGTGTCGCCGTACAGCGCCCGCAGCACGTTCGGCGACTCGAACAGGCCATGCGCGTAGACGCCCAGCACGTTGCCGCGCTGCCAGCCGATCGGCTGGCCCGCCGGGTCGTGCAGCACCGGCCGCGCGGCGTCGGACAGCGCCACCGTGCGGCCGCAGTGGATCTCGTAGCCGGCGGCATCGACGCCAGCCAGCGCGCCCCAGGCACCGTCGGCGGCACCGAAACGCACCCGCGCCGGCTGCACGTGCTTGTCGGCGACGAAGCCGGTGGCCAGCGGCAGCAGGCCCAGCCCCGGCGCGGAGAAACCGACGTCGCCGTCGTGGCCCTCGGGGTCGGCCAGCGTCTGGCCCAGCATCTGCAGCCCGCCGCAGACGCCCAGCACCGGCCCGCCGGCGGCGGCGTGGCGGGCGATCGCCGCGTCGAGGCCGTGCCGGCGCAGCCAGGCCAGGTCGCCGCTGACCTGCTTGGAGCCCGGCAGGATGATGCAGTCCACGCCCTCCAGCGCCGCGGCGTCGCGCGCCCACAGCAGGCGCAGACCGTCGATGCGCGCCAGCGGCTGGAACTCGTCGAGGTTGCTGATGTGCGGGTAGGCGACGATGGCGACGCGCCGGCGCGCCGCGCCGCGGCCCTGCGGCGCGTCGTGCAGCATGCCGTCCTCCTCGGGCAGGCCGTGGTCGCGCCACATCGGCACGACGGCCAGCGTCGGCACGCCGGTGCGGTCCTCCAGCTGCTGCGGCGCCGGCGCCAGCAGCGACGGGTCGCCACGGAAGCGGTTGAGCACGAAGCCGGCGAGCTGAGGCTTCAGGTCCTCGGGCAGCAGTGCCCAGGTGCCGAACAGGTGCGCGAAGGCGCCGCCGCGGTCGATGTCGGTGACCAGCAGCGCCTGCGCCTCGGCCCAGCGCGCGGTCTGCAGGTTGACGTAGTCGTGCGGCGCCAGGTTGGTCTCGGCCGGCGAGCCGGCGCCTTCGATGATCAGCAGCTCGTGGCGGCGCTGCAGCCGCTCCAGGCTGTCGCGCGCGGTCGCGGCCAGCAGCTCGCTGCGTTCGCGCCAGCCGGCGCGCGACAGCCCCGGCTCGACACGGCCGTGCAGCAGCACCTGGCTGGCGGTGTCGCGCTCGGGCTTGAGCAGCACCGGGTTGTGCTCGACCGACGGCGCCAGCCCGGCGGCCAGCGCCTGGAAGTACTGCGCCGCGCCGATCTCGCCCCAGCCGCCGTCCAGCGCCGGCACGACACGCGCGTTGTTGCTCATGTTCTGCGCCTTGAACGGCGCGACGTCGACACCGCGGCGGGCGGCCCAGCGGCACAAGGCGGTGGCCAACCAGCTTTTCCCGGCACCGCTGGTCGTGCCCCAGACGATCAGCGCCCTAGCCTTCTTTTCCATCACGAATCGCTTATCCCAGGTCTGGCAGCGCCATGGCCCGGGCGCCGCTGCGGTCGATGCGCACCGCGCCGCCGAAGGCGTCGACGAGTGCAGCGTGCACGACCGGGTCGTCATGGCTGCCGTGGGCGAGCACGCGTCCGCCGCACAGCACCAGCAGCCGATCGGCGTGCAGCGCCAGCGGCAGATCATGCAGCACGCTGACCACCGTGTGGGTGCTTCCGAGCCGGCGGAACAGCTTTGCGAGCGCCACCTGGTGCGGCGCGTCGAGGTGCGTGGTCGGTTCGTCGAGCAGCAGCACCGGCGCCTCGGTGGCCAGCGCACGCGCCAGCAGCACGCGCTGGCGCTCGCCGCCGGAGAGCTGCTGCAGCCGCCGGAACTGCCAGTCGCGGCACTCGGTGGCATCCATCGCCGCGTCGACGGCGGCCTCGTCGCGAGGGCCGGCGGTGCCGAGCAGGCCGAGGTGCGGCAGCCGGCCGAGCATCACGGTGTCGCGCACCGTCAGGTCGCCGCTGGCCTCGCCGGCCTGCGCCAGCCAGGCCAGGCGCAGCGCGCGTTCACGCGGCGCCCAGTCGCCCAGCGGCCGGCCGTCGAGCTCGACGGTGCCACGCTGGTACGGCAGCAGCCCGGCGAGCACGCGCAGCAGCGTCGACTTGCCGGCGCCGTTGGGGCCGACGATCGTCGTCCAGCCGGGCTGCAGCACGCAGCTGACACCGGACAGCACCTCGCGCGCGCCCAGCCGCGCGCCGACGTCGGCCGCGATCAGGTTCACCGCACGCCCCGCTTGTGCAGCAGCCACAGCAGGTAGCCGCCGCCGAGCACCGCGGTCAGCACGCCGACCGGCAGCTCCTGCGGCGCGATCAGCCCGCGGGCGAGCACGTCGGCGCCGAGCATCAGCACGCCGCCGGCCGCGGCGCTGGCCGGCAGCATGAAACGCTGCGGCGCCGGCGCGAAACGGCGCACCAGGTGCGGCGAGACCAGGCCGACGAAACCGACCAGCCCGGCCTGCGACACCGCCAGCGCGGTGCACAGCGCCAGCAGCACGACCAGCAGCAGGCGCAGCCGCGGCAGCGCCAGCCCCAGGCTGGCGGCGCTCTCCTCGCCCAGGCCCAGCGCGTCGAGCGCGCGCGCCAGGCGCCAGGCCGGCGGCAGCGCCAGCGCCAGGCCGACGGCCAGCAGCGCCACGCTCTGCCAGCCGAGGAAGCCGGTCGAGCCGAGCATGAAACTCTGCTTGCCGCGCAGCGCGTCGGGCACCCAGGTCGTGACCAGATCGCTGGCGGCGCCGAGCACGACGCCGACGACGACGCCCGACAGCAGCAGCCGCATCGGCTCCTGTGCGCCGCGCGCGAGCATCAGCGTCAGCGTCACGCCGCCGAGCGCGCCGACGAAGGCGGCACCGACGAGGCCGATGCGCGCCAGCCACTCGACGCTGCCCAGCGCCAGCGCATGGCCGCCGATGGCGCTGGCGGCGAGCACCGCGACCACCGCCAGCGAGGCTCCCGAGCCGGTGCCCAGCAGGTAGGGATCGGCCAGCGGGTTGCGGAACAGCCCTTGCGCGATCGCGCCGGCCAGCCCCAGCAGCGCGCCGACCAGCAGCGCACCGATGGTGCGCGGGGCGCGGATCTGGCCGACGATCAGCTCCATCGGCACCGCCGAGTCGGCGTCGCTCCAGTGCCAGCTCCAGCCTTCGCTGCCGACCGCCAGGCCGAGCAGCGACAGCGCCAGCGCGGCCAGCGCCAGCCCCGCCACCAGCCGGCGGCGGCGCGACAGGTCCAGGGCCAGCGCGGGGTTCATTTCTCGGGCAGGCCGGCCAGGCAGTCGGCGATGGCGAGCGCGGCCTCGCCCATGCGCGGGCCGGGACGGATCAGCAGCAGGTAGCGCTCGCGCTCGAAGCCGCAGGCCTGGCCGTCCTTCAGCGCGCGCAGCGTGTGCCAGCCCGGGCGCTCGGCCATCGTCGCGAGCGCACGATCCTCCGCCATCACGAGGTCCGGCGACTTGCGCACGAGGAACTCGGGGTTCAGGCGCGGGAAGGCGCCGTACTCGGCCGGCACGACGTTGCGCAACCCCAGGCGCTGCAGCGTCTCGCCGATGAACGAGCCGGGGCCGGCGGCGTACGGCGTCGAGTCGACCTCGAAATAGACGCTGCGCCCGCGCAGCCGCGGCGGGATGCGCGCCGCGGCCGCCGCCTCGTCGCGGTGGATCGAGGCCCAGAGCTGCGCCGCGCGCTGCGGCTGGCCGAGCACACGCGCCAGCGCATCGGTCGAGTGGCGCACCTGGGCGTGGGAGTCCGAGTCGAAGACCATCACCTTCAGCCCCAGCGCCTCCAGGCGTTCGGCAACCCGCGCCGAACGCGCGGCGAGCACGAGTTCGGGGCGCAGCGCGACGATGCGCTCGACGCTGGCGTCGTCCAGCCCGCCCAGGCGGGGCAGCGCGTTCACCTGCGCCGGCCAGTCGGAATAGCGGTCGACGCCGACCAGGCGCGCGCAGGCGCCGAGCGCGCAGACGGTCTCGGTCAGCGAAGGCAGCAGGCTGACGATGCGCTGCGGCGGCCCGCCCTGCCAGGCCACGCCGCGGTCGTCGCGCGGCGGCTCGGCGGCCGTCGCGGCGCCGGCGCACAGCGCCAGCAGCAGGAGCAGACGGTGCACCGGCTTCATCGCGGCCCCTTCAGCGGCAGTTCCAGCCCGGCGACCATCAGCGTCACGCGGGTGCTGGCCGCGGCCACGCGCTGGTGCAGCCGGCCGAGTTCGTCGACGAAGCGCCGCGCCTGGCGCGACATCGGCGTCACGCCCAGGCCGATCTCGTTGGACACGAGCACCACCGGGCCGCGCGCGGCGGCCAGCGCGTCGACGAGCGCGTCGACCTCGGCCGCCGGGTCGTCGACCGGCGCGCCGTCCAGCGGCATCAGCAGGCCGGTGAGCCACAGCGTCAGGCAGTCGACGACGACCATGCGCCCGGGCTGCGACTCCTCGCGCAGCACGGCGGCCAGCGCACGCGGCTCCTCGCGCGTGGCCAGCCCCGGCACGCGGGCGGCACGGTCGGCGCGGTGACGCTCGATGCGCGCGCGCATCTCGTCGTCGCCGGCCATCGCGGTGGCGACGAGCACGGCGCCGTGCCCCGGCAGCGCGAGCCAGTGCGCCGCGCGTGTTTCGGCGCAGCGCGACTTGCCGCTCTTGGCGCCGCCGAGGATCAGCTCGTGCATCGTCCGCCCCGGGCGTGCGGCGTCAGACGCCGCCTTCGTAGCGCAGGCCGAGCCAGAACTGCCGGGCCGGGCCGCGGTAGTAGGCCGAGGGCTCGAGGTCCTCGTCGGTCGCGTTCAGCAGCCGGCTCTCCAGCGTCCAGCCCTTGGCGAAGCGCCAGCCGGCCTTCAGGTCCAGCGTGGTCTCGGCGCCGAGTTCGCGGCTGTCGGGCCGGGCGCCGACGTGCAGCACGCTGGCCCCGGCGTTCCAAACGCCGTGGCGCCAGTCGAGGCCCAGCGTCTCCTGGTGCGCCGCACGGCGCGTCAGGCGGGCGCCGGTGTCCTCGTTCTTGGCGTCGAGGAAGTCGACCTGGGCGCGCAGCGACCAGTCGCCCAGCGCCTTGGCGCCCGACAGCGTCGCGCCCTGCAGACGGGCGCGGGAAGTGTTGGCGACGCAGCCCAAAGCGTAGAGGGGGTCGTCAGGACACAGGCTGCCCTTGGCCGGCCCGATCAGGTTCTTCAGCCGGTTGCGGAAGACCGTCAGGGCGGCGCGGTCGCCATCGGCGGCCCACTCGACGCCGAACTCGACGCTGCGCCCGCGTTCCGGCTTGATGCCCGGCACGCCGTAGCCGGGGTACAGCAGGTCGTTGAACGACGGCGCGCGGAAGCTGTTGCCGGCCAGCGCACGCAAGCGCCAGGCGGGCGTCAGCGCGAAGCTGCCGCCCAGGCGGCCGGTGGTTTGGGCGCCATAGTCTGAGCTGTCGTCACGGCGCAGGTCGGCCTGCCACGAGTAACGGCCGGCGCTGCCCGTCCAGGACAGCACGGCACTGTCGGTGTCGCGATCACCGCGGTAGCTGTCGGTCTTGGCGTCTTCTTCCAGACGCTCGACGGCGGCGACGATCTGGCCGGCGACGCCGGTCTCCCAAGCCAACTGCGCGAGCGCGTGGTCACGCGTGGTGCGGTAACGGTAGACCACCGCCTCGCCGCTGCGCGACTCGTCGACCGCGCGGTCGACCCGCAGTGTCGCAACCAGGCCCGGCGCGAGCGTGCCGCGCCAGTCGAGCGCGGTGGCGTCGACGTCGAGCTGGTCGCGGAAGTCCGGCGTGTTGTCGGGGGCGTAGTTCGGCGGCGCGTACTCGGTGCTGTCGATCTGGGTTTCCAGCCGGCTGCGCAGCAGCGACAGGCCGATGCGGTGGCCCGGCGCCGGCGTGAAGCCGATGCGTGCCTGGCCGCTGTCGCGCGTGTAGCCGTCGTCGTCGGCGTTGTAGTTGCCGTACGGATCGCCGGGGCGCAGCGCGCTGTCGCCGTCGTCGTGCTGCCGGGCCAGCGACGCGGCGAAATCCCAGGCGCCGAAGCTGCCGCTGGCACCGGCCGACAGCTCGCGTGCGCCGCGGCCGCCGAACGCGGCGGCGGCGTCGAAACGCAGGCCGGCGTCGGCGCGGCGCGTGACGATGTTGATGACCCCCCCGACGGCGTCGGCGCCGTAGAGGCTGGAGCCGGGGCCGCGCAGCACTTCGACACGCTCGATCTGCGCCAGCGGCAGCGCCTGCACCGACGGGTCGGCCAGCGTCGCCGAGCCGATGCGCACGCCATCGACCAGCACGACGGTCTGGCTGCCCGAGGCGCCGCGGATCATCACCGAGGTGGCGCCGCCGGGGCCGCCGCTGCGCGACAGCTGCACGCCGGCCTGCTCGCGCAGCAGGTCGGCCAGCGACGTGGCGCCCGAGGCACGCAGCGTGTCGCCGTCGATCACGACGACGTCGGCGGCCAGCCGCGAGACGGCCAGCGGCTCGCGCGAGCCGGTGACGACGATGGTTTCGGAGGATTGCGCCGCCGCAGTGGCGGCGACGAACGAACAGGCGACCGCGACGACGGTGCGGCGGTCGAAACAGGACATGGACAAGCGGGCCTCCAGCCGCACACCCCGTGCGGACCAGCGATGAGTCAAGCCGCCGTCCTGGAACGCGGCACGCCCGATGTCACCCGAGCCGGCGGACGTCAAGACGGACTCCGGGCCGCGGGGGTTCGTGCGCGCCGCCCACCGCGACGCCGGCATCCCTGGCATCGGGCCGGTATCCGGGCTCGCGAGTGCCGGTCCGACGGTTTGACCGTGGACCGAAGCCGTCAGCGCCTTCCCAGTCCTCGCTGGACCAGTGGCTGCATTGCTGACCGCACCTCGCCGACCGTTGCGGGGGCAGCGCCGGAATTGCCGCGCGTCATCGTGGACGCGCCGCGCACCGGCTTCCCGTTCAACCCTCCGACACCTGCCGTGCAAGAGGGCACCTGATGCAAGCGGCGCGAAGTCTAGCACCGCCGGGGGGCGCGGCGACACGCCCGAGCGGCGCGCCGGCGCACCGGGGAGCGGCAGGGGGCGCCGCCTATAATCACGCTTTACCACCTGGGCACAGCGACTTGCGCATGTGCCCCACGCGACATGACCAAGTTCGTCTTCGTCACCGGCGGCGTGGTGTCCTCCCTCGGCAAGGGGATCGCGGCAGCCTCGCTGGCGGCGATCCTCGAGTCGCGAGGTCTGAAGGTCACCCTGATCAAGCTGGATCCGTACCTCAACGTCGACCCGGGCACGATGAGCCCGTTCCAGCACGGCGAGGTGTTCGTCACCGATGACGGCGCCGAGACCGACCTCGACCTCGGCCACTACGAGCGTTTCATCACCACGCGGATGAAGCGCACGAACAACTTCACGACCGGCCAGATCTACAAGAGCGTGCTCGAGAAGGAGCGCCGCGGCGACTATCTCGGCAAGACGGTGCAGGTGATCCCGCACGTCACCAACGAGATCCAGGACTACGTGCGCCGCGGGGCCGTCGACGTCGACGTCGCGATTGTCGAGATCGGCGGCACGGTCGGCGACATCGAGTCGCTGCCCTTCCTGGAGGCCGTGCGCCAGCTGAGCCTGAAGCTCGGCCCGGCGAACACCGCCTTCGTGCACCTGACCTACGTGCCGTGGATCGCCGCCGCCGGCGAGCTGAAGACCAAGCCGACGCAGCACACGGTGCAGAAGCTGCGCGAGATCGGCATCCAGCCCGACGCGCTGCTGTGCCGCGCCGACCGCCGCATCCCCGACGACGAGCGCGAGAAGATCAGCCTGTTCACGAACGTGCCTCAGCACGGCGTGATCTCGATGCCCGACGTCGACACGATCTACAAGGTGCCGCGCGTGCTGCACGAGCAGGGCCTGGACGAGCTGATCTGCATGAAGCTGCAGCTGCTGACCAAGCCCGCCGACCTGCGCCGCTGGGACACGCTGGTGCAGGAGGTCGAGCACCCGCAGAACCGCGTGACGATCGCGATGTGCGGCAAGTACACCGACCTGTCGGACTCGTACAAGTCGCTCAACGAGGCGCTGCGCCACGCCGGCATCCACAACCACGCCAAGGTCGACATCGAGTACGTCGACGCCGAGACGCTGGACGAGCACAACGTCGCGCAGCTGGCGCAGTACGACGCGATCCTCGTGCCCGGCGGCTTCGGCCAGCGCGGCGTCGAGGGCAAGATCCTGGCCGCCAAGTTCGCCCGCGAGCACCGCCTGCCCTACCTCGGCATCTGCCTGGGCATGCAGGTCGCGACGATCGAGTACGCGCGCCACGTCGCCGGCCTGGAGAACGCCAACAGCACCGAGTTCGCGCCGCAGACGCCGCACCCGGTGATCGCGCTGATCGAGGAATGGCAGGACCGCGACGGCTCGATCCAGAAGCGCAGCGCCAGCTCCGACCTCGGCGGCACGATGCGCCTGGGCGCGCAGAGCTCGGACGTCAAGCCCGGCACGCTGGCCTACCAGATCTACGGCCCGGTCGTCACCGAGCGCCACCGCCACCGCTACGAGGCCAACGTCAACTACCTCGACCGGCTGCAGGCCGCCGGCCTCGTCATCAGCGCGCTGACGCAGCGCGAGCAGCTGACCGAGATCGTCGAGCTGCCGCAGGACCGCCACCCGTGGTTCATGGGCGTGCAGTTCCACCCCGAGTTCAAGAGCACGCCCTGGGGCGGGCACCCGCTGTTCTCCAGCTACGTCAAGGCGGCGCTGGACCACCAGGCGCGGCGCGGCGAAGGCGTCGCGCAAAAGGCAGTCGCATGAAGCTCTGCGGTTTCGAGGTCGGCATCGACCGGCCCTTCTTCCTGATCTCCGGCCCCTGCGTCGTCGAGAGCGAGCAGCTCCAGATGGACGTCGCCGGGCGCCTGAAGGAGATCACCTCGGCGCTGGGCATCCCGTTCATCTTCAAGTCCAGCTACGACAAGGCCAACCGCTCCAGCGGCAGCTCCTTCCGCGGCCCGGGCATGGAACGCGGGCTGGAGATCCTGGCCAAGGTGCGCCGCGAACTCGGCGTGCCGGTGCTGACCGACGTGCACACCGAAGCCGAGGTGCCGCAGGTCGCCGCCGTCGTCGACATGCTGCAGACGCCGGCCTTCCTCTGCCGCCAGACCGATTTCATCCGCGCCGTCGCCCAGTGCGGCAAGCCGGTGAACATCAAGAAGGGCCAGTTCCTCGCCCCGCACGACATGAAGAACGTCGTCGACAAGGCCCGCGCCGCGGCGCGCGAGAAGGGCCTGGCCGAGGACCTGTTCACGGTCTGCGAACGCGGCGCGAGCTTCGGCTACAACAACCTCGTCTCGGACATGCGCAGCCTGGCGATCATGCGCGAGACCGGCGCGCCGGTGGTCTTCGACGCCACGCACAGCGTGCAGCTGCCCGGCGGCCAGGGCACCAGCTCGGGCGGCCAGCGCGAGTTCGTGCCGGTGCTCTCGCGCGCGGCGGTCGGCGTCGGTGTCGCCGGCCTCTTCATGGAGACGCACCCGGACCCGGCGAACGCGATGTCCGACGGCCCGAACGCGGTGCCGCTCAAGCACATGCAGGCGCTGCTGGAACAGCTCGTCGCCATCGACCGCGTCGTCAAGCAGCAGCCGCTGCTCGAAAACGACTTCAGCTGCTGAGCCCGGCCATGTCCGCCCCCGCCTACCTGCTGGTCGAGATGAAGATCAGCGACCCCGAGCGCTACAAGCAGTACATGGCCGAGGCGCCGGCGGCGGTGAAGGCCGCCGGGGGCGAATACCTCGTGCGCGGCGGCCGCCACGAGTGCCTCGAGGGCGACTGGAACCCGGCGCGCGTGGCGATGCTGCGTTTCCCCAGCTACGAGGCGGCCAAGGCCTTCTACGACGGCCAGATGTATCGTGCCGCGCGCGCCCACCGTCAGGGCGCCACCGACTACTTCAACATGGTGCTCGTCGAAGGCGTGGACGCCCCGGTCTGAGCACAGAGATCCTCCAGAAAAGAAAGGCAGCTCCCATGAGTGCGATCGTCGACATCGTCGGCCGAGAGATCCTCGACAGCCGCGGCAACCCCACCGTCGAGTGCGACGTGCTGCTGGAAAGCGGCACGATGGGCCGTGCGGCCGTGCCCTCGGGCGCGTCCACCGGCAGCCGCGAGGCGATCGAGCTGCGTGACGGCGACAAGGGTCGCTACCTCGGCAAGGGCGTGCTGCGCGCCGTCGAGCACATCAACACCGAGATCAGCGAAGCCGTGCTGGGCCTGGACGCCAGCGAGCAGGCCTTCCTGGACAAGACCCTGGTCGATCTGGACGGCACCGAGAACAAGGGCCGCCTGGGCGCCAACGCGACGCTGGCCGTCAGCATGGCCGTCGCGCGTGCCGCGGCCGAGGAATCGGGCCTGCCGCTGTACCGCTATTTCGGCGGCATGGGCCGCATGAGCCTGCCGGTGCCGATGATGAACGTCATCAACGGCGGCGCCCACGCCAACAACAACCTCGACCTGCAGGAGTTCATGATCCTGCCGGTCGGCGCGCCGACCTTCCGCGAGGCCATCCGCTACGGTGCCGAGGTCTTCCACGCGCTGAAGAAGATCATCGACGCCAAGGGCATGCCGACGTCGGTGGGCGACGAAGGCGGCTTCGCGCCGAACGTCGCCAACCACGAGGCCGCGATCCAGCTGATCCTCGAGGCCATCGACAAGGCCGGCTACACCCCGGGCGAGCAGATCGCGCTGGGCCTGGACTGCGCCGCCAGCGAGTTCTACAAGGACGGCAAGTACCATCTCGACGGCGAAGGCCTGGTGCTGTCGGCCGGCGAGTGGACCGACATGCTCGCCACCTGGGCCGACAAGTACCCGATCATCTCGATCGAGGACGGCATGCACGAAGGCGACTGGGACGGCTGGAAGCTGCTGACCGAGCGTCTGGGCGGCAAGCTGCAGCTCGTCGGCGACGACCTGTTCGTCACCAACACCAAGATCCTCGAGGAAGGCATCCGCAAGGGCATCGCCAACTCCATCCTCATCAAGATCAACCAGATCGGCACGCTGACCGAGACCTTCTCGGCCATCGAGATGGCCAAGCGCGCGGGCTACACCGCCGTCATCAGCCACCGTTCGGGCGAGACCGAGGACTCGACGATCGCCGACATCGCCGTGGGCACCAACGCCGGCCAGATCAAGACCGGCTCGATGTCGCGCAGCGACCGCATCGCCAAGTACAACCAGCTGCTGCGCATCGAGGAAGACCTCGGCGAGATCGCCTCGTACCCGGGCCGCTCGGCGTTCTACAACCTGCGCTGAGCCCTTGCGCTGGCTCAGTTTCGTGCTGGCGGGGCTGCTCGCCGCCGTTCAGGCCGACCTCTGGTTCGGCCGCTCGAGCGTTCCCTACACGATGAGCCTGCGCACCCAGCTGGCCGCCCAGCAGGCGGCCAACGACCAGGCGCGCGAGCGCAACGCGCGCCTGGAAGCCGAGGTCAGTGACCTGAAGGAAGGGCTGGAGATGGTCGAGGAGAAGGCACGCGCCGAACTCGGCATGGTCAAGCCCGACGAGATCCTGGTGCAGGTGGCGCCGCCCCGGCGCTGAGACGGTCCCCGACGTGATCGAAGCGGTCCTCGCGCCCGCGCAGCCGCTGCTGCGCGTGGCCTTCACGCTGCTGGGCAGCCCGGTGACGTGGCTGGAGCTCGTGGCCTTCGCGCTCGGCGTCTGGATGGTGCTGTGCAACCTGCGCGTGAACCCGCTGGCCTGGCCGCTGGCGATCGCCAGCTCGCTGCTGTATGCGTTGCTGTTCGCCGACAGCCGCCTCTACGGCGAAGCCTCGCTGCAGTTCTTCTTCATCGCCGTGGCCTTCTGGGGCTGGTGGCAGTGGCTGCGCGGCCGCGGCGACGACGGCGGCCCGCTGGTCGTGCACCGGCTGACGCCGGCGGCGCGGCGGCGTGCGCTGCTCGCCACCGCGCTGGCCTGGCCGGCGCTGGCGCTGCTGCTGGACCACGCCACCGACAGCGACGTGCCCTGGCTGGACGCCTTGCCCACCGTCGGCAGCGTCGCCGGCCAGCTTCTGCTCGGCCGCAAGCTGGTCGAGAACTGGCCGGTGTGGATCGCGGTCAACGTCGTCAGCGTCGTGCTTTTCGCCGTCAAGGGGCTGTGGCTGACGGTGCTGCTGTACGCGGTGTTCGCGGCGATGGCGGCCTTCGGCTGGCGCGCCTGGCACCGCCTGGCGCAGGAGCACCGTGGCCGCTGACACGCTGATCGTCGCCATCGTCGGCGCCGAGAGCACCGGCAAGACGGTGCTGGCGCAGACGCTGGCCGCACGCATCGAAGCCGAGACCGGCCTGGTCTGCGCCTGGGTGCCCGAGCATCTGCGCAGCTGGTGCGAGACCCGCGGCCGCACGCCGCGCGCCGACGAGCAGGCCGCGATCGCACGCGCCCAGCGCGACACGATCGAGGCCGCCGCGGCCGCAGCCGACGTCGTCGTCGCCGACACGACGCCGCTGATGACCGCGGTCTACAGCCGGCTGCTGTTCGGCGACGACACGCTCGACGCCGAAGCCTGCGCCTGGCAGCGCGAGCGCTGCGGCGCGACGCTGCTGACCGCGCTGGACCTG
This sequence comes from Rubrivivax sp. JA1026, assembly GCF_011065555.1. Lineage (NCBI taxonomy): Bacteria > Pseudomonadati > Pseudomonadota > Betaproteobacteria > Burkholderiales > Sphaerotilaceae > Rubrivivax > Rubrivivax sp. JA1026. Next base: position 125,059 of record NZ_JAALCQ010000003.1, read on the forward strand.
CCCTGGGTGGCCGACGGCCTGCAGCGCGACGGCCCGCAGGTGCGGATCCCGGTCGACACGACGCTGCGCGAACTGATGGCGCGCCACGGCCTCGCCTGGGCGCTGGTCTGCGGCTACGGCGATGAACGACTGGAGAACGCGCTCGACGCGCTGGCGCCGCTGCTGCGCGAGCGTGCCGCGCCGCGCCGCGGCCTGTTCACGCGCCTGGCCGGCCGCGACGCGGCCGACCGCCCCTGGCGCTGCGAGCTCTGCGACGACCCGGCCTGCGAACACGCCGCACGGCGCGGCTGAGGCCGGCGCCTACTGCATCGTGCCGGTGGACGGCGGCTGGTCGCGCTGCGGCGTGAACATCTCGCCGACGTCGACGGCGTCGAAGCGGTAGTGCTGGCCGCAGAACTGGCAACCGACCTCGACCTCGCCGCGCTCCTCGATCAGCGAGGCGCTCTCCTCGCGGCCCAGGGTCTTCAGCATGTCGCTGACGCGCTCGCGCGAGCAGCTGCAGGCAAAACGCGGGGTCAGCGGCTCGAAGACCCGCAGCGTCTCCTCCCAGAACAGGCGATGCAGGATGCGCTCGGCGGGCAGCGTCAGCAGCTCCTCGCGCGTCAGCGTGGCGGCCAGCGTCGCGATGCGGTCGAAGGCTTCGCTGAGGCCGATGTCGTCCTCGTTGCGGCGGCCGGCGAGATTGCCCTCGCCTTCGACCGGCAGGCGCTGGATCAGCAGGCCGGCGGCGGTCGTGTCGTCGGCGGCGAGCACGAGGCGGGTGTCGAGCTGCTCGGACTGCAGCATGTAGTGCTCCAGCACCTCGGAGACCTTCTGCAGCGGCTCGCGGCGGTCGCCGTGCAGCGGCACGACGCCCTGGTAGGGCTGCTGGCCCGGCAGGCGGTCCTTGGGGTCCAGCGTGATCGCGCAGCGGCCCTGGCCGTGCACGTTGACCAGCGCCTCCAGGCGGGCGTCGTCGGCGACCTCGCCGGTCAGCGTCGCGGTGGCGCGAAAGGCCAGGTCGGGCTGCACCTCGGCCACCGCCAGCTGGACCGGCCCGTCGCCGGAGATCTGCAGCACCAGCGCGCCGTTGAACTTGATGTTGGCCTGCATCAGCACCGCCGCGGCCGACATCTCGCCGAGCAGCTCGCGCACCGGGCGCGGGTAGCCGCCGGCGGCTTCGCGCCGCGCCAGCATCTCGCGCCAGCCTTCGCCCAGACGCACCAGCATGCCGCGCACCGGCAGGCCTTCGAACAGGAATTTGGTCAGGTCGGACATCAGCCGATTCGCTCCAGTTGGTCGCGGTGGCGAGCCGCGTTGTTCACGTAATGTGCGGCGGACAGCGCCAGCCGGGCCGATTGTTCCGGCGTCAGCGTGCGCACCACCCTGGCCGGCGCGCCGACGATCAGCGAGCCGTCCGCAAACTCCTTGCCTTCGGTGACCAGCGCCCCGGCGCCGACGATGCAGCCGGCCCCGATGCGTGCGCCGTTGAGCAGCACCGCGCCCATGCCGACCAGCGAGCCGTCGCCGATCGTGCAGCCGTGCAGCACGACCTTGTGGCCGATCGTCACGCGCTCGCCGATCACCAGCGGGATGCCGGCGTCGGTGTGCAGCACGCTGCCGTCCTGCACGTTGCTGTCGCGGCCGACGGTGATCCAGTCGTTGTCGCCGCGCAGCACGGCGCCGTACCAGACGCTGGCGCCGGGTTCGAGCGCGACGCGGCCGATCACGGTGGCCGTCTCGGCCACCCAGGCCGTCGCATCGATGCGGGGGACGGCGTCCCCAAGGCGGTAGACGGCCAAGGCGGCACTCCAGGCAAAGGGCACAATTTTAAGGATGACGCAGCATCTCGACACCTTGGGGGCCTTGGCAGACCTGACGCTGCGGGCGACGGCCTGATGCGGGTCCTCGTCGCCGGTTTCCAGCACGAGACCAACACCTTCGCGCCGACGAAGGCCGGCTGGCCGGCCTTCCTGGCCGGCGACGCCTTCCCCGAGTTCACACGCGGCGAGGCGATGCTCGAGCGCCTGGCGCCGACCTCGCTGCCGATGGCCGGCTTCATCGCCGACGCGCGCGAGCGCGGCTGGACGCTGCTGCCGTCGATCTGGGCCGGCGCGTCGCCGTCGGCCCAGGTCACGCACGACGCCTTCGAGCGTCTGGCCGCCATGCTGCTCGACGACGCGCGCAGCGGCGGCTTCGACGCCGTCTACCTCGACCTGCACGGCGCCGCCGTCGCCGAGCACGTCGACGACTGCGAAGGCGAACTGCTCGAACGCCTGCGCGCCGTCGTCGGCCCGGCAGTGCCGATCGTCGCCAGCCTGGACCTGCACGCCAACGTCGGCGCGCGACTGCTGCGCCACGCCGACGCGCTGACCGTGTTCCGCACCTATCCGCACGTCGACATGGCCGAGACCGGCGCGCGCGCCGCGGGGCTGCTGGCCGAACGCGTCTCGGGCGGAGCCTTCGTCACGCGGTCCCGCCGCCTGCCGTTCCTGCTGCCGATCAACGCCCAGTGCACGCGGGTCGACCCGGCGGCCGGCGTGATGGCCGACCTGGCGACGCTGGAGGCGCAGAGCGGCGTGCACCTCGGCCTGGCCTTCGGCTTCCCGGCGGCCGACGTGCCGCACTGCGGGCCGGTGGTCTTCGGTCACGGCCGCGACGCCGAGACCGTCGAGGCCAGCGTGATGGCGCTGGCCGAGAACCTGATCGACGCGCGCGAGGACTTCGCCGTCGAGCTGCCCGATGCCCGCGAGGCCGTCGCCGAGGCGCTGCGCGCCGCGCGCCACGCCGAGCGGCCGGTGGTCATCGCCGACACCCAGGACAACCCCGGCGCCGGCGCCGACGCCAACACCACCGGGCTGCTGCACGCGCTGCTCGACGCCGGTGCCGGCCGGCGCTATCCCGGTGCGGTGGCGCTCGGGCTGATGCACGACCCCGAGGCGGCGCGTGCCGCGCACGCCGCCGGCGTCGGCGCGGGGCTGGAGCTGACGCTCGGCCGCAGCGTGCGCTGCGCCGACGGGCGCGACAGCGAGCCGCCGGTGCAGGTCCGCACCACCGTGCTCGCGCTGCACGACGGCGAGGTCGCGCTGCACGGCCCGATGACCGCCGGCAACACCGTGCACCTGGGCCCCAGCGCCTGCCTGGACGTCGACGGCGTGCGCGTGCTCGTCACCAGCGGCAAGGGCCAGTTGATCGACGAGGCGCTGTGCCGTTTCCTCGGTGTCGAGCCGCGGGCACTGAAACTGCTTGTCGTGAAGAGCTCGGTGCACTTCCGGGCCGCGTTCACGACGATCGCCTCGCGCATCGTCGTCGCTCGTGCGCCCGGGCCCATGCCCGCCGATCCGACCGAGCTCGACTGGACCCGTCTGCCGCAGGACATCGCGCGCCGCCCTTGATTTGGCACGCGCCTCGTGCTGAAAAAAGCAGCGGACCCACGAGTACACTTCGCGGGCCTCAACCCTTCCTGTCCCAACCCCATGACCCAGATTACGACCCGTCGCTTCCTGCAGACGGCCGCGGTTCTCGCGGCCGGCATCGTGCTCGCCGCCTGCGGCAAGAAGGAGGAGCCGGCTGCCGTCGAACCGGCAGCTTCGGCGCCCGCCCCGGCCCCCGCGCCCACCGTCTACGCGGTCGGCACCGACGCCGCCTACGCTCCGTTCGAGAGCCAGGACGAGAAGGGCGAGATCGTCGGCTTCGACATCGACGTGCTGAAGGCCATCGCCGCCAAGGCCGGCTTCGAGGTCAAGTTCATCAACACCCCCTGGGAAGGCATCTTCAATTCCCTGGGCCAGGGTGACCGCGACATCGTCATCTCGGCGGTGACGATCACCGACGAGCGCAAGCAGACGCTGGACTTCAGCGACGCCTACTTCGACGCCGCCCAGCTGATCGCCGTGCGCGACAACAGCAAGGTCACCAAGTTCGCCGACCTGAAGAAGCTGAAGGTCGGCGTGCAGACCGGCACCACCGGCGACGAAGCCGTCACCAAGCTGCAGGGCAAGACCAGCACGAACATCAAGCGCTTCGAGTCGACGCCGCTGGCGCTGAAGGAGCTCGAGTCGGGCGGTGTCGACGCGGTCGTCGCCGACAACGGCGTCGTGATCCACCACGTCGCCAACAACCCGGGCGCCAAGTTCAAGACCATCAGCGACACCGAGTTCGCGCCGGAGCAGTACGGCATCGCCGTCAAGAAGGGCAACACCGCGGTGCTCGAGAAGATCAACCAGGGTCTCGCCGGCATCAAGGCCGACGGCACCTACGACCAGATCTACACCAAGTACTTCGGCGCGCCGCCGGCCAAGGCTGAAGCGCCGGCGTCGGCTGCGTCGAACTGATCCGGGACGGCGATGGATCTTCGCTGGGAGATCCTCGCCGGCTACGGGCCGCTGTTCGCCAGCGGCCTGCTGATGACGATCAAGCTCACGCTGGTCGCCATCGGCGCCGGGTTGATCCTGGGGGTGCTGTTCGGGCTGGTGAGCAGCTCGGCCGACGCGCCCCAACCGACATCACGTCCGCTGGCCCTGCTGTTGCGCGCGGCCCGCGGCATCACGCTCGCCTACGTCACGTTCTTCCGCGGCACGCCGCTGTTCGTGCAGATCCTGCTGGTGCACTTCGCGCTGATGCCGGCGCTGGTGCATCCCGACCACGGCCTGCTGATCTCGGGCGAGACGGCACGCATGTTCCGCCAGGAACACGGCGCCTTCCTGTCCGGCTGCGTCGCGCTGAGCCTCAACGCCGGTGCGTACATCAGCGAGATCTTCCGCGCGGGGATCCTGTCGATCCACCGCGGGCAGACGCAGGCCGCCTACAGCGTCGGGCTGACGCACGCGCAGGCGATGCGCTACGTCGTCCTGCCGCAGGCCTTCCGGCGCATGGTGCCGGCGCTGGTGAACGAGGGCGTCACGCTGATCAAGGACTCGTCGCTGGTGTCCGCCATCGGCCTGGCCGAGCTCGCGCTGGCGGCACGCACCGTGGCCGGGGCGTACTCGCGCTACTGGGAGCCCTACCTCGCGATCTCCGCGATGTACCTGGTGCTGACGCTGACGCTGTCGCTGCTGGCCAAGCGCCTGGAAGCCCCTGCGCATCTGCGCGGACGCTGACGCGCCGTCACGGCATGCAGGCCGGCCGCCCTTCGGGGCCGCCGGCCTTTTTCCTGCCCGCGTTCAGGTCTCGAAGAAGTAGCGCTTGAGGCCGGCGAGGATCATCTCGATCGCCACCGCGGTCAGCACCAGGCCCATCAGCTTCTCGATCGCCGCGACCATCGACGAGCCGAGCAGGTTGCGGATGCGGTCGGCAGCCAGCAGCACGACGCCCGAGACCAGCATCGCCGCGGTCAGCGCGCCGAACCACTGCGCCATGTTGTCCGGCTGGCGCGAGGCCAGCAGCAGCACGGTGGCCATCGCCGACGGCCCGGCCAGCAGCGGCACCGCCAGCGGGAAGATGAACGGCTCGCGCCCGCGGCCGTCGGCCGCGTAGACCTCGCCGCCGGTGGCGAAGATCATGCGCACCGCGATGATCAGCAGGATGACGCCGCCGGCGACCTCCAGCGAACGCTCGGACAGCCGCATCAGCGACAGGAAGGCCTGGCCGCCGACCATGAAGGCCGCGAGCACCAGGAAGGCGATCGTCGCTTCGCGGATGGCGACGAGACGGCGGCGTGCCGGGTCCACGCCACGCAACACCGAGATGAAGATCGGCAGGCTGCCGAAGGGGTCGAGCACCAGCAGCAGCAGAACGAAAGCCGAGAGAAAGTCGTGATCCATGGCGCCATTGTCGCCGCCGCCGAAGACGGTCACGCCGCGCTCCGCTGTTGCGCGAAAGCCGCAATCGGGCGTCACGAAGCCGCCATATGACAGGGGTGCAGCGGGTTTGCCCGAGGCGGGGTCGTAGACTTGCGGCGAACCCCGGAGACAGACTTCATGAAGAGCTTCGGGGTCTAACGTAAAGGACGAAACGACTATGAAGCGCACCCTGATCGCTCTCGCGTGCCTGGCCTCGACGGCCGCGTTCGCGCAAAGCAACGTCACGATCTACGGCCGCCTGAACACGACGGTCGAGAACCAGAAGAACATCGACTCGGCTGACTCGAAGACGGTTCTGAACAACGTCGCCTCGCGCCTGGGCTTCAAGGGCACGGAAGATCTGGGCGGCGGCCTGAAGGCCCTGTTCCTGATCGAGCACCGCTTCGCCAGCGACACCGGTGTCGCCGCCGACGAGTTCTGGTCCGGCGACGCGTTCGTGGGCCTGGAAACGCCGTACGGTACCGTCCGCGCCGGCCGCATCACCAGCCCGGCGTACTACGCCACGGCCGACTACGTCAGCCTGCACAACCACGACACCGGCACCTCGGCCGATGCGTTCTACGCCGCTGCCAGCCAGCCGAAGAACACGGTCGCCTACCTGACCCCGTCGTTCGGTGGCCTGACCGCCGAGTTCGCCTACTCGGCCGACGAAGGCGTCGACAAGCCCTTCACCAAGACCTGGCAAGCCGCCGTCAACTACGACGCCGGCCCGCTGCACCTGGGTGCCGGCTACGACGAGAACGACTACGGCGACAAGCAAGTCGCGCTGCGTGGCCTGTACGAACTGGGCGCCATCACCCTGGGCGGCTACTACCAGCTGGCCGACAGCAAGGACATCGGCAAGCGCAACTCGATCCGTGGCGCGGTCCAGTACACGCTGGGTGCCAGCGAGTTCCACGTGAACGTCGGCTGGGCCGACGACTGGGATGACGTCAGCAAGAGCGGCGCCGTCCAGTACACGCTGGGCTACAACTACAACCTGTCGAAGCGCACCAAGGTCTACGCCTTCTACACCGCCATCAACAACGACAGCGGCGCCGCCTACGGCACGGAAGTCGACTTCGGCAAGGATCCGCGCTCGTTCGGCGTCGGCATCCGCCACAACTTCTGATCGGTTTCCAACCGTCAGTCAAAAGCCGGTCGCAAGACCGGCTTTTTTCTTGCCCGCTCGCGGCGTGACGGCCGCGGCAGGCCAGACCCCCGACTCAGCCGCCGCAGGCCTTCAGCGCGCGGGCGAAAGCCGCGACGGCGAAGTCGATCTGCGGCACATCGATGACCAGCGGTGGCGCCAGCCGCACGACGGTGCCGTGCGTGTCCTTGGTCAGCACGCCCTGGGCCATCAGCGCTTCGCAGACGGCACGCGCCGAGGCGAAACCGGGCGCGAGTTCGACGCCGACGAGCAGGCCGCGGCCACGCACTTCCCGCACCGCCGGGTGCGCCAGGGCCTGCAGCGCGCCGATCAGGCGTTCACCCATCGCCGCCGCACGTTCGGCCAGCCGTTCGCGTTCCAGCAGATCCAGCGCCGCCAGCCCGACCGCCGCAGCCAGCGGGTTGCCGCCGAAGGTGCTGCCGTGGTCGCCCGGCGTGAACTGCGCCATCACGTCCTCGCGCGCGAGGAAGGCGCTGACCGGCAGCAGGCCGCCGCCGAGCGCCTTGCCCAGCGTCAGACCGTCGGGCACGACGTCCTCGTGGTCGACCGCCAGGCGCCGGCCGGTGCGGCCGAGCCCGGTCTGGATCTCGTCGCAGATCAGCAGCACGTCGCGGCGCGTGCAGAGCTCGCGTGCGGCGCGCAGGTAGCCCGGTGGCGGCACGACGATGCCGGCCTCGCCCTGGATCGGCTCGAGCAGCACGGCGCAAGTGTGTTCTCCGATCGCCGCCTCCAGCGCCGCGAGGTCGCCGAACGGCACCGTGTCGAAACCCGGCGCGAACGGGCCGAAGCCGTCGCGGTACTGGGCTTCGCTGGAGAAGCCGACGATGGTCGTCGTGCGACCGGCAAAGTTGCCGGCGGCGACGACGATGCGCGCCCGGCCGTCCGGGATGCCCTTGACCTTGTAGCCCCACTTGCGCGCCGCCTTCAGCGCCGTCTCGACGGCCTCGGCGCCGCTGTTCATCGGCAGCGCACGGTCCATGCCGGTCAGCGTGCACAGGCGTTCCAGGAAGGGCCCGAGCCGGTCGCTGTGAAACGCGCGCGAGGTCACGGCCAGCCGCGCCGCCTGTTCGGTGAGCGCCGCCACCAGCACCGGATGGCCGTGACCGAAGCTGACGGCCGAGTACGCGCTCATCATGTCCAGATAGCGCCGGCCCTCGGTGTCGCGCAGCCAGACGCCCTCGCCGCGCGTCAGCACGACCGGCAGCGGGTGGTAGTTGTGCGCGCCGAAACGCGCCTCGAGTTCGATCGGCGACGGCCGGATCGCGGTGGGGTGCAGACGGTCGTTCATGCACCACACTGTGCCCAGGCAGCGAGGAAATGTGCTTTCCAGATGCTGCGTGGCAAAGCCATTTCGATGCAAGATTCTTTCTCCAGATCGACTGAAAGGATGCACCGTGACCGATCTTGATGCCATCGACCGCAAGATCGTCGCCGCGCTACAGCGCGACGGCCGCGTCTCCAACGTCGAGCTCGCCACCCGCGTGCACCTGTCGGCGCCGCAATGCCTGCGGCGCACGCGCGCGCTGGAGGAACGCGGCGTGCTGCGCGGCTACGGTGCGCGTGTCGACGCCGCCGCGCTGGGCTACGGCGTCACCGCCTTCGTCAGCCTGAACATCCACGGCGGCGCCTTCGATCGCGTGCGCGACATCGAGGCGCGCATCCGCGACTTCCCGCAGATCCTCGAGTGCCACACCGTCAGCGGCGACTGCGACTACCTGCTGAAGGTCGTCGCACACGACCTGAAGGCGCTGTCGCAGTTCCTGACCGACCGGCTGATGCAGATCCCCGGCGTCGACGACGTGCGCTCGATGATCTGCCTGGAGGAGATCAAGCCGCAGGCGCCGCTGCCGACCGACGGCTGAACGTCAACCGCGCGGATGGTGTCGTGCGTGCAGCTGGCGCAGCCGCTCGCGCGCGACGTGGGTGTAGATCGTCGTCGTGCCGATGTCGGCGTGGCCCAGCAGCATCTGCACCGCGCGCAGGTCGGCGCCGTGGTTCAGCAGATGGGTCGCGAAGGCGTGGCGCAGCGTGTGCGGCGACAGCGGCACGAGGATGCCGGCCGCGCGCGCGTACTTCTTGACCAGCAGCCAGAAGGCCTGGCGCGTCATCGCGCCGCCGCGCGCGGTGACGAAGAGCGCGTCGCTGGCCTGGCCGCCGAGGATCGCCGCGCGGGCCTCGCCGAGATAGCGTTGGAGCCAGCCGTGCGCCTCCTCGCCGAACGGCACGATGCGTTCCTTGGAGCCCTTGCCGACGACACGCAGCACGCCTTCGGCCAGCCCCAGGTGCACGCTCTTCAGGCCGACGAGCTCGCTGACACGCAGCCCGCTGCCGTACATCAGCTCGAGCATCGCGCGGTCGCGCAGGCCGAGCGCGGTGTCGGTCTCGGGCGCGGCCAGCAGCGCCTCGACCTGGCGCTCGCTCAGGCTCTTGGGCACCCGCAGCGGCTGGCGCGCCGACTGCAGGCGCAGCGTCGGGTCGGCGGCGACGAGGTGCTCGCGCAGCGCCCAGCGGAAGTAACGCTTGAAGACGGTGAGCCGGCGGTTGGCCGTCGTCGCGCGCGTCGCCGTGTGTCGTTCGGCGATGTAGGCCAGCAGGTCGGCCTCGCGGCTGTCGTCCAGGCGCTTGGCGTGGCGGCGTGCCAGCCAGCCGGCGTACAGCGTCAGGTCGCGGCGGTAGGCGGCCAGCGTCAGCGGCGCCAGCCCGTCCTCGATCCACAGCGCGTCGACGAAACGGTCGATCGAGGCGGCACTGGCGGCCGCCTCGGCACCGGCCGGCGCGTCGACGGGCTCGGCGCTCACTCCAGCGTCAGCTTGGCCGACTGCACGACCTTCTTGTAGACCTCGTACTCGGCCTTGATCTGATCGCCGAACTCCTTCGGGCTGTTGGCGACGATCAGCGAGCCGGTGTCCTCGATGCGCTTCTTCACCTCGGGCAGCATGACCGTCGTCTTGACCGCGGCGTGGATCTTGTCGACGACCTCCTTGGGCAGGTTCTTCGGCCCGTAGACGCCGTAGAAGGCCATGCGGTTCACCGGCTCCAGGCCGACTTCCTTGAAGGTCGGCACGTTGGGCAGCACCGCCAGGCGCTGCGGCGCGGCGACGACGATCGCGATCAGCCGGCCGTCCTTGATGAACGGCAGCGCCGACGGCAGGTTGTCGAACATGATCTGCACCTGCCCGGCCACCGTATCGTTGAGCGCCGGGCCGGCGCCGCGGTACGGGATGTGGGTGATGAAGACGCCGGCAAGGCTCTTGAACAGTTCGGTCTGCAGGTGGCCGATGCCGCCGGTGCCCGAGCTCGAGTAGCTGTACTTGCCCGGGTTCTTCTTCAGCTCGGCGAGAAATCCCTTGTAGTCACGCGCCGGGAAGCTCGGGTGCACGACGATGACGTTGGGCGTGGCCGCGATGTTGATGATCGGCGTGAAGTCGGTCAGCGGGTTGTACGGCACCTTCGGGTTGATCGCCGGATTCGAGGCCACCGAGGACACGGTGGCGACGCCCAGCGCGTAGCCGTCGGGCTGGGCCTTCGCGGTGTCGTTGGCGCCGATGATGCCGCCGCCACCGGCCTTGTTCTCGACGACCATGGTCTGGCCCAGCGCCGGCGTGATCTTGTCGGCCACGGTGCGCGCGATGATGTCCGTCGTGCCGCCGGGCGCGAACGGCACGACCAGCTTGACCGGCTTGGCCGGATAGCCCTGGGCCCAGGCAGCCAGCGGTGCGGCCAGGCAGGCCAGGAACAGCGCGGACAGCGTTCTTCTCTTCATGCGGGCAGTCTCCATTCGTCGGTTGGGTGGGAACGGGGTCTGCGGCCGATTGTGGGTGATCAACGCGGCGGCTGTCCGAGCAATCCGGCCTTCAGCCGCTCGTCCACGGGGCGAACACCGAGAAAGATCCGCAACACCGCGGCGTACAGGTCCTCGCCGGGCAGGTCGGCCCCCCCGGCTCTGCCGTTCATCGAGAACACGAGGCCACGCCCGGGCAGGTAGTCCAGGTTCACGACGTCGCCCTTCTTGACCTGGCCGGTGGCCAGCACCTGGGCGTTGAAGTCCGCCTGGCGCTGGGCCAGCGCCGGCTGCTCGGCCGGCGGCGTGTTGCGCCGGAAGCCCTTGTCGATGGCCTTGACGAACTCCTTGGCCGGCGCGGTCTGCAGCATGCGCAGCTGGATGCGCTTGGCGCCGGGCGCGGCCAGCACCTCGGGCACGGTGCTCGCGCGGCGGCTCAGGTAGAGCCCCGCGGCATAGCCGTCGATCCAGGCCACCGAACGCGTGCCGACGCCGTTGAGCACGAGGTCGGCCCCGCCGACGTGCATCGTCGCCGGGAAGGTCTGGCCGGCGATCGTCAGCTGCGCAGCCGCCGGTCGCACGAGCAGCAGGCCGCCAGCGGCGGCGGCGGCGAGCAGAAGGCGGCGTTGTTCGTTCATCGTCGTCCGGGGAATCATCGGCCCTTTGTACAACGCCGCGGCAAGTCCCGCCGCCGACCGGGGCGCTGGCACACTGCGCCTCCGATGCCCGACCTGCTGCTGCTCGCCCCCGATTTCCTGCTGATCGTCGCCGGCTACCTGATCTGCCGCCACACGCCGCTGGGGCGCGGCGTCTGGGACGGTGCCGAGCGCCTCGTCTACTACGTGCTGTTCCCGGCGCTGCTGTTCGGCAGCATCGTGCGCGAGCCGCTGTCGCTGGGCGCGATGCTGCCGCTGGCCGGCAGCGGGCTGGCCATCGTCGCCGCCGGCGTCGTGCTGGCCTACGCGCTGGCGCATGCGCCGGGCGTGGACGCGCGGCTGCACGCCTCGGGCGCGCAGACGGCGTTCCGCTTCAACTCCTACGTCGGCCTGGCGGTCGCGGCACGCATCGCCGGCGCCGACGGCGTGGCCTGGACGGCGCTGCTGATCTCGCTGTGCGTGCCGCTGTGCAACATCGCCGCGGTCTGGCCGCTGGCGCGCCACGGCGGCCACGGCTACGCCCGCGAGCTGCTGCGCAACCCGCTGATCCTGGCCACCGCCTCGGGGCTGGTGTTCAACCTGCTGGGATTGCGGCTGCCCGAGCTGCTGACCGGCGCGCTGGGGCGTGTCGGTTCGGCGGCGGTGCCGATCGGCCTGATGGCCGTCGGCGCCGGGCTGCAGTTCGGCGCCCTGCGCGAAGGGCCGAAGCTCGCCGCCGCGCTGCTGGCGATCCGCCACCTGGCGCTGCCGGCGCTGGCGCTGGCGATCGTCATCGGGCTGGACCTGCCGCCGGGCCAGCAGGCGACGGTGGTCGCCTTCGCCGCGCTGCCCACCGCGTCCAGCGCCTACGTGCTGGCCACGCGCATGGGCGGGCACGGCGGCTACGTCGCCGGCCTGGTGACGCTGTCGACGCTGGTCGCGATGGCCGGGCTGCCGCTGGCGCTGGCGGCGCTGGCCGCGCTGCGCTGAGCCAGCGCCCAGTCGACGTGTTCGGCGACGAGTTCGCCGGCGGCGTCGCGCCCGGTGGCCAGCGCCGCGGCCAGCACCGGGTCGTCGGCCACACGCAGGCTGTTGCCGGCGGCCACCGCCAGGTTGCGCCGCCAGCGTCGCCAGCCGATGCGGCGGATCGGGCTGCCTTCGGTGCGCTTCAGGAACTCGGCCTCGCCCCAGGACCACAGCGACAGCAGCGTCGGCGCCGCGAGGTCGGCGCGCCAGTCGAAGTCGGGCAAGGACGCGCGGCGCGCGTACTTGTTCCACGGGCAGGCGGTCTGGCAGTCGTCGCAGCCGTAGATGCGCTGGCCGAGCGCCGGCCGCAGCTCGACGGGAACGGGGTCGTCGGTCTCGATCGTCAGGTAGCTGATGCAGCGCCGTGCGTCGACGCGCCATGGCGCGACGATGGCCCGCGTCGGGCAGGCGTCCAGGCAGGCCGTGCAGCGGCCGCAGTGCGGCGCTTCGGCCGCCGTGACCGGCAGCGCGAGGTCGACGTAGATCTCGCCGAGGAAGAAGGTGGAGCCGGCTTCGCGCGACAGCGTCAGCGTGTGCTTGCCGCGCCAGCCGATGCCGCTGCGCGAGGCGAGCTCGACCTCCAGCACCGGCGCCGAATCGACGAAGACGCGGTGGCCGAAAGGCCCGATCTCGGCTGCCAGCCGGTCGGCCAGGCGCTGCAGCCGCGTGCGCAGCACCTTGTGATAGTCGCGGCCGCGGGCGTAGACCGAGATCACCGCCTCGCCGGGCGCCGCCAGCCGGCGCTGCTCGGCCTCGCGCCAGTCCTGGGCCAGGTCGCGCGGCAGGTAGTCCATGCGCGCGGTGATCACGCGCACCGTGCCCGGCACCAGCTCGGCCGGGCGCGCACGCTTCAGGCCGTGGGCGGCCATGTAGGCCATCGAACCGTGGAAGCCGGCCTCCAGCCAGGCGAGCAGGCCCGGCTCGGCCGAGGCCAGGTCGATGTCGGCCACGCCGATCTGGGAGAATCCCGCCTCATGCGCCCAGATCCGCAGTCGTGCGAGCACGGAGGGCCCGTCGACGTGTCGTTCGGTTCGCATCCGACGATTCTAGAGAGCCGCCTCGTCACCTGGCCCGACGAGGCCGCTTGTGCCGCCTGGGCCGCCGCGCTCGCCGCGCGGCCCGAACTCCGCGACGCCTACCTCGAACTCGACGGCCCGCTCGGCGCCGGCAAGACCACCTTCGTGCGCCAGCTGCTGCGTGCGCTGGGCGTCGCCGGGCGCATCAAGAGCCCCACCTACGCCGTCGTCGAGCCCTACGTCCTGCCGGACGGGCTGGCGGTCTCGCACTTCGACTTCTACCGCTTCGACGACCCGCGCGAGTGGGAGGACGCCGGGTTCCGCGACGTCTTCGCCCGCCCCGGGCTGAAGATCGCCGAGTGGCCCGAGAAGGCGCGTGCGGTGCTGCCGCCGCCCGACCTGCGGCTGGCGATCGCGCCGCAGGACGACGAACGCCGCCTCGTCACCGTCGAGGCCTGCACCGCGCGCGGGCGCGCGCTGCTCGCATGAGGCGCCGCCGCCTGGTCGCCGGCGCCGGGCAGCTCGTGCTGCTGCTGACGGCCCCCGGCATCGCCTGGGGCGCCGGCATCGTCGCGGTGCGCGTCTGGCCGGCGGCCGACTACACCCGGCTGACGATCGAGTCCGACGGCCCGCTGGTGGCGCGCCACTTCGTCACCGAGGCGCCCGAGCGCCTGGTCATCGACCTCGAGGGCCTGGAGCTCAGCCCGCTGCTGCGCGACATCGTCGGCAAGATCCGCCCCGACGACCCGTACATCGCCGGCGTGCGTGTCGGCCAGTTCCAGGCGCGGGTGGTGCGTCTGGTGCTCGACCTGAAGCAGACGGTGGCGCCGCAGCAGTTCACGCTCGCCCCGGTGGCGGCCTACCAGCACCGGCTGGTCTTCGACCTCTACCCGAAGGCCGAGACCGACCCGCTGCTGGCGCTGATCCGCGAGAAGGAGTCCGCCGAGCGCGACGCGGCCAAGGCGGTGGAAGACGCGTTGGGCGAACTGATCGCCCGCGTCGACAAACCCGGCCTGCCGCAGCCGACGCCGAGCCGGCCGCCGGCGCCGGTGCCGCCGCTGCAGACCCCCGCCCCCGAGAAGGAGGCGCCGCCGACCGACGCCGAACGCCGCCGCGTCGACCGCCTGATCATCGTCGCGCTGGACCCCGGCCACGGCGGCGAGGACCCGGGCGCGATCGGCCCGACCGGGCTGCGCGAGAAGGACGTCGTGCTCGCCGTCGGCCTGGCGCTGCGCGACAAGCTCAACGCCGTGCCCGGCATGCGCGTGATGATGACGCGCGACGCCGACTTCTTCGTGCCGCTGCACGAGCGCGTGCGCAAGGCGCGGCGCGTGCAGGCGGACCTGTTCGTCTCGATCCATGCCGACGCCTTCATGCGCCCGGAGGCGCGCGGCGCGAGCGTCTTCGCGCTGTCGACCAAGGGCGCGTCCAGCACCGCGGCACGCTGGATGGCGCAGCGCGAGAACGCGGCCGACCGCGTCGGCGGCGTCAACGTCGCCTCCGTGCGCGACGCCCAGGTGCGTCAGGCGCTGCTGGACATGAGCACGACGGCGCAGATCAAGGACAGCCTGAAGCTCGGCCGCGAGGTGCTGTCGCGGCTGGACCGCGTCGGCCGCCTGCACAAGAAGGACGTCGAGCAGGCCGGCTTCGCGGTGCTGAAGGCCCCCGACATCCCGTCGATCCTGGTCGAGACGGCGTTCATCTCGAACCCGGAGGAGGAAGGTCTGCTGCGCGACGCCGGCTACCGCGCGCGCCTCGTCGACGCGCTGGCCACCGGCATCCGCCGCTACTTCGCGAAGAACCCGCCGCTGGCGCGGCAGCGTTCGCTCTGATTCAGGCCGCGCCGGGCGCGGCGCGCCGCGACTTCCAGGCGCCGTAGAGCACGAACAGGCCGGGCACGAGGATCATCGCCCAGATGATGGTGCTGAGGTTGTCCTTCACCCAGGGCAGGTTGCCGAACAGGTAGCCGGCCGTCGTCAGCCCGCCGACCCACAGCAGCGCGCCGCTGACGTCGAACAGCGTGAACTTGCTGCGCGACATCTGCGCCACGCCGGCGACGAAGGGCGCGAAGGTCCGCACGAAGGGCATGAAGCGGCCGGCGATCAGCGTGAAGCCGCCGTAACGTTCGTAAAACGCATGCGTGCGGTCGAACGCGCTGCGGTTGAAGAAGCGCGACTCGTTCCAGCCGAAGACCCGCGGCCCGACGAAGCGGCCGATCGTGTAGTTGCACTGGTTGCCCAGCACCGCCGCGGCGATCAGCAGCCCCATCGCCAGCGGCAGGTTCATGACCCCGGCGCCGCAGAGGGCGCCGACGACGAACAGCAGCGAGTCACCGGGCAGGAACGGCATCACGACGACGCCGGTCTCCACGAAGATGATCGCGAACAGCAGCGCGTACACCCACGCTCCGTAGGCCTGCACGAACGCCGCCAGGTGCACGTCGACGTGAAGGATGAAGTCGACCAACCATTGCACAACTTCCATGGCACCGGATTATCAACGGCTGGTTATGCTCGCTGCCGGATGGGTAACGAGGATCAGCCGTCGACGGACATCGACAGCGCCGTTCGTCGCAGGCTGCTGCACACGGCGCTGCGCAACGCCACCCGCAGCATCTGGATGCTGCTGGCGGCGATGGCGCTCGTCGTGCTGCTCGGCTGGCTGGGCGGGAGGCCGCTGGCCGGTGGCGTGGCGGCGGCCGTCGGCGGCGTCGCGGCGCTGATGCGCCTGCAGCTGGCGCGGCGCCACGCCAGCGAGCCGCCGCGCAGCGACGCCGAGACGGCCCGCGTCGTGCAATGGCTCGACGTCTCGGCGGCCGCCGTCGGGCTGATGTGGGCGCTCTGCACCTTCACCGTCTATCCGGCGCTCGACGAGACCGCACGCACGCTGTACCTGGTGATGGTCTGCGGCTCGATCGCCTACTCGGCGCAGTTCATGGCCATGGCCGGGCGTTCGTTCACCTGGCTGACGCTGCTGCAGGTCGGCTCGATCGTCGTCGTCAGCCTGGTGCTGGACCCGGTGCGCTCGGCGGCGCTGGCGGCGATCGCGCCGCTGTACGGCCTGGCCATGCTCAACGCCTCGCGCGAGCTGCGCACCACGGTCACCGAGTCGCTGCGCCGCGGCCTCGAGGCCGAGGCCGTCAACACCACGCTGCAGCGGGCCAAGCAGGCGGCCGACGCCGCGAGCATCGCCAAGTCGCAGTTCCTGGCGACGATGAGCCACGAGATGCGCACGCCGATGAACGGCATCCTCGGCGCGCTCGACCTGATGCGCGACACGCCGCTGGACAAGCGCCAGCGCGCCCTGGTGCGCACCGCGGTGGCCTCCGGCGAGTCGCTGCTGTGCATCATCGACGACGTGCTCGACCATTCGACGATCGAGTCGGGCAAGCTCAAGCTCGACCCGACGCCGATGTCGATGCACGCCGTCGCGGCCTCGGCCGCGGCGCTGCTGCGCTCCACCGCCGAGCAGCGCGGGCTGAAGGTCGACCTGCAGATCGAGGCCGACGTGCCCGACGCCGTCGTCGGCGACGCCTCGCGGCTCAAGCAGGTGCTGCTGAACCTGGTCGGCAACGGCATCAAGTTCACCGAACGCGGCGGCGTGACGCTGCGGCTGTCGCGCGCGCCGGCGCCGCCGGGGATGTGCGGCGTGCGCTTCGAGGTCGCGGACACCGGCATCGGCATCCCGGCCCAGGCCGTGCCCAAGCTGTTCCAGCCCTTCTCGCAGGTCGACGCGACGCGCAGCCGCAGCCACGGCGGCACCGGGCTGGGGCTGTCGATCAGCCAGCGCATCGTCGCCGCGATGGGCGGACGCATCACGGTCGACAGCGTCGAAGGCCGGGGCTCGCGCTTCTCGTTCACGCTGGCGCTGCCGCCGGGGCCGGACCCGGGTTTCGTGAACGCGGCCGCCCCGGACTCCGGCCTGATGCCGCTGGACGCCGCCCCGACGCTGCAGGGCCGCGTGCTGCTGGTCGAGGACAACCCGGTGAATCGCCTGATCGCCGCCGAGATGCTCAAGAGCTGCGGCCTGGACGTCGTCGAGGCCGAGGACGGCCAGCAGGCGCTGGAGACCATCGACCGCGAGCACTTCGACCTGGTGCTGATGGACATCCAGATGCCGGTGCTCGACGGCTACGAGGCCACGCAGCGCATCCGCGAGCGTGAGGCGCGGCTGCGGCTGGCGCGTGTGCCGATCGTCGCGCTGACGGCCAACGCCTTCGACGAGGACGCCGCGCTGTCGTTGGCCGCCGGCATGGACGCGCACCTGTCCAAGCCCTACACGCGCGAGCAGCTGCGCGCGCTGCTCAAACAATGGCTGTGAGCCGCATGCCGCTGGTCCGGCGGCTGCTCGCGCTGCTGCTGGTGCTGACGCTGGCCTGGGCCGGGGTCTCGACGCAGGGCGACGCCGTCGCGGCCGGCGGGCCGGGCGGCGACACCCAGGCGGCGCCGGCCGCGCTGCCCGACGAAGGCACGGTCGCCGAACACCACCTGGACGACACCCCGGCCCAGTCGGCCTGGAGCGGCGAACTGCCGCCGGCCGACAGGCTGCCCGACGCCGCGCCGCTGCCGGCGCCGCCGGCCACGGGCGCCCGGCGCAGCCCGCCGCCACCGGACCGGCGCCATCCCGACGCGCCGCAGGACAGCCGCTTCAAACCGCCGCGCGCCTGAGACGCGGCGAGCGGGGCCGCCGGGTCCGGCTCGCCAGCCCCAGGCTCGAGCGCGGACACGCGCACGAGCCTGGCGCTGCACCGACGCCGCCGCCCCGCCTTCGCGGGGCCGTCCGAACGCCCTGCCCTGCCGCTTGCCCGGCAGCTCCCGATGCGCACTCGTTTCCTGGCCGCCGCCGCGCTGGCCCTGGCCCTCGCCGCCTGCACCGACGGCTATCCGAACACCGACGCCCCGACCCCCGACCTGATCCGCCTCGACCAGCCCGGCCGGCTGCAGGCCCTCAACGAAGCCGCCGCCGCGGCCGCGTCGGAGGTCGACTGGCGCTTCCGGCTGCGGCCGGACTGCACGCTGCACGCCGAACGCCGCCGCCTGTTCGGTGTCGACGAGCTCTTCGTGCTGCCGCTGTCCGGCGCCGACCCCCAGCTGCGCGCCAGCGACGGCGCCCGGCGCTTCGAGCTCGTCGCCACCGCGGCCGACGGCCGCGAGCTGAGCGTGTTCGCCACCCGCAGCCGCGTCGACGCGCTGCGCGCCGAACTGGCACTCAAGCTGCTGCGCCGCGACTGCCGCCCCGAAGGCCGCGCCGGGGCCGCTGCCTACAATCCGCGCGGATGACCGCCCCACCCGCCCGCCGTCCGATCCGCGAACTGCCCGACGAACTCGTCAGCCAGATCGCCGCCGGCGAGGTCGTCGAGCGCCCGGCCTCGGTGGTGCGCGAGCTGGTCGACAACGCGCTGGACGCCGGCGCACGCGCCATCGTCGTGCGCCTGGCCGCCGGCGGCGTGCGCAGCATCGTCGTCGAGGACGACGGCTGCGGCATCCCGATGGAGGAGCTGCCGCTGGCGCTGAAGCGCCACGCGACGAGCAAGATCGGCTCGCTGGGCGAGCTGGAGTCGGTGCGCACGATGGGTTTCCGCGGCGAGGCGCTGGCCGCGATCGCGTCGGTATCCGAGATGGCGATCACCAGCCGGAGCGCCGACGCCGCGCACGGCTGGCGTGTCGACGCACGCAGCGGCGAGCTGCAACCGGCGGCACGCGCCCAGGGCACGACGGTCGAGGTGCACGAGCTGTTCTTCTCGACGCCGGCGCGGCGCAAGTTCCTGAAGAGCGAGGCCACCGAACTCGCCCACGCCCTGGATGCCGTGCGCCGCCACGCGCTGGCGCGGCCCGACGTCGGTTTCGCCGTCTGGCACGAAGGCCGCGCCGTCGCGCAGTGGCGCGCCGCCGGTGCCGAGCAGCGCCTGGGCGACGTGCTGGGGCGCGACTTCATCACCGCCAGCCGGCCGCTGGAGGCCGCCGCCGGGCCGCTGCAGCTGTGGGGCCGCGCCGGCCAGCCCGAGGCGGCGCGCAGCCGCACCGACCTGCAGTACCTGTTCGTCAACGGCCGCTACGTGCGCGACCGCCTCGTCTCGCACGCCGTGCGCGCCGCCTACGAGGACCAGCTGCACGGCAGCAAGCAGCCGGCCTACGCGCTGTTCCTGCAGATCGAGCCCGAACTCGTCGACGTCAACGTGCACCCGACGAAGATCGAGGTGCGTTTCCGCGACGGGCGTGCGGTGCACCAGGCGGTGCAGCGTGCGCTGGTGGACACGCTGGCCGGCACCCGCGCGGCGGCGGTGCCGGAGCCCAGCCCAGAGCCCGCGGCCGCGGGGCCCGACATCGCCGACACACCCGCGGCGGCCGTGGCGCCGCCGACCGCACCACCGCGCCCGAGCTGGCAGCCGCCGCTGCCGCTGGTGGCGCGCGACGTGGCGCCGCCGTCGCCCGCACCGGCCGCCTGGCGCGACCCCGGCCCGCGCACGACGCCGGTCGGCAGCGGCGGGCTGCAGGCCTGGGCGGCGCTGCGGCCGCCGGCCGCGGCCGAGACCGTGACGACCGAACGCCCGGCCCCGGCGCCCTCGCTGCCCGAGGCAGCCCCGGCCGCGCACCCGCTGGGCGAGGCGATCGGCCAGGTCGGCGGCGTCTACGTGCTGGCGCGCAACGCCCACGGGCTGGTCGTCGTCGACATGCACGCCGCGCACGAACGCATCGTCTACGAACGCCTGAAGCAGGCCGCGTCGTCGGCGGCGGCGCTGCCGGCGCAGCCGCTGCTGCTGCCGGTGAGCTTCGCCGCCACGGCCGCCGAGGTCGCCACCGCCGAGGCCGAACGCGATTCACTGCTGGCGCTGGGCCTGGACGTCGCGCCGCTGTCGGCCTCGACGCTGGTCGTGCGCAGCCGCCCGGCGGCGCTGCCGGACGCCGACGTCGCCGAACTCGCGCGCTCGGTGCTCGCCGAGTTCGAGCAGACCGGCGCCAGCCGCGCCGTCGAACGTTCGCGCGACGAGCTGCTGGCGACGATGGCCTGCCACGGCGCGGTGCGCGCCAACCGCCGGCTGACGCTGCCCGAGATGGACGCGCTGCTGCGCCAGATGGAGGCCACCGAACGCGCCGACACCTGCAACCACGGCCGGCCGACCTGGCGCCAGCTGACGATGAAGGAGCTGGACGCCCTCTTCCTGCGCGGCCGGTAACGACTTGTGCCGGTCACGGCGCCGCCATGCACGGCCCCTAGCGTCGCGCCGGCCGGCCCTGGAGCCGGCGACAACGACCACCCCAGGAGAGAGTCCGATGCAAACGCCGATCCGCGCGCTGGCCGCCGCCACGCTGGCCCTCACCACGCTGGCCGCCCAGGCCGCACCGTCCACCGTCGTCCCGCCGACGGTGCAACTGGGGCCGCGGCCCTTCTTCCTCGTCGACGACATGGCCGACGGCGCGCTGAAGACCGCGCTGCAGGCCTGCGCCGCCAGCCGCAAGGCCTACACGCGCCACGACTTCGCGATCGGCCACCGCGGCGCCGCGCTGCAGTTCCCCGAGCACACGCGCGAGAGCTACATCGCCGCCGCGCGCAGCGGCGCCGGCATCGTCGAGTGCGACGTCGTGTTCACCCGGGACAAGCAGCTCGTCTGCCGCCACGCCCAGGACGACCTGCACACGACGACCAACATCCTGGCCACGCCGCTGGCCGCCAAGTGCGTCAAGCCGTTCACGCCGGCGACCTTCGACGGCGCCGGCAACCTGCTGACGCCGGCCAGCGCGAGCTGCCGCACCAGCGAGCTGACGCTCGCCGAGTTCAAGACGCTGCGCGGCAAGATGGACGGCTACAACCCGAAGGCGCGCAACGTCGCCGAATACATGGCCGGCACCGCCGGCTGGCGCACCGACCTGTACTCCGGGCCGACCAGCGGCACGCTGATGACGCACGCCGAGAGCATCGAGCTCTTCAAGCAGCTCGGCGTGAAGATGACGCCGGAGCTGAAATACCCGGCGGTGGCGATGCCCTTCGACGGCTTCACGCAGGAAGCCTACGCGCAGAAGCTGGTCGACGAGTACAAGGCCGCCAAGGTGCCGCCGGCGCGCGTGTTCCCGCAGTCCTTCTACCTGCCCGACGTGCAGTACTGGGTGAAGAACACCGCCTACGGCCGCCAGGCGGTCTACCTGGACGACGCCGAGACCGTGGCCGACCTGCCGAGCGCGGCCGAACTGGCCGGCTACAAGGCCCAGGGCATCAACATCGTCGCGCCGCCGACCTTCGCGCTGCTCACCACCGACGCCGCCGGCAACATCGTGCCCTCGCAGTACGCCCGGGACGCCAAGGCCGCCGGGCTGGACATCATCACCTGGACGCTGGAGCGCTCGGGGATCCTGGCCGACGGCGGCAACGGCTTCTACTACCAGAGCTTCGACAGCGCCATCAAACGCGAAGGCGACATGTTGCTCGTGCTCGACGTGCTGGCGCGTGAGGTCGGCATCCGCGGCATCTTCAGCGACTGGCCGGCGACGCCGGCCTTCTACGCCAACTGCATGAAGTGAGGCCCGCGGGCGCCGGCGCGGCCGGCGCCCGTGGCCATCTTCAGGCCAGGTAAGGCTTCATCCAGCCCAGGCCGTCCGAGGTGCCGCCCGGCACCGCGCCGCGGCGCGGGCGGTACTCGCAGCCGATCCAGCCGTCCCAGCCGAGTTCGTCGATCAGCGCGAACAGGTAGGGATGGTGGATCTCGCCGACGTCCGGCTCGTGGCGCGTCGGCACGCCGGCGATCTGGAAGTGGCCGACCTGGCCGGTGGGCAGCCACTGGCGGATCTTGGCCGCCAGGTCGCCTTCGACGATCTGGCAGTGGTACAGGTCCATCTGCACCTTCAGGTTGGCCGCGCCGACCTCGGCGACGATGGCGTGGGCCTGGTCCTGGCGGTTCAGGAAGAAGCCCGGCATGTCGCGTTCGTTGATCGGCTCGATCAGCACGTTGATGCCCAGCTTGGCCGCCTCGGCGGCGGCGTAGGCGACGTTGGCGACGTAGGTCGCCCGCAGCGCCTCGCGAGTCTGGCCGGCCGGCACCAGGCCGGCCATCACGTGGATGCGCGGGCAGCCGAGCGCCACCGCGTAGGCCAGCGCCTGGGCGATACCGTCGCGGAACTCGGCTTCGCGCCCGGGCAGGCAGGCGATGCCGCGCTCGCCGGCGTCCCAGTCGCCGGGAGGCGCGTTGAACAGCACCTGCTGCAGGCCGTGGGCCTTCAGCTGAGCGGCGAGCTGTTCGGTCGTGTACGCGTAGGGGAAGAGGTACTCGACACCCTTGAAGCCGTCGCGGGCGGCGGCGGCGAAGCGGTCGAGGAAGTCGTGCTCGTTGTAGAGCATCGACAGGTTGGCGGCGAAACGGGGCATGGTGGGCTCGTGGGGTTCAGGAGGGAAGACGCCTCACCAGGAGGCGCCGAAGGTCTCGCGCAGGGTCTGGATGCGGGCCTCGTCCAGCGGGCGGGCCAGGGCCTCGGGCACCAGCAGCGCCAGGCGCGCGGTCTCCTCGAGTTCCTCGAGCACCGCCATCGCCGCGGCCGGGCTGTCGTGCCAGACGTTGGGGCCCAGCCGGGCCAGCATCACGGCGCGGATCGGCCGGCCGGCGGCGGCGTAGCGCGTGATCGCCTCGGCCACCGCGTCGGCGGCCTCGGGTGCGCCGGGGCGCTGGTAGTCGATGTGCGGCACGCGGCCCACCTTCATGACGAAGTACGGCGTGATCGGCGGCAGCAGCTCGGCTTCCCCCTCGGCCTGCAGCGAGCGCGCGACGAGGTGCGTGCCGTGGGTGTGGATGATGCAGCGCGCCGGCTGCGCCGTCGCCTCGCTGGCGGCGTAGATGCGCCGGTGCAGCACGATGGTCTTGCTGCCGCGGTCGCCGCCGGTCTGCCGGCCCTCGGCGTCCAGCCGCGCCAGCCGCGCCGGCTCCAGCGTGCCCAGGCAGGCGTCGGTCGGCGTGATCAGGTAGCCGTCGGCCAGGCGCACGCTGATGTTGCCGGCCGTGGCGTGCACGTAGCCACGCTCGAACAGGCTGCGGCCGACGCGGCAGATCTCGGCACGTGCGAAGTCTTCGTCGAGGAAGGGCGTGGCCATCGTGCTCAGCCTTGCAATCGCGCGAAGGCCTTGGTGAAGAAGTCGTCGGTGCCGAAGTTGCCCGACTTCAGCGCCAGGTGCAGGCCGCCGGGCGCCGCCGGGCTGAGCGCGTGGCACCAGGGCACGCCGGGGTCGATCTGGCCACCGATGCGCAGCTGGGCGATGCCCAGCGCCTGCACGCAGGCGCCCGAGGTCTCGCCGCCGGCGACGACGAGCTGGCGCACGCCGGCCTCGACCAGGCCCCGTGCGATGCGCGCGATCGTCTGCTCGACCAGGCCACCGGCCTGCTCGACGCCGAGCCGGGCCTGGATGGCGCGCACCGCGCCTGGTTCGGCGGTCGAATAGACCAGCACCGGGCCGCTGGCGAGGTGTTCGCCGGCCCAGGCCAGGGCCTTGGTGGCGACGTCCTCGCCGGCGGCGATGCGCAGCGGGTCGATCGCCAGCGCCGGCCGGCCCGAACGGATGAAGTCCAGCACCTGGCGGTTGGTCGCCAGCGAGCAGCTGCCCGAGACCACGGCCTGCAGCCCTTCGGCCGGCGGCAGCTCGGCCGCCTGCGACGACGGCGCCAGGCCGTGGTTGCCCGGCAGACCGATCGCGACGCCGGAGCCCGCGGTCAGCAGCGGCAGCTCGGCCAGCGCCGGCGCCAAACGCAGCAGGTCGGCGTTGGAGACGGCGTCGACGATGGCGATCGCCACGCCCTGGGCCTTCAGCTCGGCGATGCGCGCCCGCACCGCGTCGGCGCCCTGCCCCACCACCTGGTAGTCGATCAGCCCGACCTTGCGCTTGCACTGCGCCTGCAGCACACGCACGAGGTTGGCGTCGGTCATCGGCGTCAGCGGGTGGTCCTTCATGCCGCTGTCGCTGAGCAGCAGGTCGCCGACGAACAGGTGGCCCTTGAAGACCGTGCGCTGGTTCTCCGGGAAGGCCGGCGTGGCGATCGTGAACGGCACGTCCAGCGCGTCCATCAGCGCCTCGGTGACCGGGCCGATGTTGCCGCGCGCCGTGCTGTCGAAGGTCGAGCAGTACTTGAAATAGAACTGCGTCGCGCCCTGCGCCTGCAGCCAGGTGAGCGCGGCGACCGACTGCGCCACCGCGTCCTCGGGCGCGATGGTGCGCGACTTCAGCGCCACGACGACGGCGTCGACGTCGGCGTCCAGCGGCCCGGGCGGCACGCCGATCGTCTGCACCACGCGCATGCCGGCGCGCACGAGGTTGTTCGCCAGGTCGGTGGCGCCGGTCGAGTCGTCGGCGATGCAGCCGAGCTTGAGGCGGGTGCTCACGGCGCCTCCTTCTTCGCCGGCAGCGTGATGCCCGGGAAGATCTTGATCACCGCGCTGTCGTCTTCGTTGGCGAAGCCGGCGGTCGAGGCCTGCATGAACATCTGGTGCGCGGTGGCCGCCAGCGGCAGCGGGAACTTGCTCGCACGCGCCGTGTCGAGCACCAGGCCCAGGTCCTTGACGAAGATGTCGACCGCCGACAGCGGCGTGAAGTCGCCGGCCAGCACGTGCGCCATGCGGTTCTCGAACATCCAGCTGTTGCCGGCGCTGTGCGTGATGACCTCGTAGATCGCGGCGGCGTCGACGCCTTCGCGCAGGCCCAGCGCCATCGCCTCGGCGGCGGCGGCGATGTGCACGCCGGCCAGCAACTGGTTGATGATCTTCACCTTGGAGCCGGCGCCGGCCTTGTCGCCCAGGCGGTAGACCTTGCCGGCCATGCCGTCGAGCACGGCGCCGGCGGCGGCGTAGGCCGCGGGCTTGGCCGAGGTCATCATCGTCATCTGGCCGGCGGCGGCCTTGGCGGCACCGCCGGAGATCGGCGCGTCGATGTAGTGGATGCCGGCGGCCTCGAGCTTGGCCTCGAGCGCGATCGACCAGTTGGGGTCGACCGTCGAGCACATGATGAAGGTCGAGCCCGGGCGCATCGCCGCGGCGGCGCCGCCTTCGCCGAAGAGCACGGCCTCGGTCTGCGCGGCGTTGACGACCACCGACACCAGCGTGTCGCAGGCCGCGGCCAGCGCCGCCGGGTCGGCGCCGGCGACGCCGCCTTCACGGGCGAAGGCGTCGGCGACGCCGGGACGCACGTCGCAGACGTGCACGTTGAAACCGTTGCGGCGTAGCGTCCGGGCGATGCCCACGCCCATGGCGCCGAGGCCGATCACGCCGACATTGCGAGTCGTCATGGCAGTCAGATCCGTTCAGGAGGTCCGTGAGGACGAAACGCGGCGGATGGCGTGCCGGCTCAGGCCAGCACCGCCCACAGGCCGCAGGTGAGCAGGAAGCCGGCGACGCCGAGCACGGTGGTCAGCACCGTCCAGCTGCGCAGGCCGTCGGCGACCGAGAGGCCCAGGTAGCGCGTGACGATCCAGAAGCCGGAGTCGTTGACGTGCGACAGGCCCAGGCCGCCGAAGCCGATGGCCACCGTCAGCAGCGCCACCTGCAGCGGGCTGTAGCCGCCGCCGGTGATCGCCTCGGCCAGCAGGCCGCAGGTGGTGAGGATGGCCACCGTCGCCGAGCCCTGCGCGGCGCGCAGCACCAGCGAGATGACGAAGCCGGCGAGGATCAGCGGCAGGTGCGCCGCGGCGATGCTCGACGACAGCGCGGCGCCGATGCCGCTGGCCGTCAGCACCTTGGCGAACACGCCGCCGGCGCCGGTGACCAGGATCACGGTCGCCGCCGGCGGCAGCGCGGACTCCATGACCTCGTTGGTGCGCGCCATGCTCCAGCCGAGGCGGCGCGCGACCAGCCAGAACGACAGGCCGATGGCGACCATCAGCGCGAAGATCGGCGCGCCGATGAAGGCCAGCACGTTGCGCACCGGGTCGCCCTTGGGCAGCAGCGTCGCGCCGGTGGTGCCGATCATGATCAGCGCCAGCGGCACCAGGATCAGCGTCAGCACGACACCGACGCCCGGGGCATGCAGCTTGGCGGTGCCGGGTTCGGCTTCGGCGCCGAACCTGGCAAACTGTTCGGCGGTGGTCGGCAGCATCTCGTAGCGGCGGCGGTTGAGCCACTTGGCGACGACCTGCGCCAGCACGCCCAGCGGCAGGCAGATCAGCAGACCGAAGATCGTGACCCAGCCGACGTCGGCACTCAGCACCGCGGAGCCGCCGACGATGCCCGGATGCGGCGGCACGACGACGTGCACCGCCAGCATGATGCCGGCCACCGGCAGGCCGAACTTCACCGGGTCCACCTTCGCGGCCTTGCAGAAGCCGTAGACGATGGGCACCAGGATGATGAAGCCGACGTCGAAGAAGACGGGGATGGCCAGCACCAGCGCCGCCGCGGTCAGCGCCGCCGGCACGCGCTTCGGGCCGAGGATCTGCGTGAAGCGGCCGGCGAGGTTCGCGGCGCCGCCGGAGACCTCGATCATGCGGCCGAGCATCGCGCCCAGCGCGACGAGGATCGCGACGCTGCCCAGCGTGCCGCCCATGCCGGCGATCAGCGTGCTGATGATGTCGCCGATCGGCATGCCGACGGCCAGGGCGACGAGCAGGCTGACCAGCATCATCGCGACGAATGCGTGGACCTGCCAGCGGATGATCATCAGCAGCAGCAGGGCGATGCCGGCCGCGCCGATGCCGAGCAGGATGGGGGTGGACATGCGGTTTGTCTCCTCGGGCGCTTGGAGTGTGGGGAAGGTGCGACCGCGTCTGCGACGTCTGGGCCGGCGCCATGAACCAATCAGTTCATATGGTCATCCTACAAATTTCAGACAAGTTTCAACCTGGGGTTAACCCGGAAGCACAGGCTTGAAGCCGCCGCGGCGGCTTCCGCCCTCATCGGGCGCAAAAAGCCGTCTTCGGCCGGCGCCACCAGGGCCCTGCGCCCTCCTGCGGGGCCGTCGGGAACCACGCAGGTACAGCGCGCCGGACGGCGTTCGAGGCGGCCACCGGCGCCGCGGCGCGCGGCTCAGGCCGGCATCGTCGTCGGCACCAGCGCCGCTGCCAGGCGCGCGCCGTCCTGCCGCCAGAAGCTGGCATCGGCGTGCTGCAGTCGCAGCATCGCGTTGTTCATGTGCTGCGCGGCGGCGTGGCGTGCCGCCGGCGCGTCGCCGGCTTCGATGGCCTGCACGACCGCCTCGTGCTCCTGCTTGACCTGCTCGGCGAACTCGCGGTGGCGCGATTCGTTGGCACGTGTCACGCGCGTCACGCCCTGCAGGAACTGGGCAAGGTAGTCCAGCGTGCGGATCAGGAACGGGTTGCCGGCGGCCTCGCCGATCGCGCGGTGGAAACGCACGTCCTCGACGGCGCCGTCACCGCCGCTGGCCACCGCATCGGCAATGGCCTGCAGCGCCACGCGGATCGCCCGAGCCTGCGCCGGCGTGCGCCGCAGCGCGGCGAGTTCGGCGACCTCGGCCTCGAGCGCGCGGCGCAGCTCGATGATCTGCAGCACCGCCTCGCGCGACGCCGCTTCGGTCGGGTCGAAGCTCAGCGGCTCGCAGCCGGCGGCCAGCACGTAGACACCGCTGCCC
Source organism: Rubrivivax sp. JA1026 (assembly GCF_011065555.1). NCBI lineage: Bacteria > Pseudomonadati > Pseudomonadota > Betaproteobacteria > Burkholderiales > Sphaerotilaceae > Rubrivivax > Rubrivivax sp. JA1026. The sequence goes on from NZ_JAALCQ010000003.1 coordinate 152,991, forward strand.
TGGCGCGAATCGACGAGGCCACGCGACTTCAGCCGCTGCACGGCCTCGCGCACGACGGTGCGGCTGACGCCGAACTGCTGCACCAGCGCCTGCTCGGTCGGCAGCTTCTGGCCCGCGGCCAGGCCGCCGGAGCGGATCTCGGCCTCAAGCGCGCTGGCGACCTGGTCGGCCAGCCTCAAGCCGGGTCTGATCGTGGAAAAGGAAACCGACATGGAGGGAATGCCTCGGTGGGCCACAGCGGCCGGCCACGACGCAGCCTGCGAACTGAACCTCACTGTACCGCAGCGTCTGCGGCGCAGCCGGCGCCGCCCGGCGCTGGATCAGGCGCTTTCGACGCGGTTGCGCCCGGCGGCCTTGGCCGCGTAGAGCGCCTGGTCGGCACGGTTGATGGTGGCCGAGAAGTCCTCGCCGTCACGGTGCTCGGCCAGCCCGAAGCTGGCCGTCAGCGAGACGCGCACCTCGCCGACGTGGTCGATGTCGGCGATCGCCTGGCGGATGCGCTCGACGATGGCGCGCGCCGCCTCCAGCGGCGTCTCGGGCAGCAGCATCAGGAACTCCTCGCCGCCCCAGCGTCCGCAGTGGTCGTAGCGGCGCACGCCCGACTCCACCGCCTGGGCGATGACCTGCAGCACGCTGTCGCCGGTCTCGTGGCCGTGCGCATCGTTGACCGCCTTGAAGTGGTCGACATCCATGATGGCCACGGCGAAGCCGCGGCCCAGGCGCTGGGTGCGCTCGCCTTCCTCGCGCAGCCGCTCCATCAGGAAACGCCGGTTGCCCAGGCCGGTCAGCGGGTCGCGCATCGCGGCGTCGCGCAGCGCCAGGCTCAGATCGCGCAGGCTGTTCTGGTAGCGGTCGGAGATGCGCACCAGCTTCTCCAGCCGGCGCACCTGCTTGTCGTACTGCTCGACCAGGCTCAGGCGCTGCTCGCGCGCGACGTGGTGGTAGCTGTCGGAGATGCGCACCAGGCGCTCCAGCCGTTCGCGCTGGGTCTGGAAATGGCCCAGCAGCTGCGCCAGCGGCTCGCGCAGCGGGTCGTGCTCGAGCGCCGGGTCGGCCAGCAGGGCCTCGATGCGCGAGACCAGGACGACGTCGTCCGGCAGGGACTTAGGCGCCGCCATCGGCCAGGATCTCGAAGGGGAAGCTGCAGTCCTCCCGGAACTCCTCGGCGAGGTCGAAGACGCGGTCGTTGCGCGGGTCGTAGTACCAGCTCACGCGCACCTCGCGGCCCTTGCCGAAGGCGTCCTCGCACAGGTCGAAGATGTCCATCATCGCCTTGACCGAGCTGGTGTTCATGTAGACCAGGCGCAGCTCCAGCTGCAGCGGCCGGCCGTCCTGGCCGAGATAGTCCTCGAGCCACTGGATCACCTCGCCGAAGAACTCGAAGGAGTTCTCGGGATAGGAATCCCCGCGCATCGCCAGGACGCCCCGCTCCCAGTCGCCCTGGATTTCGGGGGTCGAGTTGCCCCCCTGGATGTGCAGCTCTTTCATCGTCGTCTCGTCTGCTTCAGATCACCGCCCGCAGGCTGAAGAATGCCTTGCCGTCGCCGGCCGGCGACAGCGACGCCGCCAGCGGCGCCGCCGACTTGCGCGCGACGTCGATCAGCCCGAGGCCGGCGCCGGACACCGCGTCGGCAGCACGCGGCCGGCGCAGCTGTTCCTTGTACGCGGCCTTCAGCTGGGCCTTGTCCATCGCCGCCAGCGCCGTCACGCGCTCGAGCAGCGCCTCGCCGTCGGCCTGCTCGACCAGGTTGCCGGCCTGCACGGCGTAGCCGCCATTCTCGTCGCGCGCGACGACGACGGTGGCCGCCCCCGCCAGTTCGTCGTACTGGCGGCTGGCGGCGTAGTGGCGGATGTTCTGCGTCAGCTCGATGTAGACCGCGAACACGTCCATCGCCGACGACGGGTGCGCCTGGTCGGCCTGCAGGTAGTTCTTCAGCGCGTTGCCGATCTCCTCGATCAAGCTGCGCGAGATCGGGCCGTTGAAGCACAGCAGGATGCGGCTGCGGTTGAAGTGCTCTCTGAGGCCGAACAGGTCGATGGATTCCATGGGGGTGCGGCTCAATCGAAACGGAAGGACAGGAGGGTGATGTCGTCGCGCTGGGCGTGCGGGCCCTGGTAGGCGGCCAGCGCCTGCTCCAGGGCCTCGGCCTGCTCGCGCAGCGGCCGGCCGGCGACCTCGCGCAGCAGCTGCGCGAAACGCGCATTGCCGAAGCCGAAGCCGTGGTCGCCGCCGGCCTGGTCGAGGTAGCCGTCGGTGACCAGCGTGTAGGTGGTGCCGGGCAGCAGCGGCACCTCGACGTCGTCGTACTCGCCCTGGCGGCGGTCGCCGATCGCGCGGCGCCCGCCCGGCACGCTGGAGACGCTCTCGCCATCGCTCCAGTACAGCGGGATCTTGGCTCCGGCATAGACCATGCGGCGGTTCTCCAGGTCGACGAAGACCAGGCCGGCGTCCATGTTGGTGGCAATGGCGCGCGGCAGCGGGCAGTCCTGGAGCATCGCACGCATCGCCGCGTCGGTGTGGCGCAGCACCCGGGCCGGCGAGGCGATGCCGGTCTGGTTCATCGCGTGGTCCAGCGCCGCACGCGCCAGCATCGTCATCAGCGCGCCGGGCACGCCGTGGCCGGCGCAGTCGACGACGCCCACCAGATAGCGCGGGCCCTCGCTGCGGAAGACGTAGAAGTCGCCGCCGACGACGTCGCGCGGGCGCCAGAGCACGAAGTGGTGCTCGCCGAGCTGCTGCGTCAGCTGGCGCGCCGGCAGGATGGCGCGCTGGATCAGGCTGGCGTAGTCGATCGAGTCGCTGATCTTCTGGTGCGCCGCGCGCATGTCGCGGTTGGCGGCCTCCAGCGCCTCGGTGCGCTGGCGGACCTCGGCCTCCAGGTTGCCGGTGTAGGCGCGCAGCTTCTCGGCCATCGTCGCGAAGGCGCGGCCGAGGTCGGCGATCTCGTCGTGGCCGTCGGCCGGCACGCTGACCTGGAAGTTGCCGTGCGAGATCGCGGTGGCCGACTTGTGCAGCCGGCGCAGCGGCCGGATGACGAGCCGGTTGACCGCCAGCACGAAGGCCGCCAGCAGCAGCGCCAGCGTGCCGGCGGCCACCGCCGCGGCGGTGTTCAGCCAGTCGCCGTCGATGACACGCGCCGCGTCCAGGTCGACCGCGGTGACGACGTGCCACTTGAGCTCGGGCACGTAGGACAGCGCGAGCAGCTGGCGGCGCCCGTCCAGCGTCGCCCACAGCGTGGACACCTGGCCCGGACGCGCGACGGCGGCGTCCATCGCGGCGGCCAGCGCGGCACGTTCGCCCTCGGGTAGCTGGCCGGCCAGCGTCTGCTCGGCGCGCGCGGTGCTGCCGGCCTGGTTGGTCGAGATCAGCCGCGTGTCGCGGTGCGCCTGGATGGCGCCGCTGCCCGACAGGATGATCGGCGTGACGCCGGCCTCGGCGGTGTTGATGAACTCGGCGAGGAACTGCCGCAGGTCCAGCGCCGCGCCGGCCACGCCCAGCGTGCGCGCGCGGTCGCGGATCGCGACGTTGAACCAGACCATCGTGACCTGCAGCGGCACGTCGACGTTGACGTTGATGTTGTAGTCCTCGGGCCGGCGCAGCGTGGCGTAGAACCAGGAGTCGTCCTCCTTGGCCGGGTCCAGCGTGTAGCGCGGCTCGGCGCTGAAGGGCTTGCTCGGGTCGTTGAAGTAGAAATGGCCGCTGAGCCCGCTGGCGATGAAGTAGGCGTGGTCGCGCAGGTCCAGGCGGAAGGCCTCGGCCTCGCGCAGCGCCAGCGTCTTCTTCGCCGGGTCGGTCTCGTCGAGCAGCCACTGGCGCGTGAGCTGCGAGCTCGCCAGGCGGCGCGCCAGCGCCAGCTCCCGGTTGAGCAGCCCCAGGATCTGCTCGCGCTTCAACTGCGTGTAGTTGCGTGCGAACGCCTCGCCGAAGTGGTCGCGCACGCCCTCGACGAGCTGCCAGCCCAGCAGCCCGGCCGGCAGCAGCGCCAGCAGGCAGGCCGCCACGAGGGCGAGGATCGACTTGGCGCGCAGGCCCATGCCCCAGGTGGCCATCAGCGCGTCCTCATTCCCGTCAGTTCTTCTTGCGTTCTCACATGCCACCCGGTGCCCGTGCCGGCGAGCATACCTGCGGCGCGTGACCGCGCCGCGGGGAGATTGTCCGCGCCATCGGGAACCGACCGGAACGCCGGGGCTTGGCCGCCGACGTCGCACCCGGCATCCGGGCGCTCGGGCAGGAAAAAGCCCGGGGAGCGTCGCCCCCCCCGGGAAAGGGGTCGTCCGGGCGCGGCGGCGACCGGACGTCCCGTGCCTTCGGTCAGAAGCGCGTTTCCAGCGTCGCGAAGACGTTGCGGCCCTTGCCCACGCGGGTCGTCGTCTCGACGTCGCGTGCATTCAGGTAGGAGGCGTCGAACACGTTGTTGACACCGACCCGCACGCTCAGGTCGCGGCCGAAGAAGCCGCTGCCCTGGGCGTTGGGGCGCCAGCGCGCGTAGACGTTGGCCACGGTGTAGTCGTCACGCACGTACCAGTAGGTCTTGCCGCCGCTGACCAAGGAGGCGGGGTTCGGCGACGGCTTGAACCAGTGGGTGACGCTGCCGCCCAGACGCAGGCCCGGGGTGGCGTTGAAGAAGGCACCGATGTTCAGCTTGTCGGCAAAGGCCTGCGGCGTGTCCTGGTCGTTGGCCTCGTTCTTCTGGCTCAGCGTCGAATAGGCCAGCGAGATGCCCCCGAGCGCGTGCTCGTAGCTGGCCTGCCATTCGACACCATGGCGCTTCACGCGGTCGACGTTGCGGTACATGCCATAGGGCGAGCCCTCGGGGGAGGTCTCGTCCGGGCGCACCAGCGCCAGCGCGATCATGTCCTGGATGCGGCCGTCGAAATACATCAGCTTGGTCTCGAAGCTGTCGGCCGCGGCGAACACGCCCTTCTTCTCGTACGAGAAGCCCAGCTCGTACTCGCGGATGGTCTCGGGCTTCAGGTTGGGATTGGGCAGGTACCAGTAGTGCGGGTTCAGCGGACCTTCGGACGAGGTCTCGTGCGGTGTCGGCGCGCGGAAGGCCTCGGACCAGTTGGCCAGGAGCTGCAGGCCCGGCACGACACGCAGGCTGGCACCCAGGCGCGGCGAGAAGTGATCGCCGTCATAGCTGCCTTCGTTGGCGTCGACACGGCGGTCGAAGCGGTCGTAGCGGCCACTGAGCTGGGTCACCAGCCTGCCGTCCCAGAAGGTCGATTCCAGGTGGCCGTAGGCGCCGGAGTCCTTGTAGGTGTTGGGCAGCGAGCCGAAGTCGCTGTAGACGCCGTTGAGCAGGTAGGTCGCGTCTTCCTTGCGCTTTTCGTAGTCCACGCCGGCGACAAGACGGTGCAGAACCGAGCCGGTCTCGAAGTGGGCCTCGTTGCTCAGGCGCAGGCCGTAGCGCTTGTCGGCGTTCTCGTAGTCCAGGGCGTTCGTGGCGCCGTTACGGATGTCGACGTAGGTGTAGCCGCGGTCGTAGCTGGAGCGCGAGTGATAGACGGTGCCGGTGACGTTCAGCCAGGCCCGCGTCGGGTCGATGTAGCGGTACTTGGCGACGGTGTCGCGCTGCTGCAACTCGCCGATCACCGGCCCCGTCGTCGTCGAGTAGTTGGTGTGGTAGAGCGTCTGCCAGGTGGTCTCGTTGTCCAGCTTGTAGTCGTAGTGCGACAGCGAGAGCCTGTGACCGGCGGCCGGCCGGATCGCCCCTTGCAGGTACAGCACACGAAGGTCTTCGTCGTTGTCGACGGTGTCGATGCCCTTGCCGTTGGCGTCGACGCTGAACTGGCGCGACATCTTCATGTCGCCGGCCCGGCCCTTCTTGGCGTAGGCCAGGAGCTCGTACGGCTTGTCATCCGGCGCGTAGGCCGCCGCCACGTAGCCCTCGCGGTAGTCGTTCGACTCGTAGCGTGTCTTGACGGCAAAGCCGGCGTGCTGGCCGGTCGGCACGAAGTCCTTGGCGTCCTTGGTCGTCATCGCGACGACGCCGCCGATCGCGCCGCCGCCGTTCTGGACCGACGATGCGCCCTTGACCACCTCGACCTGCTTGAGCAGGTCGTTGTCGGAACGGAAGCTGGAGATGTGGTTCGAGTACAGCGACACCGAACGCCGGACCCCGTCCTGCAGCACGATGACGCGGTCCTCGGACTGATAGCCGAAGCCGCGAATGTTGAACTGTTCGCCCGTCATGCGGCCGCTGTCGCCGCCGGTGGTGACGCCCGGCAGTTCGCTCATCGCCGAGATGACCGTGCCGTGCTGCTCGAGCGCCTCGCGGCCAATCACCGCAACCGAACCCGGGTAGATCCTGGCGTCGGTCTCCAGGCTGGTGCCGACGACGGTGATCGCCGGCAGGCTGCCGGCCTGGCGCGGCGCGGCGCCCGCGTGCAGCGTCCACCGTCCGTCGGCAGCGCGCCCTGCGGACAGCCCCGTGCCCTGCAGCAGACGGCTCAGCGCCATCTCGGCACCGTACTCGCCGCTCAGCCCGGGCGAGCGGCGGCCCTCGGTCAGCGCTGCCGGCGCTTCGATCACGATGCCGCTGAGCGCCTTGAACTGCTCGAGCGCGGCGGCCAGCGGCCCGGGTTCGATCCGGTACTGGCGGACCGTGTCGACCGCGGCCGGGGCCCCGTCCTTGGCGCTGGCCGCAGCGGTCATCGTCATCGCCGACAGCGCGGCGAAGACCGCGCGCGCCACCACCCGCTGGGCCGGCTGACGGGCCTTCTGGAGTCTGTTCATCTCATTTCCTCGAGTTGTTGAAGTCGTCTACGGGAACGTGCCGGTTCCGCCGGCACAGCGGTCATGCAAGCGGGACCGCCCCGACACGCCGGCCCGCGGCGGCATGGCCGCGCGGACACGACAGCGGAGGGCGATGGCAGGACTGCCGCACACGAACGCGCCGGCGAGGCGCTGGCGCTCGGGGCAGGCGGCTCAGCCGCAGCGCGATGGGGCTGCAGGCGAGGAACGCCTGACAGGGCAGGAACCAATGAAACCGCGAACGACGCCGACTCAGCGCCGTCTCTGCATTTGAATACGAATGATTCGCATTCTAGACACAAAACGAAGCACAACGCCGTTGGCGCGCCGCAGGCCGCGCTGCGGGCACAGGTTGCTCGAGGATCTGGAGGCCACGGCACGAATGGCCGAGGCAGGAACGGGAACAGAGGGCCGGCGCGGGGAGCCGGCCCGCCAGGGGCGCCGCGCGCAAGCCGCGCGGCCGGAAATAGCCGCCGGCCTCCCGGCCGCGGCCGCCCGCTGCCCTCGCGCAGGAGGGCATGCGCCGCGTGCGGCAGCACGCGGCGCTGTCGCTCAGATCACTTCAGGTGCTTGCCGAAGAACCTCTCCATCGCCCCGTAGAACTCGAACTTGTTCTCCTCGTTGGCGAAGCCGTGGCCCTCGTTGTCCTTGACGAGGTACTCGACCTCGACGCCGCGCTTCTTCAGCGCCTCGACGATCTGGTCGCTCTCGGCCTTGTTGACGCGCGGGTCGCGTGCGCCCTGGGCGACGAGCAGCGGCGTCTTGATGCGCTCGACGTGGAACACCGGCGAGGTCGCGGTCAGGCGCTCCCTGTCCTTCGGATCGTCCGGGTTGCCGACCATCGCGTACATCTGCTGGCGCCACGGCTCCCAGTACGGCGGGATGGTCTTCATGAACGTGAACAGGTTGCTGACGCCGACGTAGTCGACCGCCGCGGCGTACAGGTCGGGCGTGAAGGCCACGCCGGCCAGCGTCGCATAGCCGCCGTAGCTGCCGCCGTACAGGCCGATGCGCTTCGGGTCGGCGATGCCCTGCTCGACCAGCCACTTCACGCCGTCGCTGATGTCGTCCTGCATCTTCAGCCCCCACTGGCCGAAGCTCGCCTCCCAGAACTGGCGGCCGTAGCCGGTGGAGCCGCGGAAGTTCATCTGCAGCACGCAGTAGCCGCGGTTGGCGAGGAACTGCACCTCGGGGTTGAAGCCCCAGCTGTCGCGCGCCCAGGGGCCGCCGTGCGGGTTGACGACGCAGGCCAGGTTCTTCGGCTCGCGGCCGGCCGGCAGCGTCAGGTAGCCGGGGATCGACAGCCCGTCGCGCGCCGTGTAGCGCACCGGCTTCATCTCGGCCATCTGCTCGGGCTTGATCCACGGCGCGGCATCGGCGAGCTTGGTCACCTGGCCGCTGCGCACGTCGTACAGGTGGCGCGCGCCCAGCGTGCGGTCGCTCCAGTTGACGACGATGTAGCGCGTTTCGTCCAGCGTCCAGGCCGACAGGTCGACCTGCTCGCCGGGGAAGCGCTGCTGCAGCTTCTCGAACGCGGCCTGCATCGCCGGGTCGAAGAAGTGCTTGCCGTGTTTGTCGGTCTCGTAGCTGGCCCACAGCAGCTTCTTCTGCACGCGCGACCAGTGCGCGCCCTCGACGTCGACCTCGGGGTGGGCGTAGACCACCTGTTCGGCGTCGGGCTTGGCCGGGTCGATCAGCACCAGCGCGCTCTTGTCGCGGCCGCGGTTGCTGACGGCGTAGAACAGGCGGTTGTCGCCGTCGAAGAACAGCGGCTGCACGCCAGTGCGGAAGTCGGTGGTCAGCAGCGGCTTGAACTCGCCGCTGTCGCCGTCGCGGTAGAGCACGGTGTTGTTGACGCCGTCGCTGGCGATCGCCACGCGGATGCGGCCGCGGTGGTCGGTGACCCAGTTGACGATGTTGCCGGGGTTGGTCGCGACGACGGTCTCGGCACCGCTGCGCACGTTCAGGCGCACGACGTCGAAGACCTTGCGGTCGCGGCGGTTGTGGGCCACGAGGATGTGCTGCGGGTCCTCGGGCAGGCCGTCGACGAGCTCGGCGCGCACGCCCTCCCAGGGCGTCAGGTCGCGCACCTTGCCGGTGGCGGCGTTGGCGGCGACGACGTGGAAGTTCTCGTCACCGCCGAAGTCCTTCATGAAGAGCACGGTGTCGTCGCCCTTCCACGCGTACATGCGGATGTCGCGGGCGGTCTCGCGCGTGAGCTGGCGCGGCTCGCCGACGGCGCGGCCGTTGACGAGCTTCTGCACGAAGACGTTGCGGCGCGGCGCGGCGCCGGCCTCGCCAGCGGCCGGCTGCAGGAACGAGACCCAGCGGCCGCCGTCGCTGAGGTTGTAGCCCGAACGCGCCGGGCTGCGGAAGAAGTCGCGCAGCGGCAGCTCGGGCGGCACGGCACGCGCGGCGGCCGGCGCCACGGCGGCGGACTGCGCCGCGGCGGGCGCGGCGACGAAGGGCAGCACGAACGCGGCCGCGGCCAGCGGGGCGAGAAGAGGCTTGGTCATGCAGGCGATTCCTCAGGTTGGGACACCGGCGAGCATGCACCGCCGCCGTCAAGGGGGCATCCGCGTTGCGACGAAACCGCCGCCGCGGGCGACGAACCGCCGGACGGTGGCTGCGGCGGGGCGGCACGACCCGCACCCCGCCAGGCCGTCTGCGCTCAGGACTGGATGTAGTGCTCCAGCTCGGCGATCGTGCGCTCCTGCTCGGCGATCAGCTCGTCGAGCAGGTCACGCATCGAGATCATGCCCAGCACCGTGCTGCCGTCGACCACCGGCAGGTGGCGGATGCGGTGCTCGCTCATCAGCGCCATGCACTCGTGCATCGGCGCCGCGGGCGGCACGCGCACCACGTCGCGCGTCATGATCTCGGCGACCCGCGTCTCGCGCGAGTTGCGGCCCTGCAGCGCCACCTTGCGCGTGTAGTCGCGCTCGGAGACGACGCCGACCAGGCGCCCGCCGTCCATCACCAGCAGCGCGCCGATCTCGTGCGCGGCGAGCAGCTCCAGCGCGGCGAAGACGCTGTCGTCGGGATGCACATGCCAGAGCGTGCCCTGGCGGCGGTGCAGCACTTCGGAAACCGGTTTCATCATCGAGCTCCCGACAGCCGTGAGTGCCCCAGCCTAGCCCATGCGCCGGCTGCCGCGTAGGGGCCGGGCCTCGGTGCTTGCCCGGGGCGCGGCGGGCACGGCGGCGGCCGGCCGTGGTCCAATCCGGGCATGTCCGAGCCGATTTCCGGCGCCGCCGAGGGCGTGCGCGTCTCCAAGCTGATCACCGAACGGGGCCTGGCCTCGCGCCGCGAGGCCGATGCCTGGATCGAGGCCGGCTGGGTCAAGGTCGACGGCAAGATGGCCGTGCTGGGCCAGCGTGCCGCCGCCGACTGCCGCATCGAGATCGACCCGCGCGCCCGCAACGAGCAGGCACGCCGCGTCACGGTGCTGCTGCACAAGCCGATGGGCTTCGTCAGCGGCCAGGCCGAAGACGGCTACAAGCCGGCGGCGACGCTGGTCATCCCGGCCAACCGCTGGAAGGACGACCCGACGCGCCTGGCCTTCCACCCCGGCCAGCTGCGCGGCCTGGCGCCGGCCGGGCGGCTGGACATCGACTCCACCGGCCTGCTCGTGCTGACCCAGGACGGGCGCATCGCCAAGACGCTGATCGGCGACGAGACCAAGGTCGAGAAGGAATACCTGGTGCGGGTGCAGTACACGAAACCCGGCCGCCTGCCCGACGCCGACCTGGAACGCCTGCGCCACGGCCTGGAGCTCGACGGCCGGCCGCTGCGCCCCGCGCGCGTGAGCTGGCAGAACGAGGACCAGCTGCGTTTCGTGCTGCGCGAAGGCCGCAAGCGCCAGATCCGCCGCATGTGCGAGCTGGTCGGGCTGAAGGTCGTCGGCCTGAAGCGCGTGCGCATCGGCAGCGTCTCGCTGGGCCAGCTGCCGCCGGGCCAGTGGCGCTACCTCGGCGAGAACGAGCGCTTCATCTGATGGCCTGCGCCACGCGATGAACGCTGCCGCGTCCGTGCCGGCGGCCCGGGCGCCGGTCTCGCACGCGCTGGCGGCGGTCGCGCTGGCGCTGCTGCTGGGGCTGCAGCCGGTGTCCACCGACGTCATGCTGCCGGCGCTGCCGCTGCTGGCGCGCGAGCTCGCCGCGCCGATGAGCGCGGTGCAGCTGACGATGGCGGCGCTGATCCTGGCCTTCGGTATCGCCCAGCTCGTCTGGGGGCCGGTGGCCGACCGCGTCGGCCGGCGGCCGGTGCTGCTCGCCGGGCTGGCGCTGTACACCGCGGCCAGCGCCGGCGCGGCACTCGCCGCCGACGTCGGCACGCTGGTCGCGTGGCGCGCGCTGCAGGGCGTGGCGCTGGCCGCAGCGGTGGTCGTCGCGCGGGCCATGCTGCGCGACCTCTACGAGCCGCACGAAGGCGCGCGCGTGATGGCGCTGGCGCTGTCGGGCCTGGGGCTGATCGCGATCGCCTCGCCGACGCTGGGCGGCTGGGTCGCCGGCGCAGCCGGCTGGCGCGCGACGCTGGCCGTCGTCGGCCTGGCCGGTGCGGCGACGCTGGCCTTCGTCGTGCTGCGCCTGCCCGAGACCATCGTCCAGAAGAACCCGCAGGCCACCGCACCCGGCCCGCTGCTGGCGGCCTGGGCCGGCATCGCGCGCCACCGGGTCTTCGTCGCCTGGGCGCTGCTGACGTCCTGCACCTACGGCGGGCTGTTCACGATCCTCGCCGGCTCGTCCTTCGTCTACATGGACCGCTTCGGGCTCGGAGCCGGCCACTACGGGCTGGCGATGGCCACCGGCTCGCTGGCCTACCTGGGCGGCACGGTGGTCTGCCGGCGCTGGATCCTGCGCCACGGCCTGTCGCGCTCGGTGCGCCGGGCGGCGCTGTTCACGCTGGCCGGCGGCCTGGGCACCGCGGCCGCGGCGCTGGCCGGTGTCGAGAGCGTCTGGGCCTACCTGCTGCCGCAGTGGCTGTTCTGCTTCGGCCACGGCATCCACCAGCCCTGCGGCCAGGCCGGCGCCGTCGGGCCGTTCCCGCGCAGCGCCGGCGCGGCCTCGGCGCTGGCCGGCTTCGTGCTCGCGTTCACCGCCTTCTGCATCGGCCAGTGGCTGGGCGTGGTGCTGGGCGCCGACGTGCGGCCGTACGCGCTGACTGTCGCCTTCTGGGCCGCCGCCACCACGCTGGTCGCCTGGACGCTGGTGCGGCGACTGCCGGAGGTGCCGCACCGATGAACGTGCACGCCGTCTGCCTCGCCGGCCCCACCGCCAGCGGCAAGACCGCCGCGGCGCTGGCGCTGGCCGCGCGCCGGCCGGTGGAGATCGTCAGCGTCGACTCGGCGCTGGTCTACCGCGGCCTGGACATCGGCACCGCCAAACCCAGCGCCGCGGAGCGCGCCGCCGCGCCGCACCACCTGATCGACATCGTCGACCCGGCCGACAGCTATTCGGCGGCCCGCTTCGTCGCCGACGCGACGCGGCTGGTCGACGAGATCCGCTCGCGCGGCCGGCTGCCGCTCTTGGTCGGCGGCACGATGCTGTACTTCAAGGCACTGCGCGACGGGCTGGACACGATGCCCGAGACCGACCCGGCGATCCGCGCCGCGCTCGACGCGCGCGCCGCCGCCGAAGGCTGGCCGGCGCTGCACGCCGAACTCGCGCGTGTCGACCCGGTGACGGCCGCCCGGCTGGCGCCGAACGACGCCCAGCGCATCCAGCGCGCGCTCGAGGTCTATCTCGGCAGCGGCCGGCCGATCTCGGCCTGGCAGCAAGGCGCGCGCGCCGAAAGACCCGCCGCCGCGGCCTGGCCGCTGGTATCGCTGGAGCCGGCCTCGCGCGCCTGGCTGCACGAGCGCATCGCGCAGCGTTTCGACGCCATGCTGGCGGCCGGATTCGTCGACGAGGTGCGGCACTTGCGCGCCCGCGGCGACCTGCACCCGGGCCTGCCGTCGATGCGCTGCGTCGGCTACCGCCAGGCCTGGGAGGCGCTGGACGCCGGTGATCTGGCGCCGCTGCGCGAGCGCGGCATCGCCGCCACGCGCCAGCTCGCCAAGCGCCAGATCACCTGGCTGCGTTCGATGCCGGAACGCATCGTCGTGCCCTGCGACGCGCCCGATGCGCTGGCGCAGGCGCTCGCGGCGCTGGAAGCCGCCGCCGGCTGACCCCTGGCACGCGAGGCCACGGGGGCCTCGGGCATCATCGCCGCCCATGCTGATGCTCGAGGGTCTGTCCAAGTCCTACGGGGAGACCCGTGTCTTCCACGATGTCACGCTCGAACTGGGCGCCGGCGAGTTCGTCGCGCTGCTCGGCGAATCGGGCGTCGGCAAGTCGACGCTGCTGAACTGCATCGCCGGGCTCGACGCCGCCGACGCCGGCCGCATCACCGTCGCCGGCCTGGATCTGGCGACGCTGGACGAAGCCGGCCGCGCCCGGCTGCGCCGCGCCCGCCTCGGGTTCGTCTTCCAGGCCTTCCATGTGCTGCCGCACCTGACGGTGGCCGAGAACGTCGCGCTGCCGCTGCTGCTGCTGAACCGCCCCGACGAGCGCCGCGTCGCCGCGCTGCTCGACGCCGTCGGCCTCGGCGGCCTGGGCGCGCGCTACCCGGCACAGCTTTCGGGCGGTCAGTTGCAGCGGGTGGCGATCGCGCGCGCCGTCGTGCACTCGCCAGGGCTGATCCTGGCCGACGAGCCGACCGGCAACCTCGACCCCGAGACCGCCGAACGGGTGCTCGGCGTGCTGCTCGCGCAGGTGCGCGAGGCCGGCGCCGCCTGCCTGCTGGTGACGCACTCCGAAGCCGCCGCGGCGCGCGCCGACCGCGTGCTGCGCCTCACCGCGCACGGCATCGTGGCGCGATGAACCGCCACCTGCTGGCCAGCCTGCTGTGGCGCGAGTGGCGCCACCACCCCTGGCGCCACGGCGTCGCGCTGCTGGCGGTGGCGCTGGGTGTCGCGCTGGCGTACTCGGTGCATCTGATCAACACCTCGGCGCTGGCGGAGTTCTCGGCCGCGGTGCGTGCCGCCAACGGCGAGCCCGACCTGACGATCCGCGGCCAGCGCGAGGGTTTCGACGACGCGCTGTTCGACCGTGTCGCGACCGACGCCGCGGTCGAGCTCGCCAGCCCGGTGGTCGAGTTCGAGACCTACGCCACCGCCGCCGACGGCCGGCGTGTCGCGCTGCGCATCGTCGGCCTGGACGTGCTGCGCATCGCGCCGGTGGCCGCGACGCTGCTGCCGCGCCCGGCCGACGACAGCCGCCCGATGGCCGGGCTCGACCCGTCGCTGGTCTTCCTCAACAGCGCGGCGCGCCAGCAGACCGGCGCCGCCGACGGCGCGGTGCTGGCGCTGCAGTCGGGCACCGCGTGGCAGCGCTTCGAGGTCGCCGGCAGCGTCGCCGCCGGCGGCCTGGCGATGGCGGTGATGGACGTCGCCGCGGCGCAGACGCGTTTCGGCTACGACGGCCGGCTGACGCGCATCGACCTGCGGCTGGCACCGGGCACGGACCGCGCGGCGCTGGTCGCGCGGCTGGCGCTGCCGGCCGGTGTCGAGGCCGTCGCGCCGGGCGAAGCCGAGCAGCGCATCTCCAACCTGTCGCGTGCCTACCGCGTCAACCTGACGGTGCTGGCGCTGGTAGCGCTGTTCGTCGGCGCCTTCCTCGTGTTCTCGGTCGTCTCGCTGTCGGTGGCGCAGCGCACGCCGAGCTTCGCGCTGTTGGGCGTGCTCGGGCTCACCGCCGGCGAGCGCCGCGGCCTGGTGCTGGCCGAATGCGCAGTGCTGGGTGCCGCCGGCAGCGCGGCCGGGCTGGTGATGGGCGCCGGCATGGCGGTGCTGGCGCTGCGCTGGATGTCGGGCGACCTGGGCGGCGGTTACTTCCCCGGCATCGCGCCGACGGTGCGTTTCGGCGTCGGCGGCGCGCTGGCCTTCCTGGCGCTGGGCACGGTGTCGGCGCTGATCGGCGGCTGGTGGCCGGCGAAACAGGCCGAACGCCTGGCGCCGGCGATGGCGCTCAAGGGCCTGGGCGCGCCGCACCAGCCGGCGCCGCCGGCCCTGCCCGGCCTCTTGCTGCTGGCCGCCGGCGTGGCGCTGGCCTTCGCGCCGCCGATCGCCGGGCTGCCGCTGGCGGCTTACGTCGCCGTCGCGGCGCTGCTGTTCGGCGGTGTCGCGCTGGTGCCGGCGGTCGTGCACGCGCTGCTCGGGGGGATCGCCACACCGCGTTCGGCGCTGGCGCTGCTGGCCCTGCAGCGGGCGCGGTTCCAGCGTGCCACCGCGACGGCCGCGGTGTCGGGCGTCGTCGCCAGCCTGGCGCTGTCGGTGGCGCTGACGGTGATGGTGGCCAGCTTCCGCGACGGCGTCTCGCAGTGGCTGGACGCGATGCTGCCGGCCGACCTGTACGCGCGCAGCGCCGCCACCGGCGGCACCACCGACCAGGCCTGGCTGCCGCCGGACTTCCTCGCCGCCGCGGCCAGCGTGCCCGGCGTCGCCCGCGTGGCGGCGACGCGCCACCGCGCGCTGCAGATGGCCGAAGGCCGGCCAGCGGTGATGCTGATGGCGCGGCCGGTGGCCGACGCGGCCGGCGAGTTGCCGCTGGTCGGTACGGCGCTGCCGCCGCGGGCGGGCGAGACCGGCGTCTGGGTCAGCGAGGCCATGGTCGACCTCTACGGCGCCCGGGTCGGCGGCACGCTGGTGCTGCCGCTGGCCGGCGGCACGACGGTGCGTGTGCTCGGCGTCTGGCGCGACTACGCACGCCAGTTCGGCAGTCTGGTGATGGACGCCGCCGACTACCGCCGCCTCACCGGCGACGAACGCATCAACGATCTGGCGCTGTGGCTAGCGCCCGGCGCCGAGATCGCCGCGGTGCAGACGCGGCTGCGCGCGCTGCTGCCCGACCCGGCGATGCTGGAGTTCGCCGCCACCGGCGAGCTGCGTGTGATGTCGCTGCGCATCTTCGACCGCAGCTTCGCCGTCACCTACTACCTGCAGGCGGTGGCGATCGGCATCGGCCTGGTCGGCATCGCCGCCAGCCTGTCGGCGCAGGTGCTGGCGCGGCGCAAGGAGTTCGGCCTGCTGGCGCACCTGGGGCTGACACGCGGCGAGGTGATCGCCATCGTCGCCGGTGAAGGCGCGGCCTGGCTGGCCGCCGGTGTCGTCGTCGGGCTGGCGTTGGGGCTGGCGGTGAGCGCGGTGCTGGTCTTCGTCGTCAACCCGCAGAGCTTTCACTGGACGATGGAACTCGTCGTGCCGACGGTGCGGCTGGCGGCGCTGGCCGCGGCGGTGTTCGCCGCCGGCATCGCCACCGCGGCGTTCAGCGCGCGCAGCGCCGCCGGGCGTTCCGCCGTGATGTCGGTGAAGGAGGACTGGTGATGCGCCGCCGCCATCTGCTGTGGCTCGCCGGCGCCGCCGCGCTGCCGGTGCAGGCCGAGATCCGCCGCCGGCCGCTGGTCTTCCCGCGCGACCACGGCGCGCACCCGGACACCCGCACCGAGTGGTGGTACGCCACCGGCTGGGCCGGCACGCCGGAGGCGCCGCGCTGGGGTTACCAGCTGACCTTCTTCCGCAGCCGAACCGGACTGGCCGAGGATCTGCAGAGCCGCTTCGCGCCGCGCCAGATCCTGTTCGCGCACGCCGCGCTGACCGACCTGGACGCCCGCCGCCACCACCACGCGCAGCGCATCGCGCGCTGGTCGGGCGACACGGCCGAAGGCCCGGCCTGGGCCAGGACCGACGACGTCGGCGTGCGCCTGGGCGACTGGTGGCTGGAACGTTCCGGCCCCGGCTACCGCGCCCGGCTGCCGGCAGCCGGCTTCGGCCTCGACCTGACGCTGGCGCCGACGCAGCCGCTGCTGCTGCAGGGCGACGCCGGTTTCTCGCGCAAAGGCCCGGAGGAACGCCAGGCCAGCCACTACGTGAGCGAGCCCCAACTCGCGGCAACGTGCCGGTTCAACGCCGACGGCCGCCCGGTCGAGGCGCGCGGCGTCGCCTGGATGGACCACGAGTGGAGCGACGAGATCCTGCACCCCGAGGCCGTCGGCTGGGACTGGATCGGCATCAACCTGTTCGACGGCGGCGCGCTGACCGCCTTCCGTCTGCGCCGCGCCGACGGGAGCGCGCTGTGGGCTGGCGGCAGCTGGCGCAAGGCCGGTGGCGCGGCCGCGGCCTTCGCGCCCGCCGACGTGGTCTTCACGCCAGGCCGGCGCTGGGCGAGCCCGGCGACCCGCGCCGAGTACCCGGTCGAATGGCAGGTCGACACGCCGGCCGGGCGCTGGCGCGTGCGCGCGCTGCTCGACGGCCAGGAACTCGACAGCCGCGGCGGCACCGGCGCGGTCTACTGGGAAGGCCTGAGCGAGCTGCTCGACGAACGCGGGCGCCGCGTCGGCCTGGGTTACCTGGAGATGACGGGCTACGCCAGCCGGCTGCGGTTGGGCTGATCAGGGCGGCGGCGCGTCGGCGCGGCGGCGGCGCAGGTCCACCGGCGCGGCACGCACGCAGTTGCCGCCGGCCTGCTGGGCGGCGGCCAGCGCGGCGTCGACGTCGTCGATCAGCGCCGACAGGTTCTGGTGCGCCAGCCGCAGCGCGGCGACGCCGACACTCACCGTGACGCGCAGCGGGTGCGCGCCGCAGGGGATCTCCATCTGCTCGGAGCGCTCGCGGATGCGCTCGGCGACGTCGAGCGCGCCGGTCGGGTCGGCATGCACCAGCCAGACGGCGAACTGGGTGTCGCCGAAACGGGCGATCAGGTCGCCGCCGCGCAGCGTCTGCTCGGTGTCGCGCGCCAGCGCGCGCAGCACGGTCTCGGCGGCGGCGATGCCGCGGCCCTCGACCAGGCGCGCGACCTGGTCGACCTCGACGACCAGCAGCGCCGCGCCAGTGCCGTAGCGCCGCGCCCGCGACCATTCGCGCTCGGCCGAGGCCAGGAAGTTGGGGCGGTTGGTGATGCCGGTGGCCGGGTCGACGGTCTCCAGCCGCGCCAGCGCGGCGCGCGTGCAGTCCAGCGCCCGCAGCAGGTGCAGCAGCCACAGCACCAGCGGCACGCCGACGCCGGCGGCGGCCAGCGCCGCAGCCGCCGGCGCGGCCAGCGGCCCGAGGCCGCCGAACAGCCGCGCCAGCCCCCAGCCGGCGGCGGCCATCGACACGACCAGCAGCACGCCGAGCGCCACCCCGGTCGCCAGCCGGCGACGCGGGGGCAGCGTCTCGTCGGGAATGGGGATCGTCGGAACGTTCAGCATCGGCGCACCGCCGCCGGTATTCGACCACAACCGGGGACGACTGAAGCAGGGGCTCGTGACCCCCTAGACAGCGGGCCCTTGGCGCTTGCTCTGCGTCAAGCGACCAGCCCGAACCACGGTCGATGCTGGTCAGCACAAGACAGACCACACGATGGAGACAGACATGGGTGCGCCGAAGTTCGTCGACTCGATCGAGGCCGCGGTCGACCTGGTGCTGGACACGGTCGAAGGCGACATCGTGCTCGGCATCCCGCTGGGCGTCGGCAAGCCCAACCCCTTCGTCAACGCGCTGTACCGCCGGCTGCGCGACGACCCGTCGCGGCGGCTGCGCATCGTCACCGCGCTGTCGCTGCAGAAGCCGGTCGGCAAGTCCGACATCGAGCGCCACTTCCTCGAGCCGCTGGTGGCGCGTGTCTTCGAGGACTACCCTGACCTGGACTACGTCGTCGACCTGCGCGCCGGCCGGCTGCCGAGCAACGTCGAGGTGCGCGAGTTCTTCATGAAGACCGGCGACTACCTCGGCAACGCCACGGCGCAGCAGAACTACATCTCGACCAACTACACCTTCGTCGCGCGCGACATGGCGGTGCAGGGCATGAACGTCATCGCCCAGGCGGTGGCCGCACGCGGCACCGGCGCGGCGATGCGGCTGTCGCTGTCGTCCAACCCCGACGTCAGCGCCGAGATCATCGAGCGTGTGCACGCCAGCGGCCGCAAGGTGATGACGGTCGGCGTCGTCAACCAGAAGATGCCGTTCATGCCCAACGGCGCCGAGGTCGACCCGGGGCTGTTCGACCTCGTCGTCACCGACCCGCGCGGCACGCACGCCGTGTTCGCGCCGCCGAACAACAAGGTCTCGTTCGCCGACTACGCGATCGGCCTGCACGCGTCGAGCTTCGTCGTCGACGGCGGCACGCTGCAGATCGGCATCGGCTCGCTGGGCGACGCGATCGCGCAGGCGCTGATCGTGCGCGACCGCCACGGCAGCGAGTACCGCCGCATCCTCGAGTCGCTGACCGGCGGCGACCTGTCCGGGCGCGAGACCGGGCGTTTCGACACCGGGCTCTACGGCTGCTCGGAGATGTTCGTCAACGGCTTCCTGAAGCTCATCGAGGCCGGCATCGTGCGCCGCGAGGTCTACGCCGACGCGGTGCTGCAGCGCCTGCTCAACGAGGGCCGCATCGCCGACGCGACGGTGCGCCCGCAGACCCTGGCCGCGCTGCTGGAGGCCGGCCGCGTGCGCGCGCCGCTGGACGCGCGTGACCTGGCCTTCCTGCAGAGGTTCGGCGTGCTGCGCGCCGAGGTGCGGCTGGACGGCAGCGACCTCGTCTGCGGCGAGCGCCGCTGCAGCGCCGACCTGCGCGACGCCGCCGCCCTCGACACCGTCTGCACGGCGATGCTCGGGCCGCGGCTGCTCGGCGGCGTGTTCATGCACGGCGGCTTCTTCATCGGCCCGCGCGACTTCTACGAGCGCCTGCGCACGATGCCGCCGCAGGAGCTGGCGAAGATCGACATGACGCGCATCGACTTCATCAACCAGCTCTACGGCGACGACGAGTTGAAGCGCCAGCAGCGCCGCCGCGCGCGTTTCATGAACACGACGATGGTCGTCACGCTGCTCGGTGCGGCGGCCAGCGACGCGCTGGAGAACGGGCAGGTGGTCAGCGGCGTCGGCGGCCAGTACAACTTCGTCGCGATGTCGCACGCCCTGCCCGACGCGCGCCTGGTGATGATGCTGCGCTCGACGCACGCCACGAAACAGGGCCTGACCAGCAGCATCGTCTGGAGCTACGGCAACGTGACGATCCCGCGCCATCTGCGCGACATCGTCGTCACCGAGTACGGCGTCGCCGACCTGCGCGGGCAGTCCGACGGCGAGGTCGTCAAGCGGCTGATCGCGGTGGCCGACTCGCGCTTCCAGGACGAACTGGTGCGCCAGGCGCAGGCCCACGGCAAGCTCGAGGCCGGCTACGCCGTGCCCGAGCACCAGCGCCACAACCTGCCGCAGAGGCTGGAAGACCAGCTTCAGCCCTGGGCCACGGCCGGTCTGCTGCCCGAGTTCCCGTTCGGCACCGACCTCACCGACGACGAGATCCGCATCGTGCGTGCGCTGAAGAAGCTCAAGCACGCCAGCGAACACCCGGCCGAGCTGCTGCAGATGACGCTCAAGAGCCTCTGGGAAGGCCGCGAGGCACCGCGCCCCTACCTCGAACGCCTGGGCCTGGCCGACGCACACGGCCTGCGCGACCTGCTGGTGCGCCGGCTGCTGGCCAACAACCTGTAGCGCCGCCCCGCCGCGAGCGCCGTTCGGCGGCGCTGCCTACACTGCGCGGCGATGGCTTCCACCCCCACCTCCCCGGCGGCGCGTGCCGCCGACGACGCGGCGCCGGCGCGCCGCGTGCGTTCGCTCTCCGGGCTGCTGCCCTTCGTGCGGCCGTACCGCGGCCGCGTCGCGCTCGCCGGGCTGTTCCTGGTGCTCGCCGCGGCCAGCACGCTGGCCTTCCCGGTGGCGCTGAAGTCGCTGATCGACCAGGGGCTGGTCGCCGCGGACCCCGGTGAACGCGTGATGGCGCTGCGCGGGCACTTCCTGGCGCTGTTCGCCGTCGGCGGCGCGCTGGGGCTGTTCTCGGCGCTGCGTTTCTACATGGTCACCTGGCTGGGCGAACGCATCACCGCCGACCTGCGCAACGCGGTCTACGCCCACGTCGTGCGCCAGAGCCCCGAGTTCTTCGAGACCACCCAGACCGGCGAGGTGCTCAGCCGCCTGACGACCGACACGACGCTGGTGCAGACCGTCGTCGGCTCCAGCCTCAGCCTGGGCCTGCGCAACACGGTGATGGGGCTGGGCGCGCTGACCGCGCTGGTCGTCACCAACCCCTGGGTCATGACCCAGGTGCTGGGCATCCTGGTGCTGGTCGTGCTGCCGTCGATCTACTTCGGCCGCCGCGTGCGCAAGTTGAGCCGCGCCAGCCAGGACCGCGTCGCCGACTCCAGCGCCATCGCCGCCGAGGTGCTGAACGCGATCCCCGTCGTGCAGGGCTACGTGCAGGAGCGGCGCGAGTCGGCGCGTTTCGACGCCGCCACCGAGAGCGCCTTCGACACCGCGCGCCGGCGCACCGTCGTGCGCTCGCTGCTCGTCGGCTTCATGATCACCGCGACCTTCGGCGCGCTGGTCTGGGGCCTGTACCAGGGCACGCAGGCGGTCATCGAAGGCCGCATCAGCGCCGGCCACCTCGGCCAGACGGTGGTTTTCGTCATCATCTTCGTCGGCGCGGTGGCGGTGCTGTCCGAGGTCTGGGGCGAGCTGCTGCGCGCCGCCGGCGCGACCGAGCGGCTGATGGAGCTGCTGGCGGCGCGTTCGCCGGTCGCCGACCCGCCGCGGCCGCGTGCGCTTCCGCCGACCTCGGGCGGCTCGGCGGTGCGGCTGGACGGCGTCACCTTCTGCTACCCGTCGCGGCCCGGCCAGCCCTCGCTGGCGGAGTTCTCGCTGGACGTGCGGCCCGGCGAGACGGTGGCCCTGGTCGGCCCCAGCGGCGCCGGCAAGAGCACGGTGCTGCAGCTGCTGCTGCGTTTCTACGACGCCCAGGCCGGGCGCGTGTCGGTCGACGGCGTCGACGTGCGCGAGGCGGCGCTGGCCGATCTGCGCGGGCGCATCGGCATCGTGCCGCAGGACAGCACGGTGTTCTCGGCGTCGGCGCTGGAGAACATCCGCTATGGCCGCCCCGACGCCAGCGACGCCGAGGTCATCGCCGCGGCGCGCGCCGCGCACGCCCACGAGTTCATCGAGCGCCTGCCCGAGGGTTACGCCAGCTTCCTCGGCGAACGCGGCGTGCGCCTGTCCGGCGGCCAGCGCCAGCGCGTGGCGATCGCACGCGCGATGCTGAAGAACCCGCCGCTGCTGCTGCTCGACGAGGCGACCAGCGCGCTGGACGCCGAGAGCGAGCGCATGGTGCAGGCGGCGCTGGAGACGGCGATGGCCGGGCGCACGACGATCGTCATCGCCCACCGCCTGGCCACCGTGCTGCGCGCCGACCGCATCGTGGTGATGGACGGCGGGCGCATCGTCGACGTCGGCACGCACGCCGAGCTGGTGGCGCGCGGCGGGCTGTACGCGCGGCTGGCGGCGATGCAGTTCGAACTGGCGCCGGCCTCGGTCTGATGGAGGGGGAACGCCGGTTGCGGACGGACGCCGCCAGGGCAAGAATGCGGCGAGCTCCCGAAACGCAGGTCTTTTGCCCCGACCGGCAGCGACCGTTAGCCCCTAAGCTGCCGGCAGTGCCCGCACCGAGCGCCCTGCCCGAGAGGAATCCGACTTGCCTGCCGCCCTGTCCCCGCCGTCCGGCCCGGAGACGATCCTCATCGTCGACGACGAGCCGGCCAACCTGAAGATCCTGGCCACGATCCTCGGCGACAAGGGTTACCGCGTCATCGCGGCGTCCAACGGCGAGACCGCGCTGCGCCTGGCCGAGCGCCCGCCGCTGCCGTCGCTGATCCTGCTCGACGTGATGATGCCGGACATGAGCGGCATGGTCGTGCTCGAGAAGCTGCGCGAGAACCCGGCCACACGCGCCATTCCGGTCGTGATGGTCACCGCGCTGGGCAAGGAGCGCGACGAGGAAACCGGCCTGAAGGCCGGCGCCTCCGACTACATCAAGAAGCCCTTCAGCCCGCTGATCCTGCTGGCGCGCGTGCGCTCGCAGCTCGACGCGGCGCGCCTGCGCGGCCTGCTGCGCGACGAGCTGCAGCGCGAGAAGCAGCTGCGCGACCTGGAAGGCGACCTGATGCAGACGGTCGTCATCCGCGCGCTGGCCCACCTGGCCGAGACCCGCGACCTGGAGACCGGCAACCACATCCTGCGCACCCAGAAGTACGTGCGCGTGCTCGCCGAGGACCTGCGCAGCCACGGCTGGGACCTGTCGGACTCGACGATCTCGCTGCTGGAGCGCTCGGCACCGCTGCACGACATCGGCAAGGTCGGCATCCCCGACGAGGTGCTGCTGAAGAAGGGCAAGCTGACGCCGGACGAGTGGGTGACGATGAAGCGGCATGCCGCCATCGGCGCCGACGCGATCACGCGCGCCGAGGAAGACGTGCAGCAGGAGGTGCGCCAGCGCTGGCAGGACGGCGAGATCGACGACAAGACACGCAACCTGCTCGACTGCCTGCGCATCGCCAAGGAGATCGCCCACCGCCACCACGAGCGCTGGGACGGCAGCGGCTACCCCGACGGCCTGGCCGGCGAGCAGATCCCGCGTTCGGCGCGGCTGATGGCGCTGGCCGACGTCTTCGACGCGCTGATCTCCAAGCGCTGCTACAAGGACGCTTGGGACTACGGCCAGGCGCGCGCGGTGATCCTCGAAGGCCGCGGCACGCACTTCGACCCGGCGGTCGTCGAGGCTTTCGAGCGCTGCTACGACGAGTTCTGCCGCATCGCGACGACCTTCGCCGACCCGAAGGACGCTCAGGACGAAGCCGCGGATCGTGCCCCCTGAAGGTTCCGGGATCGCCGGCGCGCGGCGCCGCTCGCGCGTGACGGCGCTGCGCACCGCGCTCGTCTACGCCGGGCTGGCCTCGCTGTGGATCCTGCTGTCGGACCGCTGGGTCGAGCGCCTGATGTCCGACCCCGAGGCCCGCACGCTGGCCAGCATCACCAAGGGCTGGGTCTTCGTCGCCGTCACCTCGCTGCTGCTGTACGTGCTGGTGCGGCGGCTCGCGCCGGCCGGAGACACCCGGCGCCCGCCCGGCAGCCGGGGCGATCGCCGGCTCGCGCTGATCGTCGGGGCGACCGTCGCGGTGCTCGCCGCGGCCGGCCTGGCGCTGTCGCTGCGGCAGCAGCAGCACGCCGCCGTGCAGGCCCTGCACTCGGTCGCCGAACTGCGCAGCGCCCAGGCCGCGACCTGGGCCGCGGCGCGTCTGGCCGACGGCGACCGGGTGCGCGAGATGCAGCCGTCCCGGCTGAAGGAACGGCTGAAGCTGCTGCAGGAGGAACGCGGCTACGTGGCCGCCGCGCTGCTGGACCCGCAGTGGCGTGTCGTCTGGAGCTCCGGCGCGACGCCGGACGCGCCGCAGGACACGCCGGCCGCAACACAAGACCGCCCACGGCTGCTGGGTCCTCAGCTGGACGCCGAGGGCGGGCCGCACCTGACGCTGCTGGTGCCGCTGGCGCCCGGCCAGGCCCCGCCGGGCGGCTTCGCGATGCTGCAGCTGGCCGCAGCCGACCTGCCGCCGCTGGCCCTGGGCACCGGCAGCACGTCGGCGGACGGCATCTCGACGGTGCTGGTGCGCCGCGACGGCGCCGACCTGGTCTATTTCGGCTCGCCGTCGCGCAAGGGCTTCTCCGTCTGGCGGCGCCCGGCCGAGGCCGGCGCGATCGCGGCGGCCCCGGTGCCCGCCGGGACTGTGCTGGAGGGCAGCGACGAACGCGGCTCGCCCGCGCTGGGACTGCTCGCGCCGATCGCCGGAACCCCGTGGAGCCTGCTGACGCGGCTGGACCGCACGACGCTCGAGCGCCAGCGCTGGCAGGCGGCCTCGGGCGTCCTGCTGGCCGCACTGCTGGCCGGCTTCGGCGCCGCGGCACTGCTGGCGCTGCGGCGCCAGCGCGAGGCCCTCGAACGCCACGAGTCCGAACGCCGCCGCCAGGCCGAACGCATGGAGGCGCTGGCCGTCGTCGAGGCGATCACCGACAGCTCGCCCGACATGATCTTCGCCAAGGACCTGCAGGGGCGTTACCTGCTGTTCAACCGCGCCGCCGAGCGCCTGACCGGCCACGCCCGCGAGCAGGTGCTGGGGCGCGACGACTCGGTCGTGTTCCCGCCCGAGGTCGTCGACCGCCTGCAGGCCGACGACCGGCGCGCCCACCAGGGGCCCATCGAGTTCGACGAGGTCCTGCCGACGGTGCAGGGACCGCGCGAGATGACCGTCACCAAGGGCCCGCTGCGCAACCGCGGCGGCGAGCTGATCGGCGTGTTCGGGATCACGCGCGACATCACCGAGCTGAAGAAGGACCGCGCGCTGCTGGCCGAGAGCAGCCGCATCGCGCGCATCGGCGGCTGGAGCTACGACGGCGACAGCCGGTCCATCATCTGGACCGACGAGATCCGGCACATCGCCGAGGTCGACGGCGACATCCCGCCCGACCTCGCGTTCACGATGCAGTTCCTGGGCACCGAGGCGCGCGAGCAGCTCGAGGCCGCGCTGACGGCCAACCGCGACCGCGGCACGCCCTTCGACGTCGAGCTGCCGGTGCGCACCGCGCGCGGCCGCGAGCGCTGGGTGCGCATCGTCGGCCAGCCCGAGTTCGACGGCCGGCGCGTGCTGGCGGCACAGGGCTTCGTGCAGGACATCACCGAGGCCAAGACACTGCGGCTGGAGCTGGACCGCCACCGTGCCGAGCTCGAACGCCAGGTGCACGAGCGCACCGCCGACCTGGAGATCGCACGCGCCCGCGCCGAGGCCGGCATGCGCGCGCGCGACGCCTTCATCCGCATCATCAGCCACGAGCTGCGCACGCCGCTGCACCAGATCCTGAACCTGGCGCCGCACCTGCACCGTGGCGACGGCAGCCCCGAGGAGCCCTTCGTCGAGGCCGCCGACCGCCTGGCCGAGATCCTGGAGGACGTGCTGACGCTGTCGGAGCTGGAGGCCGGCGGCGTCGTGCCGCGCGTGCAGGACTTCGAGCTCGGCGCGCTGCTGCACCAGACACGCGAGCAGGTCGAGGCCGAGGCGCGGCGCAAGGGCCTGGCGCTGACGGTGGACGCCGGCAGCGCGCCGCTGTGGCTGCGCGGCGACCCGGCGATGCTCGGCCGGGCGCTGGGCAACTACGTCAAGAACGCGGTCAAGTTCACCGCCGAGGGCAGCGTGCAGGTCGTCGCGCGCCGTGTCGCCGAGGACGCCGAGGGCGTGACGCTGCTGCTGGAGGTGCGCGACACCGGCCCGGGCATCGACGCGGCGCTGCAGCCGCGGCTGTTCGGGGCCTTCGAGCCCGGCGACGTCTCGATGACGCGCCGCCACGGCGGCGCCGGCCTGGGGCTGGCGCTGACGCGGCGCCTGGCCGAGTTGATGAAGGGCCAGGTCGGCGTCAACAGCCGGCCCGGCAAGGGCAGCCGCTTCTGGCTGCGCCTGCACCTGCCGCGTGGCCGCGACGCCAGCGCACGGCCGGTCGGGCAGCTGTCGGTCGAGGCCATGCTGCGCGCCCGCCACGCCGGCGCGAAGGTGCTGGTGGTCGACGACGACCCGGTCAACCGCGAGAGCGCCTCGGCGCTGCTCGGCGCCGTCGGCCTGCAGGTGCTGCTGGCCGAGAACGGCCGCGAGGCGGTGGAACGCACGCTGGCCGACAGGCCGGCGCTGGTGCTGCTGGACCTGCAGATGCCCGAGGTCGACGGCCTCAGCGCGGCGCGCGAGATCCGCCGCCGCGGCGCGACGATGCCGATCCTGGCGCTGACCGCCTCCGACGTCGAGGACACGCTGGCCGAGTGCCTGGCCGCCGGCATGGATCACCACGTGCACAAGCCGGTCGAGCCGCGGACGCTGTACGCCACCCTGCTGCACTGGCTGGGCAGCGGCGGGCCGGTGGCCGCGGCGGCGGCGGCGAGCGCTGCGGCAGGCGACGGCGACGCGGCGGCGACACCGCCGGACTCCTGGCCGCTGCTGCCGGGTGTCGACGGCCCCGACGCGCTGGAGCGCTGCGGCGGCAACGTCGGGCGTGCGCTGTCGCTGCTGCGGCTGTTCGTGCGCACGCACGCCGACGACGCCGAGCGGCTGCAGGCCCTGTGCGAGGCCGGCCGCTGGTCCGAGCTGCGCCAGCTGTCGCACGCGCTGCGCGGCGCGGCGGGCAACGTCGGCGCACGCGACGTCCACCTGAGCGCGACCCGGCTGGAGAGCCTGCTCGACGAACGCGCCCCGGTGGCGGCGCGGGGCGACGCGACCCGCGGGCTCGCCGACGCGCTGCGGACGCTGGTCGCCGGCGTGCGCGCCGTGCCCGACGCGGCCGCCGCACCGCCACCGCCGCCGCCGACGTTCGACTCGGCGATCGCCGTGTCCGGGCTGGCGCTGCTGCTGGCCTCGGGCGACACGGCCTGCGCCGGCTACATGGCCGAGCACGAAGCCGAGCTGCGCCAGTCGCTGGGCGCCGAGTTCGACCGCCTGGCCGACCTCGTCGAGACCTTCCGCTTCGACGAGGCGGCGACGCTGCTGGCCCAGCGGGCGAACTGAGCCAGGCGCCGCGGCCGCGGCGCGGATAATCGGCGCCATGACCGTCAAGACCCAGCGCCCGGTGCGCTCCCAGTACGAGGATTTCATGCGCCACGTCGACACGACGGGCGTGCACAAGAGCGACCGCACCGGCACCGGCACGAAGAGCGTCTTCGGCCACCAGATGCGTTTCGACCTGTCCGAAGGCTTCCCGCTGGTGACGACCAAGAAGGTCCACCTGAAGAGCATCATCCTCGAGCTGCTGTGGTTCCTGCGCGGCGACGGCAACGCGCGCTGGCTGCAGGAGCGCGGCGTGACGATCTGGGACGAGTGGGCGCGCGAGGACGGCGACCTGGGGCCGGTCTACGGCGTGCAGTGGCGCAGCTGGCCGACGGCCGACGGCGGCACCATCGACCAGATCGCCGAGGCCGTGCGGCTGCTGAAGACCGACCCGGACTCGCGCCGCATCGTCGTCAGCGCCTGGAACGTCGCCGAGCTGCCGAAGATGGCGCTGATGCCCTGCCACGCCTTCTTCCAGTTCTACGTCGCCGACGGCCGGCTCAGCTGCCAGCTCTACCAGCGCAGCGCCGACATCTTCCTCGGCGTGCCGTTCAACATCGCCAGCTACGCGCTGCTGACGATGATGATGGCCCAGCAGTGCGACCTGCAGCTCGGCGACTTCATCTGGACCGGCGGCGACTGCCACCTCTACAGCAACCACGCCGAGCAGGTGCGGACCCAGCTCGCGCGCACGCCCTTCCCCTACCCGACGATGGAGATCCGCCGCCGCCCGGCGTCGATCTTCGACTACGAGTACGAGGACTTCGTGCTGCACGACTACCAGCACCATCCCGCCATCAAGGCACCGGTCGCGGTCTGACGATGACGACGCTGGTTCTGGTCGCCGCCGTCGCGCGCAACGGCGTCATCGGCCGCGACGGCGTGATGCCCTGGCATCTGCCCGAGGATCTGGCGCATTTCCGGCGCACGACGCAGGGGCTGCCGGTGCTGATGGGCCGGCGCACCTGGGAGTCGCTGCCGGAGCGGTTCCGCCCGCTGCCGGGGCGGCGCAACATCGTCGTCACGCGCCAGGCCGGCTGGGTGGCGCCGGGTGCTGAAGTGGCGGCGTCGCCCGAGGCAGCGCTGGCGCTGATGGCCGACGCGCCGCGGGCCTGTGTCATCGGCGGCGGCGAGCTGTACGCGGCGCTGCTGCCGCGCGTAGACGAGCTGGTGCTGACCGAGATCGACGCCGACTTCGACGGCGACACCCGGCTGCCCGCGACGCTGCGCGACGGCTTCACCGAGGTCGCGCGCGAGGCGCACCAGGCGGCGGCACCGAACGACTTCGGCTACGCCTTCGTCACCTACCGCCGCGGCTGAGGCATGCGGGGAATGCTGGGGTCAGGTCTCGCAAGGAATGCTGGGGTCAGGTCTCGCAAGACCTGACCCCGTCTTTACGGCGGCGGAGGAAAGCTGAGACCTCTCGAAAGCTGGGGTCAGAAAGCTGGAGAAAGCTGGGGTCAGGTCTCTCGAGACCTGACCCCGCCTTCGCTGCCCCCGCCTTCGCGCCGTCAGCCGAGCTCGACCCAGACCGGCGCGTGGTCGCTGGGCTTTTCGCGGCCGCGGATGAAGCGGTCGACCTCGGCGGCCTTGAGCCGCGCGGTGGCCGGCGCGTTGAGCAGCAGGTGGTCGATGCGCAGTCCGGCGTTGCGCTCCCAGCGCTGGCGGAAGTAGTCCCAGTAGGTGTACATCGCCGCGTCGCCGTGCAGCGTGGCCAGGGCGTCGGTGAAACCCAGTTCCAGCAGGCGCTGGTACGCCTGGCGCGACTCGGGCTGCAGCAGCGCGTCGTTCTGCCAGCCCTTGGGCGAATAGATGTCGCGCACCGCGTCGGTCGGCACGACGTTGTAGTCGCCGGCCAGCACCACCGGCGCGTCCAGGCTCACGAGCGTCGCCGCGTGCTCGTGCAGGCGCTGCATCCACTTCAGCTTGTAGTCGAACTTCGGCCCCGGCTGCGGGTTGCCGTTGGGCAGGTAGAGCGCACCGACGATCAACTCGCCGACCTGGGCCTCCAGGTAGCGGCTGTGCGTGTCGTCAGGGTCGCCGGGCAGGCCGCGAAGGCGCTCGACCGGCTGCTGCCCGCGCGCCAGGACGGCGACGCCGTTGAAGCCCTTCTGGCCATGCCAGATCGCGCCATAGCCGGCGGCCTCGATCGCCTGCAGCGGAAAGGTCTCGTCGGAGGTCTTCAGTTCCTGCAGACAGGCGACGTCGGGGGCGGACTCGGCCAGCCATTCGAGCAGCCGCGGCAGGCGCGCGGTGATGCCGTTGACGTTGAACGTGGCGATCTTCATGCGGGCGATCGTAGCGAGTCCGCGCCACGCGCGTCCGCGCAGCGACGTCAGCGTGCCGGTGCCGAGGCCTTCAGCCAGCGCCGCGCCGCCTCGGCGTCGGGCCCCTGCGCGCCGGCCTGCTTCAGGTAGGCCTGCAGCCTGGCGCGGCCGTCCGCGGTGCGGCCGGCCTTCATCAGGCTCAGGCCCCAGCGGTAGGTGAAGACCGCGGGCAGCGGCTCGCCGACGGCGGCGATCTTCTCGAACAGCGGCAGCGCGCCGGCATGGTCCTCGGCCAGCAGCCGGGCCTTCAGTTCCTCGCGATAGACGGCGAGGCGCGCGGCCGGGGCCATCCAGCGCGGCGTGCGCGCGGCCAGCGCCGCGAACTGCTCCGGGCTCGGCTTGATGCCGGCCGGCCCGTCGGCGCGCGGCAGGGTCAGCACCAGACGCACGGTGGCCGGCTGCGGCGTGCCCTCGGGCAGGCGCTCCAGCAGCGGCAGCAGCGCCACCGAGACCGTGCCGCCGCGCACTGGCACGACGGTGGCGACGCTGGCGATCGTCGCGCCGGCCGCGTCCAGCGCCTGCAGCGAAGCCGGCGCATCGAAGCTCTCGGAGCTCGCCACCGACTGCCAGCGCGTGCGCCCGGTCGGCTCCTCCTCGTAGCGCGTGCGGCCCAGGTCGGGGATCCGCGGGCGGTCGCCGCTGCAGCCGCCGTCCGGCGCGTTGCAGGTCCATTCGAAGCGGTAGCGCGTGCGCTCGGACTCCTGCTCCAGCCGCCTCTCGACGACGACGGCCGACACCGTGTCGCCGTCCAGGTGACGCCGGTCCAGCGCCAGCGGATACGGGCCCTTCACGGCCTCCCAGCGGCTCTCGGTGCCCTTGGGCACCCACATCGGCAGGTAGTCGGCGGCCACCGCCGGTGCGGCGGCGGCCAGCAGGATCAGCGGCGACAGCAGGCGACGCATCGTCTTCACCGGCTCAGGCAGAACTCGCCGCGTTCGGTCCAGGTCCGAACGGTGCGCAGCTCGCGGCCCTGGCGGTCGATCTCGAGCTGCTCCCAGTCCTCGCGGTAGCTGTCGCAGCGCCCGCTGCGGCCGGCCAGCCGCGTCACGCGTGCGACGCCGGCGGCGAACGGCTCGGCACGCCGGTAGCGTGCCGGCACCACGACCCGGCCCTGGGCATCGACATACCCCCAGGCACCACGTTCCGCGAACGCGGCCAGACCGTCGGAGAACTCCGCCAGGTCGTCGTAGCGCGGCGCGAGCACCCAGCGGCCGTCGGCGTCGACCAGGCCCCAGCGCTCGCCGTCGCTGGCCGGCGCCAGGCCCTCGGCAAAGCGGCGCAGCGCCTTCCAGCGGCCTTCGCCGACGATCTGCCCGTCGCGGTCGACGAGCCGCCAGACCTTGCCGTCGTGCACGCCGCCGCGGCCGTCGGCGAAGGGCAGCACGGCCTGCCAGCGCGGCTCGACTCGGGTCTCGCCCGACGGAGCGCGGTAGCCCCAGCGGCCGCTCGCGGCATCGCGGAAGGCCTCCAGGCGGCCGACGCAGCGCTGCGCCGTTGCCAGCGCCGCCGCCGCGGCGGCAGCGAAGCTCGCACCACCGGAGTCGAGGTCGCGTGCGCCCGCGCAGCGCAGGCGCTCGACCTGCTGCCGACGGGCCTCGGCGCGTTCGGCCTGCTGGCGGTCGGCGGCATCGTCGCGTTCGCGCGCCACCGCCTGGCGGCGCGGCAGCACCTCGGCGTCGACCTCGTCGAACATCGCGCTCATCGGGTCGGCGGCGGCAGCAGCGCGGCGCCCCTGGCGGCGGCGCTCCAGCTCGCGCGCCTCCTCGTCGGCCAGCACGCGTTCATCGAAGGCCCGCAACGCATCGACGTCCAGCGTCAGCCGCAGGGTGTCGAGCTGATGGGCGCTGGCGCGCAAGGTCGTGCCAGGGTCGGCCAGGAAACGGCGCGCTTCGTCGGCCGGCAGCCAGTGGTCGGCGCCTTGCAGCGCCTTGTCGCCGTCGAGCCCCGGCACGCGGTTCAGCAGCAGGCGCCCCCACGGCGGACTGCCGGGCACGTTGAACGACGGCCGCGGGTCACCCTCGGGGTAGGCGGCGCCGATGTCGCAGACGATCCAGGCCGTGTCGACGCGGCCACCGCCCAGCCGTCGGTCCAGCGGCACGACGAAGCGTGCCTCGGTGAGCGCGACACGCTTCCAGGCGGCCGCCGGCGTGTTGGAGCGGATGTGGTCGAAGACGCGGTCACCGCTGCGCGGCGTCTTCAGCTGCACGGTGCCGAGCTTCCAGGTGGCCGTGCAGAAGACCACCGGTTCGCCCATCAGCGTCCAGACGCGCGCGTTCAGGTCCAGGCGCACCGTCGCCCAGCTGCCGTCGTCCAGCCGCGGCGCGAGCTCCAGGCGCCAGCTGCGCTCGAGGTCGACGACGGGGCCGGTGGGTGCGGCGGAGGCGGCAGCACCGCAGCTCAGCAGGGTCAGCAGCAAGGCCAGGCGCGGGCGCATGGCCGGATTCTTCGCACCCGGCCGGCGCGGCGCCCTGACCTGCCGCAGGCCGGGGCGTCAGCGAGGCTCGGGAATCAGCGCGAGCGCGCTGAGCGCGTCGGCCATCGACTTGTCGATCCGACGCAGCAGCCCCAGCCGGATCCCCTCGCGTTGCTCGGCGCTGTAGTACTCCAGCCCCGGGAGGAAGGGCAACTGCGGCGTCTCGCCGTACTCGCACGGGAAGTCGCCGCCCCACTCCCAGGCGATCTCCTGGCCGGTCTTCACGTCCAGGACGTCGATGCGATAGGCCGCGTAGACGCAGCGCCGCATCAGGTTGAGGAACGAGCGCTCCATCATCCCGTAGCCGGGCGCGAAGAGGACACGCTCCTGCGACGTGGCGGTGCCCGGACGGATGACCAGCAGGCGATCGACACCCTGGCGCGCGGCGATCGCCAGCAGTTGCTGCGGGCCGTCGACCCGCAGGCGCTCGATGACGAGGTCGCGACGGTCCAGCGCCGTGGCTTCGAATCTCGACCGCTGACGCAGCAGCTCGATGGCCTTGTCGGTGGCGTACGCATCGATCTGCCACTCGGGAACCTTGACGCTGTAGCGCGCGTTCTGGAACACCGTCGTGCCGATGCGCAGGCCATGGAACTCGTCGCCCAGCAGCGAGACGACACCGATGCGCCGAGTCTGGGTCAGGTCCTCTCCGGAGACGGGGCGCTTGCCGCCGAGTGCGGCGCAGCCGGAAAGAAGCGAGACGAGAGCCCAGCAGGCAAGCAGTTGCAGCGAGCGACGCATGGCGGCGTGACGAGTGAGATGCCGAGGAGGCCGGCATGATCGCCTCCCGAACGGTCCTGCCGATCGCGGGGTGGCGACGGCATCCACCGCCGGACGGACCCCGCCGCTGACCTCGCGCGTGAAATCGCGCTCGGGCCTGAATGAGGCGTAGCAGGCCTTCCGGCCATCAGCATTCAGCCCTCGCGCGTGAAATCGCGCTCGGGCCTGAATGAGGCGTAGCAGGCCTTCCGGCCGTCAGCATTCAGCCCTCGCGCGTGAAATCGCGCTCGGGCCTGAATGAGGCGTAGCAGGCCTTCCGGCCTGCTACGTCCTCATTCAGTCCTCCAGGCCGAGTTCCTGGATCTTGCGGGTGATCGTGTTGCGGCCGATGCCCAGCTTCTGCGCCGCCTCGATGCGGCGGCCGCGCGTGAGGTCCAGCGCGGTCTGGATCAGCCGGCCCTCGAACTGGCGCGTCAGCACGTCCCAGACCTCGGGTTCGCCGGACTCGAGCCGGCGGCGCGCCTCGCGCTCCAGGTCGGCCAGCCAGCCCGGCGTCGTGGCCTCGACGACCGGCGGCGCGGCCGTGGGCACCGGTGCCGCCGGCACGGCCCCGTCAGGAGCCACCGCCGCCACCACCGCGGACCGCAGATCGGGGCCGGCCAGCAGCTCCGGCGGCAGGTCCTTGGCCTCGACGACCTGCGCCGGCGCCATCACCGTCAGCCAGTGGCAGACGTTCTCGAGCTGGCGCACGTTGCCGGGGAAGTCGAACCCCTGCAGCCGCGCCACCGCCGAGTCGGTGATGCGCTTGGCCTCGACGCCGAGTTCACGCGCGCTCTTCTGCAGGAAGAAGCGGGTGAGCATCGGGATGTCCTCGCGGCGCTCGCGCAGCGCCGGCAGGCGCAGCCGGATGACGTTCAGGCGGTGGTAGAGGTCTTCGCGGAAGACGCCGTCCTTGACGCGCTGCTCGAGGTTCTGGTGCGTCGCGGCGATCACGCGCACGTTGGTCTTCAGCGGCTGGTGGCCGCCGACGCGGTAGAACTGGCCGTCCGACAGCACGCGCAAGAGCCGCGTCTGCAGGTCGAACGGCATGTCGCCGATCTCGTCGAGGAACAGCGTGCCGCCGTCGGCCTGCTCGAAGCGGCCGCGGCGCATGGTCTGCGCGCCGGTGAAGGCGCCGCGTTCGTGGCCGAAGAGCTCGCTTTCCAGCAGGTCCTTGGGGATGGCCGCGGTGTTGATCGCGACGAACGGACCCTGGCCGCGCGGGCTGTGCTTGTGCAGCGCGCGCGCCACCAGCTCCTTGCCCGAGCCGCTCTCGCCGGTGATCAGCACCGTGACGTTGCTCTGGCTGAGCCGGCCGATGGCGCGGAACACGTCCTGCATCGCCGGCGCCTGGCCCAGCATCTCGGGCACGGCCTTGTCCACCGTCTCGCGGACCTCGTCGCGCAGGCTCTCGTCGACGGCGCGGCGGATCAGCTCGACGGCCTTGGTCAGGTCGAAGGGCTTGGGCAGGTACTCGAAGGCGCCGCCCTGGAAGGCCGAGACGGCGCTGTCCAGGT
The DNA here is from genome assembly GCF_011065555.1 of Rubrivivax sp. JA1026. NCBI lineage: Bacteria > Pseudomonadati > Pseudomonadota > Betaproteobacteria > Burkholderiales > Sphaerotilaceae > Rubrivivax > Rubrivivax sp. JA1026. The sequence continues at coordinate 187,299 of NZ_JAALCQ010000003.1, forward strand.
CGGAGTAGGCGGTCATGATGATGACCGGCAGCCCGGGCAGCCGCGCCTTCACCTTGGACAGCAGGTCGATGCCCGAGCCGCCGGGCATGCGGATGTCGCTGACCAGGACCTGCGGCTCGTCGTCGTCGAGCGCGGCGAGCACGTCGCGTGCGCCGCAGAAGCTGCGCACGGCGAACTGCTCGCGCACCAGCGCCTTCTCCAGCACGAAGCGGATCGACTGGTCGTCGTCCACGATCCAGATCGGTTTCATAGACCCCCCCGTAGCGCCTTCGGCGCCCCCCCCCCGAGGGGGGGCGCCGCCAGCGGACCGGCGGAGCCGGATCCGCGGCGGCAGCTTGACCACGTGACATGCGTGAGACGGGCAAGGATCATCGAGTCGGACTCAGGGCAGAGGAATCAGCAGCTTGAACACGGTCCGGCCCGGAACGCTGTCGCATTCGATCGTGCCCTGATGCTGCTGCACGAAGGTCTGCGCCAGCGTCAGCCCGAGGCCGGAGCCGTTCTCGCGTCCCGACACCAGCGGGTGGAAGATGCGATCGCGGATGTCCTCGGGCACGCCCGGCCCGTTGTCCTGGATATGCAATTCGAGTGCCAGCCGGAAGCGCTTGCGCCCGAAGGTGACCTGGCGCGCGACGCGGGTGCGCAGCACGATCTCGGCGTCGCCGGCGGCGATGCGCTCGGCCAGCGCCTGCGTCGCGTTGTGGGCGATGTTCAGCACCGCCTGGATCAGCTGCTCGCGGTCGCCGCGGAACTCGGGGATCGAGGTGTCGTAGTCGCGCTCGACGGTCAGCCCGCGGGGGTACTCGGCCATCACCAGCGAGCGCACGCGCTCGCAGATCTCGTGGATGTTGACGTCGCCGACGACGTGCGGCCGGCGGTGCGGCGCGAGCAGCCGGTCGACGAGCGCCTGCAGCCGGTCGGCCTCGTGGATGATGACCTGGGTGTACTCGGTCAGCTCCCTGGACTGCACGTCCATCGCCAGCAGCTGCGCCGCGCCGCGGATGCCGCCCAGCGGGTTCTTGATCTCGTGCGCCAGGTTGCGCACCAGTTCCTTGTTGGCCTGCGCCAGCCCGTGGGCACGCTCCTCGCGGTCCAGCCGGGTCTGCTGCTCGACCTCGATCAGCTCGATCAGCACGCGCTCGGCATGGTCCATCTGGCCGACGATGACGTGCACCGGCAGCTCGGCCGCCGGCCCCAGCGAGGCCGGACGCTTGAGCACGGCGTCGAAGCGGCCGCAGGAGACCTCGCCGCGCACCACCGACTCCAGCGTCTCGCGCAGCCGCGTCGGGTCGACGAGCCAGTCGAAGACGCTGCCGCGGCGCAGCGTGCGCCGCGACTGGCCGATCAGGTTCTCCAGCGTCGAGTTGACGAACAGGCAGCGGCCGTCGGCCGCGCCGATGCCGACCATCGTCGCCAGGTAGTCGAAGGCATCGAAGCCTTCGAGCGCCTCGTGCTCGCCGCTCACGGCAGCGAGACCTTGTTGAGCTCGCGCCGGATCGCCGCGAGGTCTTCTTCCTTGCGCTCGATCTGGGCCTTCAGCGAAGCGGTGCGGTCCAGGTACTTCTGGTAGTTGCGCTCGTCGCCGCGGCGCTCGGGCTGGCCGTCGTTGTATTCCTTGCGCAGCTCGGCCAGGCGCTGCTCCTCGCGCTGCAGTTCCTCCTGCAGGATGCGGCGCGCGTCGCTGTCGCGGGCGCGCTGCTCGGCGGGGTCGACGCGGCTGTCGGCCGGCCGGGCGGTGGACGCCGCCGCCGCGGGCGCGGGCCGGCGGGTCTGCACGATCGTGATCGGCGAGCCGTCGATCGTGCGGCAGCCACGGTCCTTGGCCTGCTGCGGCGTCAGCATGTTGGTGTAGCTCTCGGGATTGCCGGGGCAGCGGTAGACGGGGCCGCTGTCGCCTTGCGCGAACGCGGCCGCCGACGTCAGCAGCAGCGCGAGGCCGGCACCTGGCCGACGGAACATGGGCATTACCTCCGTGCGATGGATTGTGGCGCGCCCAAACGAAGAAGGGACGGCAAGCCGTCCCTTCCGCAGACCGTGACGCGCGAGCGCCGCCGGACTTTAGATGCTGTAGTACATGTCGAACTCGACCGGATGGGTCGTCATGCGGAAGCGCGTGACTTCCTGCATCTTCAGGTCGATGTAGGCGTCGATGTACGAATCGGTGAACACGCCGCCCTTGGTCAGGAAGGCGCGGTCCTTGTCGAGGTACTCGAGGGCCTGGTCGAGGCTGTGGCAGACGGTCGGGATCTTCGCGTCCTCTTCCGGCGGCAGGTGGTACAGATCCTTGGTGGCGGCTTCGCCCGGGTGGATCTTGTTCTCGACGCCGTCCAGGCCGGCCATCAGCAGCGCGGCGAAGCCCAGGTACGGGTTCATCAGCGGATCCGGGAAACGCGCTTCGATGCGGCGGCCCTTCGGGTTGCTGACGAACGGGATGCGGATCGAGGCCGAGCGGTTGCGGGCCGAGTAGGCCAGCTTGACCGGCGCTTCGAAGCCCGGCACCAGACGCTCGTAGCTGTTGGTGCCCGGGTTCGTGATCGCGTTCAGCGCACGGGCATGCTTGATGATGCCGCCGATGTAGTACAGCGCGAACTCGGACAGGCCGCCGTAGCCGTCGCCGGCGAACAGGTTCTTGCCGTCCTTCCAGACCGACTGGTGCACGTGCATGCCGGAGCCGTTGTCACCGACGACGGGCTTGGGCATGAAGGTCGCGGTCTTGCCGTAGGCGTGCGCGACGTTGTGGATCACGTACTTCTGCAGCTGCAGCCAGTCGGCGCGCTCGACGAGCGTGCTGAACTTGGTGCCGATCTCGTTCTGGCCCGGGGCCGCCACTTCGTGGTGGTGGACTTCGACCGGGATGCCCAGCGACTCGAGGATCAGGCACATCTCCGAGCGCATGTCCTGGAAGCTGTCGACCGGGGGCACCGGGAAGTAGCCGCCCTTGACCGCCGGACGGTGACCCATGTTGCCGCCGTCGAGCTCCTTGCTCGTCGACCACGGGGCTTCTTCCGACGTGATCTTCACGTGGCTGCCGTCCATGCCGACGTGCCAGTGGACCTGGTCGAAGATGAAGAACTCGGGTTCCGGACCGAAGAAGGCGGTGTCGCCCAGGCCGCTGCTCTTCAGGTAGGCCTCGGCACGCTTGGCCAGCGAACGCGGGTCGCGGTCGTAGGGCTTGCCGTCACCCGGCTCGAGCACGTCGCAGGTCAGGATCAGCGTCGGCTCTTCGTAGAACGGGTCGATGTTGGCGCTGCTGGGATCGGGCATCAGCAGCATGTCGGACGCTTCGATGCCCTTCCAGCCGGCGATCGAGGAGCCGTCGAAGGCATGACCGGCGGTGAACTTGTCTTCGTCGAAAGCGGAAACGGGCACCGAGACGTGCTGTTCCTTGCCGCGGGTGTCGGTGAAGCGGAAGTCGACGAACTTGACTTCGTTCTCCTTCACCAGCTTCATCACGTCGGCAACGGTCTTTGCCATTCAGATCTCCTAGCGGGGGCTCGTGGAAAGGGTTTGGTCTGATCGGGGCGACCTCTCGGTACTTACCCCGAAAGGCGCGCACCAATGTAGCAGAAGGTGTGCCAGCCACCAGGGGGCCGGCGCAGGCCTGAAGCAGGCCGAGGGGCGCGCCACGACGGGGTCACCGACGGTGCACCGCCACGGAATCGCCGAGCGCACCACCAAGGTGCACACCTTGGTGCATCAACGCACCATTTCGTCGCCAAGGCGTGCACCATGGGCCACGGCGCCGGCGCGCAGGGCCTCGAAGGCGGCGTCGACGATCTCGCCGCGGCCCTTGACGCCCAGCTCGATGTGGCGCCCGTGCAGAGGGTGGTCGACGCTCGGCAGGCTGAAGACCTTGACCGGCGCGAAGCGGGTCTCGATCTCTTCCATCAGCGGCGTCAGCGTCGACTCCATCGACCCGAAGACGAGCACCGAACGCTCGCGCAGCGCCACATCCTGGTGCAGATGGGCATAACGCCCGTCGAGCACCGACTCGACCATCGGCCAGGCCATCACCGGGAAGCCGGGCACGAAGTGCACGTGGCCGACCGAGAAGCCGGGAATCTTGTTGTACGGATTGGGAATGATCGCCGCACCGGCCGGGAACACGCCCATGTTCAGCCGGCGGGCGTTGTCGGGGCGGTCGGGCTCGTAGGGCTCACCCTGCTCGGCGGCCATCTCGCGGATGCGCGCGAGGATCAGGTCGCGCGCGTCGGGGTGCAGCGACAGCGGCACGCCGAGCGCGTCGGCGGCGGCCTGGCGCGTGTGGTCGTCGGGCGTCGCGCCGATGCCGCCGAACGAGAACACCAGGTCGCCGCTGGCGAAAGCCTGGGCCAGCGTCTCGCTGATGCGCGCGCGGTCGTCGCCGACGTAGCGCGCCCAGGCGAGCGCCAGGCCGCGTGCGGCCAGCATCTCGATCAGCCTGGCCAGGTGCTGGTCGCGGCGTTTTCCCGAGAGGATCTCGTCGCCGATGATGACGGTGCCGATGTTCATGGCGGTGGCAGCGGGGCGGGGTTGACGGGCACCGGCGGCTCGGCCACCGGCAGGTCGAGGGCGGCGGACTCGCGCCGCAGCCGGTCCAGCGCGTCGAGCGCGAAGTGCGCGAACCAGGCCGATGCGAACGCGAACACCAGCGTGTACAGCCAGACCGAGGCGACGATCAGCACCGGCGCCAGGATCAGCGTCGCGGCGCTGACCGCCCACAGCAGCGTTGGCGCCGCGCCGAGGTAGCCGCAGACGACGCCGATGGCCAGCAGCGGCCAGCGCTGCCCGGCCATGATGCGGCGGCGCTCGTCGGCGTCGGCGTGCGCGGCCAGCACGTCGAAGGTGTAGACGCGGTAGGTCAGCCAGCCCCAGATCAGCGGCGGCAGCACCAGCGCCAGCGGCGGCAGCAGCCACAGCGGCAGGCTCGCCAGCAGCGCGACGACGGCGACCAGCGTCGCCCACAGCGACCAGCCCAGCCCCTGCCACCAGCGCCCGCCGCGGCGGCGCTCCAGCGCCGGGAAACGCCGCGCCGCGACCAGGTCGACGATCGCCGGCGTCACCAGCAGTGCCACCAGCAGCAGCGTGACGACGATCAGCGCCGGCACCGCCAGCGCGACGACGACCAGCGGCGCCACCAGCGCATGCAGGCCCTGGCCGCCCATCGAGTCCAGCCAGCTCAGCGCCGCCGACACCAGTGCCCACTGCTCCAGCGTCGCACGCACCGCGTCGACCGCCGGCTCCCAGAACGCCCAGCCGGCGAACCCGGCGGCGCCGCCGGCGATCAGCAGCGGCAGCAGCGACCAGAGGATGACGCGCGGATGCAGGCAGTAGGCTGCCGCCCGCCAGAAGGCGTCGAGCAGCCGCGTCATCGGGCGGCCCGGGAGTCGGTGGACGGGCGCGGCTGCACGGCGTTTACTCCTCGTCGCCGCCGAAGATGCCGCCGAGCACGCCGCCGGCGGCGGCGAACGGCAGCACCGAGCCTTCCTCGCGCGAGCCGCCGCGCTGGGGCGCCGCGGCGAAGATGCGCGAGGCCAGGCGCGAGAACGGCAGGCTCTGCAGCCAGACCGTGCCCGGGCCGGTCATCTTGGCCAGGAACAGGCCTTCGCCGCCGAACAGCGCGGTCTTGATCTTGCCGACGTACTGGATCTCGAAGTCCACGCCCGGCGTGTAGGCGACGACGCAGCCGGTGTCGACGAGCAGCGTCTGGCCGGCCTGCAGCTCGCGGCGAACCACGGTGCCGCCGGCGTGCACGAAGGCCAGGCCGTCACCGTCCAGGCGCTGCATGATGAAGCCCTCGCCGCCGAAGAAGCCGGTCGACAGCTTCTGCTGCAGCGCGATGCCCAGCGACACGCCGCGCGCGGCGCAGAGGAAGGCGTCCTTCTGGCAGATCAGCGTGCCGCCCATCTTGGACAGGTCCATCGGCAGGATCTTGCCCGGGTAGGGCGCGGCGAACGCCACCCGCTGCTTGCCGGCGCCCTGGTTGGTGTAGACGGTGGTGAACAGCGACTCGCCGGTGACCAGGCGCTTGCCCGCCGACAGCAGCTTGCCGAACAGCCCGCCGCCGGCGTTCTGGCGGCCGTCGCCGAACACCGTGTCCATCGTGATGCCGGCATCCATGAACATCATGCTGCCCGCTTCGCCGACCGCCGCTTCGCCGGGATCGAGCTCGATCTCGACGAACTGCATCTCCGAGCCCTTGATCTCGAAGTCGACGACGTCCATTGCCATGGTGGATTCCTCTCGGGAACGATAAGAGTTGATTCGGCGGCGATGGTACCGAAGCGCCTGCGGCGGCAGCTTGACGCCCCCGGGCACGCCGATAATGCGCCGCCATGTCCGCGCCCGCCCTGCCTCGCCGATGATCGGCTCGATGCTCTCGATCGCGCTCGGCGCCGCGCTCGGCGCGCTGCTGCGCTGGTGGCTGGGGCTGGCGCTCAACGGCCTGTTCCCGACGCTGCCGCCGGGCACGCTGGCGGCCAACCTGCTGGGCGGCTACCTGATCGGCGTGGCGCTGGCGCTGTTCGCGCACCACGTCACGCTGCCGCCGGAGTGGCGGCTGTTCGCGATCACCGGCTTCCTCGGCGGGCTGACGACCTTCTCGACCTTCTCGGCCGAGGTCGTCGTGCTGCTGCAGCAGGGTCGGCTGGCCTGGGCCGGCGCGACGGTGGCGGTGCACGTCATCGGCTCGGTGCTGATGACGCTGGGCGGCTTCGCCACCTACGAGGCGCTGCGCCGCGCCTGAGCGCGCGGCCGGCGCTTCAGCCGCCGACGGTCAGCCGCCCGGGCGACAGGTAGTCGACGCGGTAGTCCTCGAAGGACAGCGTGTCGGCGGCCTCGATGCGGCGCTGCTCCTCCAGCGACGCCAGGGCCTCGGCGCGGAACGCGGCCTCGGTCTCGGCGGCGAACGGCAGCGCCCGCAGCGCGCCCTTGGCCTGCTCGGACTGGGCGAGCACGAAGTCGCAGAACGAACCGCCGAAGTCCGAACGCGCGGCGGCGAGCACCCGCGCCGACGGCGTCGTCTGCAGCCAGCGCAGGCGCTCGTCGGCCTGGGCGACGGCGCGCGCGTAGGCGTCGCCGCCGAGCACCGCGTCGACCTGCTGCGCCAGCGGCAGGCAGCCGGCGACGATCTCGGCGGCCCAGTCGGCCAGCGCCACCGAGCGGCCGCCGCGCTCCAGCCGCAGCCCGGGCTGGCGGCCGGCGGTGGCCACCAGGTTCTGGTTGCGCTTGAGCTCGGCGATCTCGGCCGGCGTGTCCTCGGGGCTGGCGCTGGTCAGGCAGTGCAGCAGGAAGACGTCGATGAAGCGCATCGTCGGCGCGCCGATGCCCAGCGGCTCGAACGGGTCGAGGTCCATGCAGCGCACCTCGACGTACTCGACGCCGCGCGCGCGCAGCGCGTGCAGCGGGCGCTCGCCCGCCTGGATCGTGCGCTTGGGGCGGATCGTGCCGTAGAACTCGTTCTCGATCTGCAGCAGCGTCGTCGACAGCTGGTTGTACTCGCCGCCGGGGTTGCGCACGCCGACCGCCTCGTAGGCCGGGTACGGCCGCGTCAGCGCCTCGTGCAGCGACGCGGCGTAACTCTCCAGGCTGTTGTAGCTGGCCGAGATCGAGGCCTGGGCGTCGCTCTGGTAGCCCAGCCGCCCCATGCGCAGCGAGGTCGCGTGCGGCAGGTGCAGCGAGCCCGGGCCCAGCGGCTCGAGGCCGTGCTCGCGGCCCTCGACGAAACACGCGCCCAGCGCCGGCGAGGCGCCGAACAGCAGCAGCAGCAGGAAGGAGTGGCGGCGGAAGTTGCGGATCAGCGCGAAGTAGTCGTCGTCGTCCAGCCCGGGCAGCGACCAGTTGTAGTGGATGCCGGAGATGGTCTGCATGCGCCGGCCGTAGCGGTGGCCCAGGCCCATGCGGTAGACGCTCTTGGCACGGCCGACGTTGGACGAGCCGTAGCGGCCGATCGGGATGTTCTCGTCGGCCGGCAGCCGGCACGGCATGCTGGCGACCCAGAGCACGTCGTCGCCGATCTCGCGGTAGACGAACTGGTGCACGCGGCGCAGTTCGTCGAGGCAGTCCTCGACGCCGGCGTGCACGCCGGTGATCAGCTCCAGCTGCGACTCGCTGAAGTCGGTGGTGATGTGCGGATGCGTCAGCGCCGAACCCAGCGCTTGCGGGTGCGGCGTCATCGCCAGCGCGCCGTGGCGGTCGGCGCGCAGGCTTTCCTTCTCGATGCCGCGGCGCATGCCACGCAGGCGCTCGGGCGTCAGGGAAATCGGTCGGGACATGGGCGGGCCGGTCTTCTTGCGGAAACGGATTGTCGGCCAAGGACATCATCCCTGCTGGCCGGGGGCGCCCATGGCCGCCGGGGACGGCGGGCGGGCGACGGCGGAAATGGCGGCGCGGGGCGTCAGCCGCGGCGCTGGCGCACCAGGCCTTCGATCGCGAGGCGGTAGCCGTCGACGCCGAAGCCGACGACGATGCCGGCGGCCGCCGGCGAGACGTAGCTGTGGTGGCGGAAGGCCTCGCGGGCGTGCACGTTCGAGATGTGGACCTCGATCACCGGCAGCTCCGCGCCCTTGATCGCGTCGAACAGCGCCACCGAGGTGTGGGTGTAGGCGCCCGGGTTGAACACCACGCCGAGCAGCGCGCCGGCCTTCACCGCGCGGCCGGCCTCGTGCAGCGCGTCGATCAGCACGCCCTCGTGGTTGCTCTGGCGGCACTCGACCTCGACACCCAGCCGCGCGCCAGCGTCGCGGCACAGCGCCTCGACGTCGGCCAGCGTCGTGCGGCCGTAGACCTCCGGCTCGCGCTGGCCGAGCAGGTTCAGGTTCGGGCCGTTGAGGACGAGGATCTTGGGCATGACGCGATCCTAACCTCAGGCCGGCCCGATCCTTGCCTGTGCCCGCGCATGACGCCCGCCCCCGCCCCGCCTGCCGTCGCCACGCTGCCCTGCGTGCTCGACGTCGAGGCCTCGGGCTTCGGCCGCGCCAGCTACCCGATCGAGGTCGGCTACGTGCTGCCCGACGGCCGCGCGCGCTGCACGCTGATCCGCCCGGCCGCCGGCTGGACGCACTGGGACGAACGCGCCGCCGGCGTGCACGGCATCGCGCGCGAGACGCTGGAGCGCTGCGGCCGCCCGGCGGCCGAGGTCGCGGCGATGCTCAACGTCGACCTCGCCGGCCGCACCGTCTACTGCGACGGCTGGGCGCACGACTACGCCTGGCTGGGCGCGCTGTTCGAGGAGGCCGGCGTGCCGCCGTCGTTCCGGCTGGAAACCGTGGCCCGGCTGCTCGACGAGGCCACGCTGGCCCGCCTCGGCGACACGCGACGCGGCGTCGTCGGCGAGCTCGGCCTGCAGCGGCACCGGGCAAGCAGCGACGCGCGCGCGCTGCAGCTCGCGCTCGGACGCCTGGGCGCCGTGCCGGCGGACTGATGGCGGACTGACGGCGGGCCGCCGGTGCTATGGTCCTGCGCCGCGCCGCCCTTCCCCTGCCGTCTGACTGTCTTGAGCCCCGCCTCCGAATCGCTGCTCGCCCACCGCGGCTTCATCCTGTTCTGGTTCGCGCGCCTGGCCGGCACTGCGGCCGCGCAGATGGCCATGGTCGCGGTCGGCTGGCAGATGTACGACCTGACCGGCTCGGCCTGGGACCTGGGGCTCGTCGGCCTGCTGCAGTTCGCCCCGGCGATGCTGCTGGCGCTGCCGGCCGGCCAGCTGATCGACCGCTGGCACCGCGCGCGCATCGTCGCCGCCTGCCTGGGCACCTCGGCCGCCGTCGCGGCGCTGCTGTGGGCGGCCAGCGCCGGGGGCTGGGCGAACCGCGAGCTGCTGCTGGCGATCTCGGTCGCGCTCGGCGCAGTGCGCGCCTTCCAGATGCCGGCGCAGCAGGCGCTGACGCCGTCGCTGGTGCCGCAGGCGATGCTGCCGCGCGCGCTGGCCTTCTCGTCGGCCGGCATGCAGGCGGCGATCATCGCCGGGCCGGCGATCGGCGGCGTGGTCTACGTCGCCGGGGCGGCCGCGGTCTACGCCGCCTGCGCTGCGCTGTTCGGCCTGGGCACGGCGCTGGCGCTGGCGGTGCGCTACGAACACGCGCCGCCGCCGGCCGCGCCGGTGACGCGCGAGACGCTGCTCGCCGGCGTGCGTTTCGTCTGGCAGAAGAAGCCGGTGCTGGGCGCGATCTCGCTGGACCTGTTCGCGGTGCTGCTGGGCGGGGCGACGGCGCTGCTGCCGATGTTCGCCAAGGACATCCTGCACGTCGGCCCCTGGGGGCTGGGGCTGCTGCGCAGCGCGCCGGCGGTCGGCGCGCTGGCGATGTCCATCCTGCTGACACGCTGGCCGGTGCGCCGGCGCACCGGGCGTGTGCTGCTCGGCGCGGTGGCGGTCTACGGCGTCGCGCAGCTCGTCTTCGGGCTGTCGAGCTCGTTCACGCTGTCGATGCTGGCGCTGGGCGTGGGCGGTGCCGCCGACATGGTCAGCGTCGTCATCCGCCAGACCCTGGTGCAGCTGGAGACGCCCGACGAGATGCGCGGGCGCGTCAGCGCCGTCAACTCGATCTTCATCGGCGCGTCCAACCAGTTGGGCGAGTTCGAGTCGGGCGCGACGGCGGCGCTGCTCGGGCCGGTGGGCTCGGTGGTGCTGGGCGGTGTCGGCACGCTGCTCGTCGCCGCGGCCTGGTTCAGGCTGTTCCCGGCGCTGGCCGATCGTGACGAACTCGTGGCCGCGCCGGCCCGCTGAAGCTCAGGCCAGCCAGCCGCACAGCGCCTCGCTGACCTCGGCGCGGTCCAGCAGGTCCCAGTGGCCGGCCTGGGTGACGAGGCGCTTGCGGCTCGCCGGCACAGCCAGCGCCAGCGCCGGGTCGCGGTGCTCGCCCCAGGCGCTGGCCACCGTCACCAGCCCGTCGCCGACCAGCGCGTGGCGCAGACCGCGCGGCTGGGCGACCGTCGTCGCCGCCACCAGGTAGACCGGCACGCCGGCGGGCAGCGGCGTCGGCACGCGGTGGTCGCGGGCCGGGCCGTCGGGGCCGTGGCCGCACCAGTCCTCGTCGCGCACGTGGCCCCAGCGCAGGTCGTTGATGCCGGCGCTGCGCACGCCCAGCAGGCGCGCGAACGGCGCCAGATACGGGCTGGCGCCGAGCACCGAGTCGACCAGATGCCCGGCGCGTTCGAGCAGCGCGCCGTGGTGCGGCGTGCCCAGGCAGGCCAGCGCCTGCAGCCGCGAGCGCCAGACCAGGCCGTGCTGCTCGGCGTGCACGATCGCGCTGCGTGCGACCAGCCCGCCCATGCTGTGGCCGACGATCACCAGCCGCGACAGCGGCACCGGCCAGTCGCGCACCAGGCGCTCCAGCAGCGCCGAGAAACGTGCGCCGTTGTGCGAGACGTGCAGGCCGGTGTTGTAGTGCAGGGCCAGCACCGGGCAGCCCAGCGCCCGCGCCAGCGCCCAGCCGTGGTGGTGGCCCTGGCGCTGCCACTGCAGGTCGTTCATGCACAGCCCGTGCACCAGCACGACGACGCGGTCGCCGGCGTCGGGAAAGGCCGCCGCCAGCGCGTCGCGGCCCGGCGCCAGGCGGTGGCCGGCGTGGCGCAGGCTCATCGGGATTGCCAGCGGGTTGCCGGAGGCGGCGAGGTGGTCGCCCCACAAGCCGTTGACCGCCGCCAGCACCGCTTCGCGCGAGGCCGCGGTGGCCTCGGGCGGCTCGGCCTCCAGGCGCTTGAGCACGCCGTCGACGCCGCGGCCGACGAGGCGCATGCCGCCGCGCACGTTGCGGTAGACGAAGCCGGTGAGCCCGCGAGTGCCGTCCTCGTGCGGCACGCCCAGCGGCGCGCGCCGCGCCAGGATCGTGCCGTGCAGCTGCTCGGCGATCCCGGCGACGCCGATGCCGGCATCGACACCCAGCTGCACCAGCCCGCGCAGGTCGGCGAGCGTCAGCGCCGGGCGATGCGGCGTGTGCAGCACGGCGATGCTGCCGGCTTCGGACATGGGCGGCTCCGGGCGGTGGTGACGGCCCACTGTGCGCCCGGTGCCGCCCCGGTGCAAGGCGATCAGCCGCGTTTGGCACGGATGTTCGCCCGGCCGATGCGGCTGCGCGCCTTCCACTGCGCGACCTGCTCGCGCCGCTGCAGCGCGCTCATCGAGTCGCGCTGTGCCTCGCGCACCAGCTTGCCGAAGCTCTTCAGCCGCTCGGGTGCGACCGTGCCGCGCACCGCGCAGCCGGGTTCGCCCTCGTGGCGGCAGTCGCGGAAGCGGCACTGCGCGGCCAGCGCCGTGATGTCGTCGAAGGCGCCGGCGACGTCGCCCGCGTCGCCGTCCAGGCGCAGCGAACGCAGCCCCGGCGTGTCGACGATGCAGGCGCCGCCGGGCAGCGGGTGCAGCGTGCGCACCGTCGTCGTGTGGCGGCCGCGGCCGTCGCCGCGGCGCGTGCCGCCGGTCGCGGCCACGGCCTCGCCGCACAAGGCGTTGGCCAGCGTGCTCTTGCCGGCGCCGCTGGAGCCCAGCAGCACCAGCGTCTGCCCCGGCGCGAGCCAGGGCGCGAGCGGCGCGGCGACGTCGTCGTGCAGCGAGTCCAGCGCCAGCACCTCGACGCCGGCCGGCACCAGCGTGCGCGCGTCGCGCAGCCGCCGGGCCAGGTCGACGCAGAGGTCGGCCTTGCTCAGCACGACCACGGCGCCGACACCGGCCAGGCGCACCAGCGCGAGGTAACGCTCCAGCCGGCGCAGGTTGAAGTCGTGGTCCAGGCCCATGACCAGCAGCGCGGTGTCGACGTTGCTCGCCAGCACCACACGCTCGACCTTCTCGCGGCCGTCGTGCAGTCGGCGCGCGAGCTGCGTGCGCGGCGGCACGCGTGCGTCGACCCACCATTCGCCGAAGGTGTTGCGTTCGGCACGCACCCAGTCGCCGACGGCCAGCGCGTCGGCGTCGGCGGCCAGCGCCTGCAGCAGCGCCGGGCGGGCGCGTGCCGGCGCGGTGGCCTCGCCGTCGTGCAGCACGAGGCCGTCGCGGTGCACCTCGGCGACGCGCATCAGCGCGGCATCACCTTCGGGCAGCGGAAACGGCAGGGAGGAAAGAAGCTGCGGCGTCAGGCCGATGGCCTGCAGCCGCTCGTACGGGGAAACAAGAGACATGATGAACTGAAGTCCCGTGGCGCGGCCGGCGGCCGCGCGTGACCGGTCCGCCGGCGCATGAGGCCGGGCGGGGCTCGATGGGGAGGGCCTGTCGGCGCGCCGGGGGCCGGCGGGCGGAGGACTTCAGCAGCCCGGCGTGGCCGGGCGGGAGATCCGGAACTCGCGCGTCAGCGCGCGGCGCGGCGAAGGCCGTGAACGGCAAGGTCCCGATGTTCCATGGCAGCCTCCTGTGTGGCGAGTGGATGGCAGCCGCGCACTGTGCGCCGCGCGATCTGGAGGCGTCAACCCAGGCGCCCCCGGCTGCGGCGTGCACGCCACGGCGCTCGTTATGCTCGCGGCCGATGTTGCCACCCGACTGCCTGTACGCCGACGAGCATTGCCTGGTGCTGGCCAAACCCGCCGGGCTGCTGGCCGTGCCCGGGCGCGGCCCCGACAAGCAGGACTGCCTGGTCGCACGCGCCCAGGCCTGCTGGCCCGACGCGCTGACCGTGCACCGGCTGGACATGGCGACCTCGGGGCTGATGGTCTACGGCCGCGGCGCGGCGGCGCAGCGCACGCTGTCGATCGCGTTCGCCGAGCGCCGCGTCGACAAACGTTACGTCGCCGTCGTCGCCGGGCTGATCGCCGAGGACACCGGCGAGGTCGACGCGCCGCTGATCTGCGACTGGCCCAACCGGCCACGGCAGAAGGTCTGCCACGAGCACGGCAAACCTTCGCTGACCCGCTGGCGCGTGCTGGCACGCGACCGCGCGGCCGGGCGCACGCGGGTCGAACTCGAGCCCGTCACCGGGCGCTCGCACCAGCTGCGCCTGCACCTGGCGACGATCGGCCACCCGATGCTCGGCGACGACCTCTACGCACCGCCCGAACTCGCGGCCGCGGCGCCGCGGTTGCTGCTGCACGCCGAGCGCCTGGCCTTCCCGCATCCCGTCACCGGCGAACGCCTCGCCTTCGAGCGCGCGGCCGACTTCTGAAGCCCGAGACGATGAGACAAGACGTCGATCTGAAACACGCCTACCGCTTGCTGAACCACGGCCCGACGGTGCTCGTCAGCGCGGCCCACGGCGGACGGCGCAACGTGATGGCCGCGGCCTGGGCGATGCCGCTGGACTTCGACCCGCCCAAGGTCGCCGTCGTGCTCGACAAGAGCACGTTCACGCGCACGCTGCTCGACGCCGCCGGCGAGTTCGCGCTCAGCATCCCCTGCGTCGCGCTGGCCGACACCACGCTGACGGTGGGCAACACCAGCGGCCACGACGGTGTCGACAAGTTCGAGCGTCATGGCCTGGGCGCCTTCGCCGGCCGCGCGACCGGCGCGCCGCTGGTCGAAGGCTGCGTCGGCTGGCTCGAATGCCGGCTGCTGCGCGAGCCGCACCTCGAGCAGACCTACGACCTGTTCCTCGCCGAGGTCGTCGCGGCGCAGGCCGATGCACGCGTGTTCCGCGCCGGGCGCTGGGAGTTCGCGCCCGAGCACGAGGCCCTGCGCACGATCCACCACGTCGCCGGCGGCGCGTTCTTCAGCGTGGGGCCGATGCTGCAGGCGAAGCCGCTGCCTTGAGCGGCGCCCGCAGCCGGCGCTCGAAGTCGGCCGGCGCGACGACCTGCAGCAGCTCGCGGCCTTCGGCGTCGACGGCGATCGCCAGGCCCCGCGCCGGGTACAGCCAGTGCTCGAGCCGGCCGCCCGGGGCGATGATCTCGTCGGGCTCGCCGAAACGCTGGCGCAGCGTCTGCGCATCGAGGTTGGCCGCCGGGATGAAGCTCAGGCCGACCAGCGGCGCGGCGCCCAGCGCCAGGCGCTCGCTGGCGCGCAGCGGGTAGCGCCACAGCGTGCCGCCGGCGGGTTGACGCTCGGCGGCGGTCTGCTGCAGGCGCAGCAGCTCGGCGTCGTCCAGCGCCGTGGCCAGCAGCAGCCGGCCGCCGACACCGCCGCTGTCGAAACGCTCGACATAACCTTCCAGCGCCCCGGGCTGGCCGGTTTCGGCCATCACCGCGAGCTGCAGGCCTTCGCCCCAGCGGCGCTCGGCGTCGGCCAGCGTGCTGCCGGGCAGCTGCAGGCCGAAAGCGGAAACGCTGTCGCCGCGGGCGGCGATGCTCCACGGCGCCTCGGGCGCGGACACCGGCGCCGTGCTGCTGCCGCGCAGCACCTGCCAGAACGCGGGCACGAAGGCGATGACGAGAACGACGACGCCGGCCAGCAGCGCGACGAGGAACGGGCTTTTCAGGACACGATTCATGGGCGGCGCCAGTATGCTCGAAGCGATGAAGACCTCCCTCACCCTCGTCACCGGTGGCTCGCGCGGGCTGGGCCTGGCGCTGGTGCAGCAGCTGCTCGAACGCGGCGACCGCGTGCTGACGCTGGCCCGGCGGGCGCCGCCGCTCGAACACCCGGCGCTGATCGCCTGGACCGTCGACCTCGCCGACCCGGCACCGGCCGCACGCCGGCTGTCGGCCTGGCTCGACGCGCAGGACCCGGGCGTGCTCGCCTCGGTGACGCTGGTCAACAACGCCGGCGTGATCTCCGAGCTGGCGGCGCTGGGCGAGGTCGGCGCGGCCGACCTGTCCAACGCGCTGCGTGTCGGCCTGGAGGCGCCGATGCTGCTGGCCTCGGCCTTCCTGCGCAGCACCGCGGCCTGGAACGTGCCACGCAAGCTGCTGTTCGTGTCCTCGGGCCTGGGCCGCCGCGCAATGGCCGGCAGCGCCTCGTACTGCGCCGCCAAGGCCGGCATGGACCACCTGGCGCGCGCGATCGCGCTCGAAGAGGCGGCACGGCCCAACGGCGCGCGGGTCGTGTCGCTGGCGCCAGGTGTCATCGACACCGACATGCAGGTGCAGCTGCGCAGCGCCGACCCGACACGCTTCACCGACCGCGGACGTTTCGTCGGCCTGCACGAAGGCGGCATGCTCGAAACCCCGGAGACCGCCGCCGCCAAGCTGCTGCGCTACCTGGAGCGCGCCGACTTCGGCCAGCAGCCGGTGGCCGACGTGAGGGATGCATGAGCGCTCAGGACTTGTCCGGCGCTCATTCCCGCGTGGCGGGACCGGCCGCCAGGCCGAAGGGTGCCCCAATGAGCGCTCAGGACTTGTCCGTCGCTCAGTCCCGCGTGGCGGGACCGGCCGCAGGCCGAAGGGTGCTCCAGTGAGCGATCTGCCGGAACGCGCCCAGGCGCTGATCGACCAGCTGAAGCTGCAGCCGCACCCCGAGGGCGGCCACTACGCCGAGCTCTACCGCTCGCAGCAGACCGTCGCCACGGCGCGCGGCGAGCGCCGCGGCCTGACGACGATCGACTTCCTGCTCGTGCACGGCGAACACTCGGCCTGGCACCGCGTGCGCTCCTGCGAGGTCTGGCACCTGCTGGAAGGCGGGCCGCTGACGCTGTGGCTGCTGTCGCCGGACCTGCAGACGCTCGAACACGTCGTGCTCGACACCAACCGCCGGCGCCACGTCGTGCCGGCCGACTGGTGGCAGACCGCCGAGCCGGTGGGCGACTACGCCTATTGCGGCGCGACGGTCGGCCCGGGTTTCGAGTTCCAGGACTTCGACTTCGGCCGCGACGACGCGGCGCTGCGTTCGGCGGTCGGGCGCCTGGCGCCCGACCTGCACCGGCTGCTGTAGTTACTGCTCGCCGAGCGAGACGCCGATGCCGCGTGCGGCGCGCACGAGCTCGTGGTCGCGCGGCACGAGGCGGTTCTTGCCGGCCACCTCGGAGATCGGCACGCTGACGACGGCGTCGCCCTGCAGCGCGACCATGCGGCCGTACTGCCCGGCCTCGACGAGCTGCGCCGCGTGGTAGCCGAAACGCGTGGCCAGCACGCGGTCGAACGGCGTCGGCGAACCGCCGCGCTGGATGTGGCCCAGCAGCGTCGTGCGCACCTCGCAGTCGACCCGCGGCTCCAGCTGCTGCTGCAGCCAGTTGCCGACGCCGCCCAGGCGCAGCGGGTCAGGGCTGTCGGCGATCGTGCGCTGCACGGTCAGCCCGCCGCCTTCGGGCGCGGCGCCTTCGGCGATCGAGATGATCGTCGACAGCCCGTGTGCGGCACGCTCGCGGCAGCGCTGGGCCACGGCCTCGACGCTGAACGGGATCTCGGGGATCAGGATGACCTCGGCGCCGCCGGCCATGCCGCCTTCGAGCGCGATCCAGCCGGCGTAGCGGCCCATCGTCTCGGCGATCATCACCCGGCCGTGGCTGCGGCCGGTGGTCGCCAGGCGGTCCAGCGCCTCGGCGACGACGGCCACCGCGCTGTCGAAGCCGAAGGTGCGTTCGGTGCAGAACAGGTCGTTGTCGATGGTCTTGGGCACGCCGACGACCGGCAGCCCCAGCGCCTCGAACTTGTGCGCGATGGCCATCGTGCCGTCGCCGCCGATGGCCACCAGCGCGTCCAGGCCGAGCTCGCGCACGTAGTCCATCGCCTGGGCGGAGCAGTCCGCCCCGCCGGCACCGAAGTAGTGGAACGGGTCGCACTTGTTGTGCGTGCCGAGGATCGTGCCGCCTTCGGCCAGGATGCCGGCGACGGCGGCGGTGTCCAGCGGCCGCGACGAACGTGTCAGCAGGCCGAGGAAACCGCGTTCGATGCCGGTGACCCGGGCACCGCACTCGTTGATCAGCGACAGCGTCACCGCGCGGATGACGGCGTTGAGGCCGGGGCAGTCGCCCCCGCCGGTCAGGATTCCGATGTGCATGAGTCGATCATCCAAGCCAGTGGGCGATGTCGGACTTGAGTTTGGTCAAGTCCTCTTCCCGGGTGTACATCATGTGCCCGGCATCGTAGTAGTGATGCTGGATGCGTGCCAGCACCTCGGGCGGCGCGTCGAGCTGGGCCAGCGACCAGTCGCTGGCGCTGTACGGCGTGCCCAGGTCGTAGCGGCCGCTGGCGACGAAGACCTTGAGCTGCGGGTTGCGGCGCAGCGCACGCGCGAGGTCGCGGCTGGTGCTGGCGTAGGCGTTGCCCTGGGCCTCGCCGCGGTTCCAGTTCCAGGCCAGGTGGGCCTCGTGCGACAGGGTCTCGTAACGCTGCTCGGTCGTCAGGCCGAGCTCGCCGAAATAGGCCATCGCGGCCATCGTGTACGGCGCGGCGATGGCCTCGATGCCGGGGTCGAACTCCCAGTCGCGCGTGCGGCGCGCGGCCATCGGGCCGGTCACGCGGGCGTCGAGCCGGCCGACCTGGCGGCCCTGGGCGCGCATCGCCTCGAAGAAGTAGTCCTGGTCGGCGATGCGCAGGTTCTTCTCCTCGACCAGCGCGCGCGGCAGGCCGGTGAGTTCGGCGACGCGGCGGGCGACGGCGGCGCGGCGCTTGTCCGACAGCCGCGCGCCGGCCAGCAGCGCGGCGGCGTAGTCCTCGTCGACGAAGGCTTCGGCCGCGGCCTGCGCCGCTTCGCGCGACGCGCCCAGCGGCCCCTTCAGCAGGCCGTGGTACTGCGAAACGACGGCATAGGCCGGCAGGAACAGCGTGTACGGCAGGTCGTTGCCCGGGTCGAAGGACAGGCTCTGCAGGTCCATCGCGCAGGACACCAGCACCAGCCCGGCGAGTGCGACGCCGCCGTCCAGCAGCTTGTCGGCCAGCGCCGCACCGCGTGTCGTGCCGTAGCTCTCGCCGGCCAGGTAGACCGGCGAACCCCAGCGGCGGTGCCGCGTCAGCCAGGTGCGCACGACCTCGGCCAGGGCCTTCACGTCGCCGTCGACCGACAGCAGCTTCTTGCGTGCGGCTTCGCTGGCGGTCGTCGACCAGCCGGTGTGCGGCGGGTCGACGAAGACCAGGTCGAAGTGCTCGAACCAGCTCAGCGGGTTGTCGCTGACGGTGTAGGGCGCCGCCGGCATGCTGCCGTCGGACGGCACGACCAGCCGCTTCGGCCCCAGCGCGCCCAGGTGCAGCCAGATCGACGCCGAACCCGGCCCGCCGTTGAAGGCGAAACACACCGGGCGGGAGCCGGCGGCGGCGCCCTGCAGCTGGTAGGCGGTGGTCATCACCGCGGCCTGCGGTTCGGCCAGCGCGCCGTCGAAACCTTCGCCGGCCACCGGGATGAACTCGGCGCTGACGGCGTAGTCCAGGCGCCGGTCGGCCAGCGCCAGCGTGCCGGCCGCACGCACCGGCGGGCGGGCGAGCAGCTGTTCGACACGCTCGCGGTGGCGGCGGTCGGAGGTCTTGTCGGGGTCGGGAGGAGTCGGGGTGTCGGCCATGGGATTCGTGATCGTTCTCGGCGGATGCCGCGGCGGCTGGCCGGCGGCGGCCGCAGCTTAACGCGCCGTCCGGCGGCGACGCTGTGGAGTCCGGACAACGTCCAGGCCCACGGAAACCGCGGAAAGTTCACCAGACGGAATTGGAGAGCCGACTCCAGCGATTGCCGGCCCGGCGGGCAGGCCGCGGCGCTATCGTGCAGGCGGCGCCCGACCGGTGCCGTGCGTCGAACGAACAGCCCACGAGGCGGGAGTGTGCGATGAATGCCGAAACCCAAGGCTCCGGGAGCTCGCTGGAGCTGGTCGACGTCATCGACCTCAAATGGCTGTTCGCCAACGAAGGCGTGTTCCTGCACGTCGAACGCCTGCAGCACGACGCCGACTACGCGCGCGGCCTGCTCGACCGCGCGGCAGCCTCCGCCAATCCCGAGCTGCGGGCCGCCGCGGCCCGCCTGAACGGCCAGATCGAGGCCGGCGACCCCGCGGCCGCGTGAACACGCGCCGGCCGACGGCGGCGTAGGATCACCGCGGCCGCGCTGCCGCGGCGGGAGCGTCACGATGCGCCCTACCCTCGCCCTGCTCCTCCTGGCCTGCACCGCCGTCGTCGGCTGCACGACGGTCGATGCGCTGCCGGCGCGCACGCCGCTGCCGACCCGCGACGCCGCCTTCGCGCCGCCGGCGCGCCTGCCCGACGCGGCCGCGGTGCTGGCCGTCGACGACGCGATGCGGGCCCACCTCGACGGCGCCGGGCTGCGCCACAGCGAGGACCCGCGCCGGGCGCTGGTCGAGCTGCTGTACAGCCGCCGCTCGCTGGCGCTGGACTACGAAGGGGTGACACGCACCGCCGCCGAGACCTTCGCGGCGCGCTCGGGCAACTGCCTGTCGCTGGTGGCGATGACCGCGGCCTTCGCGCGCGAGGCCGGCCTGCCGGTGCAGTTCCGCAGCGTCGCCGTCGACGAGAGCTGGAACCGCAGCGGCGACCTGCTGACCCTCAACGGCCACGTCAACGTGTCGCTGGGCTGGCCGGCCACCGCCGCGGGCCAGGTGCTGCGCAGCACCGACAGCGCGCTCGTCGTCGACTTCCTGCCCGGCGAGCAGGTCGCGGGCCTGCGCTGGCGCAGCATCTCCCAGGCCACCGTGCTGGCGATGTTCATGAACAACCGCGCCGCCGAGGCGCTGGCCGAAGGCCGGCTCGACGACGCCTACTGGCACGCCCGCGAGGCGCTGAACCAGGACCCGCACTTCTCGGCCGGCCACAACACGCTGGCCGTGGTCTACCGCCGCCGCGGCCTGGCCGACGCCGCGGAGTCGGTCTGGCGCACGCTGCTCGAGCGCGAACCGGCCAACCGCAGCGCGCTGGCCAACCTCGCGCAGCTGCTCGGGCAGCAGGGCCGCAAAACCGAGGCCGGCGCGCTGCAGGCGCGGCTGCAGGCGCTCGAGGAAGCGCCGCCGTTCCGCTGGTTCGACGCCGGCATCGAGGCCCTGCGCCGCGGCGACCTCGAAGGCGCCCGAGAGCTGTTCGCACGCGAGGTGGCGCGCGACGCCGGCTACCACGAGTTCCACTACTGGCTCGCGCGCACCGAGTTGCTGCTGGGCCGCCAGCGCCAGGCGCTGCGGCACCTCGAGGTCGCGCGCGAGACCAGTCCGACGCCGCAGGCGCAGGCGCTGTACGCGGCCAAGATCGAGCACCTGCGGGCCGAGCGCTCACGGTGACGGTGCCCGCCGCTGCGGGGGGTCTGCGTCAGGTCGGGTCGGCCGGGCCCGGCTTGGGCGATGATCGGGCGGTCCCGCGAACGAGCGCCCCTGCCTTGAAGTCCCCCATCCCCCACGACGCCGCCCCCACCCGCACGCTGTGCACCGACTGCGGCGTCTCGCGCAGCGCCGATCCGCGCCGCTGCGGCCGCGCCTGCCAGTTCATCCAGCCCGACTACGCCGCGATGGAGACCCGCGTGCACGGCCGTCCGCGCGACCCGGCGCGGGCCGACGAGCGGTACTTCGGCCCGTTCCGCCGCATGTGGCGCGCGGCGCTGAAGCGCCCGTCCGAGGGCGCGCAATGGACCGGCATCACGACGCGGCTGGCCGAGCGCCTGCTGGAGACCGGCGCCGTCGACGCCGTGCTGACGATGGCCCCCGACCCCGAGGACCGCTGGCGCCCGGTGCCCACGCTGGTGACGAAACCCGGCGACCTGGCGCGCTGCCGCGGCATGCGCATGGGCTACGCGCCGCTGCTGTCGCTGCTGGAGCCGGCGGTGGCCGCCGGCCACAAGCGGCTGGCGGTGATCGGCATCCCGTGCCAGGTCTACGCCTTGCGGGCGCTGGAGCAGGAGCTGGGGCTGGAGCAGCTCTACGTCATCGGCACGCCGTGTTCGGACAACACGACGACCGAGAACTTCCACCGTTTCCTCGGCCTGCTGACGCCGAAGCCGGAGTCGATCACCTACCTCGAGTTCCGCGCCGACTACCACGTCGAGATCCGCTTCGACGACGGCCGCCAGCGCCGCGTGCCCTTCCTGCAGCTGCCGCTGTCGCAGCTGCCGACCGACTTCTTCCCGCTGACCTGCCGCACCTGCGTCGACTACAGCAACGTGCTGGCCGACATCACCGTCGGCTACATGGGCGGCGAAGGCGAGCAGTGGCTGCTCGTGCGCAACGAACGCGGCGAGAAGATCCTCGGCCTGCTCGGCGACGAGGTGACGCTGGCCGAACCCGGCAGCGCCGGCAAGCGCGAAGGCCCGGTCAAGGGTTTCCTCGCCAACACCGAACGCGCCGCCGGCGGCCTGCCGCTGCGCCGCATGCCGGCCTGGCTGCGGCCCATCGTCGGCTGGCTGATGCCCAAGGTCGGCCCGCGCGGGCTGGAATTCGCACGCGCGCGGCTGGAGATGAAGGCCGTCGAGACCGTGCTGCACCTGCGCCGCGAGCAGCCGGCGAAGATGAAGAACATGGTGCCGCCGCACGTCTGGGAGCTGGTGCAGCCCTACGGCCTGACGCCGGCGCCGGGCGAGCGCAACGAAGTGCGCCGCTGATCCTTCGAAGAGGGGGTTCCGGGCGGACGATCCCCCTAGAATCCGGACGTGCCCGAACGCTCCGCCGTCGCCGCCTCGTCTGCCGCGACCTCGCACGACCGAGGGCGCCGCCGCGTGCTTGCCGCCGGTGCGGCGCTGGCGCTGGGCTCGTGGTGCGGCGTCGCGGCGGCCCTCGAGGCGCCCGCCGGCGAGGTGGTGCTGACGCTCACCGGGCGCGTGCTGTCGCCGAACGCCGGCACCCGCGCCGACTTCGACATGCCGATGCTCGAGCGTCTGCCGCAGACGAGCTTCGTGACCCGCACGCCCTGGTACTCGACGGCGCGCCGCTTCACCGGCCCGCTGCTGCGCGACGTTCTCGCCGCCGCCGCGGCACGCGGCAGCCGGATGCGCGCGATCGCGCTGAACGACTATTGGGTCGACATCCCGTTCGACGACGCCGCGCGCCATGACCTGATCGTCGCCCGGCTGCTCGACGACCGCCCGATGGCGGTGCGCGACAAGGGGCCGCTGTTCGTGATCTACCCGTTCGACTCGGACGAGGAGCTCCGCACGCCCGTCTACTACAGCCGTTCGGCATGGCAGCTGCGCACGATCGAGGTTCGCTAGAACCCACCGTGCCGCATGCGCGGCGCGGCCGCGCGACGTGGCTGGGCGTGCTCGGCGTCGGGCTGATCCTGGCCCTGCTGGCCGTGGCCTGGCTGCAGGTGCGCCAGGCCGCGCTGCTGCGCCAGGCGGTCGAGGTCGCCGACGACGATGCCGTGCTGCTCGTCTACCAGGCCGAGACCGAGTACCTGCGCCTGCGCGACGAATGGGGCCGCTCGGTCGACCCGCGCCGCGTGCTCGACCCGGCGGCGCTGCAGCTGCGCTACGACATCTGGATCAGCCGCGTCGGCCTGCTGCACAACGAGCGCATCGGCCGCATCCTGGCCGACGAGACCGAGTTCGCCGCCACGCTGGCCCGCATGGACGGCTTCATCCGCCGCGCCGACGCGGCCTTCGGCGCCGGCACCGCCGGCGGCCCGACTCGCGAGGCGCTGCGCGAGCTGGAATCCGAACTGGTCGCGATGGGCCCCGAGATCCACGGCCTGTCGCTGCGCGCCGCGCACCACGTCGGCGAACAGGTGGCGGCACGCAACGCCACGGTGCAGAAGCACAACATGGTCGGCATCGGGCTGACCGTGTCGCTGTCGGCGCTGACGCTGGCCTTCGCGCTGCTGGCGCTGCGCCAGATGCGCCAGCTCGACCGCCGCCGCGCCGCGCTGGAGGAGCTCGCCGAGCACCTGCGCCAGGCCCGGCGCGACGCCGAGGCGGCGAGCGAGGCCAAGAGCGCCTTCCTCGCCAACATGAGCCACGAGATCCGCACGCCGTTCCACGGCCTGCTGGGCATGCTGTCGCTGCTGCGCGAGACCGGGCTGAACCAGCAGCAGGTGAGCTATCTGCGCACCGCCACCGAGTCGGCCGACCATCTGCTGGCCATCCTCAACGACATCCTGGACATGTCGCAGCTCGAGTCCGGGCGCATGGTGCTGATGCCCGCGCCGGTGGAGCTGCGCGCGCTGCTGCGCGACGTCGAGGCGCTGATGCGGCCGCAGGCCCACGCCAAGTCACTGGCGCTGCACATCGCCGCCGACCCGGCGCTGCCCGAACGTGTGCTGTGCGACGCCACACGCGTCAAGCAGGTGCTGTTCAACCTGCTGTCCAACGCGATCAAGTTCTCCGACCAGGGCGCCGTCGTGCTTGACGTGCAGGCCGAGGGCGGCGACGGCGCGGCCGAGCTGGTGTTCACCGTCAGCGACCAGGGCGTGGGCATCGACGAGGCGACGCTGGCGACGCTGTTCCACCGCTTCGTGCAGGCCGACAGCTCGCGCTCGCGGCGCCACGGCGGCGCCGGGCTGGGGCTGGAGATCTCGCGCAACCTGGCGCGGCTGATGGGCGGCGACATCACCGTCACCAGCCAGCCCGGCCAGGGCAGCAGCTTCCGCCTGCGCATGCCGCTGAAGGCCGTGCCGGCCGGGGCGTCGCCGCGCCCGCTGCCCGGCGACGCGCCGCCGCCGCCGCGTCCGCTGCACGTGCTCGTCGCCGAGGACCACTTCGTCAACCGGCAGTACATGGCGGCGCTGCTCGAGCGCCTGGGGCATGGCGCGGTGTTCGCCACCAACGGCCACGAAGCCGTCGACGCGATGCGCGCCGCCGGCGCCAAACCCTTCGACGTCGTGCTGATGGACCTGCACATGCCCGAGATGGACGGCATCGCGGCCACGCGCGCGATCCGTGCGCTGCCCGATCCGGCCGCGGCCACGGTGCCCATCGTCGCGCTGACCGCCGACGCCTTCACCGAGACCCGCGACCGCTGCCTGGTCGCCGGCATGAACGACTTCCTGACCAAGCCGGTGAGCCCGCCCAAGCTCGCGGCCTCGCTGCGCCGGCTGTTCGGCAACGCGGGCACGGCCGACTTCGGGCCCGAGCCGTCGCCCGGCGAGGCCGAGACCCAGGCCGACGGCAGCCCGCCGCTGCTCGACGCCGCGGCGATGGCCCTGGCGCTGCAGGCGATGCCGCGCGAACGTTTCGCGGCGATGGTGCACGGCTTCCTCGACCAGGGGCCGCTGCTCGTGCAGCGGCTGCGCGCGGCGATCCGCGACGCCCAGCCGCTGGAGCTGCGGGTCAGCGCGCACGCGGCCCGCGGCGCGGCGCTGAACCTGGGGCTGGCCGCGCTGGCCTCGACCGCCGAGTCGCTGCACGAAGGTGCGACCCACCTGCCGGCGCACGAAATCGCGCGCCACGTGCAGCGCTTCGAGGAGCTGCTGCCGGCCACGCGCGAGGCGGTCATCGCCGCCGGTCTGGCGCAGCCCGCGGACGCCGACGCCAGCGCCTGACAGGCCGCCGACGCCGCGCGGGCGACGGATTCGCCCGCCTCTTGTTTTGCAAATGCGACTTATTCTCATGTAGCATGGTTCATGGCGTCACCGAAGCCGCCAACCCGAACCCTGCCCGCCGGCGTCCAGGCCGGCCCGGTGCCCACCCGCCGAGGAGCCCGCGATGAGCGCATCCGCTTTCCCCACCATCCCACGCCGGAGCCGCTGAGATGTGCCCGGCCGAAACCCAGGCCGCGCTGCGGCATTGGCAGCGCATCGCGATGCACATCCGCCTCGGCCTCGAGCCCGACGAGCCGCGTCTGCTGTGCGCCTTCCACCACCAGGGCGAGCGCCTGGTGGCGGCCTACGGCCAGCGCGCCTTCACGGTGCACGAGCGCATGCTGCGGCTGCTGCTGGACAGCGCCGAGGACACGCTGCTGCCGGTGTGCTGGCGCCTGACCTGCCTGGACGCCGCGAGCCGCCCGCTGGCGCGCCTGGGGCCGCTGGTGGCCGACGACGAGCAAGCCGTGCGGCTGCAGACGCTTGCCGCACGGCTGGCGCGCTTCACGCTGCGGCCCCTGGACCGGGCCGAGCCGTGAACAGGGCCGGCACGCGCAGGCTGCTGCGGCCGGCGCAGTGGCTGGGCGTCGTGCTCTGCGCCGCGGGCGCGGCCATCGAGCTGGCCGACGTCTGGCACGCGTTGGCCACGGTGCCGGCGGTCGCCCACGCCGGTGCGCTGGGTGCCGCCGCGGCGCTGGCCACCGCGCTCGGCGCGATGCCGCTGCTGCTGGCCCGCGCGCCGGCCCAGCGCACGCAGGACACGCTGCTCGGCTTCGGCGCCGGCGTGATGCTGGCCGCCACCTGCTTCTCGCTGCTGAACCCGGCGCTGGACGCGGCGCAGGCCGCCGGCCTCGCCCCCGGGCCGCGGGCTGCGGGCATCGGCCTGGCGCTGCTGGGCGGCGCCGCCGTGCTGATGCTGCTGGAACACCTGCTGCCGCACGCCCACGCGCTGGGCCGCGACGCACGCCCGCGCCGGGTGCTGCTGTTCGTGCTGGCGATCGTGCTGCACAACATCCCCGAAGGCCTGGCGATCGGTGTCGCCGCGGTCGGCGCCGAGGCGGCACGTGCCACCGCGCTGGCCGGCGGCATCGCGCTCCAGGACGTGGCCGAAGGCCTGGTCGTCGCGCTGGCGCTGCACGCCGCCGGCATGGGGCGAGGGCGCGCCGCGCTGCTGGGTGCGGCCTCCGGCCTCGTCGAGCCGGTGGCCGCCGTGGCGGGCGCCGCGGCGGTGGCCGGCGCCGCCATGCTGCTGCCCTGGGCGCTGGCGTTCGCCGCCGGGGCGATGCTGTTCGTCGTCAGCCACGAGGTCATCCCCGAGTCGCACCGCCAGGGCCACGAGCGCTGGGCGACCGCCGGGCTGATGCTCGGCTTCGTGCTGATGATGGGGCTGGACACGGCGCTCGCGTAGAGCGCCGGGCGTTCAGACGATGACCGGCTCGGGCTCCAGGCGGATGCCGAAGCGGCCGTAGACGCTCTCCTGAATCGCGCGCGCCAGCGTCACGACCTCGGCGCCGCTGGCGCCGCCGCGGTTGACGAGCACCAGCGCCTGGCGCTCGTAGACGCCGGCGCGGCCCACCGATTTGCCCTTCCAGCCGCAGGCGTCGATCAGCCAGCCGGCGGCCAGCTTGACGCTGCCGTCGGGCAGCGGGTAGTGCACGATCTCCGGGTCGCGGTCGATGATGTCGCGGCACTGCTCGGCGCTGACCACCGGGTTCTTGAAGAAGCTGCCGGCGTTGCCGATGGTCGCCGGATCGGGCAGCTTGGCGCGGCGGATGGCGCAGACCCAGTCGAAGATCGTGCGTGCGTCGGGGTGCGTGTTCCCGGTCTCGGCGATCTTGCGTTCCAGGTCCAGGTAGCCCAGCGCCGGCACCCAGGGCTTGGGCAGGCGCAGGCGCACGCGGGTGACGACGCTCTTGCCGGCCAGGGCCTGCTTGAAGATGCTGTCGCGGTAGCCGAAGCGGCACATCGCCGCGTCCAGCGTGACGCTGCGGCCGGTGACGAGGTCGACCGCGTCCAGCGAGTGGAAGCGGTCCTTCAGCTCGACGCCGTAGGCGCCGATGTTCTGCACCGGCGCCGCGCCCACCGTGCCCGGGATCAGCGCCAGGTTCTCCAGCCCGGGCAGGCCCTGCTCCAGCGTCCAGGCGACGAGGTCGTGCCAGCGTTCGCCGGCCCCGGCCTCGACGATCCAGGCGTCGTCGGTCTCGGCCACCAGGCGCCGGCCCTCGATCTCGATCTTCAGCACGACGGCGTCGACGTCTCGTGTCAGCACGAGGTTGCTGCCGCCGCCCAGGATCAGCTTGGGGGCACGGCCGAACTCGGGGTGGTCGACGACACGGCGCACGTCGGCCTCGCTGCGCACGCGCACCAGGGTGCGGGCGACGGCGGGCAGACCGAAGCTGTTGTGCTCGCGCAGCGACACGCGCGACTCGATCTGCAGCGGGGAGGCGACGGGTGACATGGCAGAATTTTCCCATGCCCAGCTTTGATACCGTCCTCGAGCCCGATCTGGTCGAACTGCGCAACGCACTCGACCAGGCGAACAAGGAAATCGGCAACCGCTTCGACTTCAAGGGGTCGAGCGCGAAGGTCGAACTCACCGAGAAGTCGGCCAAGGAGCGCGAACTCGTGCTCTACGCCGACAGCGACTTCCAGATCGAACAGGTGCGCGACGTGCTGCTCTCGCGCCTGGCCAAGCGCAACGTCGACGTGCGTTTCCTCGACCTCACGGCCAAGCCGCAGAAGCTCGGCGGCGACAAGCTCAAGCTCGCCGTCAAGGTCAAGGCCGGCATCGACGCCGAACACGCGAAGAAGATCCAGCAGGCGCTCAAGGCCAGCAAGCTGAAGGTGCAGGGCGCGATCCAGGGCGACGCGGTGCGCGTCTCGGGCGCGAAGCGGGACGACCTCCAGGCGGCGATCGCGCTGCTGAAGAAGGAAATCTCGGACTTGCCGCTGACCTTCAACAACTTCCGCGACTGATGAACGCCGCCGGCCGTCGCCAGGCGCTGCGCATCGCGGCAACGATCCTGGCCGCGGCCGTGCTGCCGGCCGCGGCGCAGGACGTCTCGCTGGCCGGCCAGATGGGGCGCAAGGCGCTGCTCGTCATCGGCGGCCAGCCGGTGACGCTGGCCGTCGGCGAGAGCGCGCGCGGCGTCAAGCTGCTGCAGCTGGACGCCGACGGCGCGGTCGTCGAAGCCGGCGGCCAGCGCCTGGTGCTGCGCCCCGGCGGCGGCACCTCGCGTGTGGCCGGCAGCGGCGGTGTCGTCTCCGGCGCGCGCGAGATCGTCATCCCCGCCGGCCCCGGCGGGCATTTCGTCACCCAGGGCGCGATCAACGGCCGCCCGGTGAACTTCATGGTCGACACCGGCGCGACGCTGATCGCGCTCGGCCAGGCCGACGCCGAGCGCCTGGGCATCGCCTGGCGCAACGGCGAGCCCGGCCTGGTGCAGACCGCCAACGGCACCGCCACCGCGCACCGCGTGACGCTGTCGCGGGTGCGTGTCGGCGAGGTCGAGATCACCCACGTGCAGGCCGTCGTCGTGCCGCAGGCGATGCCGATGGTGCTGCTCGGCAACAGCTTCCTGTCGCGCTTCAAGATGCAGCGCGACAGCGACGTGCTGCGCCTCGAGGCCCGCTGACCGCGCTGTCCCGGCAGGGACAAGGCGGCCCGAAACCCGCGTGCTACAACGAGCCGGCCACGAGAGCCGGCCGTTCACGGCCGCGAGGAGACGACGATGGACCTCGATTTCACCGAGGAAGAACAGGCCTTCCGCCAGGAGGTGCGCGCCTGGGTCGGCGAGCACCTGCCGGCGGACATCCGCGACAAGGTGCGCGCCGCGCGGGCGCTGACACGCGAGGACAACCAGCGCTGGGCCCGGATCCTGGGCCAGAAGGGCTGGCTGGCCGCCGGCTGGCCGCGCGCCTTCGGCGGGCCGGGCTGGACGGCGGTGCAGAAGCACCTGTTCGAGGAGGAATGTGCGCTCGCCGGCGCGCCGCGCATCCTGCCCTTCGGCCCGGTGATGGTCGCGCCGGTCATCATGGCCTTCGGCACGCCCGAGCAGCAGCGACGCTTCCTGCCGGCCATCGCCAGCGGCGAGGTCTGGTGGAGCCAGGGTTACAGCGAGCCCGGCGCAGGCTCCGACCTGGCGTCGCTGAAGACACGCGCCGAGCGCCGCGGCGACCACTACGTCGTCAACGGCCAGAAGACCTGGACGACGCTCGCCCAGCACGGCGACTGGATCTTCTGCCTGGTGCGCACCGCCAGCGACGGCAAGCCGCAGGCCGGCATCAGCTTCCTGCTGATCGACATGAAGAGCCCCGGCGTCAGCGTGCGGCCCATCGTCATGCTCGACGGCGAGCCCGAGGTCAACGAGGTCTTCTTCGACAACGTCGAGGTGCCCGCCGCCAACCTGATCGGCGAGGAGAACAAGGGCTGGTCCTACGCCAAGCTGCTGCTGGCGCACGAGCGCACCAACATCGCCGAGGTCAACCGCTCCAAGCGCGAACTCGAACGGCTGAAGGCGCTGGCCAGGGCCGAAGGCGTCTGGCACGACGCCCGGCTGCGCGACCAGATCGCGCTGCTGGAGGTCGACATCGTCGCGCTGGAGATGCTGGTGCTGCGCGTGCTGTCGGCCGAGAAGAGCGGCAAGCAGAGCCTGGACATCGCCGGCCTGCTGAAGATCCGCGGCAGCGAGATCCAGCAGCGCGCGGCCGAACTGCTGATGCTCGCCGGCGGCCCCGGCACCGTGGCGCGCCGCGACGAGGCCGCCGACACCGCGGCGGCCGGCTGGCAGCACGACGCGCTGGCACCGCTGATGGGCAGCTACTTCAACCTGCGCAAGACGACGATCTACGGCGGCTCCAACGAGGTGCAGCGCAACATCGTCGCCCAAACCGTGCTGGGGTGAACTCCATGGACTTCGATATCACCGACGACCAGCAGGCGCTGCGCGAAGCCGTTCGGCGCTGGGTGGACAAGGGTTTCGCCTTCGAACGCCGGCACGCGCTGGCCAAGGCCGGCGGCCATTCGCGTGCCGTCTGGGGCGAACTGGCCGAACTCGGGCTCGCCGGGCTGGCGGTGCCCGAGGCCCACGGAGGGCTGGGCCTGGGCCCGGTCGAGGCGATGCTCGTCAACGAGGAACTCGGCCGCGGCCTGGTGCACGCGCCGTGGACCAACGCCGCGCTCGCCGTGCCGGCGCTGCTGGCCGCCGCGCCCGAGGCGCTGCAGGGCGAGTGGCTGCCGCGCATCGCCGACGGCTCGGCGCTGGTCGTGCTGGCGCAGCAGGAGCGCGCCGCACGCTGGGCGCTGGATCGGCCGGCGACGCGCGCCGAACGCCGCGGCGACGGCTGGGTGGTCACCGGCACCAAGATCGTCGTGCCGGCCGGCGACGAGGCCGACGCCTTCGTCGTGCCGGCGCGCATCGCCGGCGCCGACGGCGAGCGCACCGGCATCGGCCTGTTCGTCGTCGAAGCCGGCGCCGCGGCGATCACGCCCTACCCGACGCAGGACGGCGCACGCGCCGCCGACCTGCGCTTCGACGCCACACCGGCCGCACTGATCGCCGAAGACGGCCTCGAGCGCCTGGAACACGCGGTCGACATCGCGCTGGCCGGCATCGCCGCCGAAGGTGTCGGCCTGATGGACCGGCTGCTGGCGATGACCGTCGAGTACCTGAACACGCGCCGTCAGTTCGGCGTGCCGATCGCCAGCTTCCAGGCGCTGCGCCACCGCGTCGCCGACGCCAAGATGCAGCTCGAACTCGCACGCTCGATGAGCTACTACGCGACGCTGAAGCTCGGCGCGCCGGCGGCCGAACGCCGCCGCGCCGTCGCCCAGGCACGTGTGCAGTTGGGCCAGGCGATGCGTTTCGTCGGCCAGCAGTGCATCCAGATGCACGGCGGCATCGGCGTCACCGACGAATACGCCGGCAGCCACTACTTCAAGCGCCTGACGGTGCTGGAGCTGGCCTTCGGCGACACGCTGCACCACCTCGGCGAAGTCGCCGCACGCATGGAAGACACGGCTGGCGTCTTCGTCTGAAGCGCCGGGGCGCCGGCGGGCCGGCCGCTACAGTCGCGCCATGCCCGCGCCCCTCGACACGCTCGACGCCCTGACCGACGTCGCCGGCCTCGCCGTCGGCCACCACACGCTGGCCGACGGCCTGAGCGGCTGCAGCGTCGTGCTCTGCCCTGAAGGCTCGGTGGCCGGCGCCGACGTGCGCGGTGCCGCGCCGGGCACGCGCGAGACCGACCTGCTGCGCCCGGAGAACACCGTCGAGGCCGTGCACGCGCTGCTGCTGTCCGGCGGCAGCGCCTACGGTCTGGACGCCGCCGGCGGCGTGATGCGCTGGCTGGAGGAACGCGGCCGCGGCGTCGCCGTCGGCCCGGCCATCGTGCCCATCGTGCCGGCGGCGGTGCTGTTCGATTTGTGGCTGCGCCCGGCCGCGCGCCCCGACGCGGCGGCGGGTTACGCCGCCTGCGAGGCGGCGGTGGCCGGCGCCTTCGAGCGTGGCAGCGTCGGCGCCGGAGCCGGCGCGACGGTCGGCAAGCTCTTCGGGCCGCAGCATGCGATGAAAGGCGGCATCGGCACCGCGTCGCGCCGCGCCGGTGGCGTGACGGTGGCGGCGCTCGTCGCCGTCAACGCCGTCGGCGACGTCGTCGATCCGGAGCGCGGCGGCCTCGTCGCCGGTGCCCGAAGCGACGACGGCCGCACGCTGCGCGACACCGTCGCCTGCTACCTCGCGGGCGAACACGCCGCCGCGCCGCTGGCCGGCGCGACGACGATCGGTGTCGTCGCCACCGACGCGCCGCTCACCAAGGCCCAGGCGCAGCGCCTGGCGACCGCCGGCCACGACGGCCTGGCGCGCACGATCCGCCCGGTGCACACCGCCAGCGACGGCGACACCCTGTTCGGCCTGTCCACCGGCCGCGGCCCGGCGGCGCCGGCCACGCTGCTGCACGTGCTGGCCGCCGAAGCGGTGGCCGCCGCGGTGCTCGACGCGCTGCTGTCGGCCACCGGCCGGCCCGGCCTGCCGTCGGCGCGAGAATTCGCCCCCTGATGAAACTCGAACAAATCCTCTTCACCCAGGGCTTCGGCACACGCCGCGTCTGCGCCGGGCTGGTCGACTGCGGCGCGGTGCGTGTCGGCGGCCAGGTCGTCGACGACCCGTCGGCCGACTTCGACACCGCCGGCCTCGTCTTCGAGGTCGACGGCCGCGAGTGGCCCTTCCGCCAGCCGGCGCTGGTGATGCTGCACAAGCCCGCCGGCTACGAGTGCTCGCAGAAGCCCCGCCACCACCCCAGCGTGATGAGCCTGCTGCCGCCGCCGCTGCGCACGCGCGGCGTGCAGCCGGTGGGCCGGCTCGACGAAGACACGACCGGGCTGCTGCTGTTCACCGACGACGGCAAGCTGATCCACCGCCTCACCAGCCCCAAGCACCATGTGCCCAAGGTCTACGAGGCGACGACCAAGCACCCCGTCGACGAGGCCGTCGTGCAGCGCCTGCTGGCCGGCGTCGTGCTCGACGACGACCCGCAGCCGGTGCGCGCGCTGGAGGCGCAGTGCACCGGCCCGAACGCGCTGCGCCTGGTGCTCGCCGAAGGCAAGTACCACCAGGTCAAGCGCATGGTCGCCGCCGCCGGCAACCGCGTCGAAGCGCTGCACCGCAGCGCCTTCGGCGCCCTGGTGCTGCCGGCCGACCTGGCGCCGGGTCGCTGGTGCTGGGTCGAGCCCGAGGCGATCTTCGCCGGCGCTTGAACGAGAATCCGCGGCCATGCGCGTTTTCAGAGGATTCGACCACCCCGGGCTGCGAGAGGCCGGCTGCGCGCTGACGATCGGCAACTTCGACGGCGTGCACCGCGGCCACCAGGCGATGCTCGCGATGCTGGTCAACGAGGCGCGGCATCGCGGCCTGGCCTCGTGCGTGATGACCTTCGAGCCGCATCCACGCGACTTCTTCGCCCGCCGCGCCGGCGACGCGTCGCGCGCGCCGGCGCGCATCGCGACGCTGCGCGACAAGCTGGCCGAACTGGAGCGCTGCGGCGTCGACCACGTCGTCGTCGCGCGTTTCGACGAGCGCCTGGCGTCTCTGGCGCCCGAGGCCTTCGTCGAGCAGGTGCTGCAGAAAAACCTGAACGCACGCTACGTGCTGGTCGGCGACGACTTCCGTTTCGGCGCGCGCCGCGAAGGCACCTACGCGATGCTCGACGAGGCCGGCACGCGGCTGGGCTTCGACGTCGCGCGCATGCTGAGCTACGAGGTGCACGGCCTGCGGGTGTCGAGTTCGGCGGTGCGCGACGCGCTCGCTGCCGGCGACATGAAGCGCGCCGCGGTGCTGCTGGGGCGGCCGTACTCGATCAGCGGCCACGCGATCCACGGCCGCAAGCTCGGCCGCGAGCTGGGGTTCCGCACCCTGAACCTGCGTTTCCCGCACCCGCGGCCGGCGGCCGGCGGCATCTTCGTCGTGCGCGTGTACGGCCTGGCCGAACGCGCGCTGCCGGGTGTCGCCAGCCTGGGCACGCGGCCGACGGTCGAGAACGCCGGGCGTGTGCTGCTGGAGACGCACTGCCTCGAATGGCCGCTGGGCCCGGAGGCCGGCTACGGCCGCGTGCTGCGGGTCGAGCTGCTGCACAAGCTGCACGACGAGCGCCGCTACCCGTCGCTGGAGGCGCTGCGCGAGGGCATCGCCCAGGACGAGGCCGACGCCCGCGCCTGGTTCGCCGCCCAGCCGCGCTGACTCAGAAGCGCCGGCCGAGGCCGAAACCCAGGCTCCAGCCGGTCTTGTCGGTGACCGAGGGCCCGTCGGCCGCCGGCCCGAGCAGGCGCCTCAGCGACACCCCGGCCAGCGCCACCCAGTCCTCCGACAGTTGGTGGCGCAGCCCGAGCACGGCCTGCAGGTCGCGCAGCCCGGCGCCGGGCGTGTAGACCGGGTAGCCGCTGGTGGCGGCCTGCTGCTCGTCGATGCCGTAGTAGCTCTGCATGTAGCGGCGGTCGGCCGCCGTCAGCCGCAGCGACGCGTTCCAGCGTGTGCGCGGCGCCAGCGGGCGCTCGCGCGACAGGCCCAGGTCGACGAAGGACCCGCCGCCGCGGCCCAGCAGGTCGGGGCTCCAGCCGCCGGACAGGCGCCAGCCGTCGTCGAGCCGCCAGCTCGCGCCCAGCCGGGCCCGCACGGTCGCCCGCACGTCGCCCAGGCCTTCGAGCGCCGGTTCGTCGTCGTCGCGGCCGCGGTCGTAGCGCAGCGAGAGATGGGTGCGCAGCCGGCTGCCGCTCGTCAGGTCGAGCCCCAGGCCGCGTGTCACGTCGTCGGCGCGGCGGGCGGCGAAGGCGCCGGCGTTGCTGACGGTGAGCCGCCCCCAGCGCAGGTAGAAGCCGGGTTCGAGCGAAGCGTCGGGGCCGCCGCGGCCATGGTGCGAACTCCCCCAGGAGGCAAGCACGCCGACGACACCTTCAAACCGCCGCGGCGGCGGGCCGTCGTCGTCCGCTTCGGCCGCCGGGGCGCGGGGCGTCACCGGGGGCACCGGCGCCTCTTCGCCCCGAGCGGAGGCGGCGACGAGCAGTGTCAGGGCCAGCGCCGGCGGACGGATGCGGAGCTTCAAAGCAGCGCCTCGGTAGAATCGGCTGATGCGATTGTCCATCGTTCGGCTCGACCCGTCGTGGCGGAACACCTCCACGCGGCGGCAGACGACGCGCGACCGAATTACACGGACGCAGCGCCTTCGCGCCTGACCGCCCCCGCCGTCTCGCGCCGTGCCCGCACGCGCGCCTCGACGACCGCTTATGCACCGCCTCCGCACCGCCCGGTGCCGACCGACATGACCGACTCCACGAACGCCTCCGCGCCCGACTACCGCGCGACGCTGAACCTGCCCGACACCCCGTTCCCGATGCGCGGCGACCTCGCCAAGCGCGAGCCGGCGTGGATCAAGCAGTGGCAGGACGAAGGCCTCTACAAGCGCCTGCGCGACGCGCGCTGCGGCAAGCCGCTGTTCGTGCTGCACGACGGCCCGCCGTACGCCAACGGCGCCATCCACATGGGCCACGCGGTCAACAAGGTCCTGAAGGACATGATCGTCAAGGCGCGCCAGCTCAAGGGCTTCGACGCCCAGTACGTGCCCGGCTGGGATTGCCACGGCCTGCCGATCGAGAACGCGATCGAGAAGAAACACGGCCGCCACCTGAGCCGCGACGACATGCAGGCCAAGAGCCGCGCCTACGCGACCGAGCAGATCGCGCTGCAGATGGCCGACTTCAAGCGCCTGGGCGTGCTCGGCGACTGGGAGCACCGCTACGCGACGATGGACCCGGCCAACGAGGCCGGCGAGATCCGCGCCTTCAAGCGTGTCATCGAACGCGGCTTCGTCTACCGCGGCCTGAAGCCCGTCTACTGGTGCTTCGACTGCGGCAGCTCGCTGGCCGAGTTCGAGATCGAGTACGCCGACAAGAAGAGCCAGACGCTGGACGTCGCCTTCCCGGCGGCCGAGCCCGACAAGCTGGCCGCGGCCTTCGGCCTGCCGGCGATCGACAAGCCGGCCTTCATCGTCATCTGGACGACGACCGCCTGGACGATCCCCGCCAACCAGGCGCTGAACCTGAACCCGGCGCTGGACTACGCGCTGGTCGACACCGAACGCGGCCTGCTGGTGCTGGCCGAGTCGCTGGTCGAGAAGTGCCTGGCGCGCTACGGCCTGCAAGGCACGGTGCTGGCGACGACCAAGGGCGAAACGCTCGGCGGCCTCAACTTCCGCCACCCGCTGGCCGACACCGACCCGGGCTACGACCGCCTGAGCCCGGTCTTCCTTGCCGACTACGCCACCGCCGACGACGGCACCGGCATCGTGCACAGCAGCCCGGCCTACGGTCTGGACGACTTCAACTCCTGCGTCGCGCACGGGATGAAGACCGACGAGATCCTGAACCCGGTGCAGGGCAACGGCTGCTACGCCGCCGACTTCCCGCTCTTCGGCGGCCAGAACATCTGGAAGGCGGTGCCGGTCATCCTCGACACGCTGCAACGCGCCGGCCGGCTGATGGCCACCGAGACCATCACCCACAGCTACCCGCACTGCTGGCGCCACAAGAGCCCGGTGATCTACCGCGCCGCGGCGCAGTGGTTCATCCGCATGGACGAGGGTGAAGGCGTCTTCACGAAGGACAAGGCGCCGCGCACGCTGCGCCAGATGGCGCTGGACGCGATCGAGGCGACGAGCTTCTACCCCGAGAACGGCAAGGCGCGGCTGCGCGACATGATCGCCAACCGCCCCGACTGGTGCATCAGCCGCCAGCGCAGCTGGGGCGTGCCGCTGCCCTTCTTCCTGCACAAGGACACCGGCGACCTGCACCCGCGCACGATGGAGATCCTCGACCAGGCGGCCGACATCGTCGAAGCCGGCGGCATCGAGGCCTGGAGCCGCACGAGCGCCGAGCAGATCCTGGGCGCCGAGGACGCCGCGCTCTACACCAAGAGCAGCGACATCCTGGAGGTCTGGTTCGACTCCGGCTCGACCTTCTGGCACGTGCTGCGCGGCCAGCATCCCGAGGGCTTCCACAAGGAAGGGCCCGAGGCCGACCTGTACCTCGAAGGCCACGACCAGCACCGCGGCTGGTTCCACAGCTCGCTGCTGCTGGCCTGCGCCTTGTACGGCCGCGCGCCGTACCGCGGCCTGCTGACGCACGGTTTCACCGTCGACAGCCAGGGGCGCAAGATGAGCAAGAGCCTGGGCAACGGCATCGAGCCGCAGAAGGTCAGCTCGACGCTGGGCGCCGAGATCATCCGCCTGTGGGTCGCGGCCTCGGACTACTCGGGCGACATCGCCGGCGACGACAAGATCCTCGCCCGCGTCGTCGACGCCTACCGCCGCATCCGCAACACGCTGCGTTTCCTGCTCGCCAACACCTCGGACTTCGACGCCAAGGCCGACGCCGTGGCGCCCGAGGAGCTGCTGGAGATCGACCGCTGGGCGCTGGCGCGCACCGCCGAGCTGCAGGCCGAGATCCTGAAGCACTACGAGGTCTACGAGTTCCACCCGGTGGTCGCCAAGCTGCAGGTCTTCTGCAGCGAGGACCTGGGCGCCTTCTACCTCGACGCGCTGAAGGACCGGCTGTACACGACGGCGCCCAAGTCGCTGGCGCGCCGCAGCGCCCAGACCGCGCTGGTGACGATCACCCAGGCGATGCTGCGCTGGATGGCGCCCTTCCTCAGCTTCACTGCCGAGGAAGCGTGGAAGATCGTCGGCACGACCGAGTCGATCTTCACCGAGACCTACCTCGACTTCCCCGAGCCCGACGCCGCGCTGCTGGCGAAGTGGGCGCGCATCCGCGCCGTGCGCGAACGCGTCAACAAGGAGATCGAGGCCGTGCGCACCACCGGCGCCGTGGGCTCGTCGTTGCAGGCCAACGTGACGATCGGCGCGCCGGCCGAGGAACACGAGCTGCTGGCCTCGCTCGGCGAGGACCTGCGTTTCGTGCTCATCACCTCCAAGGCGCTGCTGGCCGCCGCCGACGAGCTGCAGGTGACGGTGACGCCGTCGACCGACACGAAGTGCGAGCGCTGCTGGCACTGGCGCGACGACGTCGGCCACGACCCGGCGCACCCGGGCCTGTGCGGGCGCTGCACGAGCAACCTGTACGGCGACGGCGAGGCCCGGCGCGTGGCCTGACGCCCGATCCCAGGGGGATGTCTCCGGGGGGCCTCCGTGCCGGCGCGCCGGCCCTGTGCTAGAAACGCGTCGCCGCCAAGCGCATCAGCGCACAAGGGAGGCGGTGTCGAATGGCGGAAACCAGCAGCGGCCGGCCCACCGGCTCGTCCCGACATCCCGGCGCCCGCGGCATCGTCTGGCGGACGGCGCTGGCATTCCTGGTGCTGGCCGCCGCGACCGCGGTACTGGTCCTGCGCGAGTTCCGCATCGGGCGGGAACTCGCCGCGGCGGAGCTGAAGGCCGTCGCCCGGCTTCGATCGGAACAGATCGACGACTGGCTGAACGAACGGCTGGCCCTGGGCCGCCTGCTCGAGCCCAGCCCCTCGCTGGCCCAGTTCCACCGCCGCGCGCTCGCCGGGCCCGATGCCGCGGAACGCCGTGAGCTCGAGCAACGCCTGCAGCATCTGCGCGACAGCACCCGCAGCGTCAACGTCCTGCTGCTGGACGCCGATGGCCAGCTGCTCGTCTCGGCGACACCCGACGAAGCCCCGACAGCCGCCCTGCGCGACACCGTGCGGCGCGCCATCACGACCGGCCAGGCACAGCACACCCCGATGTACCGCAGCGGCGCCGATGCACAGGCGCTGCGGCTGGACATCGTCTTCCCGCTGAAGCTGAGCGGCACGCCGGCGCGCGCCGCCGTCGCGCTGCGCCAGGACCCGCAGCAGACGCTGCTGCCGGGCCTGACAGGCTGGCCGCTGCCGCGCGACGGGGCGCTGGCACTGCTGTGGCAGCGCCAGGGCGATGTCATGCATCCCTGGGCCGGGTTCACGCCCGAGTTGCAGGGGCGGCTGCCGGCGACCGTCGCCATCACCGAAGCCGGGACGCTGCCGCTGGCTGCGCTGCGCGGCGACCCCTCGGCGCTGCAGCCGCAGCGCGCCACCGACTTCCGCGGCGAGGCCGTGACCGGCATCGTGCTGCCGCTGGGCGCGGGCGACTGGTGGCTGTCGCTGCAGATCGACCAGCAGGCGATCGACGCGCCGGCGCGGCAGTCGGCGCTGGCCGGTCTGGCGCTGCTGGCGGTGACGCTGCTGGCGCTCCACGCCATCGGACGCAGCCTGTCCAACCGCCGCGCGCTCGCCGATGCGGAACGCGAACGCGCCGAGGAACGCGAGCGCATGCGCGCGCTGCAGCTGCTCGATACCGTCGCCGAGCACGCGGGCGAGGCGATCTTCGCCAAGGACCTCGACGGCCGCTATCTGTTCGTCAACCGCATCGCCTGCGAGCGCAGCGGGCTCAGCCGCGAGCAGTTGATCGGACAGCGTGACGTCGACGTCTTTCCGCCCGACACCGCCGCCGCCTACGCCGCCGACGATCGGCTCACGCTGCGCGACGGCAACGCCATGACCTTCGAGCA
The DNA here is from genome assembly GCF_011065555.1 of Rubrivivax sp. JA1026. NCBI lineage: Bacteria > Pseudomonadati > Pseudomonadota > Betaproteobacteria > Burkholderiales > Sphaerotilaceae > Rubrivivax > Rubrivivax sp. JA1026. Next base: position 226,534 of record NZ_JAALCQ010000003.1, read on the forward strand.
GACGATGCCGACGCCGAACGGCGTGCTCCATCTGGCGGTGACGAAGGCGCCGCTGCGCGACGGCGACGGGCGCATCGTCGGCCTGGTCGGCGTGGCCAGCGACCTCACGGCACTGCGCCGCGGCGAACAGGCCCTGCGCGAGAGCGAGGCCCGCTTCCGCTCGGTATTCGAGGTGCTCAACGAGGGCATCGTCGTGCGCGCCCCCGACGGCAGCATCGTCGACGCCAACCCGGCAGCCGAACGGCTGCTGCTGCAGCCGGTTCAGGCCCTGCGCGGGCGCCGGCTCGACGAGCTGGGCTGGGAGCCGGTGAACGAGAGCGGCGAACCGTCGCCCGAGGGCCTGCAGCGCCTCACCGAGGTCATCACCGCCAGCGGGGAGTGCCGCGATGCCGAGGTGCGCGTGCGCGCCCCCGACGGCCGGCAGCGCTGGCTGCGTGTCAACGCCGAGCCGGTGCGCGACCCCGACGACGGCCGCCTGATCGCCGTCGTCGCGTCCTGGGACGACGTCACCGAGCGCCGCGAGACCACCGAAGAGCTGCGTCGCCACCGGCTGCACCTGCAGCAGCTGGTCGAGGAACGCACGCTCGAGCTCAAGCACGCGATCGCCGGGCTGGCCGAAGCCGAACGTTCGGCACGCATGATCGCCGACAGCCTGCCCGGCCTCGTCGCCTACTGGGACCGCCAGATGCGCTGCCGCTTCGCCAATCGCGGCTACTGCGACTGGTTCGGCATGAGCCAGGAGCAGATCATCGGCCTGTCGATGACGGAGCTGCTGGGCCCCGAGTTCGTGCGGACGCAGGCCGACCTGATCCGCGCCGCATTCGGTGGCGAGCTGCAGCAATACGAACGCAGTGCGCCGAGCCGCGGCGGCGAGCCGCAGGACCTGCTGGTGCACTACGTGCCCGACCGGCGCGCCGACGGCCAGGTCGACGGCTTCTACGTGATGGCGATCGACATCTCGGCGCAAAAGCGCGCCGAGGCCGGGCTGCAGCGCGCCAACGCCGAACTCGTCGTCGAACGCGACCGCGCCGAAGCCGCCAGCCGTTCCAAGAGCGCCTTCCTGGCCAACATCAGCCACGAGATCCGCACGCCGATGAACGCCATCATCGGCCTGGCGCACCTGATGCTGCGCGACGCGCACGCGGACACCGAACGCGAACGGCTCCTGAAGATCCGCGGCCAGGCCCAGCACCTGCTGCAGATCCTCAACGACGTGCTGGACCTGTCCAAGATCGAGGCCGGGCGGCTGGAGCTCGAGGCGATCCCGTTCTCGCTGGACACGCTGCTGGCGCGGGCCTTCCAGACCGTCGCGACCGAGGCCCAGCGCAAGGGGCTGGAGCTGGTGCTGGACACCGACGCGGTGCCCGACCGTCTGGTCGGCGACCCGACGCGGCTGCTGCAGGCGCTGCTGAACCTGCTGTCCAACGCGGTGAAGTTCACCGAGAAGGGCTGGGTACGGCTGCAGGCTCGACAGGCCGATCACGCCGAGGGCCGCGTGCTGCTGCGCTTCACCGTCACCGACACTGGCGTCGGCATCCCGCCCGACCGCCTCGGCGCCCTGTTCCAGGCGTTCGAGCAGGTCGACAGCTCGACGAGCCGGCGCCACGGCGGCACCGGCCTGGGCCTGGCGCTGACGCGCCACATGGCGTCGATGATGGGCGGCGAGGTCGGCGCCGACAGCACGCCTGGGGCCGGCAGCTGCTTCTGGTTCAGCGCCTGGCTGGCGCTCGAAGGGGAGCAGCCCGCGCCGGTGCCGAAGATGGCGGGCCTGCGCGTGCTGCTGGCCGACGACCTGCCCGAGGCCCGCGAGGCGCTGGCCGACCGGCTGCGGCACCTGGGCATGCAGGTCGATGCCGTGGTGTCGGGCGAGGCCGCACTCGAGCAGGCGGCGGCGGCCGGCGCCGCCGACCAGACCTACGACCTGCTGCTGCTGGACTGGCGCATGGAGGCGCTCGACGGCATCGAGGCCCTCGCACGCCTGCGCGCCCTGCCAGCCGCGGCCAAGGCCCCGGCGCTGCTGGTCACGGCCTTTGACGACGACGGCATGCGCCAGCGGGCCGAGGCCGCCGGCTTCGCGTCGGTGCTGCTCAAGCCGGTGGCGGCCTCGACGCTGCACGACACGCTGCAGCGTGTGCTGCGGCACTCCGGGGCGGCCTCCGAGGCCGTGATGCCGCCGCCGCACGGCAGCGGCCAGGCCGAGGCCGCGCTGCGCGCGCGCGGCTGTCGCCGGCCGCTGCTGCTGGTCGAGGACAACCCGATCAACCAGGAAGTGGCGCTGGAACTGCTGCGCGCGGTGGGGCTGGAGGTCGATCTGGCCGTCGACGGCCGCGAGGCGCTGCGCATGGGACAGGCGCGCGAATACGCCGCGGTGCTGATGGACATGCAGATGCCGGAGATGGACGGGCTGGAAGCCACGCGCGAGCTGCGGCGCACCGGGCTGGCCGTGCCGATCCTGGCGATGACGGCCAACGCCTTCGGCGAAGACCGCGCCGCCTGCCTGGCCGCGGGCATGAACGACCACATCGCCAAGCCGGTGGACCCGCAGACGCTGTACGCCACGCTGCTGCGCTGGCTGCCGCCCGCGACGCCGGACGGCGCCAGTGCGCCGGCGGGGCCGCCGTCCGGCGCCGGGTTCGCCGAACGCCTGGGCGCGCTCGGCGAGATCGACGTCGACGCCGCGCTGCGGCTGGTCGGCGGGCGGCCCAACGTGCTGCAGCGGTTGATGCGACGTTTCGCCGAGGTCTACGCGCTCGGCGTGCCGGCGCTGGTGGCCCCCGGCGGCGACGAACGGCTCGCGGCCTGGAAATGCGCGGCGCACTCGCTGCACGGCGCCTGCGGCGCAATCGGCGCGCGCGCGCTGCAGGCCCATGCGCGCGAGCTGGAGCACGACACCGCCAGCGCGACGCAGGCCGAGCCTCTGGCCGAGCGGGCGCGCGAGCTACACGAACGCGTGAGGGCGGTGGCAGCCCAGTTGGAGGCCCTGCTCGACTGAGGCCGCCGCGCGGGGGCCGGCGACGGCCTCGCGCTACAGTAGCGGCCCGCCCGCCGGCCCCGGCGGTCCACCCGCATCACGACTTCATGGCCACGTCTTCGCGCACGTCCAACCGCCTGCCCTTCTGGCTCGGCCTCGCCTTCATCGTCGTCGTCCTGGACCAGTTCACGAAGACGCTGATCCTCGGTTACTTCCAGGACGGCGAAGCCCGCGTCGTCACGAGCTTCTTCAACATCGTGCGCGTGCACAACAGCGGCGCGGCGTTCTCGTTCCTGGCCGACGCGGCCGGCTGGCAGCGCTGGTTCTTCGTCGGGGTCGGCGTCGCCGCCTCGGCGGTCATCGTCTGGATGCTCGCCAACCATGCGTCGCAGCGGCTGTTCAGCTTCGCGGTGACGATGATCCTCGGCGGCGCGGTCGGCAACGTCATCGACCGGCTGCTGCACGGCCACGTCATCGACTTCCTGCAGTTCCGCTTCGGCTTCCTGGAGCCGATGTTCCGCGGCGGCTACTTCCCCAGCTTCAACGTTGCCGACGCGGCGATCACGCTGGGCGCCGTGTGCCTCGTGCTCGACGAGATCCTGCGCGTGCGCCGCGGCGGCAAGTAAGGCACCCGCACCGCCCCTCGGGCACGGCGAATCGCCCCGCGCCGGCCGGCGCAGGCTCAGGGAAGCAGCACCGTCGAGCCGGTCGTGCGCCGGGCTTCCAGCGCGCGGTGCGCCTCGGCCACGTCGGCGAGCGCCCAGCGCTGGTCGATGCGGATCCGGACCTCGCCGCTGGCGACGACATCGAAGAGCTCGTCGGCCATCTCCTGCGTTCGCTCGCGCGTCGCGATGTGGGTGAACAGCGTCGCGCGGGTGACGTACAGCGAGCCCTTGGGGCCCAGCGTGCCGATCGCGAACGGCGGCACCGGCCCCGACGAGTTGCCGAAGCTGGCCAGCAGGCCGAACGGCCGCAGGCAGGCCAGGCTGCCGTCGAAGGTGTCGCGGCCGACCGAGTCGTAGACGACCTTGACGCCGCGCCCGCCGGTGATGTCCTTGACGCGGGCGACGAAGTCCTCGCGCGTGTAGTCGATCATCGCCGCCGCGCCGTGTTCGAGCGCCAGCTGGCACTTGGCCGCGCCGCCGGCGGTGCCGATCAGGCGCAACCCCAGCGCACGCGCCCACTGGCAGGCGATCAGGCCGACACCGCCGGCGGCGGCATGGAACAGCACCCAGTCGCCCGGCTGCAGGCCCTCGACCGGCAGCGTCTTCTTCAGCAGGTACTGCGCGGTCAGGCCCTTGAGCATCATCGCCGCGCCGGTCTCGAAGTCGATGCCGTCGGGCAGCTGCACGACCTGCGTGGCCGGCATCACGCGCAGCTCGCTGTAGGCGCCCGGCGTCCCGGCGGCGTAGGCCGCGCGGTCGCCCGGCTGCAGGTGCGACACGCCGTCGCCGACGGCCTCGACGATGCCGGCGCCTTCCATGCCCAGCACCAGCGGTAGCGGGTTCTGGTAGAGGCCCGTGCGCTGGTAGACGTCGATGAAGTTGAGCCCGCAGGCGTGGTGGCGGATGCGCACCTGGCCGGGTCCGGGTTCGCCGACCGGCAGGTCGACGGACCGCAGCACCTCGGGGCCGCCGAAGGCGGAGATCTGGATCGCGCGCGGCATCGTGTTCTCCTCGTGACGAGCGCGCAGATTAAGCGATGCCGAACCGCCACACCGGCGGTGGCATGATCGCCCGCCCGATGAGAAGACTGATCCAAGCCCCCAACCTCGTGCTGGCCACCCTCTGGGCCGACCAGCTCGGCGCCGCCGGCATCGCCGCCAGCGTGCAGCGCGCCTTCGCCAGCGGCATCGCCGGCGAGATCCCGCCCGACCAGAGCCTGCCGGAGGTCTGGGTGCCCGACGACGAGCACGCCCGCGCGCAGACGCTGCTCGACGAGTGGCGGCACCCGCCGCACCACACCTGGGCCTGCGCCCGCTGCCACGAGATCGTCGAGGGGCCGTTCGAGCAATGCTGGAACTGCGGCGCCGAGAGGCCCGCAGCATGACGCTCACACCCCGGATCGCGGCACTGCTGACCGTGCCGCCCATGCTGTGGGCGGGCAACACGTTGCTCGGCCGCCTGCTGGCGCCGGTGATGCCGCCGCTGCTGCTGAACTGCCTGCGCTGGTGGCTGGCACTGGCCATCCTGCTGCCGCTGGGCTGGCGCGCGATCGGCACACCCGAGCGCCGCGCCGAGATCCGCGCCCGCTGGCGGCCGCTGGCCGGCCTGGGGCTGCTCGGCGTGGGCGCCTACAACGCGCTGCAGTACCTGGCGCTGCACACCTCGACGCCGATCAACGTCACGCTGATCGCCTCCAGCATCCCGCTGTGGATGATGCTCGTCGGCGCCCTCTTCTATCGCGAGCGCCCGCGGGGCGGGCAACTGGCCGGCGCGGTGCTGTCGCTGGCCGGCGTGATGGTGGTGCTGCTGCGCGGCGACCTGTCCAGCCTGGGCACGATCCGGCTCGTCGCCGGCGACCTGTGGATCCTGGTCGCGGCCCTCGCCTGGGCCGGCTACAGCTGGCAGCTGGCGCGGCCGGCGGCGTCGATGCGCGGCGAGCAGCGGCCCGACTGGAACTGGGCCGAGTTCCTGCTCGTCCAGGTGATCTTCGGCGTCGGCTGGGCGACCTTGTCGGCCGTCGGCGAGGCGATCTGGATGCCACAGCCGGTGCAGTGGTCGCCGATGGCCGTCGCGGCGCTGGTCTTCATCGCCGTCGGGCCGTCGGTGCTGGCCTTCCGCCTCTGGGGCCGCGGCGTCGCCGAGGTCGGCCCGGCGATCGCCGGCTTCTTCGCCAACCTGACGCCGCTGTTCACCGCGCTGTTGTCGGCAGCGCTGCTGGGCGAGCCGCCGCACCCGTACCACGCGCTGGCCTTCGCGCTGATCGTCGGCGGCATCGTGGCGTCGAACCGGCGCTGACACTCGCCGCGCGCAGACGAAGAAAAACCCCGGTCGCTTGCGCGGCCGGGGTTTCGGTTTGGATGGTGGAACCGGGGGGAATCGAACCCCCGTCCGCAAGCCATCGCCGGACGGTTCTACATGCGTAGCTGGCTGATTTGAGTTTGAGGGCCCGGATCGCGCAGCAGCACGCTATCCGTTCCCCGAGTCACTTGGTTTTAGGCCCGCACCGAGTGACGCGGCGCGGGACGAGCCAATGTGAATGACCTCGCAGTCTTCGGCGTTGCCGCCTCAGACCCAGCCCATCGGCCAACTGTTGCGAGGCTCACCGGTGTTAAGCGGCGAGGGCGAAACGTTCGTCGTTCGCAGTTACTTTGTTTCCAGTGGATTTACGAGCGAACTGGTGCTCGGCATGCCCCGCGCCGACTCCGCACCCACGTCGAAGCCAGGTCGGTCCCTGAGGTGTCTAGTTTAGGCCAGATCCAGCCAGTTCAAGAGCGCGAAGGGTTCTTCGAGCACCGCATCGGCGCCCCAGGCGTGAATCGGCTCGCCGCAACCCAGGTAGCCCCAGCCGGCGGCCAGCGTGTGCATGCCGGCGGCGCGGCCGGCGACGATGTCGCGGTGGTCGTCGCCGACGTAGACGCAACGCTCTGGCGCGACGCCCAGGCGGCGTGCCGCCTCCCACAGCGGCTCGGGGTGAGGCTTGGCGTGAGGCGTGGTGTCGCCGGCGATCAGCGCTGCAGCACGGGTCTGCAGCGCCAGCCCGCGCACGACGGGCTCGGCGTAGCGCATCGCCTTGTTCGTCACGATGCCCCAGCGCAGGCCGGCGCCGTCGAGCGCCGCGAGCACCGGCTCGACGTGCTCGAAGACGCGGGTGGCCTGCAGCAGACGCTCGGCGTAACGCGCGAGAAAGGCGTCGCGCAGCGGCTCGAAACCTTCGTCACCAGGCGCCAGGCCGAAGGCGGCGCCGACCATGCCACGCGCGCCGGTGCCGACCATCGGCCGCAGGCGCTCGTACGGCAGCGGGGCGAGCCCGCGAGCGATGCGCAGGTCGTTGGCCGCGCCGGCCAGATCGGGCGCGCTGTCGACCAGGGTGCCGTCGAGGTCGAACAGCACCACCTCGGCACGCGCCATCAGCCGGGCTTCCGCGTCGCGACGAGGTAGTTGACGCTGGTGTCGTCGGACAGCCAGTAGCGCTTGGTCAGCGGGTTGTATTGCAGGCCTCGGCTGCCGGCCGGCGTCAGGCCGGCGTCGCGGCACCAGCGCGTGAGTTCGCTCGGGCGGATGAAACGTTCGTACTCGTGCGTGCCGCGCGGCAGCATCTTCAGCACGTACTCGGCGCCGACGATCGCGAACAGGAAGGCCTTGGGGTTGCGGTTGAGCGTCGAGAAGAACACCCAGCCGCCGGGCTTGGCGAGCCTGGCGCAGGCCTCGATGACCGACGCCGGATCGGGCACGTGCTCGAGCATCTCCATGCAGGTGACGACGTCGAAGCTCCCCGGGCGCTCGGCAGCCAGCGCCTCGGTCGCGATCTCACGGTACTCGAGGTTCATCACCTCGGACTCGAGCGCATGCAGGCGCGCGACACCGAGCGCCTTGGTCGACAGGTCGATGCCGGTCACGTGCGCGGCACGGCCGGCCATCGACTCCGACAGCACGCCGCCGCCGCAGCCGACGTCGAGCACGGTCTTGCCGCGCAGCCCGGCCAGGCTGTCGATCCAGTCCAGGCGCAGGGGGTTGATCTCGTGCAGCGGCCGGAATTCGCTCTCCGGGTCCCACCAGCGGTGGGCGAGATCGCTGAACTTGGCCAGTTCCTGGGCGTCGGCGTTGACGGTCATGCTCGAATCCTAAGCGCAACAAACGGAAAACCCCGCCGAGGCGGGGTTTCATGCGGGGAACCCGATGGGTTCCGGGCGATTACTTCTTGGTACGCGTACCGACCACTTCGATTTCCACGCGACGGTTCTTCGCGCGGCCTTCGCGGGTCTTGTTGTCGGCGACCGGCTGCTTCTCGCCCTTGCCTTCGGTGTAGACGCGGTTCTTCTCGATGCCTTGATCGACCAGATAGGCCTTCACGGCGTCGGCGCGCTTGACCGACAGCTTCTGGTTGTAGCCATCCGGACCCGTGGCGTCGGTGTGACCCACGGCGATGACGACTTCTAGGTTGACGGCCTTGGCCTTGGCGGCCAAGTCGTCGAGCTTCGCCTTCGCTTCGGGCTTCAGGACAGCCTTGTCGAAGTCGAAGAACGCGTCAGCGGCGAAGGTGACCTTCTCGCTGACCGGAGCCGGCGGCGGCGGCGGCGGGGGCGGGGGCGGCGGGGGCGCCACGACCTTGGGCGCCGGGGCCGGCGCCGGGGGCTTCAACGCACCATCGCACTCGGCCGCGGCAGTGGCCGGGGTCCAGTTGCTGTCACGCCAGCAGAGCTCGTTCGTCCCGTTCTTCCAGACGGTGCCGTCCGAGGCGCGCCAGTTGTCGATCGTCTTGTCCTGGGCCAGGACCGCGATCGGGGCGGCGAGCGCAGCGGTTGCAAAAAGCACCGCCACCCTGTTCAGTTTCTTCATGTTTCTCCTCTCGAGGAAAGCCGCAGCAGAACTGCGATACGTCCAAACCGAAAGCCTGAACTCCGGGCAAATCCCGACACGCCGGGTACTTACCACCTGCGAACGATTGTGCCATAGGGCACGGACGCGCCTGCATTCTCACCCCTGTGCTTGGGCGTGCTCGACCCGCTGTTGCGCTGCCACGACAAGCGCCGCACCGTAGAATCTCCCGTCCCGTGCCAGGCCGCTCCGGCCCGGCCGCTCTTGCTCGCGCGCCGCGCGGTTACGCATGTCCCAGTTCGCCAAGGAAACCCTGCCGATCAGTCTCGAAGAGGAGATGCGGCGTTCGTACCTCGACTACGCGATGAGCGTGATCGTCGGACGCGCCCTCCCCGACGCCCGGGACGGCCTCAAGCCCGTGCACCGTCGTGTCCTGTACGCGATGCACGAGCTGTCCAACCACTGGAACCGGCCGTACAAGAAGAGCGCGCGCATCGTCGGCGACGTCATCGGTAAGTACCACCCGCACGGCGACACCGCGGTCTACGACACCATCGTGCGCATGGCGCAGGACTTCAGCCTGCGCCACATGCTCGTCGACGGCCAGGGCAACTTCGGCTCGGTCGACGGCGACAGCGCCGCGGCGATGCGCTACACCGAGATCCGCCTGGCGAAGATCGCCCACGAGATGCTCGAGGACATCGACAAGGAAACGGTCGATTTCGCCCCGAACTACGACGGCTCCGAAAAGGAGCCGACGGTGCTGCCGGCGCGGCTGCCGAACCTGCTCGTCAACGGCTCGGCCGGCATCGCGGTCGGCATGGCGACCAACATCCCGCCGCACAACCTCAACGAGATCGTCGACGCCTGCCTGCACCTGCTGAAGGTGCCCGAGGCGACGATCGAGGAGCTGATGGAGATCGTGCCGGCGCCGGACTTCCCGACCGCCGGCATCATCTACGGCCTCGAAGGCGTGCGCGAGGGCTACCGCACCGGGCGCGGGCGCGTCGTGATGCGCGCCAAGTGCCACTTCGAGGACATCGACCGCGGGCAGCGTCAGGCGATCATCGTCGACGAGATCCCGTACCAGGTGAACAAGAAGACGCTGCTCGAGCGCATCGCCGAGCTCGTCAACGAGAAGAAGATCGAAGGCATCAGCCACATCCAGGACGAGAGCGACAAGTCCGGGATGCGCGTGGTCATCGAGCTCAAGCGCGGCGAGGTCCCCGAGGTCGTCCTCAACAACCTCTACAAGCAGACCCAGCTGCAGGACAGCTTCGGCATCAACATGGTCGCGCTGGTCGACGGCCAGCCGCGCCTGTGCAACCTGAAGCAGCTGCTCGACATCTTCCTCGAGCACCGCCGCGAGGTCGTCACCCGCCGCACGGTCTACGAGCTGCGCAAGGCGCGCGAGCGCGGCCACGTGCTCGAAGGCCTGGCGGTGGCGCTGGCCAACATCGACGAGTTCATCGAGACCATCAAGACCAGCCCGACGCCGCCGGTGGCGAAGGCCGCGCTGATGGCCAAGGCCTGGGACAGCTCGATGGTGCGCGAGATGCTCGCGCGTGCCGAGGAGTCGACGGCCGGCGGCCGCGCCGCCTACCGCCCCGAGGGCCTGCCCGCGGGCTACGGCCTGCAGGCCGACGGCCTGTACCGGCTGTCCGAGGACCAGGCGCAGGAAATCCTGCAGATGCGGCTGCAGCGCCTCACCGGCCTGGAGCAGGACAAGATCATCGGCGAGTACCGCGAGGTCATGTCGCAGATCGCCGACTTGCTGGACATCCTCGCCCGTCCCGAGCGCGTGACCGCGATCCTCGTCGAGGAGCTGAACGCGCTGCGCCAGGAGTTCGGCCAGGCCAAGGTCGGCGCGCGCCGCAGCGTCATCGAGCGCAACGCCCTCGAGCTCGGCACCGAGGACCTGATCACGCCGACCGACATGGTCGTCACGCTCAGCCACACCGGTTACATCAAGAGCCAGCCGCTGACCGAGTACCGCGCCCAGCGCCGCGGCGGCCGCGGCAAGCAGGCGACGCAGACCAAGGACGACGACTGGATCGACCAGCTCTTCATCGCCAACACGCACGACTGGATCCTGTGCTTCTCGGATCGCGGCCGCGTCTACTGGCTCAAGGTCTGGGAAGTGCCGCAGGGCTCGCGCAACTCGCGCGGCAAGCCGATCGTCAACATGTTCCCGCTGCAGCCCGGCGAGAAGATCACCGTCGTGCTGCCGCTGACCGGCGAGTTCCGCAGCTTCCCGGCCGACCACTACGTCTTCATGTCGACCGCGCTGGGCACGGTGAAGAAGACGCCGCTGGACGAGTTCAGCAACCCGCGCAAGGCCGGCATCATCGCCGTCGGCCTGGACGAGGGCGACTACCTGATCGGCGCCGCGCTGACCGACGGCCGCCACGACGTGATGCTGTTCTCCGACGGCGGCAAGGCCGTGCGCTTCGACGAGGACGACGTGCGCCCGATGGGCCGCAACGCCCGCGGCGTGCGCGGCATGGCGCTCGAGCCCGGCCAGAACGTCATCGCGATGCTGGTGTCCGACCGCGGCGACGAGGCCCGCGACGTCGGCGAGGACAGCACGCGCGTCAGCGTGCTGACCGCCACCGAGAACGGTTTCGGCAAGCGCACGCCGATCGGCGAGTACACCCGCCACGGCCGCGGCACCAAGGGCATGATCGCGATCCAGCAGAGCGAGCGCAACGGCAAGGTCGTCGCCGCGACCCTGGTGCGCGAGACCGACGAGATCATGCTGATCACCGACCGCGGCGTGCTCGTGCGCACCCGGGTCGCCGAGATCCGCGAGATGGGCCGCGCCACGCAGGGTGTGACGCTGATCGCGCTGGACGACGGCGCCAAGCTATCCGGCCTCCAGCGCATCGTCGAGAACGACGCCCAGACCGACGCCGCGGCCGGCGACGACACTGCCAACGACAGCGCCGGCGACGCCGGCACGGAGAACGCGTGATGACCCAACGATTCGTGCTTGCCCTGGCGCTTGCCGCGGCCCTCCCGGCCATGGCGCAGAAGGCGCCAGCGCCCGCCTCCACCGCGCCCGCGGCATCGGCCACCGCCCCGTCGAGCCCGGCGAAGAAGGCCCTGGTCGCCAAGATCCTGCAGATCCAGCAGCCGGCGATCGAGAACATGGCGCGCCAGCTCGCCGAGCAGCCGGCGCTGGCGATGATGCAGCAGGCGGCGATGGCGCTGCAGCGGCTGCCCGCCGAACAGCGCACGGCGCTGGCCCAGGGCCTTCAGGCCGATGCCAAGAAGTACGCCGACGAGGCGGCGCCGATCGTGCGCGACCGCGCCGTCAAGCTCGCGCCGAGCACCGTCGGCGCCATCCTCGAGCAGCGCTTCAGCGAAGAAGAGCTCAAGCAGCTGGTCACCATCCTCGAATCGCCGGTGAACCGCAAGTTCCAGTCGATGAACGGCGACATGCAGCGCGCGCTGGGTGAGAAGCTGGTCGCCGAGACCAAGCCGCTGGTCGAACCCAAGGTGCGCGCGCTGGAGCAGGCCGTGCGCAAGCGCTTCGAGGCCATCACCCCCGCCGCGGCGGCCAGCGCACCGAAGTGAAGACGCCCAAGGTCGAGTCCTCCGACGAGCTCGTCGGCCTGCGCCAGCAGATCGACGCGGTCGACCGCGAACTGCTCGAGCTGCTCAACCGCCGCGCCGGCCTGGCGCTGGCGGTGGGCGAGCTGAAGAAGCGCGAGGGCTCGGTCGTCTTCCGCCCCGAACGCGAGGCCCAGGTCATCGACGGCATGAAGGCCGTGAACCCGGGGCCGCTGCAGACCGCGAGCATCGCGCCGATCTGGCGCGAGATCATGTCGGCCTGCCGCGCGCTGGAGACACCGACCCGCGTGGCCTACCTGGGCCCTGCCGGCACCTTCAGCGAAGAGGCGGCGATCGGCTACTTCGGCAGCTCGCTGCTGCGCGTGCAGTGCGCGAGCATCGACGAAGTCTTCCACGCCGTCGCCTCGGGCGCGGCCGACTTCGGCGTCGTGCCGGTCGAGAACTCGACCGAAGGCGTGGTCGCGCGCTCGCTCGATCTCTTCCTGCACACGCCGCTGTTCATCATCGGCGAGACCAGCCTGTTCATCCGCCAGAACCTGCTGCGGCGCGAGAACTCGCTGGACGGCATCCGCGCCGTCTGCGCCCACCCGCAGGCGCTGGCGCAATGCCACGGCTGGCTCAGCCACCATCTGCCCGACGCCGAGCGCCGCCCGGCGTCAAGCAACGCCGAAGGCGCGCGCCTGGCCTCGCTGGACACCAGCGTCGCGGCCATCGCCAGCGTGCGCGCGGCCAGCGAGTTCGGCCTGCACGTGCTGGCCCCGGCGATCCAGGACGATGCCCACAACCGCACGCGTTTCGCGATCGTCACCCACCCCGACCGCCACCCGGTGCCCAAGCCTTCGGGCCACGACTGCACGAGCCTCGTGCTGTCGGTGAAGAACCGGCCGGGCGCGGTGCACGACATGCTGGTGCCGCTCAAGCGCCACGACGTCTCGATGTCGCGCTTCGAGTCGCGCCCGGCGCGTTCGGGCCAGTGGGAGTACTACTTCTACATCGACGTGCAGGGCCACCCCGACGAGCCCAAGGTCGGCGCCGCGCTGCGCGAACTGCACGACGCCTGCGCCTTCTTCAAGATCCTCGGGGCCTACCCGGTGGACGTGCACTGATGTTCCAGCAACTCGGCGTCATCGGCTGCGGACTGATGGGCGGCTCCTTCGCGCTGGCGCTCAAGCGCGCCGGTCTGGTCAAGCGTGTCATCGGCTACAGCAAGAGCCCGTCGACGACCGAACGCGCGAAGAAGCTCGGCGTCATCGACGTCGTCGCCGAATCGGCGCTGCTAGCCGTCGCCGGCTCGGACATCGTGCTGCTTTCAGTGCCGGTGGCCGCCACCGAAGCGACCTTCAAGGCCATCCGCCACCTCGTCGAGCCGGGCGTGCTGTTCATGGACGTCGGCAGCACCAAGCGCGATGTCGTCGACGCCGCGCGCCGCGTGCTGCGCGAGCGCCTGCCGTCCTTCGTGCCGGCGCACCCGATCGCCGGCAAGGAACTGGCCGGCATCGGCCACGCCGACGCGGCGCTGTACGCCGGCCGCCAGGTCATCCTGACGCCGCTGCCGCAGACCGCGCCCGACCTGGTGCAGAAGGCCACCGACGTCTGGTCGGCGATCGGCGCGCAGGTGCTGAAGATGACGCCGGAGAACCACGACGCCGCCTTCGCCGCCGTCAGCCACCTGCCGCATTTGCTGGCCTTCGCCTATTTCTCGGCGGTGGTCGGCCAGCCCGCGGGGCGCGACTTCCTGTCGCTGGCCGGCCCGGGCTTTCGCGACTTCACGCGCATCGCCGCCAGCAACCCCGAGATGTGGCGCGACGTGCTGACCGCCAACCGCGAAGAGATCCTCAAGCAGTCGCAGCGCTTTCGCCAGTCGCTCGACGCCTTCGAGCAGCTGATGCTGAGCGGCAACACCGACGCGCTGGAGACGATGATCCGCGCCGCCGCCGAAGGCCGTGCCGGCTGGCAGATGGGCGCGCCGCGATCGACGCAGCGCTGACGCCTTTTCCGACCCGATGTTCCGCACTCCCTTCCTCGACCTGCCGCCGATGGCAGGCGCGGCCGGCGCCGTCCGGCTGCCCGGCTCCAAGAGCATCTCCAACCGCGTGCTGCTGCTCGCCGGCCTGGCCGACGGCACGACGCGCGTGCACGACCTGCTGGCCAGCGACGACACGCGCGTCATGCTCGACGCACTGCGTGCACTGGGCTGCGGCATCACCCACGACGCCGACGGCACGCTGGCCGTCACCGGCATCGGTGGCCGGCTGGCGGTGCACGAGGCCAGGCTCTTCCTCGGCAACGCCGGCACCGCGATGCGGCCGCTGGCCGCGGCGCTGGCCGTGCTGGCGACGCTGCAGGGAGGCGACTTCGAGCTCTCCGGCGTGCCGCGCATGCACGAGCGCCCGATCGGCGACCTGGTCGACGCGCTGCGCCCGCTCGGCTGCACGATCGACGAGCTCGGCACGCCGGGCTACCCGCCGCTGCGCCTGCGCGGCAACGCCGGCGGCCGGCTGGCGCTGGAGCGCCCGATCCGCGTGCGCGGCGACGTCTCCAGCCAGTTCCTGACCGCGCTGCTGCTGGCCCTGCCGCTGGCCGCCGGCGAACGCGATCTCGTCGTCGAGGTCGACGGCGAACTCATCTCCAAGCCCTACGTCGAGATCACCGTCAACCTGCTGGCGCGCTTCGGCATCGCCGTGCGGCGCGAAGGCTGGCAGCGTTTCACGATCCCGCAGGGCAGCCGCTACCGCTCGCCGGGCGACATCCACGTCGAGGGCGACGCCTCGTCGGCCTCGTACTTCGTCGCGCTGGGCGCGATCGCCGCCACCGGCGGCGACGCGGTGCGCATCGAAGGTGTCGGCAGCGACTCGATCCAGGGCGACATCCGCTTCGTCGAGGCCGCCCAGGCGATGGGCGCCGACGTGCGCACCGGCCCCGGCTGGCTGGAGGTGCGCCGCGGGCGCTGGCCGCTGGCCGGCATCACGCTGGACGCCAACCACATCCCCGACGCCGCGATGACGCTGGCGGCGATGGCGCTGTACGCCGAAGGCCCGACGCGCATCGAGGGCATCGCCAGCTGGCGCGTCAAGGAGACCGACCGCATCGCCGCGATGGCCGCCGAGCTGCGCCGCGTCGGCGCGACGGTCGTCGAAGGCGCCGACTTCATCGAGGTCCGCGCGCCGCAGGCCTGGCAGCCGGCCGAGATCCGCACCTACGACGACCACCGCATGGCGATGTGCCTGTCGCTGGCGGCGTTCAACCCGACCGTCGGCGCGCGCGTGCCTGTGCGCATCCTCGAGCCGCACTGCGTCGCCAAGACCTTCCCCGACTACTTCGAGGCCTTGTTCGGCCTGGCGCGCGCCGAGCCGGCCGAGGTGCCGGTGATCACGATCGACGGCCCGACGGCCTCGGGCAAGGGCACGCTGGCCGCCGAGGTCGCCGCGGCGCTGGGCTACGCGCTGCTGGACTCGGGCGCGCTGTACCGCGCCACCGGCATCGCCGCGCTGTGGGACGGCGTCTCGCCCGAGGACGAGCCGGCGCTGGCGGCGCTGGCCGCCGGTCTGGACCTGCGTTTCGGCGACGGCGCCGACGCCGGCCGCACCTGGCTGCGCGGGCGCGACATCACCGACGAGCTGCGCCTGGAAACGACGGGCCTGATGGCCTCGCGCGTGTCGGTCTGGCCGGCGGTGCGCGCGGCGCTGCACGAGCTGCAGCTGTCGTTCCGCCGCGCGCCGGGCCTGGTGGCCGACGGCCGCGACATGGGCACCGTGATCTTCCCCGACGCGCCGCTGAAGGTCTTCCTCACGGCCAGCGCCGCCCAGCGCGCCGAGCGGCGCCATAAGCAACTGATTTCCAAGGGAATTTCTGCTAATATCGACGACCTTCGCGCGGACCTCGAGGCGCGGGACTTGCGTGACCGATCGCGCAGCGTCTCGCCGTTGAAGCCGGCCGAAGACGCGCTGGAACTCGACAACTCGGCACTGTCCATCGAAGCCTCGGTGGCCCAGGTGCTGGCTTGGTGGCAACAGCGCCGCCCGTTCGGCCGCACGGCCTGACGCGCGTTCTCCCCAGGTTCCGCTGCGCTCCCCTTCCGGCCGTCAGGCCACCGGGCGCGGCGGGTGTGTCCAACGAACCCCGCAGCCCCCGCTGCAAGCACCGCCCGGCTCTGCCTTCAACTCCTCCGGGCACAGGAACCACATGTCCGTATCCACTACCGTCATCGCCAAGAGCGGCGCTGATGCCTTCGCCGCCCTGTTCGAGGAATCGCTGAAGAGCTCCGACATGCGTGTCGGCGAGGTGATCTCCGCCGAAGTCGTGCGCATCGAGTTCAACCACGTCGTCGTCAACGCCGGGCTCAAGAGCGAGTCCTACGTGCCCATCGACGAGTTCAAGAACGACCAGGGCGAACTCGAGGTCCAGGTCGGCGACTTCGTCGCGGTGGCGATCGACGCCGTCGAGAACGGCTACGGCGACACCATCCTCAGCCGCGACAAGGCCAAGCGCCTGGCGTCGTGGATGGCGCTGGAGAACGCGCTGGAGTCGGGCGACTTCGTCACCGGCACGGTCAGCGGCAAGGTCAAGGGCGGCCTGACGGTGCTGGTCAACGGCATCCGCGCCTTCCTGCCGGGTTCGCTGCTCGACACGCGTCCGGTCAAGGACATGAGCCCGTTCGAGGGCAAGACCATGGAGTTCAAGGTCATCAAGCTCGACCGCAAGCGCAACAACGTCGTGTTGTCGCGCCGCGCCGTCGTCGAGGCTTCGATGGGCGAAGAACGCGCCAAGCTGCTCGAGACGCT
The DNA here is from genome assembly GCF_011065555.1 of Rubrivivax sp. JA1026. Lineage (NCBI taxonomy): Bacteria > Pseudomonadati > Pseudomonadota > Betaproteobacteria > Burkholderiales > Sphaerotilaceae > Rubrivivax > Rubrivivax sp. JA1026. The sequence goes on from NZ_JAALCQ010000003.1 coordinate 243,342, forward strand.
GACCGAAGGCGCCATCGTGCACGGCGTGGTCAAGAACATCACCGAATACGGTGCGTTCGTCGACCTCGGCGGCATCGACGGCCTGCTGCACATCACCGACATGGCGTGGCGCCGCGTGCGTCACCCGAGCGAGGTGGTGCAGGTCGGTCAGGAACTGTCGGCCAAGGTCCTCAAGTTCGACGCCGAGAAGAACCGCGTCAGCCTGGGCATCAAGCAGCTGGGCGACGACCCGTGGCTGGGCGTCTCGCGCCGCTACCCGAACGGCACGCGCCTGTTCGGCAAGATCACCAACATCGCCGACTACGGCGCGTTCGTCGAGATCGAGCCGGGCATCGAAGGCCTGGTGCACGTCTCCGAAATGGACTGGACGAACAAGAACGTCGCCCCGTCCAAGGTGGTCTCGCTGGGCGAGGAAGTCGAAGTCATGGTCCTCGAGATCGACGAAGACAAGCGTCGCATCTCGCTGGGCATGAAGCAGTGCAAGCCGAACCCGTGGGAAGAGTTCGCTTCCAACGTCAAGCGCGGCGACAAGGTCAAGGGCCCGGTCAAGTCGATCACCGACTTCGGCGTCTTCGTCGGCCTGTCCGCGGGCATCGACGGCCTGGTGCACCTGTCCGACCTGTCGTGGCACGAGCCGGGTGAAGCCGCCGTGCGCAACTACAAGAAGGGCCAGGAAGTCGAGGCCATCGTGCTGGCCGTCGACGTCGAGCGCGAGCGCATCAGCCTGGGCATCAAGCAGCTGGACGTCGATCCGTTCACCAGCTTCACGACGCTCAACGACCGCGGCGCCATCGTCACCGGCAAGGTGAAGACGGTCGACCCGCGCGGCGCCGAGATCCAGCTCAACGACGACGTCACCGGCTACCTGCGTGCGTCCGAGATCAGCCGCGACCGCGTCGAAGACGCGCGCAACGTGCTGAAGGAAGGCGACGAAGTCTCGGTCATGATCATCAACGTCGACCGCAAGCTGCGTTCGATCCAGCTGTCGATCAAGGCCAAGGACAACGCCGACGAGCAGCAGTCGATGCAGGCCCTGCGCCAGACCAACGAGCGCGAGAACGCCGGCACGACCAGCCTGGGCGCCCTGCTGCGCGCCAAGCTCGACAACCGCGAGTAATTCGCCGTTGCACGGCCCGCGCGCCCCTTCCAGGCGCGCGGGCCTTTTCGCGTTTCCAGCCGCTTGCGATCCGTCCCTGCCATGACCCGATCCGACCTCGTCGCCCGTCTTGCCGAGCGCTTCTCGCAGCTGACGCAGCGCGACACCGAGTTCGCCGTCAAGACCATCCTCGACGCGATGACCGACGCGCTGGCCCGCGGCCACCGCATCGAGATCCGCGGGTTCGGCAGCTTCTCGATCAACCGCCGTCCGCCGCGCATGGGCCGCAACCCGCGCAGTGGCGAACAGGTCGTGATCCCGGAGAAGCTGGTCCCGCACTTCAAGCCCGGCAAGGCGCTGCGCGAAGCCGTCGACGCGCGCCAACCGGCCGACCGGGATACCGACGCCGCCTGACCGGGCGGCTCCTAGAATCGGCGCCGTGCGCCTTCTCCTCTGGCTCTTCCGGGCCTTCGTCTTCTTCACGCTGTTCGCGTTCGCGCTGAACAACCAGCAGAACGCGACCGTGCGCTGGTTCTTCGGCGCCGAGTGGCAGGCCCCGATGGTCATCGTCGTGCTCGCGGCCTTTGCCGCAGGCGCGGCCGTCGGCGTGCTGGCGATGCTGCCGAGCTGGTGGCGCGAGCGCCGCAAGGCGCGGCTGCAGGCCCCCGCCCCGGTGGCGCCGGCCCCCGCCCCGGCGCCGGCCTCCGAGCTGCCGCTGGAACACCCGCCGCGCGAGGGGCTGTGAGCGCCCGGCGCACCGTTGCGGCCTGATCGGGCCGCCCGATTTCCCGTCCGAGAACCCCGACGCCCGATGGACTTCGACTTCCAGTGGCTGCTGATCGGCCTGCCGGTGGCCTTCGCGCTGGGCTGGCTCGCGTCGCGCTTCGACCTGCGCCAGGTGCGCCGCGACAACCGCGACGCGCCGCGCGCCTACTTCAAGGGCCTGAACCTGCTGCTCAACGAACAGCAGGACAAGGCCATCGACGCCTTCATCGAGGCCGTGCAGCACGACCCCGACACGACCGAACTGCACTTCGCGCTGGGCAACCTGTTCCGCCGCCGCGGCGAGTTCGAGCGCGCGGTGCGCGTGCACGAACACCTGCTGTCGCGCGCCGACCTGAAGACCGGCGAACGCGACCGCGCCCAGCACGAGCTGGCCCAGGACTACATGCGCGCCGGTCTCTTCGACCGCGCCGAGCAGGCCTACCGTGCGCTCGAGGGCACGGCCTTCGAGACCGAGGCCTGGCTGGCGCTGCTGGCGCTGCAGGAACGTTCGCGCAGCTGGCGCGCCGCGATCGACATCGCCACCCGCCTGGACAAGGGCGGCACCGGCTCGTACGCGCCGCGCATCGCCCACTACTGGTGCGAGCTGGCCGAGGAAGCCGACGCCGCCGGCAATGCCGCCGACGCCGACACGGCCCTCAGGCGCGCGCTGGAGGCCGCGCCGCACGCGGCCCGGCCGCGGGTCATCGCCGGCCGGCGCGCGCGCGCCGCCGGCCGCCACGGCGAGGCCGTCGAGCTCTGGGACGAACTGGCCGGCGTGCAGCCGGGTGCCTTCGCGCTGGTGGCCGCCGACTACGCCGCCAGCGGCGAGGCCTGCGGCCGGCTCGAGCACGTGCGCGACCAGCTCGCCAAGGCGCTCGAGCGCAGCCCCAGCCTGGACGTGCTGCAGGCGCTGGGCCGGCTCGACCCGGCGAGCCAGCCGCGCCGCCTGGCCGACAGCCTGCGCCAGCAGCCGAGTCTGACCGCGGCGCATGCGCTGCTCGCCACGCCGCCCCAGCCAGCGGCCGGCGACCCGGCGGCGCTGGAGCTCGTCGAGCAGGCGCTGGCGCGCGCCGCGCGCCCGCTGCAACGCTACCGCTGCGCCGCCTGCGGCTTCGAGGCCCACCAGTACTTCTGGCAGTGCCCGGGCTGCCTCAGCTGGGACAGCTACCCGCCGCGGCGGGTCGACGAGAGCTGAGCCGATGAAACCAGACAACTCGTTCGCGCTGTACCGGCGGCTGCTGCAGTACGTGCGGCCCTACACGAAGGTCTTCGTGCTCGGCGTGCTGGCGATGGTCGTCAACGCCGCCGCCGAGGCTTCGGTCCCGGCGCTGTTGAAGCAGCTGATCGACGGCAGCTTCGTCGAGAAGGACCCGAAGCTCGCGCACGTGATGCCGCTGGCGCTGGTCGCGCTGTTCGCGGTGCGCGGCCTGTCCGACTATGCCCACACGGTGGCGCTCAACAGCGTCGCCACGCATGTCGTGCTCGATCTGCGCAACGCGGTCTTCGCGCGCCTGCTGACCCTGCCGCTGGCCTTCTTCGACCGCCAGCCCTCGGCCGTGCTGATGGCGCGCCTGACGCACAACGCGCAGCAGGTCAACCCGATCATCACGATCTCGCTGATCACGATCGTCAAGGACTCGCTGACCGTCGTCGGCCTGCTCGGCTACATGCTGTGGCTGAACTGGAAGCTGTCGCTGCTGTTCTTCACCGTGCTGCCGGTGATCGGGTGGGTGATCCACTCGGTCGGGCGACGGCTGCGCCGCTACAGCCACGCGCAGCAGGACTCGGTGGGGGCGCTGTCGCACGTCGCCGACGAGGTGCTGGGCGCCCAGCGCGAGATCAAGGTCTTCGGCGGCCAGGCCTACGAACAGCGGCGATTCGCGGAGGTCGCCGGCCTGCTGCGCCGCTACACGATGAAGTCGGTGCGCACCTCGGCGGCCAACAGTCCGCTGGTGCAGTTGATCGCCTCGCTGGCGCTGGCCGGGATCATCTACTACGCGACGCTGGCCTCGCAGAGCAACGACCTGACGGTCGGCGGCTTCGTCTCGTTCTTCGGCGCGATGGCGCTGCTGCTGGGGCCGCTGAAGCGGCTGTCCAACGTCAACGAGACGCTGCAGCGCGGCCTCGCGGCGGCAGCTTCGCTGTTCGAGGTCCTCGACGCCGAACCCGAGCGCGACGAGGGCACGCGCACGCTGGGCCGCGTCAGCGGGCACCTGCGCTTCGAGGACGTGGTCTTCCGCTACCCGAACACCGAAGGCAACGCGATCGACCGCGTGACGATGGAGATCGCCGCCGGGGAGTCCGTCGCGCTGGTCGGCGCGTCGGGCAGCGGCAAGTCGACGCTGATGTCGCTGATCCCGCGCTTCTATGCGCCCGACGGCGGCCGCATCCTGCTCGACGGCGTGGACACCAGCGAGGTGCGGCTGGCAGACCTGCGCGCCAACATCGCGCTGGTGACGCAGCACGTCGTGCTGTTCAACGACACGGTCGCTGCCAACATCGCCTACGGCGCGCCCGGCGAGCCGACCCGCGAGGACATCGAACGCGCCGCCGAGACCGCGCACGCGATGGAGTTCATCCGCGAGCTGCCGCAGGGCCTGGACACCCAGATCGGCGAGAACGGAGCCCGCCTGTCCGGCGGCCAGCGCCAGCGCCTGTCGATCGCACGCGCGCTGCTGAAGGACGCGCCGATCCTGCTGCTCGACGAAGCCACCTCGGCGCTGGACACCGAGAGCGAACGCATCGTCCAGCAGGCGATCGACAACCTCAAGCGCGGCCGCACGACGGTGACGATCGCGCACCGGCTGTCGACGATCGCCAACGCCGACCGCGTGATCGTGATGGACCAGGGCCGCGTCGCCGAAGTCGGCACGCACGACGAACTGCTCGCCCGCGGCGGGCTGTACCACAAGCTGCACCTGATGCAGCACCGCCAGAGCGAGATCTCCGAATGAACACGGCCCCGCTGAAGACGCCGCCGGCCGAGCCGCCGCTGTCGGTCCTGATGTACCACCAGTTCGGCCACTTCGCCCGACCGAAGGCGCATCGCGCGCAGTTCTGCGACAGCGCGCGCTTCGGTTCGCAACTGGCCTATCTGCGCCGCATGGGCTTCGACGTGATGTCGCTGGAATCCGCGCGGCAAGCGCTGTTCGAGGGCGCCGCGCTGCCGCGGCGCGGCGTCGTGCTGACCGTCGACGACGGCTACCAGAACTTCGCCGACCACGCCTGGCCGGCGCTGCAGGCGCAGGGCATGCCGGCGACGGTGTTCATCGTCACCTCGCTGGTCGGGCGCAAGTCGGAGTGGCTGCAGGGCTTTGCCGAGCAGCCGCCGCTGATGGACGCGCCGACGCTGCGCCGCCTGCGCCGCGAAGGCGTGCATTTCGGCTCGCACTCGCTGACGCACCCGCGCCTGTCGCGCCTGGCCCCCGAGCAGATGCGCGCCGAGATCTTCGACAGCAAGGCCGCGCTCGAGGACCTGCTCGGCGAGGCGGTCACCGACTTCTGCTACCCCTACGGCGACTACGACGAACGCGCCCGCGACTACGTGCGCGAGGCCGGCTACCGCACCGGCCTGACCTGTATCCGCGGCAAGGCCAACGGCGCACGTTCGCCGTTCGACATTCCGCGCAAGGCGATTTCCTGGGGCGACAACCTGCTCGGTTTCGCCTGGAAGCTGCACTTCAAGCACGACTGAACACCGCCCCGATGCGCATCCTGCACGTCCTGCACAGCCACGGTTACGGCGGCGCCGAGAACCACTGCCTGATGCTGATGCGCGCCCAGCGCGCCGCCGGCCACGAAGTCGAGTTCGCCGGGCCGCTGGATTCCTGGATCGGCCGCGCCTGCGCCGAGGCCGGCATCCCCGCGCACCACGTCGCGATGCACGGGCTCTACGACCTCGTCTCTCACTGGCGGCTGCGGCGGCTGGTGGCGCGGCTGGCGCCGGACATCGTGCACGGCCACCTGATCCGCGGCGCGGCCTACGCGGCGCGCGCGCAGCACGGCCACCGCGGCTGCGTCGCCGTCTGCACGGCGCACGCGACGACGGCGCGCAAGCACATGGGCGGCTGCCGGCACGTCATCGCGGTTTCGGCGGCGGTGCGCGACAACCTGATCGCCGCCGGCTACGCCGCCGACACCGTGACCGTCGTTCGCAACGGCGTCCCCGAGGTCGGCACGCCCGACAGAGCGGCGCTGCGCCGCGAACTCGGCATCCCGCAGGACGCGTTCGTCGCCGTCAACGCGGGGCGGTTCATCCCCGACAAGGGGCAGGATCTGCTGGTGCAGGCCATGCACGATCTGCCGGCCTCGGTCCACGTCGTGCTGATCGGCGCCCCCGACACCGCCTACGGTCGCCAGGTGCTCCAGACCGCTGCCGGACTGGAGCGGCTGCACTTCGCCGGTTATCGGCGTGACGCCGCCGATCTGCTGCGCGCGTTCGACGCCTACGTGCTGTCGTCACGCCGCGAAGCCCTGCCGCTGGCCATCGTCGAGGCCATGTCCGCCGCCTTGCCGATCGTGGCCACCCGGGTCGGAGGCGTGCCGGAGATCGTCATCGACGGGCGCAACGGTCTGCTGGTCGAACCGGGCGACGCCGGAGCGCTCGCGCAGGCCCTCGGCACGCTGGCCGCCAATCCGGAGATGGCGCGGCGCATGGGCGAGCGAGGCCGGGAGACCTACAGCGCGGAGCTGACCGTCGACCTGATGACCCGCCAGACCCTGCAGGTCTACGAGGCGCTGCGCACCACCTCCGGCCCTGCCGCCGGGAACGAGCCGTGAACCCCCGCCCCGTTCTTCCGCTGAAGCTGCCCGCCGGCCGCCCGCCGCGCATCCTGATCGTGCGCCTGAGCGCGATCGGCGACGTCGTCATGGCCTCGGGCCTGATCCGTTCGCTGCGTGCACGCTGGCCCGACGCGACGATCCACTGGCTCGTCGAGCCGCCGGCGGCGCCGCTGCTGGCGCACAACCCGCGCCTGGACGGCGTCAAGACGATGCCGCGCGCCGTGCTGCAGCAGCTCTGGCGCGAGCGCCGCCTGGGCGCGCTGGCCGGCGAGGTGCTGGCCCTGCGCCGCCGGCTGCGTGCCGAGCGCTACGACCTCGTGCTCGACGCCCAGGGCCTGCTCAAGAGCGGCTTCTGCGCCTGGCTGACCGGCGCGCCGCAGCGTGTCGGGCTGCGTTCGCACGAAGGCAGCCAGCACCTGATGCACCACCGCGTGTCGCCACCCGCCGGCGCCGACCGCCGCATCGGCAGCGAGTACCGGGCGCTCGGCGTCGCGCTCGGCGCTGCCGAGTCCGACTTCCGCCTGGACCTCGCCGTCGGCGCGGCCCCGCGCGAACGCGCGCGCGCCGCGCTCGCCGAGGCCGGCGTCGCCGGCCGCTGGGTCGCGCTGTGCCCGTTCACGACGCGGCCGCAGAAGCACTGGTTCGAGGACCGCTGGGCCGAGCTGGCCCAGGCCTTCGCGGCGCGCGGCCTGCAGCCGGTGATCGTCGGCGGCCCGGGCGACGTGGACGCCGCGGCGCGCATCGCCGCACTGGCGCCGGCGGCGGCCAACCTCGCCGGCCGGCTCAAGCTCGACGAGACCGTCGCCGCGCTGGCCGAGGCCGCGCTGCTGGTCGGCGTCGACACCGGCCTGACGCACATGGGCACGGCGCTGGACGTGCCGACCGTCGCGCTGTTCGGCTCGACCCGGCCCTATCTCGACGCGGCGACGCCGCGCACCGTCGTGCTCTACGACGCGCTGCCGTGTTCGCCCTGCCGCCGCCGCCCGAGCTGCGCCGGCCGCTTCGACTGCATGCGCTCGCTGGAAGTGCAGCGCGTGTTCGACACCGCGACGCGGCTGGCCGACGGCACCCCGACCCTCCCGATCCTCCCCGTCTCATGAAGGTTCTCCACGTCGAGGCCGGCAAGCACCTGTACGGCGGTGCGCTGCAGGTCGTGTTCCTGGTGCGCGGGCTCGGTGCCGAGGGCGTCGACAACGTGCTCGCCGCGCCGCTGGGCAGCGCCGTCGCCGAGGCGGCCGCGCCGCACGCGCGCGTCGTGCAGATCGAGATGGGCGGCGACGCCGATGTCGGCATGCTCGGCCGCCTGCGCCGCCTGATCCGCGCCGAGCGCCCGGACGTCGTGCACCTGCACAGCCGCCGCGGCAGCGACCTCTGGGGCGGCTTGGCGGCGCGCCTGGAAGGCGTGCCGGTGGTGCTGAGCCGGCGTGTCGACAACCCCGAGCCGCGCGCCTGGGTCGGCCTCAAGTACCGGCTCTACGACCGCGTCGTGACGATCTCCGAGGGCATCTTCCGCGTGCTCGAGGCAGAGGGCGTGCCGCGCACCAAGCTGCGCTGCGTGCCGAGTTCGGTCGACGTCGAGCAGTACCGGCCCGGCCGCGGCGAACGCGCCTGGCTGGAGGCCGAGTTCGGCCTCGCGCCGGACGAGCTGGCGGTCGGCATGGCCGCGCAGTTCATCGCCCGCAAGGGCCACCGCACGCTGCTGGCGGCGCTGCCGGCGGTGCTGGCGGCGCACCCGCGCACGCGTTTCCTGATCTTCGGCCAGGGGCCGCTGCGCGAGGCGATCGAGAACGAGGCGCGCGCCGCCGGCTTGGTCGACCGGGTGCTGTTCCCGGGCTTCCGCCAGGACCTGCCGCGCGTGCTGCCCAACCTCGACCTGCTGGTGCACCCGGCCGAGATGGAAGGCCTGGGCGTCGCGCTGCTGCAGGCCGCGGCCTGCGGCCTGCCGATCGTCGCCGGCCGCGCCGGCGGCATCCCCGAGATCGTGCTGCCGGGCGTCAACGGCGAGCTGATCGAGCCGGGCGACACCGCCGCGCTGGCGCGCCACCTGAACACGCTGCTGGGCGACGCCGCGCTGCGCGCGCGCTACGGCGCGGCCGGGCGCGAGCACGTCGTCGCGCGTTTCTCGGTGGCGGCGATGGTGCGCGGCAACCTGCAGGTCTACCGGGAGATCGCCTGATGAACGCGGGCCGGGACGTCGTCGCGGTCTTCTTCGTCGCGTCGCCGCTGCACTATCTCGCCGCGCGCCGGGTGGCACTGGACCACGAGGCGAACAGCCGCCGTGTCATCGTGCCCTACCGGCCGGACGCGAGGCGCTTCATCGACGCCAGCGACTGGGATGCCGTCGCCTACGCACCCTGGCCGCGCTTCGATCCGCTGCCGGGTGCGTTCGGGAGACTGCGCCGCCTGAAGCAGAACATCGCCACGGTCGCCGCAGCGGTCGGTCCCTGCGCCGAGATCCGGCTGCACAGCCCGGTGTTCGATACCGAGGCGGTGAACTACTACCTGCGTGCGCTGCCGCGGCGCTGCGGCGCCGGCACGATGCACGCCCGCATCCTGCCCGACGGGCTGATGAACATCGCCCGCCACCCGCTGGGCCCGGTGCGCGAGGCCGCCCAGTGGCTGCGCAAGCTGCGCAGGCTGGCGGCGCCGGAACTCGACTACTGGTGTTTCCGCGGCGATCGCACCGCAGCCGAGGCGCCGTTCGTCGACCGCATCTACACGCTGGCGGGATTCCCGCACGACTACCCCCGCGGACGCACGGTCGAGCTCGCCCCGCTGATGCAGCGCCGGTCAGACGACAGCGGGTCGAGCGCGATCGTCATCGGCCAGCCGCTGCAGGCGCTGGGCGTGATGAGCCAGGCGGACCACGACGCGACCCGCGACGAGATCGCGCGCTGGTGCCTCGAGCGCGGCATCGACGACATCGTCTACAAGGGCCACCCGCGCGATGGCCGCGACGAGTTCAGACCCGCCGGAGCGCGCAAGATCGAACTCGACGTGCCGCTCGAGGTGCATCTCTCGCAGACCCCGTACCGGGCGGTGCTCGGGGTCAACTCGACGGCACTGTTCCTGGCGCGCCAGATCTGCGCGCCAAGTACCGCGGTGGTGTCGTTCGGCACCGACCGCATCCGCACCCAGGTCCCGCAGCAGCACCAGGCGTCGCGGGAGATGATGGACCGGCTGGGCATCGAGCGCCGCTGAGCCGGCCGCGCTGCTCAGGCGAGAAACTCCCAGGCCATCGGCGTGCCTTTGCTCAGGTCACGATTGACGCGCCGGCCGAGCAGCATCTCGTAGTACTTCGGCTCCAGGCCGTGGCCGGGACGGATGCGGCGCAGGTTGCGGACCGTCAGCACGTCGCCGGCCTTCAGGTCTTCGCCGACGTACAGCGAGCGTCGGCGCAGCCGCGCCTTCTCCTCAGGCGCGGTCGGGCCGTAACGGACCGCGCCGAGCGCCAGCCACGCACGCTCCGACTCGACGACCAGGCTGCGCAGCTCGGCGGGCTCGATCGAGAACGCCGAATCGACGCCACCGTCAGCGCGCGCCAGCGTGAAGTGCTTCTCGATGACCGTCGCGCCGCAGGCCACCGAGGCGATGGCCGCACCGATGCCCATCGTGTGGTCGGACAGGCCCACTTCACAGCCGAAGACGTCGCGCATGTGCGCGATCGTCCTGAGGTTGGTGTTCTCGGGGCTGGCCGGATAGGTGCTCGTGCACTTGAGGAGCACGAGATCACGACAGCCGGCGGCACGCGCGGCATCGACCGCCTCCGCGATCTCGGCGACAGTGGCCATGCCGGTGGAGATGATCAGCGGCTTGCCGGTGCGTGCCGCACGCCGGATCAGGGGCAGGTCCACGCACTCGAACGACGCGATCTTGTAGGCCGGGGCATCCAACTGCTCGAGGAAGTCGACCGCCGACTCGTCGAAAGGCGAACTGAAGCAGGCCAGCCCGCGCTCGCGGGCGCGCTGCATGATCGGCGCGTGCCACTCCCAGGGCGTGTAGGCCTCGTTGTAGAGGTCGTGCAGCGCGCGGCCGGCCCACAGCGACTTCGGGTCGTGGATCGTGAACTCGCCTTCCGCGACGTCCAGCGTCATCGTGTCGGCGGTGTAGGTCTGCAACTTGATCGCGTCGGCGCCGCAGTCAGCAGCGGCATCCACGATCGCCAGCGCGCGCTCGAGCGAGCGGTTGTGGTTGCCCGACATCTCGGCGATCACGTAGGGCCGGCTGTCGGGGCCGATGTCACGTTCGAGGATCTTCATGTCCATGGGCCGCGCGCGAGCGCGGCGAGAGGTTTCAGTCGCGGATCGCGTGAACGATCCACCAGGAGTGTCGCTGCATCTGCGGTCCCTGCCACCAGTCCATGCGTTCGACCCCGTGCACGCGAAGACCGGTGCCATCGAGCAGCGGGGCGATCGCGTCGTGATCGAGGAAGGTGTAGGCGCTGCCGGCGTAGGGGCCGGCGCGATCGTCCAGCAACCAGTGGCCGGCCGGCCCCTCGGCACCCAGCCCGGCGAACCAGTTGTCCGGAGTCCGCAGGTTGAAGAGCGCGTGTCCGCCCGGTTTGAGCAGGCGGGCGGCGTCGCCGAGCGTGCGCTTCATCGCATCGGGCGGCATCAGGAACAGCGTGCCCCAGGTCAGGAAGACGTCGAACGCCGATCTCGGCAGGTCGGGATGGTCGAGCGGGCCGAGCACGACCCGGCCCGCTCGCGAGCCGGCGCCCAGGATCTCGTCCCCGAGGGCAATGGCATCCTCCAGCAGCTCGGTGCCCCAGGCCTGCAGGCCCTGGTCCAGCAGCAGCTGGAGGTGGCGTCCGGAACCGAAACCCATCTCTATGGCCGCAGCGTCGGCGGGCAACGAGGGACGGATGCGCGCCAGCCAGCGCACGACAGGCTCGCTGGGATAGCGCAGCCGGTTCGCCGCCAGTTGCCCGCGCCAGACCCGGCCCGGGGACGTCGTCTGGTAGTCGGTCGCAACCATGGTGATCTCCTTCACTCGATCGTGATCGCCAGCGCACGGCAGAGCTCACGCCACGCGGCATCCAGCGCAGGTTCGTCGTCGGCGACGACGATTGCGTGGCCGGCATGCCACCAGTCGGCGCCCGACGCCATGTCCGGCACCACATCGCCCTCGCTCAGCGCAAGCCGCAGCGAGACAACGCCCGGCACGGCCCTGGCCCGTTCCGGTGAGCCCAGCGAACGAACGGTGCCCGCCCGGTCGACGACGCCGGCCAGCCGTCCGATGCGCCGCCGCGTCGGCTGGAACGAATACGACAGGCCCAGCGTCATGCGGATCGCCTGTTCCTGGACGTCGACGCCGAGGCAGGCCGGCAGCAGCACCGAACTGAGGCCGAAACCCGAAGGCCGCCCCGAGAGTTCGATGATCGTCACCTCGCCGGCGTCGGACACCATCACGTCGGCGTGGAACAGGCAGTCGTGCAGCCCGATACAGGCCGTGGCACGGCGCATGGCTGCGTCGATGCGCTGCATCGTGTCCGGCGCGAGCCGCACCGGGCCGGTGTAGGCCAAGGCCACTCGCGCAGGCGGCGGCGACATGAGCTTGCGGCGCAGCGACAACACCGAGCAGACACCGTCGGCGACCACCCCGTCGACGCCGTACTCCTGACCGCGGAGGACCGACTCCACCAGCGCGCCGCCGGCAAAGCGCTCCAGCAGGTCGGCGCCGTGTCGTTCGAGGAAGTCGTCGAGTTCGGCTGCATCGGCCAACAGCGCGACACCGCGGCTGCCACTGCCGCTGGCGGGCTTGACGACCAGAGGGAAACCGACACGCCGGGCCGCCGCCAGCACCTCGTCTCGGGTGGCCGCCGGCAGCGACATCGGCTGCGCCAGGCCGGCAGCGGCGAAGGCCGCTCGCATCAGTGCCTTGTCGGTGCACAACCGCGCGGAGCGCGAGGAGATCCCACGGAAGCACAGCGCGTCGTTGACCGCACCCACGGTGGCCAGCACGGCGCCCAGAGGCACCGGGACCACGCCACGCGCGCCGGTCCGCCGCACGACGGCGACGACGGCATCGGCGTCGCGCAGGTCGACGACCTCGGCTGCGTCGGCCAGGGCGAGCCCCGGAGCGCTGGCATTGCCGTCGAGCGCGAACACGCGCAGTCCCAGGCGCTGGGCAGCCGCGATGCCGGCGACCTGCTCGTCACCGGCGCCGATGCAGACGAGGTCGAAACCCGCCTTCATGGCCGCCCCCGCACCGCGGCCACGACCTCGAGCAAGGCCGCGGCCACCCGGTCGCCCCCCTGACCGTCGACGGCGGCGCGGCCGGCCTCGGCCATGCGCTGCCGGGGCGCGGCAGGCAAGGCCGCCACGAACGCGTCGGCCAGTTCCTGCGCCCTCACCTGGCCCAGCTCGCCCAGGTAGGTTCCGGCGCCGATCTGCTGCCAGCCGCGGCCCTGTTCGATCTGGTTGTCGGCGATGGCCAGCATCAGCATCGGCAGGCCACAGCAGGCGGCCTCGAAAGTGGTCGTCCCTGCGGCCAGCACCGCAAGATCGGCGGCCCGCATCAGGCCCGCGACATCCCCGGGCTGGATCAGCCAGCGCACGCGCGCGTCGCCCGCGTAGCGTTGCAGGTAAGCGGCATTGGCCGGGTTGTGCCGGCCGCTGACGACGACGAACCGCAGGCCCGCGGGAGCCACGGGAAGCAGTGCATCGAGCGCAAAACCGAGCGCGCCGCGGTCGTCGCCGCCGCCGAAGCTCAGCAGCACCTCGCTCACCGCGGAGGCCGCCGCCCGCGGCGCCTGGCCGGCGAACTCGTCGCGAAGAATGGCCCAGGCCGGCCCGATCAGCAGGCGCGCGTCGGTTCGGTCGGCCGCACGGCGATACGGCTCCTCGGGCGTCGCGGGGCTGTAGTTCAGCACCAGATCGGCCAGCAAGGGCATGTCGGCCTGGGCCTGGAACTGAAGCCAGGGCAGGCCGGCCGCCCGCAGCTGCTGCTGGTACGCGAGATCGACGCGGTAGTCGTCGAGCACGGCGCCACGCGCCCGCAGCGTGCGCGCAAAGGCCAGCAGCGCCTGCGCATCGGCTTCGCCGCCGCGCCAGCCGCCGTCCGGCAGCCAGGCATCGAACAACGCTTCGTCGTCCCGAGTCCGGTACGCCGGATCAGGCCCGAAGAGCGCGACCGCGCAGCCGCGGCGGCGAATCGCCGACGCGAGGGCCCGGCAACGCGCGAGATGCCCCATGCCGACCACCGGGCCGGCGTCGCAACGGACGACGATCATCGCGGCGCCACCGGCTCTTGGCCGTCCAACAAGCGCATCAGCAGTTCGGCACGGCGCCAGTCTTCCTCGGTGTCGATGTCCTGCACGCGCTCGCGCGGCAGGACGATGGGCACCGAGCACTCGGAAAAGGTCTCGAGACCGTCCAGAAAGGCCGACGTGCGCCCCCAGTAGAACTGGCCGGCGTCGTGGAATGCGGGTTCGAGGTCCTGCGAACGCGTCAGCCGTGTCGACGGGTCGATCATCTGCACCCGCCCATCCGCCGTGCGGCGCAAGGCACGCTGGATCGGGTACGGAAAGCTGGCGACGGTGAAGGCGAACTCGGCGCCGCTGGACTCCAGCGTCGCGAGGCCGGCACGAAGGTCGGCCGCGCGCACGAACGGGGCCGTGGCATAGAGGCAGCAGACGCGGTCGACGGCACCCCAACGCTGCTGGGCATCGAGGATCGCGTGGTTCACGACCGGACGGGTCGGCGTGAAGTCGTCCGACAGTTCGGCCGGGCGCGTGAACGGGGTCTCGGCGCCGAACCGGCGGGCCAGCTGCGCGATCTCGGCATCGTCGGTCGACACGACGACGTGTTCGAAGCAAGCGCTGGACAGCGCCGCCTCGATCGACCAGGCGATCATCGGCCGGCCGCAGAACGGTTTGGCGTTCTTGCGCGGAATGCGCTTGCTGCCGCCTCGTGCGGGAATGACGCAGAGATTCAAGGCCGCCCCTTCGTCGGTCGCCGCGGACTCAGGGGAACTGGAGCAACGCCCGGGGTGCGACGGACGCCGCAGCCGGCGGCACGCCAACCACTCTTGTAGATCAACATGTTGATTACCAGGAACACCAGGAGAACGCCACAGCGTTCGGGCGTCGGACTGGCATCCGGTGACGAATCAGGTGAAGACTGACCCGTCACGCACCAGAACGACGCGCAAGACGTCATTCTCGGTCACACGGGACCGTTTTCCTCGCTGTGCCGCTCAAGACGGGACCGAGTCCGCCTGCCGGCAGCGGCGCGAGGACACCGGGGCAGGCAGCAAGCGGCATCGACCGGCCGCCGGACAGACGACGAACCCGAAGACGGTGAGCTTTGGACTTCCTCATCGCATTGGGCCTGCGAACACAGGACAATGCGCGCCAAGATCGCACTCCGGCTTCCGCGCCGGGCCCCACTCGACATCATGCTGACGCAAAAGTCCATCCTCATCACCGGCGGCACCGGCTCCTTCGGCAACACCTTCGTGCCGATGACACTCGCCCGCTACAACCCGCGGCGGCTGGTCATCTACTCCCGCGACGAAATGAAGCAGTGGGAGATGGCCAAGAAGTTCCAGGGCGATCCGCGGGTGCGTTTCTTCATCGGTGACGTGCGCGACCGCGAGCGCCTGTATCGCGCGCTGGACGGCATCGACGTCGTGGTGCATGCGGCGGCGACGAAGATCGTGCCGACCGCGGAGTACAACCCGTTCGAGTGCGTCAAGACCAACGTCATCGGCGCGATGAACCTGATCGACGCCTGCATCGACAAGGGTGTCGAGCGCGTCGTCGCGCTGTCCACCGACAAGGCGAGCAGCCCGGTCAATCTCTACGGCGCGACCAAGCTCGCTTCGGACAAGCTGTTCGTCGCCGGGAACTCCTACGCCGGCGCCCACGGCACCCGCTTCGCGGTGGTGCGCTACGGCAACGTGATGGGCTCGCGCGGCTCGGTGATCCCGTTCTTCATGTCGATCCGCGACCGAGGCGTGCTGCCGGTCACCGACGAACGCATGACGCGTTTCATGATCACGCTGGAGCAAGGTGTCGAACTGGTCTGGCACGCCTTCGACGACATGGTCGGTGGCGAGATCTACGTGCGCAAGATCCCGTCGATGCGCATCGTCGACCTCGCCCGGGCGGTGGCGCCGGAGGCACGCATCGAGTTCGTGGGCATCCGGCCGGGCGAGAAACTGCACGAGCAGATGATCAGCCCGGAGGACTCGTTCTACACCTACGAGTACGCCGACCACTACAAGATCCTGCCGGCCATCCACAACTGGGACGCCAGCGCGGAACGCATCAAGGACGGCACCAAGGTCCCCGAGGGCTTCGACTACTCCAGCCACACCAACAGTGACTGGATGAGCGCCGAGGCGCTGCAGTCCTGGATCGCCCAGAACCGCGAGAAGATCGGTCTGCTGTGAAACCCATTCCCTACGGCCGTCAGGACGTCACTGCCGAGGACATCGCCGCCGTCGACGCGGTGCTTCGATCGGACTTCCTGACGCAAGGCCCCGAGATCCCGGCGTTCGAGGCCGCAGTCGCCTCGGCCTGTCAGGTGCCGCACGCCGTCGCCGTGCACAGTGCCACGGCAGCGCTGCATATCGCCTACCTCGCACTGGGCCTGGGCCCGGGCGACATCGTCTGGACCAGCCCCAACACCTTCGTCGCGACCGCCAACGCTGCGCTCTATTGCGGCGCCGACGTCGACTTCGTCGACATCGACCCCGGCACGCTCAACCTGTCGGTCTCGGCGCTCCAAAGGCGGCTGGAGGATGCGGCCGCGCGCGGACAGTTGCCGCGCATCGTCACGGCAGTGCACTTCGCCGGGCAGAGCTGCGCGATGCGCGAGATCCGTGCGCTGGGCGAACGCTATGGTTTCGCCATCGTCGAAGACGCGTCGCATGCCATCGGCGGGCGCTATCTGGACGAGCCGATCGGGAACTGCCGCTACAGCGACATCACGGTCTTCAGCTTCCACCCGGTGAAGATCGTCACCACCGCCGAGGGCGGCATGGCGACGACCCGCGACGCCGCGCTCGCGCGGCGCCTCGAACTGCTGCGCAGCCACGGCATCACGCGCGACACCTCGCGCATGGAGAACCCGGCCGATGGTCCCTGGTACTACGAGCAGGTCGATCTCGGCTTCAACTACCGGATGACCGACCTTCAGGCGGCACTCGGCCGTTCGCAGATGTCGCGGCTGCAGGCGTACGTCGAACGCCGCCACGCGCTGGCTCGACGTTACGACGACGCCTTGCGTGGCTTGCCTCTGGACATCGCGGAGCGCCGCGCGGACAACCGCTCGGCGCTCCATCTGTATCCGGTCCGGCTGCACGACGCGACCCGTCGCCGCGCGGTGTTCGAAGCGCTGCGCGCCGACGGCATCGGTGTCAACGTGCACTACATCCCGGTGCACCTGCAGCCGTTCTACCGCCGCCGCGGCTTCGATCGCGGGCAGTTCCCGGTGGCCGAGGCCTACTACGACGGCGCCATCTCGCTGCCGATGTTTCCGCGCCTGGCCGAGGCCGAGCAGGACTACGTCATCGAGCGGCTTCGGCGGCAGCTCGCATGAAGGTCGCGGTGATCCCGGCGCGCGGCGGCAGCAAACGGATCCCGCGCAAGAACATCCGAGAGTTCGCCGGCCGCCCGATCATCGCCCACTCGATCGCCGCAGCGTCGGCCAGCGGCTGTTTCGATCGCATCGTCGTCTCCACCGACGACGACGAGATCGCCTCGATCGCACGCGCCTGCGGTGCCGAGGTGCCGTTCAGGCGCCCGGCCGAGCTCTCCGGCGACCATGCCGGCACGGCCGGCGTGATCCGCCACGCCATCGAACAGTTGCAGCCAGGCGCTGGCCGCATCGAGTACGCCTGCTGCCTGTACGCCACCGCTCCGTTTCTGCGGGCGCAGGACATCCGGCAGGCCCTGGCGCTGCTGCAGCAGCGTGGCTGCGACTTCGTCTTCAGCGTCACCGATTTCGGCTATCCGATCGAACGAGCCCTGCACCTGGGACCGAACGGCGAGGTGTCGATGATCCGGCCGCAGGACTACGCCACGCGATCCCAGGATCTCGTGCCGGCCTTCCACGATGCCGGGCAGTTCTACTGGGGACGCGCCCAGGCGTGGTGCGACGGGCGCCCGGTCTTCGGACCCGACGCGGTCGCGCTGCGCCTGCCGCGCCACCGTGTGCAGGACATCGACACGCCCGAAGACTGGGAGCGCGCCGAGTGGCTGTACCGCGCGATGCAGGCGCTGGGAGACGGCTGACGGAGAGGGCCGGAACGCCTTCGGTGCTGGCGGCAGGCCTGTTGTCGATTCGATCTCGTGACACCGGCGCAGACGCCGATCGCACCGTTTGGGACAAGGCCGCAGACATTTCGAAGCCCGAAGGAGCCGACATGAACCCTGCCGATCATCTGAGGCCGGCGGCCGACGAGGACGTGGAGACGATGCGCCAGTGGCGCAACGACCCTCGCGTGCGGGCCAACATGTACACCCAGCACGAGATCGGCGAGGCGGAGCACCGCGCGTGGTGGGAGCGAACCCGCGCCAGCCCCGCCCACCGTTACTTCGTCGCGATGCTCGATGGCAAAGCCTGTGGCGTCGTCGGCTTCAGCCACATCGACCCGGTGCACGGACACGCGTTCTGGGCGTTCTACTCCGCACCCGACGCGCCGCCGGGAAGCGGCAGCCGCATGGAGGTGCTGGCACTGGATCACGCCTTCGGGCCGCTCAGGCTGCACAAGCTGTGCTGCGAGGTCCTGGCGTACAACCAGCCGGTGCTGCGGCTGCACCGCAAGTTTGGCTTCGATGTCGAGGGCGTCTTTCGCGAGCACTACGCCACCGCCACCGGCCGTGTCGACGTGCACCGTCTGGCGATCTTCGAGCGCGACTGGCAGCAGCGCCGCGGCGAGATCATCGACCGGCTGGCGCAGCGCAAATCCCGGTCAGCGACGGCGCCGGCCCGCTAGCTGACCGCCGGCGCGACGGCGATCAGGCCCTTCTCTGCCGCGACCGACAGCGAAGCGGCCACCACATCGGCGAGTTCGGCACCGTCGGCCAGCGTTCCCGCCTCGGCGACGAGCACGACCCGGCCGACACCGGCCGCGCGCGCGGCCTGGGCGTCGCTGGCCTTGTCGCCGACCAGCACCGACTCGGCGAGCGAGATTCCGAGCTCCTGCGCGGCGCGCAGGATCATCCCCGGCGCCGGCTTGCGGCAGTCGCAGTCGCGCGCATAGGCCGCGACCGAGCCCTTCGGGTGATGCGGGCAGTGGTAGACGCCGGCCAGCGGCGCGCCGGCGGCGGCGAGTTCGGCCTTCATCCGCGCCGTCAGCGCCTCGTAGTCGGCCTCGGTGTAATAACCCCGCGCGATGCCCGACTGGTTGGTCACGACGACGAGTCGCCAGCCGGCCTGGTGCAGCCGGCGCATCGCGTCGACGGCGCCGGGCACGAACTCGAAGTCCTCCCAGCGCCCGACGTAACCGTGATCGACGTTGACCACGCCGTCGCGGTCGAGGAAGACGGCGCGCGCGCGCTGTGGGGCACTGTCCGGCCTGGCGGCCGGTCCCGCCTGGCGGGAATGGGCACCGAACGAGTCCTGCGGGCTCATGTGCCGGCGCGGATGCGTTCGACGAGCCGCGTCGTCGAGTAGCCGTCGACGAAGGGCAGCGCCAGCGCCGTGCCGCCCCAGCCGCGCACCAGCCGCGTCTCTTCCAGCGTCTCGATGTCGTAGTCGCCGCCCTTGACGTAGACGTCGGGGCGCAGCTCGGCCAGCAGCGCCACCGGCGTGCGTTCGTCGAACCAGGTGACGAGCGACACCGATTCCAGCGCCGCCAGCACCAGCGCGCGGTCTTGCTCGCCGTTCAGCGGCCGGTCCGGGCCCTTGCCCAGGCCACGCGCCGAGACGTCGCTGTTGACGCCGACGACCAGCGAGCCGCCGAGCGCGCGCGCACGCTCCAGGTAGCTGACGTGGCCGCGGTGCAGCACGTCGAAGACGCCGTTGGTGAACACCCACGGCCGCGGCAGCGCCGCCAGCCGCGCCGGGGCGTCGGCGCGGGCGCAGAGCTTGTCCATGAAGCTCATCGGGGCACCCTTCGGCCTTGCGGCCGGTCCGCCAAGCGGGACTGAGCCCCGGACAAGTCCTGTGGGCTCATGCGAACAGCTCGTCGTAACCGACGCTGGCCGTGCCGAAACGGCCGACGACGATGCCGCCGGCGCGGTTGGCCCAGGGCATCGCGTCGCTTGCCGGCAGGCCGGCGGCGATCAGCGCGGCCATCGTCGCGATGACGGTGTCGCCGGCGCCGGTGACGTCGAAGACCTCGCGGGCGTCGGCGTCGACGTGGCGCTCGCCCTGGGCGTCGTAAAGCGTCATGCCTTCTTCGGAGCGCGTCAGCAGCAGCGCCGCCAGCCCCAGGCGCTCGCGCAGCGCACGGGCGCGTTCGCGCAGCTCGTCCTCGCTGGCCCAATGGCCGACGACCTGCGCCAGCTCGGCGCGGTTCGGCGTGATCAGGTCGGCACCGGCATAACGCGAGAAGTCGCTGCCCTTGGGGTCGACGAGCACCGGCTTGCCGGCCTCGCGCGCCATCGTGATCATGCGGCCGACGTGGGCCAGCCCGCCCTTGCCGTAGTCGGAGAACAGCACCGCGTCGTGGCCGGGCAGCTCGCGCTCGAAGTCGTCGAGCAGCTGCGCCAGCACCTCGTGCGTCGGCTGGTTCTCGAAGTCGATGCGCACCAGCTGCTGCTGGCGGCCGATGACACGCAGCTTGACGATGGTGCGCAGCTGGGCGTCGGCGCCGAGCACGGCGCGCACGTCCTGGGCCTCGAGCAGCGTGCGCAGCCGGCGCGCAGGCTCGTCGTCGCCGACGACGGTCAGCAGCGTCGCCTGCGCGCCGAGCGCACGCACGTTCAGCGCGACGTTGGCGGCGCCGCCCAGGCGCTCCTCCTCGCGGTTGACACGCACCACCGGCACCGGCGCCTCGGGCGAGATGCGGTCGACGGCGCCGTGCCAGTAGCGGTCGAGCATGACGTCGCCGACGACGAGCACGCGGCACGCCGCCAGCGCCTCGCGCGCCGGACGCGGCCAGGTGGCGGTGACGCTCACTGATGGGCTCACTGGGGCACCCTTCGGCCTGGCGGCCGTTCCCGCCGAGCGGGAATGAGCCCCGGACAAGTCCTGAGGGCTCATGCCAGCCCCAGCTTCTGTTCGACCAGCCCGCACAGCGTGTGGCCGATCAGGATGTGCGCTTCCTGGATGCGCGCGGTCGTCGTGCTCGGCACGACGATCGCCTGGTCGCAGCGCGTGCGCAGCGCGCCGCCGTCGCGGCCCAGCAGGCCGATCGTCGTGAGGCCCAGTTCACGCGCGGCGTCCACGGCGCGCAGCACGTTGGCCGAGTTGCCCGAGGTCGAGAGGCCCAGCAGCACGTCGCCGGCACGGCCCAGCGCGCGCACCGGACGCACGAACACGTCGTCGAAGGCGTAGTCGTTGGCGATGCTGGTCAGCGCCGAGGTGTCGGTCGTCAACGCGATCGCCGCCAGCGGCCGGCGGTCGTGGATGAAGCGGCCCGTCAGCTCGGCGGCGATGTGCTGGCTGTCGGCGGCCGAGCCGCCGTTGCCGCAGATCAGCAGCTTGCCGCCGGCGGCCAGCGCCCGTGCGATCGTGTCGCCGGCGCGTTCGACCTCGGCGTCGAGCGTGTCGAGCCGAGCGAACAGCGCCCGGTGCTCGGCCAGGTTGTGGGCAAAAAGGGAAGTCATCTCGGGAGGTTCACCGTCTCGCGCCGCGGTGCGCGGCGGCGGCGGAGACTATAGCCGGCCACCCCCGGCCGGCGGGGTGCCGCGGCGCAAGCGATCGCCCTGCACGGGGCACCGCTCGGAGGCGCCCCGCGGAGGGATGCGCGCCCCCCGCGGGCTCCGAAGAATGCGCCCCGTGCACCGTCGGCATGGGGCCGGCGGGCCACGACGGCACCTGGTGCCGAGGGAGCCCTCCATGAAGCGATTCCTGCGTCCCGCCGCCGCACTGCTGTTCGCGGCCTTCGCCTTCAACGCCCATGCCGCGGTCGACGCCAACCAGGCCAGTCAGGCCGAGCTCGAAACCGTCAAGGGCATCGGCCCGGGCCTGTCGGCCAAGATCCTCGAGGCGCGCAAGGCCGGCGCGTTCAAGAGCTGGGCCGACATGGTCGACCGCGTGCCCGGCATCGGCGCGGGCAACGCCGCACGCTTCTCGCAGGCCGGGCTGACGGTGGCCGGCGCCGGCTGGAGCGGCGGCGAAGCCAAGGACACCAAGCCGGCGAAGGCGAAGTGAAGAAGTGCCGGCGCGTGCCGCACCGCACGCGCTGGCGGAGCCGCCCGCGTCAGCCCTGCGGGCCGCGATGGCCGTCGCGGGGCCCGGGCGGGCCGCGGCGGTCGTCGCGCCGGTCATGGCGGTCGTCGCGGCGATCGTCACGGCGGTCGTAGCGGTCGTCACGGCGATCGTCGCGGCGCTCGTAGCGGTCATCGCGCCGGTCGTCGCGCCGCTCGTAACGCACCTCGCGCGCCGGCATCACGTGGCTGCGATACCAGCGGTGGTCAACGAAGTACACCGGCACGCCGCAGGCACCGTAGTCCCGGCAGTGCTTGCGCCAGTTCTTGCGGTGGCCCGGCGGGACCCACATGTAGACCGGCTGCGGCGCCACGGCGACCGGCCGGCCGATGATCACCGGCTGCGCGACGATGACCGCCGGCTGCGGATAGCGGCCGATGTCCACGCGGCCGTAGATGCCCGGCTGGCTGATCTCGACCGACACGCCGACATTGGTGGCCTGGGCGGGTGCGCCCACCAGCGCCAGGATGCTCAGGCAGGCGCTCGCGATCGTCTTTCTCATCGGGTCTCCAGACAGTGTTTCACGAGAACCTAACGCTGCCTGCCGCACGGCGGATGTCAGACAAGGCCGCGCGAAACAAACCCTTTCATTCGTAGACGATGGCCGCGCGCCCCTGGTCGGCGATCGTCTTCCAGCGCGCCAGCGCCTCGTCGCAGGGCCAGAAGCGGGCGTCGCTGCCGAGGTCGAGCTCGCCGACGGCCGTCGCACGCTTGAGCTTCAGCCGCACCGCCAGGCCCTGCTGGGTCTCGCCTTCCTCGGTCTCGACACGGCGCGCCGGCCAGAGCTTCAGCACGTCGGCCACCGGCGGCAGGCCGCCGTTGAGTTCGACCGACAGGTAGCGGCCGTAACGGGCGCGCGCCGTCGCCAGGTCCCAGACCTGCTGCGCGTTCAGGCGCAGGCCGCCCGAGAAACGGTCGGGCTGCAGCTTGCCGACGACGATGACCAGCTCGTCCTCGCGCAGCAGCTCGCGGCTGGCGTCCAGCAGCTCCTCGTTGGCCACCGCCTCGATGGCCTCGCTGCCGTCGTCGAGCTTGAAGATCGCGACTCGCCCGCGCTGGCCGTTGATGACGCGCAGCTCGGAGACGATGCCGGCCACCGACTGCGGCTCGCGCGAGTCGACCAGCTCGACGATGTCGCGGCGCACGAACTTGCGCACCTCGTCGCGGCAGGCATCGAACAGATGGCCCGACAGGTAGAAGCCGATGGCGATCTTCTCCTGCATCAGCCGCTCGCGCACCGACCACGGTTCCACCGCGACCAGCGCCGGTTCCTGCGTGCTCGAGCCGTGCGCGTCGCCGAAGTCGAACAGCCCGCCCTGGTCCTTGTTGGCGGCCTGCGTGTCGGCCCACTCGAACGCCAGGCCGACGCTGGCCAGCGTCGCGGCGCGGTCGGCGTGCAGCGAGTCGAAGGCGCCGGCCTTGATCAGCGCTTCGACGACACGCTTGTTGACACGCTGGCGGTCGACCCGCGCGCAGAAGTCGAACAGGCTGCGGAACGGGCCGCCGCCGTCGCCGGCGCGGCCTTCGCGCGCCGCGACGATGGCCTCGATCGCGCCGGCGCCGGTGCCCTTGACGGCCCCCAGGCCGTAGCGGATGCGCTTGTCCTCGATCGGCTCGAAACGCAGCGTGCCGGTGTTGACGTCGGGCGGATCGAAGCGGATGCCGAACAGCTTGGCGTCGGCCAGCAGCACCTTCAGCTTGTCGGTGTTGTCGGCTTCGATCGTCATGTTGGCCGCGAAGAACTCGGCCGTGCAGTGCACCTTGATCCAGGCCGTGTGATAGGCCAGCAGCGAGTACGCGGCGGCGTGCGACTTGTTGAAGCCGTAGCCGGCGAACTTCTCCATCAAGTCGAAGACCTCGTCGGCCTTCGCTTCGGGGATGTCCTTCTTGGCCGCGCCCTCGCGGAAGATGACGCGGTGCTGGGCCATCTCCTCGGGCTTCTTCTTGCCCATCGCACGGCGCAGCAGGTCGGCGCCGCCGAGCGAGTAGCCGCCCAGCACCTGCGCCGTCTGCATCACCTGCTCCTGGTAGACCATGACGCCGTAGGTCTCGCCGAGCACGGTCTCCAGCAGCGGGTGCGGGTACTCCACCGTCTCCTTGCCGTGCTTGCGCGCGACGAAGGTCGGGATCAGGTCCATCGGGCCCGGGCGGTACAGCGCGTTCAGCGCGATCAGGTCCTCCAGCCGGCTGGGCTTGGCCTCGCGCAGCATGCCCTGCATGCCGCGTGATTCGAACTGGAACACCGCCTCGGTCAGGCCGTCGGAGAACAGCTTGTAGACCCGCTGGTCGTCCAGCGGCAGCGTCTCGTAGCTGAAGTCCTTCATGTTCGGCCGCCGCGCGACGATGAACTGGCGCGCCAGTTCCAGGATCGTCAGCGTCGCCAGGCCCAGGAAGTCGAACTTCACCAGGCCGATGGCCTCGACGTCGTCCTTGTCGTACTGGCTGACCGCGCTGTCGCTGCCAGGCTGCTGGTACAGCGGACAGAAGTCGGTGATCTTGCCCGGCGCGATCAGCACGCCGCCGGCGTGCATGCCGATGTTGCGCACCATGCCTTCGACACGCGTGGCCAGCGACAGCAGCTCGGCCACCTCCTCCTCGGCGGCCTCGCGGCGGTCGATCTCGGGCTCTTCCTGGCGCGCGTAGATGATGCCGGGGTCGGGCTTCTCGGGCACCTTGGCCAGCGTCACCGTCTTGCCCGGCGGCGCCGGGATCAGCTTGGCGATGCCGTCGACGTGGCCGTAGCCCATGCCGAGCACGCGGCCGACGTCGCGAAGCGCCGCCTTGGCGGCCATCGTGCCGAAGGTCGCGATCTGGCCGACCGCGTCGCGGCCGTACTTCTCCTTCACGTACCGGATCACGCGGTCGCGGTTGCCCTGGCAGAAGTCGATGTCGAAGTCGGGCATCGACACGCGTTCCGGGTTCAGGAAGCGTTCGAACAGCAGCTTGTACTGCAGCGGGTCGAGGTCGGTGATGAACAGCGCGTAGGCGACCAGCGAGCCCGCGCCCGAACCCCGCCCCGGGCCGACCGGGCAGCCGTTGGCCTTGGCCCAGACGATGAAGTCCGAGACGATCAGGAAGTAGCCCGGGAAACCCATCTTCAGGATGGTGTCGAGCTCGAACTCCAGGCGCTCGACGTACTCGGGGCGGCGCTTTTCGCGCTCCTCCTCCTTCGGGAACAGCGCCACCAGGCGCTTCTCCAGGCCCTCGTGCGAGGCCTTGCGGAAGTACACGTCGATCGGCGAGCCGTCGGGCGTCGGGAAGTCGGGCAGCCGCGGCTTGCCCAGCACCAGCGTCAGGTTGCAGCGGCGCGCGATCTCGACGGTGTTGGCGATCGCGCTGGGCACGTCGGCGAACAGCGACTCCATCTGCGCCGCGGTCTTGAAGTGCTGCTCGCGCGTGAATCGCTTGATGCGCTTGGGGTTGGCCAGCGTCTCGCCTTCGGCGATGCAGACCCGCGCCTCGTGGGCCTCGAAGTCGTCGGGCTCGAGAAACTGGATCGGGTGCGTTGCCACGACGGGCAGCCCCAGCCGGGCGGCCAGCGGCACCGCGGCACGCACATGGGCCTCGTGGGTCGGCAGGCCGGCACGCTGCAGTTCGAGGTAGAAGCGGCCCGGGAAGATCGAGGCCAGCTCGCGCGCGGCGGCGGCGGCGCGCTGCTCGTCACCGGCCAGCAGCGCCTGGCCGACCGCGCCCATGTCGGCGCCGGACAGCGCGATCAGCCCGCCCGACAGCTCGTGCAGCCACTCCCACTTCACCCAGGCCTGGTTGCGCTGCACGTTCTTCGTCCAGGCGCGCGCCAGCAGCTCGCACAGGTTCAGGTAGCCGCCGCGGTCCTGCACCAGCAGCGCCAGGCGCGTGGGCTGGCGCTCGGCGGCTTCGGGCAGCGGGTCCATCCAGACGTCGACGCCGACGATGGGTTTGACGCCCGCGCCGCGGCAGGCCTTGTAGAACTTGATCGCGCCGAAGAGGTTGGACAGGTCGGTGATGGCCAGCGCCGGCTGGCCGTCGGCCTTGGCGGCGCCGGCCGCGTCGTCGATGCGCAGCGTGCCGTCAACGACGGAATATTCGGTGTGCGTCCGCAGGTGAACGAAGGGCATGCGGGGATTGTAGGGAGGGGGTCGGCGCGGCCGGGCCGACCCCGGGCGCTGCCTACAATGCCGCGCACCCCGGCTCCCGCGTCCCCGCCCTGCTGCCATGCGCCTGCTGTTCCGTGTCCTCGGCCTGCTGCTGATGGCCACCGCGGCGCTGCTCGCGATGTCGCGTGCGCCCGACCGCAGCGTCGAGTCGCTGGTCGCCAACTGGGCGCCGCCGCCGTCGGACTTCGTCGACCTGGGCGGCCAGCTCGTGCACCTGCGCGACGAGGGGCCGCGCAGCCAGGTGCCGCTGGTGCTGCTGCACGGCACCTCGTCCAGCCTGCACACCTGGGAAGGCTGGGTGCGCTCGATCGCGCCGGGACGCCGCGTCATCACGCTGGACCTGCCCGGCTTCGGCCTCACCGGCCCCTGGGCCGGGCGCTACGCGGGCCAGCGCTACGACGGCGAGACGCTGGCGCGCTTCGTCCTCGAACTGCTCGACCGGCTGGGCGTGCAGCGCTTCGCGGTCGGCGGCAACTCGCTCGGCGGCGAGGTCGCCTGGCGGCTGGCGGCGATGGCGCCACAGCGCGTCGAGCGCCTGATCCTCGTCGATGCCAGCGGCACCGTGTTCTCGTCCGGCGGCATGCCGCTGGCCTGGCAGTTCGCCCGCGTGCCCGGCCTGGGGCGCGCGTTCGAGTGGGTGCTGCCGCGCACCGCCGTCAGCCAGGGGGTCGCCAGCGCCTACGGCGACCCGTCGCGCGTGACGGCCGAACTCGTCGACCGCTACTTCGAGCTGACGCTGCGCGAAGGCAACCGCCGCGCGCTGGTCGAACGCCTTCGGTCGGCGCGCTCGGGCGAGGACGCCGACCGCATCTCGACGCTGCGCCTGCCGACGCTGATCCTCTGGGGCGGCCGCGACACCATCATCCCGCCGTCGGCCGGCGAGGACTTCGCGCGCCGCATCCCGGGCAGCCGGCTCGTCGTCTTCCCCGCGCTCGGCCACGTGCCGCACGAGGAAGACCCGGCGCAGACCGTGGCGCCGGTGCTGGAGTTCCTCGGCCTGGGCTGATCAGGCCAGCGTCGCCGGGTCCAGGTTGGCGCCGCAAACGACGACCGCGACACGCTCGTGCGCCGCCGGCTTCACCGCGCCGGACCACAGCGCCGCCAGCGGCAGCGCGGCCGCCGGCTCGACCGCCAGGCGCAGCTCGCGCCACAGGCGCCGCTGCGCGGCGCGGATCACCTCGTCGTCGAGCAGCGTCGAGACGACCGGATGGCGCCGGGCGACCTGCCAGGCGATGGCACCAAGCCGGCGCGCGCCCAGCGAATCGGCGGCCACGCCACCGACCTCGACGTCCACAGGCTCGCCGGCGGCCAGCGCCGCGTTCAGCGTCGGCGCCCGCGCCGGCTCCAAAGCCTCGATGCGCGTGCGGCCCTCGAACCAGGCGGCGAGGCCGGCCACCAGCCCGCCGCCGCCGACCGAGACCAGCAGCCGGTCGGGCACGCCGGCCTCGGCCTCGATCTCGGCGGCCAGCGTGCCGGCGCCGGCGACGACCTCGGGCTGGTCGTAGGCGTGCATGACCAGCGCGCCGGTCTCGCGCTGGCGCTCGACGCTGGCCGCGAAGGCGTCGGCATAGGCCGCACCGTGCACGACGACCCGCGCGCCCAGCGCCGCCAGCGCGGCGCGTTTGGCGGCGCTGCTCACCTCCGGCACGAAGACCTCGCAGCGCACGCCCAGCGCACGCGCCGCGGCGGCCACCGCGATGCCGGCATTGCCACCCGACGCGACGATCGCGCCGGCCTCGGGCACCGGCCGCGACCGCAGGCGGTTGAACATGCCGCGTGCCTTGAAGCTGCCCGACAGCTGCAGCTGTTCCAGCTTCAGCCAGACCTCGGCGCAGTCCAGCCCCAGCGCGGAGCCCGGCAGGCGCCACAGCGGCGTACGACGCACGTCGGGTGCGATGCGGGCCGCGGCGGCGGCGATGTCGTCTCGGGTCGGAATCTGCATCCGCCGATGCTAGCCATGGCGCACGCCCGGCGCCGGCACGCGGGTACCGTGGCCCGACGCCCTCCCCTGCCGCCGCCTTCCGATGAAGGCCTCGAACGGGCCCGGCGTCCGGTGCGACTGGACACCGTCAGCGAGCGCTCCAACCTGGCGCTGGTCGAGACCCTCGCCGCCCACTGCGCACGCCGGGCGTGCGACGCTGGAGCAGCTCGCGCGCTGCAAGGCCTTTCTCGACGGGCTCAGCCGGCCCGAGGGCCCAGCGGCGGCTTGTTGAGCTCGGCCAGCACCTCGGACTTGAACTCGCGCCGGAACAGGATGGTCACGACACCGAGCATGCCGACGATCATCGCCCACGGCGACAGGAACCAGGCGCAGGCCGCGAAGCTCATGTAGTAGGCGCGCAGGCCGTCGTTGAACGACTCGGCGGCCAGCCCCATCACACGGCCGGCGCGTTGCGCGTAGGCCTCGCGCTCGCCGTCGTCGGCGAACTGGTCGGGCAGCGGCGCGGCGCCGACGAGGATCGCGCCGAAGCCGTACTGGCGCAGGCTCCAGGTGCAGCGGAAGAAGGCGTAGACGAAGGTCGCCAGCAGCAGCAGGATCTTCAGGTCGAAGATCAGCACCGTGCTGTGGGTGGCGAACGGGATCTCGTGAACCAGGTCGCTGACACGCTCGGCGCTGGACAGCACGGCGAACAGGCCGCCGATGATCAGGATCGTCGTCGACGCGAAGAACGAGGGGCTGGAACTCAGCGCCTGCACGACGCCGGCGTCGACGATGCGGTTGTCGCGCCGCGCCATCTGCGTCATCCAGCGCGCACGTTCGCGGTTCGTCGCGCCCAGCACCGAGGGCCGGTGGCGGGCGCGGCGGCGGGCGAAGACGGCATAACCGACCCACGCGACGAAGTAGAAGGCCAGCGCCGCCCAGTCGGCGGGCGGCATCTCGCGCAGCAGCTTGTTCAGGACATCCATCGGCGGCCGACTGTACCGGGCCGCGGCGACACGCGCCGCGGCGCCCCGCTCAGCGCGCCAGGTCGAAGACCAGCACTTCGGCGGCGCTGCCGCTGTCGAGCACCAGGCGGGTCTCGCCGTCCAGCGTCAGCGCGTCGCCGGCGGCGAGCACGACGCCGTTGGCACGCAGCGTGCCGCGCGCCAGGTGCACGTAGGCCAGGCGCTGCGGGTCGAGCTCGAGCTCGGCACGTTCGTCGCCGTCGAACAGCCCGGCGCGGATTGCGGCGTCGGCATGGACCGTCACCGAGCCTTCGCGGCCGTCTTCCGAGGCCACCAGGCGCAGGCGGCCGCGCTTGTCGGCGTCGTCGAAACGTTTGTGCTCGTAGCCCGGGGTGATGCCGGTCGTGCGCGGCAGCAGCCAGATCTGCAGGAAGTGCGTCGTGCTCTCGGCGTGGTTGTATTCGCTGTGGCGCACGCCGGTGCCGGCGCTCATGCGCTGCACCTCTCCGGGGCGGATGACGCCGCCTTCGCTGCCCAGGCTGTCGCGGTGCGCCAGCTCGCCTTCGAGCACGTAGCTGACGATCTCCATGTCGCGATGGCCGTGGGTGCCGAAACCGGTGCCCGGGGCCACCCGGTCGTCGTTGATGACGCGCAGGTTGCCCACGCCCATGTGCGCCGGGTCGTAGTAGTCGGCGAAGGAGAAGCTGTGCCAGCTCTTGAGCCAGCCGTGGTCCGCGTGGCCGCGGTCGGAGGATTTGCGGTGCGTGATCATGGATTGCACTGTAGGCACCGGCTCCCGGGGGCGGGGCGGGCGCGCTTGAAGGTCCCGTTCAAATAAGATGAAGCCATGGCAGAACGACGTCAGGCCCTCACCCCCGAGGCGCTGCAGATGATGGACACGATCGCGCGCACCGGCAGCTTCGCCGCCGCCGCGCGCGAGCTGGGCAAGGTGCCGTCGGCCCTGACCTACAGCGTGCGCCAGCTCGAGGACTCGCTGGACGTGCTGCTGTTCGACCGCAGCTCGCGCCAGGCGCAGCTCACCGCCGCCGGCACCGAGCTGCTGCACGAAGGCCGCCGGCTGCTGCAGGAGATCGACGCCGTCGCCAACCGCGTGCGCCGCGTCGCCAGCGGCTGGGAGACGACGCTGGCGATCAGCGTCGAGGACATCCTGTCGATGACGACGGTGTTCGAGCTCGTGCAGGCCTTCTGCGAGGTGCGCGACGGCTGCCCCGAGAACACGCGCGGCGGCCCGGCGACGCGGCTGCGGCTGCGCCACGACGTGCTCGCCGGCACCTGGGAGGCGCTGGTCTCGGGCCAGGTCGACCTGGCGATCGGCATTGCCGGCGACCACGCCAACCCGGGCGGCATCGAGATCCGGCCACTGGGCGAGGTGGAGTTCGTCTTCGTCGTCGCGCCGCACCACCCGCTGGCGCGCGGCGAGGAGCCGCTGAGCGACGCCGAGCTGGTGCACCAGCGCGCGATCGCGGTGGCCGACACCGCGCAGCGCCTGGCGCCGGTCACTGTCAACCTGCTGCCCGGCCAGGACGTGCTGACGGTGTCGACGATGCGCACCAAGCTCGACGCGCTGCTGCGCGGCCTGGGCTGCGGCTTCGTGCCCGAGCCGATGGCGCGAGCCCACCTCGAAGCCGGCCACCTGGTCGCGCGCCAGACCCAGCGCGGCGGCCACACCGCACGCCTGCACTACGCCTGGCGCGCCGAACGTGGCGCGCTCGGCCTCGGCCGCGCGCTGCAGTGGTGGCTGGGGCAGCTGGAAAGCCCGACGACGCGCCGCGCCCTGCTCGAACGCCACGCCGGTCCCCTGGACTGATGGCCCACCCCCGAAGCGCCTTCGGCGCACCTTGCAGGCCGCGCCGGGCCCTTGGCCCGGCCCTTCGGCTGGCGCGGACCGTCCGCCGGACGGTCCCCGTCCCGCCGAAGCCCCCTCAAGGGGGCGCCGCCAGTGACCCGGCAAAGCCGGGCCACGGCGTCCGCTTGATGCGCCGTCGCACAGGCACCGCCATAGCGGTCGGCCGGCGCATCGGCTAGTCGATCGTGTACCGCGGCCGCTTCGCCCCGTCGCCGACGGGCCCGCTGCACGCGGGCTCGCTGGTCGCCGCGCTCGCCAGCTGGCTGGACGCGCGCGTGCACGGCGGTATCTGGCTGCTGCGCATCGAGGACGTCGACACGCCGCGCTGCGTGCCCGGCGCGGAGCGCATCATCCTGCAGCAGCTCGCCGCCTGCGGCCTGGAGCCCGACGAGCCGCCCTGGCGCCAGTCCGAACGTGGCGAGGCCTATGCCGACGCGCTGCAGCAGCTCGTCGCCGCCGGCCGCGCCTACCCCTGCGCCTGCACACGGCGCGACATCGACGAGGCGCTGGCCGCGCGGGGCGTGGTGCACGAACGTTTTGCCGAACGGGTCTACCCCGGCACCTGCCGCGACGGCCTGCACGGCAAGCCGGCCCGCGCGTGGCGGCTGCGCGCCGACGGCCGCGTGCGCTGGGTCGACCGGCGCCTGGGCGAGGCGGTGCAGGATGTCGGCGCCGAGGTCGGCGACTTCGTGCTCAAGCGTGCCGACGGGCTCTGGGCCTACCAGCTCGCGGTCGTCGTCGACGACGCCGCGCAAGGCATCACCGACGTCGTGCGCGGCGAGGACCTGGCCGACAACACGCCGCGCCAGATCCTGCTGCAGCACGCGCTGGGCCTGCCGCGGCCGCGCTACCTGCACACGCCGCTGGTGCTGGGCGAAGACGGCCACAAGCTGTCCAAGCAGAACGGCGCCCAGGCGCTGGACCTGGCCGACCCGCTGGCCGCGCTGCGCGCCGCCGGCGCCGTGCTCGGCCTGCCGCCGCTGGCCGCCGAGGACGTGCACGACTGGCTCGCCGCCGCGGTGCCCGCCTGGGCTGGCATCATCGCGGCCTTCGAACACCGACCGAGGAAGACAACATGAGCCTGAAGATCGAGGACACCGTCGCCGGCAGCGGCGCCGAAGCCACCGCCGGCCAGCACGTCAAGGTGCATTACACCGGCTGGCTGCACGACCCGGCGGCCGCCGACGGCCGCGGCCGCAAGTTCGACTCCAGCAAGGACCGCGGCGAGCCGTTCTCGTTCGCGCTGGGCCGCGGCCACGTGATCCGCGGCTGGGACGAAGGCGTCGCCGGCATGAAGGTCGGCGGCACGCGCGTGCTGACGATCCCGCCCGAGATGGGCTACGGCGCGCGCGGCGCCGGCGGCGTGATCCCGCCGAACGCGACGCTCGTGTTCGAGGTGGAGTTGCTGGGCGTCTGAGCCCACGGCGCAAGCCCAACAAAAAGGGCCGGCGATTGCCGGCCCTTTTTCATGGCTGCGGGACGCTCAGGCTTCGCGCGGACGGCGCGGGCCCGGCTTGGGACCGAACTTGCCGGCCGGCTTGCCGCCGAACTTGCCTTCGGGCTTCGCGAACGGCTTGCCGAAGGGCTTGCCGGCGCCGTGGCCGAAAGGCTTGCCGGGCGCCGCGCCACGTTCGGCACGGTCGCCGAACGAACGTGCCGGGGCGTCGAACGGGCCACGCGGCGGGCGCGCCGGGGCGAAACGCTCGTCGTGGTGGCCACGCGGGGCGAAGGAACGTTCGCCGTCGCGCTCATGGGCAGGGCCACGCGCCGGAGCGCCGCCACCGAAGGACTTGCCCGCGAACGGCTTGCCGCCGAAGGGCTTGCCACCGCCGTGGAACGGCTTGCCGCCTTGCGGGCGACCGCCGAAACCGGCGCGCGGCGGGCGCGCCTCGCGCATCGGCTCGGGCATCTTGGGCTCCAGGCCCTCGATCGTCGCCGCCGGGATGCGCTGCGTCGTGAAGCGCTGGATGCGGTGGATCATGCCGGCGTCGCCGCGCTCGGCCAGCGTCACCGCCAGTCCCGAGCGGCCGGCACGGCCGGTGCGGCCGATGCGGTGCACGTAGTCTTCGGCCTTCATCGGCAGGCCGAAGTTGATGACGTGGCTGATCGTCGGCACGTCGATGCCGCGCGCGGCGACGTCGGTGGCGACGAGGATCTTCAGGTCGCGCGAACGCAGGCCCTGCAGCACGCGATTGCGCCGGCCTTGCGGGTGGCCGCCGTGCAGCGAGGCGACGTGGTGGCCCATCTCGGCCAGGCGGTCGGCCAGCCAGTCGGCATCGCGCTGGGTGCTGGTGAAGACCACCGCCTGCTCGACGCTGCGCTCGGTCAGGATGTGGTCCAGCAGCGCGTTCTTGTGGGCGAAGTTGTCGGCCCAGTGCAGGCGCTGCTCGATGTCGGCGTGCACGTCGGTGTGCGAGGCGATCTCGATGCGCTGCGGCTCGCGCAGCAGTTCCTCGGCCAGGCGGCCGACGTGGCCGGCGAAGGTGGCGCTGTACATCACCGTCTGGCGCGCGGCAGGCGTCGCGCTGGCGATGTGGTGGATGTCGTCGATGAAGCCCATGTCGAGCATGCGGTCGGCTTCGTCGAGCACCAGCATCTCGACGTTGGCCAGCACCGCACGGCCGCTGGCCATGTGGTCCATCAGACGGCCGGGCGTGGCGATCAGCACGTCCAGCGGGCCGCGCAGCGCCTTCAGCTGCGCGCCGTAGGGCACGCCGCCGACGATCGTGGCCACGCGCAGGCCCTGCACGTGGCGGCCGTAGTCGTTGGTGGCCTTGGCGACCTGCATCGCCAGTTCACGCGTCGGCGCCAGCACCAGGATGCGCGGGCCGCTGACGACGCCCTTCTCGCGGCGCTTGCCGTCGCCGCGCGCGGCGAGGATGCGCGTCAGCGCGGGCAGCACGAAACTCGCGGTCTTGCCGCTGCCGGTGCTGCTGGAGACCATCAGGTCGGCACCGCCCAGCGCCGGCGGAATGGCGCGCGACTGCACCTCAGTCGGGGTGGTGTAACCGGCATCGGCCACGGCGCGCGCCAGGGCTTCGGGCAAGCCCAGGGTATCGAAACTCATTCGTCGTCTTTCGAGAGACAGGACGGCCGCCCCGGGCCAGCGGCCAGGGGATTCACCATCCAGGGTGAAGTCGCATCCAACAAGGGGGCGACGGCATCGCCGCCGACCCGAGAGATGCGGCCGCAGGGCGCGGCTCGACGAAAGGTCAGAGGGGATGAACGAACGGCGTCACAACGGACGCCGTGAAGCCGCATTGTAGCGGATTTCGAACCTTCACGGTCGGCCGCGCTACACTGCTAGGTGGTCGGCAGTTCACCCAGGCGTCGCCGCGCGGCCCACACCGCGAGCTAAACCTGCCCTTCATCACCGTCAGACGAGGACAGCTTCATCACGCGAGCTGCGCCCGCCCGGCAAGTCGGCGACCCCCGGCACCCCGTCCTCGGGAAAGGCGCCACGCTCGCGAGGAGTTCTCATGTCCCGTGAAGCCCTGCCCTTCGTGGCACCCGACCTGTCCGCGTTCGCCCGTTCGCTCGGTCAGGCCCTGAAGACCCGCCCGGCGGCCGAACCGCCCGGCCACGTCGAACTGCTGAACCTGATCGCACGCGCTGCCGGCCACCGCAACGTGCAGGCCCTGCGCGCCGCCACCGAGCGGCCGCTGCCGGCAGCCCCGCTGGCCGCCGAAGACCGCCCGGTGCTGCCGCTGACGGCCAACGCGCGCAAGGCACTGATGCAGTTCGACAGCCGCGGCCGCCTCGTGCGCTGGCCGCACAAGTTCAGCGTGCAACGCCTGGCGATGTGGGTGCTGTGGACGCTGTTCGACGGCCGCCGCCGCTACACCGAGCGCGAGGTCAACACGATCCTGATGGCGGCCAACGCCTTCGGCGACCACGTCACGCTGCGCCGCGAACTCGTCAACCACCGCCTGCTGGCACGCAAGAGCGACTGCAGCGAGTACTGGAAGCTGCCCGCGCGGCCCGACGCCGAGGCGCGGGCGCTGGTGGCGACCTGGCGTGCACGCAGCGGCACCGCGCGCGAAGCCTGAGTTCAGGCCTGGAGGAAGTGCTGGCGGTAGTGCAGCAGCTCGTCGATCGACTCGTGGATGTCGGCCAGCGCGGTGTGCGCCTGGGCCTTCTTGAAGCCGTCGAGC
Source organism: Rubrivivax sp. JA1026 (assembly GCF_011065555.1). Classification (NCBI taxonomy): domain Bacteria; kingdom Pseudomonadati; phylum Pseudomonadota; class Betaproteobacteria; order Burkholderiales; family Sphaerotilaceae; genus Rubrivivax; species Rubrivivax sp. JA1026. Next base: position 278,360 of record NZ_JAALCQ010000003.1, read on the forward strand.
ACCTCGGGCTTCCAGCGCCGCGCCAGCTCCTTCAGCGTGCTGACGTCGAGGTTGCGGTAGTGGAAGAAGGCTTCCAGCTTGGGCATGTAGTTCGCCAGGAAGCGCCGGTCCTGGCAGATCGAGTTGCCGCACATCGGGCTCTTGCCGCGCGGCACGTAGCGCTGCAGGAACTCGATCGTGCGCGCCTCGGCCTCGGCTTCGTCCACCGTGGACGCCTTGACGCGGTCGATCAGGCCGCTGCGGCCGTGCGTGCCCTTGTTCCAGGCGTCCATCGCGTCGAGCGTGGCGTCGCTCTGGTGCACCGCGAACACCGGGCCTTCGACCCGCACCGTCAGCTGCGGGTCGGTGACGACGACGGCAATCTCGATGATGCGGTCGGTGGCGGGATACAGGCCCGTCATCTCGAGGTCGATCCAGATCAGGTTCTGATCGCTCGGGGCCAGCACGGTGTCGCTCATGGTCGGGGGTGTTCAGGGGAAACGGCGATTCTCGCCGAAGCCTACACTCGCGCCCCATGCATTCCCTCGTCGTCACGGCCGCGTTCGCGGCCGCGCTGCTGGCCTCGCTGGGCCTGAAGTTCTGGCTCGCGACACGCCAGGCGCGCCACGTCGCACGCCACCGCGACGCGGTGCCGGCGCCCTTCATCGGCACCGTCACCGCCGAAGCCCACCGCAAGGCCGCCGACTACACGCTGGCCAAGGGCCGCTTCGGCCTGCTGAGCACCGCCTTCTCCGCCGCCGTGCTGCTGGGCTGGACGCTGCTCGGCGGCCTCGATGCGCTGAACGCCGCGCTGCTCGGCAGCGTCGGCGTCGCCTGGGGCGCCATGGCCTACCAGCTCGCGCTGCTGGCGGCCTTCGTGCTGATCGGCGCGCTGCTCGACGCGCCGTTCGAGTGGTGGTCGACCTTCCGCATCGAGCAGCGTTTCGGCTTCAACCGCATGACCACCGGGCTGTGGCTGGCCGACCAGGCCAAGGGGCTGGCGGTCGGCGCGCTGATCGGCCTGCCGCTGGCGGCGCTGATCCTGTGGATCATGGGCGCCACCGGCGGGCTGTGGTGGCTCTGGGCCTGGGTCGCCTGGGTCGGCTTCAACCTGACGCTGCTGGTGCTGTACCCGACGGTGATCGCGCCGCTGTTCAACAAGTTCGAGCCGCTGGCCGACGAGGCGCTGAAGCACCGCGTGCAGGCGCTGATGCAGCGCTGCGGCTTCGCCGCCAAAGGCCTGTTCGTGATGGACGGCAGCCGGCGCTCGGCGCACGCCAACGCCTATTTCACCGGGCTGGGCGCGTCCAAGCGCGTGGTCTTCTTCGACACGCTGCTGTCACGCCTGGCGCCGGCCGAGGTCGAGGCGGTGCTGGCGCACGAACTCGGCCACTTCAAGCGCCGCCACGTCGTCAAGCGCATGGTCGGGGTCTTCGGCCTCAGCCTCGCCGGGCTGGCGCTGCTGGGCTGGCTGGCGTCGTTGCCGGCCTTCTACCTCGGCCTGGGTGTGCGCCCCAGCCTGGGCGCGCCGAACGACGCGCTGGCGCTCCTGCTGTTCATGCTGGCGCTGCCGCCCTTCACCTTCTTTGTCTCGCCGTTGGGCGCGGCGCTGTCGCGCAAGCACGAGTTCGAGGCCGACGCCTACGCCTGCGAGCAGGCCGACGGCCGCGCGCTCGCCAGCGCGCTGCTGAAGCTGCACGAGGACAACGCGTCGACACTGACGCCGGACCCGCTGTACGCGCGCTTCTATTACTCGCACCCGCCGGCCAGCGAACGCCTGGCGGCCCTGCCGGAGCCGGTCGCATCTTGAGCTTCGAGGCCTTGGACCAGGGGCTGGTCGTGGCGGCCCACGGCCGTCACGTCGTCGTCGAGACCCCCGACGGCGAACGCGTGCTGTGCCATCCGCGCGGCAAGAAGAGCGAGCTCGTCGTCGGCGACCGCGTGCGCTGGCTGCCGGCCGGCGACGAAGGCGTCGTCGAGCACCTGGAGGCGCGGCGCAACCTGCTGTTCCGCCAGGACGAGTGGCGCACCAAGTCGTTCGCCGCCAACCTCGACGCGGTGCTGGTGCTGGTCGCCGGCGAACCGATGTTCAGCGAGTCGCAGCTCACGCGCGCGCTGATCGCCGCCGGCCAGGCCGGCATCCCGTGCTGGATCGGACTGAACAAGACCGACCTGCCGGCCGCCGCCGACGCCCGCGCGCGGCTCGAACCTTACCGCCGCATGGGCGTCGAGGTCGTCGAGCTGGCGCTGAAGGCCGCGCCCGACGCAGCGCGCGCGACGCTGGCGCCGCGCCTGGACGGCCGCACGACGCTGGTGCTGGGCCCCAGCGGCATGGGCAAGAGCACGCTGATCAACCTGCTGGTGCCGCAGGCCGCGGCCCAGGTCGGCGAGATCTCCAAGGCGCTGAAGGCCGGCCGCCACACGACGACGACGACCAGCTGGTACTGGCTGGACGACACGCGCCGCGGCGCGCTGATCGACTCGCCGGGGTTCCAGGAGTTCGGCCTGCGCCAGATCGCCCCCACCGAACTGGCGACACTGATGCCCGACTTCGCCGCCGCGCTGGGCGAGTGCCGCTTCCACAACTGCAGCCACCGCCACGAACCCGGCTGCGGCGTGCGCGCGGCGCTGGCGCGCGGCGAGATTGCGCCGACGCGCTACCGCATCTACGAAGAGCTGTTCGACGAGCTGTCGGCCAAACGCTGGTGACGGCGGGCCGCCTTGGCCCTCGAGTTCGTGCCACGGCCTCGGCCGTGGCGTGCGCCGCCTCAGCCGACGACGTTGGCCAGCGTCAGCAGTGCCAGCAGCAGCATCCACAGCACGACCGAGCGCCAGACCAGGCCGACGACGCTTTGCAGGTGCCCCAGCTGCGGAGGCGCGCCCGGCGTCGAGCCTTCGGCGGCGACGGTGCCCGGTTCGGTGCCGGCGGCGAAGGTCTTGGAGCGGTCGGGCGTGACGCCCGGCGCAGCGCTGCCGCCGAGCTGCACGCCGACGGCGCCGGCCGCGGCGGCGAGGATGATGCCCTCGTTGGGATGCAGCCAGAGTGCCGCGTCGCGGCGCCAGCCGCCGACGGCTTCCTCGAAGTTGCCGACGACGGCAAAGCCGAAGGCCGTCATGCGCGCCGGCACGTGGTCGAGCAGCTCGAACCAGCGCCGCGACAGGTTCATCAGGCTCTCGCTGGTCGGCGCCTCCAGCGTGCGATGGCGGTAGGCCCAGTAGCGCGATGCGAACTCGGCCATCCGGTACAGCACCGCGCCGGTCGGCCCCAGGCCCAGCGCCGACAGCAGGATGAACCAGAAGAAGACGCCGAAGACGTGGCGGTGCGCGGCCAGCAGCGCGTGCTCGATGACGTGGCGCAGCACCTCGGTGCGCGGCAACTCGCTGGCGTCGAGATGGCGCCACTCGGCCAGGCGCTGGCGCGCGAAGTTCTCGTCGCCGCGGTCCAGCGCGTCTCGGATGTCGGTGAAGTAGTGGCTGAACTGGCGGAAGCCCAGCGTGAGGTACAGCAGCGCGATGTCGAACACCAGCGCCAGCACCAGGCTGAAGTGCCAGATCGCCATGTAGGCGACAGCCACTGCCAGCGTCGGCCCGAGCACCGCGACACACCAGACGACGACCGTGTGATGCGGCCGGCCGGCGTCGAAGTTGCGGCTGGCCCAGCGCACCCATCCGACCAGCGCGTGATGGATGCCGTTGTCCTTCGGCAGCGGCTTGAGCTGCTCGATCAGCAGCGCGAACAGGACAGCGAAAAAACTCATCGGCTGCCGATGATAAGGGGCGTGCGCCTCAGTCCTCGGCGAGGAAGCCGTAGAGATTGCGCAGCATCGCCGCCGTGGCGCCCCAGATGAAGTGATCGCCCCAGGGCATCGACAGGAACTGGCGGCGCGCGCCGCCGGCCTCGAAGACGTGGCGGCGATGGTTCGCCGGGTCCATCAGGAAGGCCAGCGGCACCTCGAACGCGGCCGCGACCTCGAAGGCGTCGATCCGCAGCTCGAACGGCGGCGTGACGATGGCCACCACCGGCGTGACGACGAAATGCGTCACCGTCGTGTAGGGCGGCAGGTGGCCGATGACGTCGACGCGGGCCCGAGCCAGACCGACTTCCTCCTCGGCCTCGCGCAGCGCGGTGGCCGCGGCGTCGGCATCACCCGGCTCGACACGGCCGCCCGGGAAGCTGATCTGGCCCGCATGGTCGCGCAGATGCTCGGCGCGGCGCGTCAGCAGCACCGTCGCGCCGGCTTCGCGCTCGACGATGGCCACCAGCACCGCGGCGGCGGCCGACGGCCGGTCGTCCGTCGGCCGGCCGTCGCCGGCGAACTCGGGTGTCCAGGTGCCCGGCGCGGCGAAACGCCGGCGCAGCGCAGCCGGCGTCAGGCGCGCGGCCGGCACCGGCGGCAGATGGGCGTCGATCCCGGCGACGGGGATGGCCTGCGGGTGCAGGATGCGCGGCGGCGTCATCGCGGCGCTCCAGAAACGAAAAAGGCGCCGCAACGCGGCGCCTCCTGGCAATCGGGCCGTCCGGCGCAGCCGGAACGACCAGGCATCACGCCAGCTTTTCCTTGATGCGGGCGCTCTTGCCGCTGCGCTCGCGCAGGTAGTACAGCTTGGCGCGGCGCACGTCGCCGCGGCGCTTGACTTCGATCGAGGCGATCAGCGGGCTGTACAGCTGGAACGTGCGTTCCACGCCTTCGCCGCTGGAGATCTTGCGGACGATGAAGCTGCTGTTGATGCCGCGGTTGCGCTTGGCAATCACGACGCCTTCGTAGGCCTGCACGCGCTTGCGGGTGCCTTCGACGACGTTGACATTGACGATGACGGTGTCGCCGGGGGCGAAGGCCGGGATCGTCTTGCCCAGGCGGGCGATCTCTTCCTGCTCGAGGGTCTCGATGAGGTTCAAGGTTTTCTCCGATGGCGATCGTGCGCGGGGGTTGTGGATCGGAATGTCGGCAAGCCTGGGCCACGTGGCCGGCCCGCCGGTTGCCCGGCAGAGGATCGAAAAGCCCTCGATTATAGCGCGAGGGACGCGAGGAAGCGCTCGTCGGCGCGTGAAAGACGCCCGGCGGCACGCGCCGCGGCGATCAGGTCGGGCCGCCGCTGCGCCGTGCGCTCCAGCGAACGCTCGCGCCGCCAGCGCGCGATCTCGCCGTGGTGGCCCGACAGCAGCACCGCCGGCACCGCGAGTTCGTCGCCGTCCAGCGCCAGGCGTTCGGGGCGGCTGTACGACGGGCCTTCGAGCAGGCCGTCGCCGAAGCTGTCCTGCTCGTGCGACGGCGCCGGGATGACGCCGTCCTGCAGCCGCGCGACGGCGTCGAGCAGCGTCAGCGCCGGCAGCTCGCCGCCGGAGAGCACGAAGTCGCCGAGACTGATCTCGTGCGTCACGCGGCGGTCGATGAAACGCTGGTCGATGCCTTCGTAGCGGCCGCACAGCAGCACCGCGCCGGGGCCTGCGGCGAATTCCTGCACGACGGCCTGGTCGAGCCGGCGGCCGGTCGGCGTGAAGTGCACGACCGGCACCTCGCCGCGTTCGGCGCGCACCGCGTCGAGCGCACGCAACAGCGGCTCGACCAGCATCACCATGCCGGGCCCGCCGCCGTAGGGGCGGTCGTCGATGCGGCGGTAGGCGTCGTCGGCGAAGTCGCGCAGCTGCCACAGCCGCACGTCGACGAGGCCGGAGGTGAACGCGCGCCGCGTGATGCCCACCGCCAGGTGCGGGGCGAACAGTTCGGGGAACAGCGTGACGACGTCGAAGCGCATCGGCTTCGCCGTCAGTAGTCGGCTTCCCAGTCGACGTGGACGGTGGCGCCGGCGAGATCGACGCGATCGACGTAGGCGGCGACGAAGGGGATCAGGATCTCCTCGGCCTTCTCGTCGGCGGGCTGGACCCGCAGCACGCAGTGCGGGCCGGTCTCGACCAGGCCGACGATGCGGCCGAGCGTGACATCGGCGCGGTTGCGCGCGTCCAGGCCGATCAGGTCGACCCAGTAGAACTCGTCTTCGTCGGGCGTCGGGAAGCTGGAGCGCGCGATGAAGATGCGCGCACCGGCCAGCGCCTGGGCGAGATCGCGGTCGGTCAGATCGTGGATCGTCGCGACGACGGCGTCACCCTGCTCGCGCGCGGAGGCCACGCGCAGCAGCGGCGGCACCTGGTGCCCGGGCTTGGCCTCGGACGGCTCCAGGAACCAGCGCTTGGAGGAGAACAGCGCCTGCGGGTCGGACGAGAAAGGTTTGACCTTGATCCCGCCCTTGACGCCCCAGGCGCCGAGAACGCGGCCCACCTCGATGGCGTCGGCCGGCCGGGGCGGCGCGTCGGGCGCCGTCAGCGGTGACGTCGAGGTGGCCACGCCGTGCGGACTCAGGCCGCCTTCTTGGCCTGGGCGACCAGACGGGCGACGGTCGGCGACAGCTGCGCACCGACGCCGGCCCAGTAGGTCACGCGGTCCAGAGAGACGCGCAGACCTTCCGCGCCACCCGAGGCCATCGGGTTGTAGAAACCCACGCGCTCGATGAAGCGGCCGTCACGGCGCTCGCGCGCGTCGGCAACGACGATGTTGTAGAACGGGCGCTTCTTTGCGCCGCCACGGGCCAGACGGATCACGACCATGTCGGAATTCCTGATGTGTGAGGCGACCGCCACACCGCTGAGGACACGTCCAGCCGCGGGCAATCAAACGAGTACGTCTTCGGGCCCGTAGATACGCGCCGCCAGTCTCATGAACCATGACACTGCCCGAAGCCGGCGCCGGGAACCGCGCATTATAAACTCGACCGCACCGGAAGCGACAAGCTGCGGCGCAGACCATCTTCCGGGCACCGTTCACGCCACGCGCCGCCGCCACATCCCCGCCCCCGAATGAGCACCGGCACCATCGTCATCCGCCCCAGCACCGACGCCGACCTCGGCGCCATCACCGCCATCTACGCCCACCACGTGCTGCACGGCACCGGCACCTTCGAGACCGAACCGCCGGCCGAGACCGAGATGGCGCGTCGCCGCGCCGACGTCACCGCCAAGGGCCTGCCCTGGCTGGTCGCCGACGAGGGCGGGCGCGTCGTCGGCTACGCCTACGCCAACCACTTCCGCCCGCGCCCGGCCTACCGCTTCTGTGTCGAGGACTCGATCTACGTCCACCACGAAGCGACCGGCCGCGGCCTCGGCCGGCTGCTGCTGGCCGAGCTGATCGCACGCTGCGAGGCCGCCGGCGCGCGCCAGATGCTCGCCGTCATCGGCGACTCGGAGAACGTGGGCTCGATCGGCCTGCACCAGGCGCTGGGTTTCGAGCCCGCCGGCATCCTGCGCGCGGCCGGCTGGAAGCACGGCCGCTGGCTCGACGTGCCGCTGATGCAGCGCACGCTGGGCGCCGGCGAGGAAACCGCGCCCGAGTGAGGCTGACGAAGCAGGCCGCGCCGGCGCGGCCTGCCGACACCGGCACGCGCCCCGGGCGCGGCCGGTGCCCGCCGCTCAGAACAGGTAGTTGCTGAGCGCGTAGAAGACGGCGGCGATGAAGGCCGTCGCCGGGATCGTGAAGATCCACGCCAGCACGATGTTGCCGGCCAGACCCCAGCGCACCGCCGACGCGCTGCGCACCGAGCCGACACCGTAGATCGCGCCGGTGATGGTGTGCGTCGTCGACACCGGCACGCCCAGCGCCGTGGCCATGAACAGCGTCACCGCCCCGCCGGTCTCGGCGCAGAAGCCGCCGACCGGCTTGAGCTTGGTGATGCGCTGGCCCATGGTCTTGACGATGCGCCAGCCGCCGAACAGCGTGCCCAGGCCGATCGCGATGTAGCAGGCCCAGATGACCCACGACGGCGGCATGTGGTCGGTGGCGCTCGCGTAGCCCGAGGAGATCAGCAGCAGCCAGATGATGCCGATCGTCTTCTGCGCGTCGTTGCCGCCGTGGCCCAGCGAGTACATCCCGGCCGAGACCAGCTGCAGCCGCCGGAACGTGTTGTCGACCTTCAGTGGCGAGGATCTTCGACAGATCCAGGCCACGGCCACCATGATCAGCGAGCCGAACAGGAAGCCCAGCACCGGCGAGATGAAGATGAAGGCCACCGTCTTGATCAGGCCCGAGGCCACCAGCGGGCCGCCGCCGGCCTTGGCGATGGTGGCGCCGACGATGCCGCCGATGAGCGCATGCGAGCTTGACGACGGGATGCCGTACCACCAGGTGATCACGTTCCAGGCGATCGCCCCGACCAGCGCGCCGAAGATGACATGCTGGTCGACGATGCCGGGCTCGACGATGCCCTTGCCCACGGTCGCCGCGACCTTGAGCTGGAACACGGCGATGGCGAGCACGTTGAAGAACGCGGCGAACGCGACCGCCTGCTGCGGCTTGAGAACGCCCGTGGACACGACGGTGGCGATGGAGTTCGCCGCGTCGTGGAAACCATTCATGAAGTCGAAGACGAGCGCCAGAACGACGAGCATCGCCACGACCCAGAAGCCGACCGGAAGTGCATCCATGTGAGGGACGTCCGACCGGTCAGGAATTCTCGAGGACGATGCCTTCGATCAGGTTGGCGACGTCTTCGCAGCGGTCGGAGATCGACTCCAGGTGCTCGTAGACGGCCTTCAGCTTGATCAGCTCGCGCGTGTCGACTTCTTCGCGGAACAGGCGCGACATCGCCGAGCGCATCACGCGGTCGGCATCGGACTCGAGGCGGTCGATCTCCTCGCAGGTCTTCAGCGCCGACTCGGACGTGGCCTGGTCGCGCAGGTTCGGCAGCAGCGAGACGACGTGCTGCACACGCTCGCAGCAGCGCACCGAGATCTCGGTCAGCCGGATCACGTCCTCGCTGACGTGCTGCAGGTCGTACAGCGACATCACTTCCGACGAGTCCTGCAGCAGGTCGACGATGTCGTCCATCGAGTTGATCAGCGCATGGATCTGCTCGCGGTCCAGCGGCGTGATGAAGGTGCGGTGCAGCGCTCGGTTGACCTCGGCGGTCACCTTGTCGGCGGCACGTTCGGCGGCGATGACGTCGGCGCTGTGCTTCTCGCGCTCGAGGGGGTCCGAATAGTGCTGGACCAGCAGCATGAACGCCCGGGCGCCCTCGACGACGAAAGCGCCGTGCTGGTTGAACAGTTCGAAGAAGTTGCCTTCTCGTGGAAGGAGCTTGCCAAAAAACATGCGGTCTCCGGTGGGATCACCGGCCGGATCGTGAATCCGCGATTCTAGAACGGTGACGGTTTCATGACCGGAAGATGAAGTAGACGGCTCCGACCAGGCACAGCCCGGCCCAGAGGTAGTCCAGCTTCAGCGGCTGGTCCATGTAGAAGACCGCGAAGGGCACGAAGATCGCCAGCGTGATGACTTCCTGGCCGATCTTCAGCTGCGCCAGGCTCATGCCGCCGGCGTAGCCGATGCGGTTGGCAGGCACCTGCAGCAGGTACTCGAACAACGCGATGCCCCAGCTGATCAGCGCCGCGACGATCCACGGCTTGCCGGACAGCGACTTCAGGTGCCCGTACCAGGCAAACGTCATGAACAGGTTGGACAGCGCGAGCAGCGCGAAGGTCTGCACCGGCACCGGCAGGGAGTTCATCGTCGGTACTCCTTCAGTCGAGGCGTTCGATCGCCTGGTCGGCCGCGGCGGCCGACCAGCGCACCAGCGGCCCCAGGCGCGGGTGCTCGAAGCCGGGCTCGAGCTCCAGCAACGGCCGCAGCACGAAGGCGCGCAGATGCGCGCGTGGATGCGGCACGACCAGCGACGCGGTGTCGATCACCTCGTCGCCGTAGAACAACAGGTCCAGGTCCAGCGTGCGCGGCGCGTTGCGGTACGGGCGCTCGCGACCGTGCGCGGCCTCGATCGCGTGCAGCGCGGCCAGCAGCCCGGCCGGGGCCAGCGTGGTGTCCAGTTCGGCCACCGCGTTGTGGAAGTCGGGGCCGGCGGCGTCGACCGGCGCGCTGCGCCACAGCGACGAACGCCGCACGAGGCGCGTGCCGGGCAGCCCGTCCAGCGCCGCGCAGGCAGCGGCCAGCGCGGCGCGGGCGTCGCCCAGGTTGGCGCCGAGGCCGACCCAGGCCTTCATTCGCCGGCGGCGGGCGCCGCCGGCGCGCTGCCGCCGGCCGGGCGACGGCGGCGCCGGCGGCGTTTCTTGGCGGGCGCGGCATCGGCCGGGGCATCGTCTTCGGCAGCCTCGGAAGGCGCAGGCGTCGCCGCCGCGGCGGCGGCCACGGTGCTGCCGGCGGGCACGCGGTGCACACGCTTGGACGCCGGCTTGAGCTCGGCCAGCATCGCCTCGCGCTCGTCGTCGTCGCCGAGGTGGAAGTCCTCCCACCACTCGGCCAGCGCCGGCTCGATCTCGCCGACATCGGCGCGCAGGCGCAGGAAGTCGTAGCCGGCGCGGAAACGCGCCTGGGCGACCAGCGAACGCGCGGCGGCCGGCGTGCGGCGCTCGAAACGCGGCTGCATCAGCCAGATCTCGCGCATGTCGGCGGCCAGCTTGCCGCGGCCGGAGATGTCGCCGATGCGCGCGTCGAAGACCGCGTCGACGGCCTGCTGCAGCGCCGCGAACGGCGCCTCGCCGCCGGCCTGGATCGCCGCCCAGCGGTCGAGCACGTCGTGCCAGAGCATCACCGCGAGCATGAAGCTGGGCACGACGGCGCGGCCGTCGTTGACGCGGGCGTCGGTGTCCTCGAGCGCGTAGCGGATGAACTCGTCGCGCTTGGGGTGGCGGGCATCGGCGCGGAAGGCGGCGTCGAGCACCGGGAACACGCCCTGGTCCAGGCCCTGCTTCTTCAGCTCGGCCAGGCTCTTGAGCGCATGGCCGGTCTGCAGCAGCTTGACCATCTCGTCGAACATGCGCGACGGCGGCACGTTGTTCAGCAGCGCGGCCATCTTGCGCATCGGCGCGCGCGTCGCCGGCTCGACCTCGAAACCCAGCTTGGCGGCGATGCGCACGACGCGCACGATGCGCACCGGGTCCTCGCGGTAGCGCGTCTCGGGGTCGCCGATCATGCGCAGCACGCGGGCGCGCGAGTCGGCCAGGCCGCCGTGGTAGTCGACGACGACCTGCGTCGTCGGGTCGTAGTACATCGCGTTGATCGTGAAGTCGCGGCGCGCCGCGTCCTCGATCTGCGGGCCCCAGACGTTGTCGCGCAGCACGCGGCCGCTGGCGTCGACGACGACACGCTGGTCGGCGATCTCGCCGCGCGCCGTCTTCTCGTTGCCCTTGACCTGCTCGGCCGCGGCAGCGTCGAAGTAGGCGCGGAAGGTCGAGACCTCGATGACCTCGTGCTCGCGGCCGCGGCCGAAGATCACGTGCACCAGGCGGAACCGCCGGCCGATGATGAAGGCGCGGCGGAACAGCGCCTTCACCTGCTCGGGCGTGGCGTCGGTGGCGACGTCGAAGTCCTTGGGCCGCAGGCCGACGAGCAGGTCGCGCACCGCGCCGCCGACGATGTAGGCCTCGTGGCCGGCATCCTTGAGCGTGCGCACGACACGCACCGCGTTGTCGTCGAGCAGCCGCGGGTCGATGCGATGCTCCGCGGCGGGGATCTCGACACGCTGGCCGAGCGGGATCGCCGGCAGTGCGGGCGGCGCCTCGGGCGCGGGCGACTTGCCGAGCAGGCGGTCGATGAATTTCTTGATCATGCGAAGAGGTCCAGGATCGGCCAGCCGCGCTGCAGGGCCACGGCCCGCAGCCCGTCGCCGGGGTTGGTGGCCACCGGGTGGCTGACGAGTTCGAGCAGCGGCAGGTCGTTGGTCGAATCGCTGTAGAAGGTGCTGCGCTCGAAGTCGGCCAGCGTGCGGCCGGCGTCGGCCAGCCACTGCCGCACCCGCGTGATCTTGCCATCGCGGAACGACGGCACGCCGCGGATCGCGCCGGTGGCGCGGCCGGAGGCGTCGCGCTCGAGTTCGGTGGCGATCAGCGTGTCGACACCGAACAGCGAGGCGATCGGCCGGGTGACGAAGTCGTTGGTCGCGGTGACCACGGCCACCAGATCGCCGGCATCGAGGTGGCGGCGCACCAGGTCCACCGCCGCCGGGTGCAGCGAGGGCCGGGCGTACTCGTCGATGAAACGTGCCTGGGCGGCGGCGATCTCCGCCGGGTCGCGGTCGCGCCAGGGCGAGGTGCAGAAGCGCACGTAGGCGTCGATGTCGAGCCGCCCTTCGAGGTACTGGGCATAGAACTCGTCGTTGCGGCGCTTGAACTCGCCGCCGTCGGCCCAGCCGATGCGCACGAGGAACTCGCCGAAGGCGTGGTCGGAGTCGGTTGGCAGCAGCGTGCCGTCGAGGTCGAAGAGCGTCAGGTTCAAAGCGGGTCGCCTTCTTCGGCCAGCATCGCGCGCACCAGCGGCACGGTGATCGTGCGCGAACGCGACAGCGAAAACTCGTCGAGCCGGTCGAGCAGGGCCATCAGGTGTTTCAGGTCGCGCGGGAAGCGCGTCAACAGGTGGTCCATCACCTCGTCGGTGAGGCGGATGCCGCGGCGGTCGCTCTCGCGGCGCAGCGCGGCGCGGGTCTCGGACTCGCCCAGCGGCTGCATCGCGAACACCGGGCCCCAGCCCAGGCGCGTGCGCAGGTCGTCGCGCAGCGGCAGGTCCACCGGCGGCAGGCGGCCGGCGCAGGCCATCTGCACGCCTTCGGTGGCGGCCTCGACGAACAGCGTGAAGGCCGACTGCTGGCCGGCGGCGTCGAGCTCGTCGCAGCGGTCGATGACCACGAGCGACCAGTCGGCGGCCAGTTCCCACGGGCAGGGGCGTGACGGGTCGAACCAGCCGACGCGCTGCCCGGCCTGCTGGCAGGCGTGGGCCAGGCCGCGCAGCAGATGCGTCTTGCCGCTGCCCGAAGGGCCCCAGAGGTAGACCGGCGCGGTCGGCATCGGCAGGCGGCGCAGGTGTTCGAGCGCACGCAGGTTCGCTTCGCTGCCGGGCAGGAAGCTCTCGAAGGTGGCGAGCGGGTCGAAGCCGATCGCCAGCGGGATCTGCTTCATCCTGGAAGTCATGTCAGTGCAGGGTCGGCCGGCGAGGGCCGTTCAGTTGGGCGAGCCGCGCGCGCAGCGCAGGCGCGTCGGCGGCGTCGGGACAGTGGATGAGATAGTCGGACAGGTCGCGCGCGGCCAGCTCGTGGTGGCCGAGCTCGGCGTGCGCGAGGCCGCGGTCGCGGCGCTCGCTCCAGTCCTCGGGCAGCAGGATGACCAGACGCTCGAGCACCGCGAGCAGGCGCAGGGGGTCGCCGGCGCTGCGGTGGATCTCCTTCAGGTTGCGCAGCAGCCGGGCGAGGATCTCGCGCGGCGCGGCGGTCTGCAGGAACAGGCCCAGCGGCACGTCGAAGTCGCCGACGAGGCCGTGACGCTGGCGGTACGGCAGCAGCCGCTCCTCCAGCTCCTCGCGCGACAGCGAGCGGCCGCTGAACGGGTCGAGCACGACCTCGCCGCGCGGCAGCGTCAGCTTGACGAGGAAATGCCCCGGGAAGGACACCCCCGCCGCCGGCAGCCCGAGCTGCGCCGCCAGCTCGAGGTACAGCAGCGCCAGCGTCACCGGGATGCCCCGGCGCGTGCGCAGCACCTCGGCCAGCGAGCTGTTGCGCGGGTCGTAGTAGTCGTTGACGTTGCCGGCGAAGCCGAGCTCGTCGAAGAAGTAGCGGTTGAGCATGCGCAGCTTGTGCACCGGGCCGGCGTCGGCCGGCAGGCGGCGGCGCAGGCGATCGGCGAGCTCGTCGATCTGCGCCAGCACGGCCTGGGCGTCCTGCTCGGGATCCAGGTCCTGCGCCACGGCGACAGCCGCCTCGACGACCGAGAGGCTCGCGTCCTCGGCCACGAGAGCGGCGAAATACTGCAGCGCCGTCGGCGGCTCGAAATTCAGCGGTCCAGCCATCGGTCGCCAGTGTAGGTCAGCCACGGCGCACGAACTGCCGCAGCTTCAGCCCGGAGGCGGCCAGCAGCGCGAAGTAGCCCGCGGCCACCGAGGCCAGCACCAGCGCCATCCAGCCGGCGCGCTGGCCGTAGTGCGACTGCAGGCCGATCCAGTCGATCGTGCGCGCCGCCCAGACCAGCGCCGCACCGAGCGCGGCACAGGCCAGGCCGACGCGCAGCGCGAAGCCGCCCCAGCCCGGCCGCGGCGTGTAGACGCCCTTCTTCAGCAGCCCGAACAGCAGCAGCCCGGCGTTGAGCAGCGCGCCCAGGCCGATCGACAGCGCCAGCCCGGCGTGGCCGATCAGCGGCACGAACAGCGCGTTCATCAGCTGCGTGCAGACGAGCACCAGCACCGCGATCTTCACCGGCGTGCGCGTGTCCTGGCGGGCGTAGAAGCCCGGCGCCAGCACCTTGATGGCCACCAGCCCCATCAGGCCGACGCCGTAGCCCATCAGCGCATGCACGGTCTGCGACACGTCGCGCGCGTCGAAGGCGCCGTAGTGGAACAGCACCGCGACCAGCGCCTTCGGGAAGACGATCAGCGCGATCGCGCAGGGCAGCGCCAGCATCACCACCAGCCGCAAACCCCAGTCGAGCATGTCCGAATAGGCCTGGGCGTCCTCGCGCCCCTTGGCCGCCGCCAGCTGCGGCAGCAGCACGACGCCCAGCGCCACGCCCAGCAGCGCCGTCGGGAACTCCATCAGCCGGTCGGCATAGGTCAGCCAGGACACCGCGCCGACGCCGACGTGCGAGGCGATCTGGGTGTTGATGACCAGCGAGATCTGCGCCACCGACACGCCCAGCAGCGCCGGCCCCATCAGCGTCAGCACGCGGCGCACGCCGGGGTGGCGCCAGGCCGCACGCAGCCGCGCCGGCGTCAGCCCGATGCGCGGCATCAGCCCCAGCCGGCGCAGCGCCGGGACCTGCACCGCCGCCTGCAGCACGCCGCCGAGCGCGACGCCGCCAGCCAGCGCGAGCACCGGCTCCAGGCCCCAGCCCGCCATGCGCGGCGCCAGCAGCGCCGCCGCGGCGATGACCGACAGGTTCAGCAGCACCGGCGTCATCGCCGGCACCGCGAAACGCTTCCAGGTGTTCAGGATGCCGGCAGCCAGCGCCACCATCGACATGAAGCCGATGTAGGGGAACATCCAGCGTGTCATCAGCACCGCGAGGTCCAGGCGCTCGAGCCCCGAGGCCATGAGCCAGACCAGGATCGGCGCGCCGGCGACGCCGAGCACGCAGGTCGCCAGCAGCACCCAGGCGAGCACGGTGGCCACCGAGTCGATCAGCGCGTGCGTCGCCGCGTCGCCCTCCTTCTCCCGCGTGGCCGCCAGCAGCGGCACGAAGGCCTGCGAGAACGCGCCTTCGGCGAACAGCCGGCGGAACAGGTTGGGGATGCGGAAGGCGACGTTGAACGCGTCGGTCGCGGCGCTGGCGCCGAAGAAGCCGGCGATCAGCTGGTCGCGCACGAGGCCGGTGACGCGCGAGGCGAGCGTCAGCAGCGAGACGGTGGAGGCGGCCCGGAGAAGGTTCACGGGGGACGACGATGGGGCGCTAAGGCCCGAAGCCGGGTCGGCCCGCATTATAGGCAGCGCAAGCACCGGGCTGGCGGACAGGCCGAAGGAGTGCTATACTCGACGGTCTTTGCACCACCCGAACCGCCAAAGAACCGCATGGCCACCTCGTCCAAAGCCAAGAAGAAGACCGTCCGCCTCGCTTCGGGCCGCAAGCGCGCCCGTCAGGACGTCAAGCTCAACGCGCACAACTCGTCGCTGCGTTCGCGTTTTCGCACCGTCGTGAAGAACGTGCAGAAGGCCGTCGTCGCCGGTGACAAGACCGTCGCCACCGACACCTTCAAGTCCGCGCAGAGCGTCATCGACTCGGTCGCCGACAAGGGCATCTTCCACAAGAACAAGGCTGCCCGCCTGAAGAGCCGCCTGGCCGCCAAGGTCAAGGCGCTGGCGCTCGCCGCCTAAGACGGTTTCTCGGGTGTTGAACGAAGGGCCTGCGCAAGCAGGCCCTTTTGTTTTGGCGCGGCGAGAACAGCGCCGACGCCTTCAGCCCGCCGCCGCGCCCGGCTCGCAGTCGACGACCTGCAGTTCGTTGTCGCGCGCGAAGTTCATCACGAAGTCCCAGGCCATCGGCTCGATGTCCTTCAGCGCCTCGCTGACGAAGACGCACTTGACGCCGTCGACGAGGCGCGGAACGCAGTACGGGGAGTAGCCGATGTGGGCGCCGATCGCGCTGCCGCGCGGGCGGAAGCTGGACATCGCGCCGGCCAGTCGTTCGGCCCAGTCGCTCGGGCGGAAGGTGCGACCGGCGGTCGTGAGCCCCCGGATATACAGCCTGCGCGGCGTCTTCGTTTGGATCTGCGTCATCGGCAACGCAAGATTGTGCCCGCATTCGCTCGCCGACTCTTGCGATCGGCTTACGCCGCCAGCCCCGGAATCGGCACCCCGGGTCGCCCCTTAGAATCGAACGCCCGACCGGCGCCCGACCTCGCGCAACTGCGTCGAAGTCCTGGCGCCGGTCTTCGTTTTCGCCTTCTGGAGCGACAAGGAACCTCGATGACCGCTGCCCCTGCCCCCTCCGCGCCGATGCCGCACGTGATGAACACCTACGGGCGACTGCCCGTCGCGCTGTCGCACGGGCGAGGCTGCCGAGTCTGGGACACCGAGGGCCGCGAATACCTCGACGCGCTGGCCGGCATCGCCGTCAACACGCTGGGCCATGCGCACCCGTTGCTGGTATCGGCGCTGCAGGAGCAGGTCGGCCGGCTGATCCACACGTCCAACTACTACCAGGTGCCGCTGCAGGAGACGCTGGCCGCGAAGCTGTGCGAGCTGTCGGGCCTGGACGTCGCGTTCTTCTGCAACTCGGGGCTGGAAGCCAACGAGGCGGCGCTGAAGATCGCGCGCAAGTTCGGCCACGACAAAGGCATCGAGCGCCCCGAGATCATCGTCTACGAGCGCGCCTTCCACGGCCGCTCGATCGCCACGCTGTCGGCCACCGGCAACCCGAAGGTGCAGGCCGGCTTCGGCCCGCTGGTCGAAGGTTTCGTGCGCGTGCCGCTGAACGATCTGGCCGCCGTCGAAGAGGTCGCGCGCACCAACCCGAACGTCGTCGCCGTGTTCCTCGAGACCATCCAGGGCGAAGGCGGCATCAACCCGGCGCGCGGCGAGTACCTGCAGGGCCTGCGCCGCATCTGCGACGAACGCGACTGGCTGCTGATGCTCGACGAGGTGCAGTGCGGCATCGGCCGCACCGGCCGGTGGTTCGCGCACCAGTGGGCCGGCATCCGCCCCGACGTGATGCCGCTGGCCAAGGGCCTGGGCTCGGGCGTGCCGATCGGCGCCGTCGTCGCCGGCCCGCGTGCGGCCACGGTGCTGGGCCCGGGCAACCACGGCACGACCTTCGGCGGCAACCCGCTGGCGATGCGCGCCGGCGTCGAGACGCTGCGCATCATGGAGGAGGGCGGCCTGCTGGCGAACGCCCACGCGATGGGCGAGTTGCTGCGCGCCGAGCTCCAGCGTGCGCTGGCGGGCACCGCCGGCGTCGTCGAGTTCCGCGGCCAGGGCCTGATGCTGGGCATCGAGCTCGACCGTCCGTGCGGCGTGCTGATCGGCCGCGCGGCGGAGGCCGGACTGCTGATCAGCGTCACCGCCGACCGCGTGATCCGGCTGCTGCCGCCGCTGATCGTCACCGCCGACGAGGTGCACGAGATCGTCGCCCGCCTCGCCCCGCTGGTCCAGGCCTTCCTGTCCGAAGCATGAAACCGGGTTACTCGCTGATGAAGCACTACCTCCAGTTCAAGGACCTCCGCGCCGAGGAGTACGCCTACCTGTTCGAGCGCGCGCGCATCATCAAGACGCGCTTCAAGAACTACGAGAAGTACCAGCCGCTGGTCGACCGCACGCTGGCGATGATCTTCGAGAAGGCCAGCACGCGCACCCGCGTCAGCTTCGAGGCCGGCATGTACCAGATGGGCGGCTCGGTCGTGCACCTGACAACCGGCGACAGCCAGCTCGGCCGCGCCGAGCCGATCGAGGACAGCGCGCGCGTCATCAGCCGCATGGTCGACATCGTGATGATCCGCACCTTCGAGCAGGCCAAGATCGAGCGCTTCGCGGCGCACTCGCGCGTGCCGGTCATCAACGGGCTGACCAACGAGTTCCACCCGTGCCAGATCCTGGCCGACCTCTTCACCTACATCGAGCACCGCGGCTCGATCGAAGGCAAGGTCGTGGCCTGGGTCGGCGACGGCAACAACATGGCCAACACCTGGCTGCAGGCGGCCGAGATCCTGGGCTTCACGGTGCACGTCAGCACGCCCGGCGGCTACGAGGTCGACCCGGCGCTGGCCGGCATCCGCGACAGCGGCTGCTACAAGGTCTTCGCCGACCCGCGCGAAGCCTGCCGCGGCGCGCACCTGGTGACGACCGACGTCTGGACGAGCATGGGCTACGAAGCCGAGAACGAGGCCCGCCGCACGGCCTTCGCCGACTGGTGCGTCGACGCCGGCATGATGGCCGCCGCCCAGCCCGACGCGCTGTTCATGCACTGCCTGCCGGCGCACCGCGGCGAGGAGGTCAGCGCCGAGGTCATCGACGGGCCGCAGTCCGTCGTCTGGGACGAAGCCGAGAATCGAATGCACGTGCAGAAGGCACTGATGGAGTACCTTCTGCTCGGCCGGATCGGCTGAGACGCCGCCGGTCCGGGGTCAGGTCTCGCACGCAGGTCCGGGGTCAGGTCTCGCAAGACCTGACCCCTTCATCCTAGACCTGCCCCCTCCATCCTCTTCACCCAGCGGATGGAACAAGGGCCGGCTTTCGCCGGCCCTTTTGCTTGCTCAGCCGCCGCGGATCGAGTCGCGGGCGTGCTGGTCGCGCGCCTTGCCGAGCGTCGAGTCGACGACCCGCAGCAGCTTGTCCAGCGCGCCGGTGAAGGCGTCGGCAACCCGCTGCGCGTCGTGGCTGGCGGCCACCGGCTGGCGGCCGGCCAGGCGTGCCTCGAGCGTGCAGCGCTTGTCGGCGTCGCCGGCGCGCGAGGCGTTGACGTCGGCAAGGTGCACCTCGACCCGCGTGACGATGTCGCCGAAACGCTCCAGCTTGGCCTTGATCTCGCGCTCGGCCCAGGCGGTGAGCGTGTCGTCGTTCTGAACGTGGTTGTCGGTGTTGACCTGGACTTGCATGCGTCTTTCTCCTCGTGGGTCGGGCCGGCGCGGCGGCCGGCGTCTCGGGCGCGGCGGCTAGCCGCGCACGAACATCGTCACCAGCGGCTCGTCGCCGACCTGGCGGCTGCGGTGACCGTGCAGCGCGGGGTCGAACGTGGCGCCTTCGGGCAGCACGTCGGCCGAATAGAAGTGCTCGCCGGGACCGAAGACCCGCGACGTGCCGTCCTGCAGGCCGATCTCCATCGCCCCGCGCAGCACGACCAGCCATTGCGGCGTCGTCGTGCAGTGGAACGTGCTGGCAAAGCCCACCGGACTCTCGCGCAGCTGCACGCCGGCAGCCGGCAGCAGCGGCGACAGCCGCGCCGCGGGCGTGCCTTCGCTCAGCTCGACGGGCTCGTCGCGAAAGCGCGCGCGGCCGTCGGTGTCGGTGTAGAGAACGGTCTTCGTGAAGATGGCCATGCCCCATTGTGGTCCCGCGGCCGCCACAATCGCCGGCACCCCAGCCCGACAGGAGGTTACCCATGGACCGCATCGCGCTCGTCACCGGCGCCGGCAGCGGCATCGGCCAGGCCTGCGCGGCGGCGCTGCTGGCCGACGGCTGGCAGGTCGTCTACGCCGGCCGCCGGCTCGACCGCCTCGAAGCGGCGATCGCCGCGACCGGCGAACACGCCGCACGCGCCCAGGCCGTGGCCTGCGACGTCGCCGACGAAGCCTCGGTCGCGGCGCTGTTCGACACGGTGCGCACGCGCCACGGCCGGCTGGACCTGCTGTTCAACAACGCCGGCGCGTTCCCGCCGGCGGCGACACCCGACGAGCTCGGCGCCGGCGCCTGGCGCCAGGCCGTCGACGTCAACCTCAACGGCGCCTTCTACTGCCTGGCCGCGGCCTTCGCGCTGATGCGCAGCCAGCAGCCGATGGGCGGGCGCATCATCAACAACGGCTCGATCTCGGCGCACGCGCCGCGGCCGGGCTCGATCGCCTACACCGCGACCAAGCACGCCATCACCGGGCTGACACGCGCCGCAGCACTCGACGGCCGCGCCTTCGACATCGCCGTCGGCCAGATCGACATCGGCAACGTCGAGACCGACATGACCGAGCGCATGGCGCGCGGCGTGATGCAGGCCGACGGCAGCCTGCGCGCCGAGCCGCGCATGGCGATGGACGCGGTGGTCCAGACCTTCATCGCGATGGCCCGCCTGCCGCTGTCGGCCAACGTGCTGTTCAGCACCGTGATGGCGACCAAGATGCCGTTCGTCGGCCGAGGCTGAGTGCACGCGCGGGGCTGAAACCGGGTCGTAACCCGCTTTTCGACCAAACCGCTACAGTCGTCCGCATCACCGCCCCATCGGGTGCGGCTGCCGGCGGCCACCCCTCGCCGGTGGTGGCATCCGCGTCCTCCGATGAAACTGCTGCGACACGGCCCCAAGGGCCATGAACGCCCCGCCGCGCTGGATGCCGACGGCCGGGTGCGAGATCTCTCCTCCCTGCTCGTCGACATCACGCCGGCCGTGCTGACGCCGGCCTCGCTGCAGCGGCTGCGCGGCATCGACCTGGCCTCGCTGCCCGAGGTGCCGCAGCAGCGCCTGGGCGTGCCCTGGGCCGGCATGGGCAAGTTCGTCTGCATCGGCCTGAACTACGCCGACCACGCCGCCGAGGCGGGCATGCCGATCCCGGCCGAGCCGGTGGTCTTCATGAAGCCGACCAGCGCCGCCGTCGGCGCCGAGCACCCGGTCGTGCTGCCGATCGACGCCACCAAGGGCGACTGGGAAGTCGAGCTCGGTGTCGTCATCGGCAGCACCGCACGCTGCGTCGACGAGGCTGACGCGCTGGCGCACGTCGCCGGCTACTGCGTCGTCAACGACGTCTCCGAACGTGCGCTGCAGCTCGAACGCGGCGGCACCTGGGACAAGGGCAAGGGCTGCGACACCTTCGGCCCGGTCGGCCCCTGGCTGGTCACCGCCGACGAGATCGCCGACCCGCAGGCGCTGGACCTGTGGCTGGACCTGAACGGCCAGCGTGTGCAGGCCGGCAACACGCGCACGATGGTCTTCGGCGTCGCCAAGCTGATCGCCTACCTGAGCCGCATCATGACGCTGTACCCCGGCGACCTGATCAGCACCGGCACGCCGCCGGGCGTCGGCATGGGCATGAAGCCGCCGCGTTTCCTGCAGCCCGGCGACACGATGCGCCTGGGCGTCGCCGGCCTCGGCGAGCAGCAGCAGAGCGTGCACGCCTGGAACCCCGAGCTGGTCGACGCCTGACCCTCGGCCGCGGGTGCCGCCCGCGGCGTTTCCCGGTTGCGCAAGAGCCGCGCCGCAGGGGATGATCGTCGGTCCCCGCGCGCGGCCAGCCGGCTGTCAGCCGGCGCGGGCACGATCCGCCACCGCCCGATGAAGTACGCGATCCTGACCGACCTGCACGCCAACCGCGAAGCGGTGGAAGCCGTGCTCGCGCACGCCGCCGGCCAGGACGTCGAGCGCTACGCGCTGCTCGGCGACTTCGTCGGCTACGGTGCCGACCCGGCCTGGGTCGTCGACCGGGTGCGCGAGCTGGTGCGCGCCGGCGCCGTCGCGGTGATGGGCAACCACGACCAGGCGGTGGTGCGCGGCCCGTCGCCGACGATGCGGCCCGACCCGCGCTATGTCGTCGAATGGACCCGCCAGCAGCTGGGCGTCGATCAGATCGACTTCCTGGCCTCGCTGCCGCTGGAGCGCCGCGAAGGCGAGCTGCTGTTCGTGCACGCCAACGCCTGGGCACCGGCCGAATGGGGCTACATCCAGGGCCGCAGCGAGGCCGTGCGCAGCATGGGCTCGACGGCCGCACGCATCACCTTCTGCGGCCACATGCACGAGCCCCAGCTGTACCACCTGTCGACGGTCGGCAAGGCCGGCGACTTCACGCCGACGGCCGGCATGCCGATCCCGCTGCTGCCGCCGCGCCAGTGGCTGGTCATCCCCGGCTCGGCCGGCCAGCCGCGCGACGGCGACCCGGCGGCCTGCTACGCCACCTTCGACGACGCCAGCGCCGAGCTGACCTACTGGCGCGTGCCCTACGACACCGAGACCGCCGGCGCGAAGATCCGCGCCGCCGAGCTGCCGCAGCGTCTCGCCGACCGCCTGGCCGATGGGCAATAGGCCGGCGCGCGTTGCACCGGCGGCGCTCGCGGCCGGCCAGGTCATCGACGGCTTCCGCCTCGAGGAGCGCCTGCACCAGGGCGGCATGGCGCACCTGTGGCGCGTGGTGCGTGTCGACGCCAACGGCGAGCCGGTGGCCGAGACGATGCCGCTGATCATGAAGGTGCCGCGCATCAAGGGCGGCGAAGACCCGGCGTCGATCGTCGGCTTCGAGGTCGAGCAGATGATCCTGCCGGCGCTCGCCGGCCCTCACGTGCCGAAGTACGTCGCGCGCGGCGACTTCACCCACGCCGCCTACATCGTGATGGAGCGCATCGCCGGCCCGTCGCTGCGCGCCCGGCTCGACGAGGCGCCGCTGCCGGTCGACGAGATCATCGAGATCGGCTCGCGTGTCGCCACCGCGCTGCACGACCTGCACCGCCAGCACCTGGTGCACCTGGACGTCAAGCCGAGCAACATCCTGCTGCGCCCGGACGGCACCGCGGTGCTCGTGGACTTCGGCCTGTCGCGCCACGACAAGCTGCCCGACCTGCTCGAAGAGGAGTTCGCGCTGCCGATGGGCACCGCGCCGTACATGTCGCCCGAGCAGGTGCAGTTCGTGCGCAGCGACCCGCGCAGCGACCTGTTCGCGCTCGGCGTCATGCTCTACCACTTCACCACCGGCCAGCGCCCGTTCGGCTCGCCGGAGAGCGTGCGCGGGCTGCGCAAGCGGCTCTACGTCGACCCGGTGCCGCCGCGTGCGCTGCGCCCCGACTGCCCGCCCTGGCTGCAGGAGGTCATCCTGAAGTGCCTGGAGGTGCGCCCCGAACGCCGCTACCAGAGTGCCGCGCAGCTCGCGCTGGACCTGCAGAACCCCGGCCAGGTGACGCTGACCGCACGTGCCGCACGCAGCCGCCAGAGCGGCGCGGTCAAGGTCTTCAAACGCTGGTTCTTCGCGCTCGGCGCCGAGTCCAGGCCGACGGCGCGCCTCGGCGCGGCCAGCCAGGTGGCCAAGAGCCCGATCGTCGTCGCCGCGGTCGACATCGACCACGCCACGCCCGAGCTGCTGGAGAAGATGCAGGACGCCGTGCGCCGCATCCTCGTCACCGAACCCGGCGCGCGCCTGGCCTGCGTCGGCGTGATGCGTGTCGCGCGCATCGGCCTGGACGACCTCGTCGACGCCGACGGCCAGAGCCGCCACGTCAAGCAGCTCGTCGGCCTGAAGCACTGGGCGCGGCCGCTGTCGCGCCAGGTCGAGCTCGACGACGGCCGCCTGACCTTCCACGTGCTCGAGGCGCCCGACGCCGCCGCCGCGCTGCTCGATTTCGCCGAGCGCAACCAGGTCGACCACATCGTGATGGGCGCGCGCGGCGCCGGCGCGCTGCGGCGCTACCTGGGCAGCGTCAGCTCGCAGGTCGTCGCGCGGGCCGACTGCACCGTGACGGTGGTGCGCGTTTGAACCCCTGCCTGACCTGCGGCGCCTGCTGCGCGAGCTGGCGCGTCGACTTCGACCGCGACGAATGGGGCGGTGCCGGCGGCATGGTGCCCGAGACGCTGGCCGAGGAGATCACCTCGCGCCTGTGCCGCATGCGCGGCACCGACCGCACGCCGCCGCGCTGCGCGGCGCTGGTCGGCAGCGTCGGCGTGCAGGCCTCCTGCGCGATCCACGAATGGCGGCCCTCGCCCTGCCGCGAGTTCGGCGCGCGCGCCAACCTCGGCATCGGTGACGACGCCTGCGACGCCGCGCGCCGCCGCCACGGGCTGGCGCCGCTGAACCCCTGAAGACGATGCACGCACCGCGGATCTGGGACCTCTCGCCACCGCTGCAACCCGGCAGCCCCGTCTTCCCCGGCGACGCGCCCTTCCACGCCGAGTGGGTGGCGCGCATCGGCCCGGGCTGCCCGGTCAACCTGCAGACGATCACCTTGTCGCCGCACACCGGCGCACACGCCGACGCGCCGCTGCACTACGACGATGCCGGCACGCCGGTCGGGCTGCTCGACCTCGAGCCCTACCTCGGCCGCTGCCGCGTGATCCACGCCATCGGCGCCGCACCCGTGGTGCGCTGGGCGCAGCTGCAGCACGCGCTCGACAAGCTGCCGCCACGCGTGCTGGTGCGCACCTACGCCCGCGCGCCCGACGCCTGGGACCCGGCGCTCGCCGGTTTCGAGCCCGAGGTGCTGGAGCGCCTGGCCGACCTCGGCGTGCGCCTGGTCGGCATCGACAGCGCCAGCGTCGACCCGGCCGACAGCAAGACGCTGGACGCGCACCAGGTGCTGCGCCGGCGCGGCCTGCGCGTGCTCGAGAACCTCGTGCTCGATGCCGTGCCCGAAGGCGACTACGAGCTGATCGCCCTGCCCCTCAAACTGGTCGCCGCCGACGCCTCGCCGGTGCGCGCCATCCTCCGAGAACTGCCATGACCCGAGACGACGCCCTGGCGCTGGACGCCCACGACCCGCTGGCCCCGCTGCGCGAGTTGTTCGCGCTGCCGCCCGGCACGATCTACCTCGACGGCAACTCGCTGGGCGTGCTGCCGAAGGCGACGCCGGCGCGCGTCGCCGAGGTCGTCACCGGCGAATGGGGCAGCGGGCTCATCGGCAGCTGGAACCAGGCCGGCTGGATCACGCTGCCGCAGCGTGTCGGCGACAAGATCGCGCGCCTGGTCGGCGCCGCGCCGGGCGAGCTGGTGGCCGCCGACTCGACCTCGGTCAACCTCTACAAGGTGCTGGCTGCGGCGCTGGCCATCGTGCGCGCCGACGCGCCGCAGCGCACGCGCATCGTCAGCGAGCGCAGCAACTTCCCGACCGACCTCTACATCGCCGAGTCGCTGGCCGCCGAGCGTGGGTTCGAACTGGTGCTGGTCGACACGCCCGAGGCGATCCCGGCGGCGCTGGACGAGCGCTGCGCCGTGCTGATGCTGACCCACGTGAACTACCGCACCGGGCGTTTGCACGACATGGCGGCGCTGACCCGCGCCGCGCACGCCGCCGGCGCGCTGGCCGTCTGGGACCTGGCGCACAGCGCCGGCGCGGTGCCGGTGGAGCTGAACGCCGCCGAGGCCGATTTCGCGATCGGATGCGGCTACAAGTTCCTCAACGGCGGCCCCGGCGCGCCGGCCTTCGTCTGGGCCCACCGCCGCCACGCCGGCCGCTTCGCCCAGCCGCTGTCGGGCTGGATGGGACACGCGGCGCCGTTCGAGTTCACGCCCGGCTACCGCCCGGCGCCGGGCATCGCGCGCTACCTCTGCGGCACACCGGCGATCCTGGCGCTGGCGGCGCTGGAATGCGGCGTCGACACCGTGCTCGCCGCCGAGCCCTTCGGCGGCATGGCGGCGCTGCGTGCCAAGTCGCTGGCGCTGACGCGGCTGTTCGCCGACGAGGTGCGTGTGCGCTGCCCGCAGCTGGTGCAGGTCTCGCCCGAGGCCGACGCCGAACGCGGCAGCCAGGTCTGCCTCACGGCGCGCGACGAGCCGGCGCTGGCCTACGCCACCGTGCAGGCGCTGATCGCGCGCGGCGTCATCGGCGACTTCCGCGCGCCCGACATCCTGCGTTTCGGCTTCACGCCGCTGTACCTGCGCCACGTCGACGCCTTCGACGCCGCGGTGCAGTTGGCCGAGGTGCTGGAGCGTGGCGAGTGGCGCCGGCCCGAGTTCAACCGGCGCCAAGCGGTGACCTGACACGAAATCCGGCCTGGATCAGGGTTTTCCCTAGGCTTAAAGCCGGAACAGAGCCTAAAGCACCGCGTTTTTCTGCCGATAGGCCCGACATGGGACCGCTTTCGCAGATCGACCGGAGCACGACGACGTTGAAAGACGCCGGCGTGTCGGTGCGTTCGGTGACGCCGGTCTCGGAAGTCGACACCGGCAGCGGCTCGGTGCGTGTGCGGCTGCGCGAACACCGCCAGACCGGCGACGCGACGGTCGACCAGGCGCTGGCCTCCAGCAGCCAGGCGGTGATGCGCACCGTCACCTACAGCTTCAACGAGGTGCCGGCGGCGTCGGCCAGCGTCGAGCAGCAGCAGTCGCGCAGCGCGTCGGACCGCCAGCGCGTGCGCGAGGCGCTGAACTACTACGCCACCGTCGCGCAGGTGAAGTTCGTCGAGGTGGGTGCCGGTGGCGACCTGCAGTACGCGGTGACCGCCGCGCCGTCACCCGCCCAGGTGCAGCAGCCCCGCAGCAGCGCCGAGACCCAGACCGACGATCCGGCCCGCGACGAGCGCCGCGATGCCGAGACTGCGGCCGCGCAGCAGCAGGCCACGGCCGAGGCGGCGACCAAGGTTCGGCAGTCGCAGCAGACCGACGACCTGCTCGGCCTGAACCTGCCCGACCCCGACGGCCTCGGCGGCCAGCCGGTCATCGGCTGAACGGCGCAAGGCCGTCCGTGCGGGCGGCGGCAGCGGCGGGAGGCGGCTCCTAGAATGCCGCGATCCCTCCTGGAGTACCTCCCCCCATGGACACCCGCACCTCCCCGGTCCGCCTGCGGATCGAACGGACGCGCGACGCGCTCGCCGCCGTCGGCGCCCACGCGCTGCTCGTCCCGTCGGCCGACCCGCATCTCTCCGAGTACCTGCCCGAACGCTGGCAGGGCCGCCAATGGCTCTCCGGCTTCACCGGCTCGATGGGCACGCTGGTCGTCACCGTCGACCGTGCCGCGCTGTTCGCCGACAGCCGCTACTGGGAGCAGGCCGCGGCCGAACTGCAGGGCAGCGGCATCGATCTCGAACGCATCCCGACCGGCAACGCCTCGGCGCACGTCGACTGGCTGGCCGCGCAGGTGCCCGAAGGCGCCAGCGTCGTCGTCGACGGCCAGGTGCTGGGTCTGGCCGCGGCCAAGGCGCTGCGTGCCGCGCTCGAGCCCAAGGGCGTGACGCTGCGCACCGACATCGACCTGCTCGATCGGATCTGGCCCGAGCGCCCGGCGCTGCCGGCCGAGCCCGTCGCCGAGCACCCGCTGCCCTACGCCAGCGTGGCGCGCACGGCCAAGCTGGCCGCGCTGCGCGAGGCGATGGCGGCCGCCGGCGCGACCCGGCATTTCGTCTCCACCGTCGACGACATCGCCTGGATCACCAACCTGCGCGGTCAGGACGTGTCCTACAACCCGGTGTTCCTGGCGCACCTGCTGGTCGCGGCCGACAGCGCGACGCTGTTCATCGGCGACGGCAAGATCGCCCCGGACCTGGCCGAGCGCCTGGCCGCCGACGGCTTCACGCTGGCGCCCTACGCCGGCGCCGGTGAAGCGCTGGCCGCGCTCGCCGAGACCGAGACGCTGCTGCTGGACCCGAAGCGTGTGACGCTGGGCCTGCGCGAGCGCGCGCGCTGCACGATCGTCGAGAAGATCAACCCGAGCACGCTGGCCAAGAGCCGCAAGACCGCCGAGGAAGCCCAGTTCACGCGCGAAGCGATGGCCGAGGACGGCGCCGCGATGTGCGAGTTCTACGCCTGGTTCGAAGGCGCGCTGGGCGACGAGCGCATCACCGAGCTGACGATCGACGAGAAGCTCGCCGCGGCGCGCTCGCGCCGTCCGGGCTCGATGGGCCCGAGCTTCGCGACGATCGCCGGCTTCGGCCCCAACGGCGCGATGCCGCACTACCGCGCCACCGAGGAGGCGCATGCCGTCGTCGAGGTCAAGCCCGGCGAAGGCACGCTGCTGCTGATCGACAGCGGCGGCCAGTACTTCGGCGGCACGACCGACATCACGCGCGTCTGGCCGATCGGCACGCTGACGGCGGCGATGAAACGCGACTACACGCTGGTGCTCAAGGGCACGATCGCGCTGTCGCGCGTGCGTTTCCCGCGTGGCACGCCGGGCCCGATGCTCGACGCGCTGGCGCGCGCGCCGCTGTGGGCCGAAGGCATCGAGTACGGCCACGGCACCGGCCACGGCGTCGGCTACTGCCTGGCGGTGCACGAGGGCCCGCAGACCATCAGCAAGGCCGTCGTCGAGCCGCAGATGGCGATCGAGCCGGGCATGATCACCTCGATCGAACCCGGCATCTACCGCCCCGGCCAGTGGGGCGTGCGCATCGAGAACCTGGTGCTCGCGGTACCCGCGGCCACCGCCGAGGACGGTCGCTTCGGCGAGTTCCTCGAGTTCGAGACGCTGACGCTGTGCCCGATCGACACGCGCTGCATCGAGCGCAGCCTGCTGCGTGCCGACGAGATCGACTGGCTCAACCGCTACCACGCGACGGTGCGCGAGCGCCTGGCGCCCAAGCTCTCGGGGGCCGCGCTGGCCTGGCTGAAGGCACGCACCGAGGCGATCTGAGCGTCAACTTGGCACTCTGATCCGACGGCGCCGAAATGGCGCCGTTTTGACGTGCGACGAAAGGTCTTGCCGCCACGCGGCAGACCTCGCGGCTAGCATGGGCTCGTGACCATCCCCCAAGGCAGCGCGGCGCCCGCCGCGTGGCTGGCCGGCGCCACCGGGCTCGTCGGCCGCGAGATCGACCGGCTCTGGGCCGGCCCCGGGCCGCTGGTCCGCCTGGCGCGGCGGCCGTTGCCGGCGCGTGCCGGGCGCGTCGACGTCCTGGTCCCCGACTTCCTCGCCGCTGGCGCCTTCGCCGCGCTGCCGCCGGCCGAAGCCGCGTTCTGTGCGCTGGGCACGACGCGCGCCGCCGCCGGCTCCGACACCGCCTTCCGCGCCGTCGACCTCGACGCCGTGCTCGCCTTCGCGCGCGCCGCGCGTGCCGCCGGCGTGCGCCGCTTCGCGCTCGTGTCGGCGCTCGGCGCCGATGCCGCCTCGTCCAACCTGTACCTGCGCACCAAGGGCGAGGCCGAGGCCGCGCTCGAGGCCCTGGGCTTCGAGACGCTGGTCGTCGCCCGACCGTCGTTGCTGCTCGGCGAGCGCGGCACGCTCGGCCAGCTGCCGCGCCCCGGCGAAGCGCTGGCGCAGCGCCTGTCGCGGCCGCTGGCCAGGTGGATCCCGGCACGCTGGCGCCCGGTGGCCGCGGCCGACGTCGCCGCCGCGCTGCTGCGTGCAGTGGCTGCCGCGGCGCCCGGGCTGCATCGTCTCGAATCGGCCGCGCTGCAACCCGGCCGTCCCGTCCCCCGCTGAAGAGAAAGAACGACGACATGGATCTGCACTTCCTCGGCGCCGCCGACAGCGTGACCGGCTCGCGCCACCGCGTGGACCTCGGCGGCCAGCGCCTGCTGCTCGACTGCGGCCTGTTCCAGGGCTTCAAGGTGCTGCGCGAGCGCAACTGGCAGACGCCGCCGCAGGCGCTGCTCGACGCCGAGGCCGTGGTGCTGAGCCACGCCCACCTGGACCACAGCGGCTACCTGCCGGCGCTGGTCAAACACGGCTGGAAGGGCCGCATCTACGCCTCGCCCGCGACCTGCGCGCTGGCCGAGGTGCTGCTGCTGGACAGCGCCAAGCTGCAGGAGGAGGACGCGCGGCGCGCCAACAAGTTCGGCTACTCGCGCCACGAGAAGGCGCTGCCGCTGTACACGCGTGCCGACGCCGCGCGCGCCATCCAGCGCCTGACGCCGGTGGACACCGGCTCGGCGTTCAAGGTCGGCAGCGTCGCGGTGACGCTGACCCCGGTCGGCCACCTGCTCGGCGCCTGCGCGGTGACGCTGGACTGCCGCGGCGAGCGCCTCGTCTTCTCCGGCGACGTCGGCCGCAGCGTCGACCTGCTGATGCCGCCGCCGCAGGCGCTGCCCGAGGCCGACGTGCTGCTCGTCGAGTCGACCTACGGCAACCGCGCCCACGAGCAGGAGGATGTCGCCGCGCGCCTGGGCGAGATCGTGCGCGAGACGGTGCGCCGCGGCGGCTCGGTGCTGATGCCGACCTTCGCCGTCGGCCGCGCGCAGGCGCTGATGGTCGTGCTGCACCGCCTCAAGCGCGCCGGCCAGATCCCCAAGGACCTGCCGATCTTCCTCGACAGCCCGATGGCGGTGCAGGCCACCGAGCTGTACCGCCGTTTCGCCAAGGTGCTGCGCGTGAAACCCGCCGAGCTGAAGGCCGCCTGCGAAGGCGTGCGCATGGTCGAGACGCCGCAGCAGTCGATGCGCCTCACCTCGCACCGCTTCCCCTGCGTCATCCTGTCAGCCAGCGGCATGGCCACCGGCGGGCGCGTGCTGCACCACCTGAAGGCGATGGCGCCGTCGCCGCAGCACCACGTCGTGTTCCCCGGCTTCCAGGTCGGCGGCAGCCGCGGCGCGCGGCTCGTGGCCGGCGCCACCGAGGTCAAGATCCACGGCGAGTACGTGCCGGTGCGCTGCGAGGTCAGCCACCTCGAAGGCTTCTCCGGCCACGCCGACAGCGACGAGCTGATGGACTGGCTGCGCACGACACCCAAGGCGCCGCGCCAGACCTTCGTCGTGCACGGCGAACCCGACGCCGCCGACGCGCTGCGCGTGCGCATCCGCGACGAGCTGGGCTGGGCGGCGCGTGTGCCGCAGCACGGCGAGCAGGTCAGCGTCTAGGCGATGGGCCTCGACACCGCCTCCGCGCCGCTCGCGCTGGGCCTGCTGTCGGCGCTCGGCGGCGGGCTGCTGATCGGCCTGGAGCGCGAGCGCCGCAAGGGCAGCGGCCCCGACCGCGAGCCCGCCGGCATCCGCAGCTTCACGCTGGCCGCGCTGGCCGGCGCCATCGCCCAGGCGCTGGACGAGCCGCTGCTGGTGGCCTGCGGCGGCCTGGCGGTGCTGGCGCTGGCGGCGGTGGCCTACTGGCGCAGCCAGATCGTGCAGCGCAGCGCCGACCCGGGCATGACGACCGAGCTGGCGCTGTTCGTGACCTACCTCGTCGGCGTGCTGTCGATGCAGCAGCCGCCGGTGGGCGGCGGCGCGGCGGTCGTCATCGCGGTGCTGCTGGCGGCGCAGGCGCGGCTGCACCGCTTCGCGACGCGGGCGCTCAGCGAGGCCGAGCTGCACGACGCGCTACTGCTGGCGGCGCTGGTGCTGGTCGTGCTGCCGCTGCTGCCGGCCACGCCGGTGGCCTGGCTCGGCGGGCTGCAGCCGCGCACGCTGGGGCTGCTGGCGACGCTGATCCTGGTGCTGCAGGCCGGCGGCCACGTCGCGCTGCGGCTGTTCGGCGCCACCGCCGGCATGGCCTTGTCGGGGCTGCTGTCGGGCTTCGTCTCCAGCACCGCGACGATCGCGTCGATGGGCACACGCGTGCGCGCCGAGCCGGCGCTGGCGCGGGCCTGCGAAGCCGGCGCCGTGCTGTCCACCGCCGCCACCTGGGTGCTGGGGCTGGTCATCCTGACGGCGACCTCGCCGCCGCTGGCGGCGATGCTCGTGGTGCCGGCCGTCGTCGGCATCGCCGTCGCCGGGGCCGGCGGGCTGTGGCGCGCACGTGGCGCGCGCGGCACGGCGCCCGAGTCGTCCAAGGCCGGGCCGCTGCGCCCGCGCGAGGCGCTGCTGGTGGCCGTGCTGCTGGCCGGTGCGTCGCTGGGCGTCGGCTGGGCGCAGCGGCACTTCGGCGATGCCGGTGTGCTGGCCGGCGCGGCACTGACCGCGGTGGCCGACGCACACGCCGCCTGCGCCGCGCTCGGCGCGCTGGCCGGCGAGGGCCGGCTGGAACTGCAGGCCGCGGCTTACGGCGTGCTGGTGGCGATCACGACGAACTCGGTGACGCGCTCGATCACCGCCTTCGTCGCCGGCGGGCCGAAGTTCGGCGTCACGATCGCCGGCTCGCTGGCGGCGTCGACCGGCGCGGCCTGGGCGGCGTGGTGGGGCGTCAGCCGGCTGGCCGGCGCCTGATCAGACGAACACGCCTTCGCGCAGCCACTTCGTCGCCACCCACTTCTCGCCGTCGAGCACCGGTGCACCGCCGTGCAGCGTGCGGGTGGAGGCCAGCGGGCGCTCGTAGCTGAAGAAGACGGCGTTGCCCTTGATCGGCTGGACCTCCAGCCCGACCTCGGGGAAGGTCGTGGCGCCGCCGCCGGCCGGCGTGTTCAGGTAGATCACGACGGTGCCGACACGCTGGCCGCCGCGGCGCAGGATGTTCGCCGTGCCCGGGTGCGCCGGGTCGAAGAAGTCGTGGTGCGGCTTGTACTGCGCGCCGGGGCGGTAATGCAGCACCTGCAGGCCCTCGCCGCGCTCCACCGGCCAGTGCACCAGCTCGGCGATGCGGCGCTCGATGCGCTCGATCAGCGGCGTCTCGCCGCGCTCGAAGAACATGCCGTCGCTGGTGCGCGCGGCGTTGACCTCGCTGCCGCCGGTCGAGTTGTCCACCGTCTCCGAACGCAGCAGCCGCGGTTGCGCCAGCGCGACGAGCTCGTCGCACTCCTGCTCCGACAGCAGGCCGCCGAAGACGACGACGCGCGGCAGCGCCATCGTCGCCAGCACGTGCACCTCGCGGTCGCCGGCACGCAGCACGCCGGGGGCACCGGCCAGCGCCGGCTCGGGCACGGACGCGGCGCCCGCGGGCGCCGGGGCGGCAGCGGCCAGCGTAGCCTCCAGCGCGGCCCGCGCCACGTCCTCGGCCCAGCCGCTGCGTTTCATCGCCGCCAGCAGGTCCTCGGCGCGGCAGCCCGCGGCGGCCTGGGACAGGATCCAGCGGCGCAGTTCGGCGGTCACGGTCTGGGGGCTCATGGCGCGATTCTGCCGGCGCCGCCGTGCCGGCGGAACCCGCGCCGCGGCGCGCTCAGCCGCCCTGGCGGCGGCGGAACACCAGCCGGTCGGGCGACGACGCCTCGGCGTCGAAGGCGTAACCCTCGGCGGCGAAGCCCTTCAGCCGCGATGGCGTGCCGATGCGCTGCTGGATCGCCCAGCGTGCCATCAGCCCGCGCGCCCGCTTGGCGTGGAAGCTGACGATGCGCCAGCGATCCTGCTTCCATTCCTCGAACACGCAGTCGACGACACGCGCCTTCAGCGCCGGGCGCAGCGCGGCGCGCGAATACTCCTGCGACGCGAGGTTGACGACCACCGGCGCGGCCTCGTCGGCCTGGCGCTCGTTCAGGTGCTCGGCCAGCGTGTCGCCCCAGAAGGCGTAGAGGTCCTTGCCGCGCGCCGTGGCCACGGCCGTGCCCATCTCCAGCCGGTAGGGCTGCAGCCGGTCCAGCGGCCGCAGCACGCCGTACAGGCCCGAGAGGATGACGAGGTGCTGCTGCGCCCACGTGAGGTCGGCGGTGGCCAGCGAGCCGGCGTCCAGGCCTTCGTAGACGTCGCCGGCAAACGCCAGCACCGCCGGCTTGCTGTTGGCCGCCGTCGCCTCGGGCTCCCAGGCGCCGTAACGTGCGACGTTGAGCTGGGCCAGCGGGTCCGACAGCGACATCAGCGACGCCACCTCGGCCGGCGTCTTGGTGCGCATCACCTCGATCAGCTCGGCGGCGCGTTCGACGAACAGCGGGTCGCTCGCCTTGCGCGCGACGGCGGCGGGCACGGGGGTTTCGTAGTCCAGGCGCTTGGCCGGAGACAGCAGGTAGAGCATCGGGGCGGTGTCAGTGCAGAGGTTCGTCGTCGGCGCGCGCGCCCGGCGGCGCCGAGCCCAGGGCCTCGGCCCAGGTGCGCGCCGGGATGTGATGGCGCAGGCGGAAGATCGCGCGGTCCACCAGCGCCGGGTGCAGCACGTGGCCCAGGCCTTCGGCGATGTCCAGCGTCGCGTCGCCGTTCAGCCCGGCCAGCGTCTCGAAGGCGCGGCGCGCGTGCGCGGCGTCGATCACCGCGTCGGTGGCGCCGTGGAACAGGTGCAGCGTCGTCAGCCGCGGCGCCTGCGCCGGCAGGCGGGCGAAACGGCCCGAGAACGCGAGCACGCGCCCGGCCAGGCCGTCGCACTGCGCGGCCGTCTCCAGCGCCAGGATCGCGCCTTGCGAGAAGCCGGCGATCGCGGTGGCCGGCGCCGGCACGCCCAGGCGGCGCTGCTCGGCGCGCACCCAGCTCCACAGCGCCGGCAGCGCCTCGGCGACACGTTCGGGACGGTTGGTCTCGTCGATGCCGGCGACCGAGAACCACTGGCGGCCGGCACCGCCGCCGTCGAAAGCCTCGGGCGCGTCGGGCGCCAGCAGCGCGGCCTGCGGGAATTCATGGCGCAGCGCCTGCGCCAGCGCGGCCATCGATGCGCCGCTGGAGCCCACGCCGTGCAGCAGCAGGACGAGTTGTTCAGGCTCGCCCTGGGCCGGCAGGGATTCGATCGCGAGATGCATGAGGCGATTGTCCGCGTTCGAGGCGGGCCCCGCCGGCCCCGGGCGCAAACCCGTCAGTGAAAGTCGCGGCTGCGCGCCTGCAGGCCCTGCAGCAACGCGCTGTGGTCGACGAGCCGGCGCGCGACGAGGTGGCGCACCTCGCCTTCACGCTGCCAGACGCCGTAGACCGTCAGCAGCGTGCTGCCCAGCAGCGGCTTGCGCTGGGCTTCGGCGACCGCCGGCCAGACGATGACGTTGACGCTGCCGGTCTCGTCTTCCAGCGTGACGAAGACCACGCCCTTGGCCGTGCCGGGCCGCTGGCGGTGCGTGACCAGGCCGCTGGCGCGCGCCAGCCGGCCCGAGGGGTAGTCGCGCAGCACCGCCGCCGGCTGCA
Source organism: Rubrivivax sp. JA1026 (assembly GCF_011065555.1). NCBI lineage: Bacteria > Pseudomonadati > Pseudomonadota > Betaproteobacteria > Burkholderiales > Sphaerotilaceae > Rubrivivax > Rubrivivax sp. JA1026. Next base: position 312,955 of record NZ_JAALCQ010000003.1, read on the forward strand.
CGCGGTAGGCGGCGAGCTGCTCGCGCAGCAGCGCCAGCGGGTGGCGCTCCAGGCTGAGGCCGGTGGCGCGGTAGTCGGCCAGCACCGATTCGGCGGCGCCGGGCGCCGGCAACGCGATGGCGGCCTCCTCGGTGCGCGTGGCGCGCAGCAGCGGCGTCGCGCGCGCGTCGATGCCGGCCACGGCCCAGGCCGCCTGGTGGCGGTGGCCGGCCAGCGCGGCCAGCGCACCGGCGTCGGCCAGCAGCGCCAGTTCACGCCGGTCCAGCCGGGCGCGCCGCGCCAGGTCTTCGGCCGAGGCGAAGGCGCCGCCGGCCGCGCGCGCGGCGACCAGCCGCCCGGCCGCGTCGGCCGGGAACCCGGTGACGCGGCTCAAACCCAGCCGCACCGCACGCAGCCCCGGCGGCGCGCCGGGCGCCGCGGCCTCGTCTTCCAGCGTCGTCTCCCAGTCGCTGCGGAAGACGTCGACCGGGCGCACGACGACGCCGTGCTCGCGTGCGTCGCGCACCAGCTGCGCCGGGGCGTAGAAGCCCATCGGCTGGCTGTTCAGCAGCGCGGCCAGAAAGGCGTCGGGGTGGTGGCGCTTGAGCCAGGCGCTGGCATAGACCAGCTGCGCGAAGCTCGCTGCGTGGCTCTCCGGGAAGCCGTATTCGCCGAAGCCCTCGATCTGCTTGAAGATGCGTTCGGCGAACTCGGCCGTGTAGCCCTTGGCGACCATGCGCCCGACGAGGCGCTCGTGGAACGGCCCCAGCCCGCCCTTGCGCTTCCAGGCCGCCATCGCGCGGCGCAGCCGGTCGGCCTCGCCGGGCGTGAAGTCGGCCGCCAGGATCGCCAGCTGCATCACCTGCTCCTGGAAGATCGGCACGCCCAGCGTGCGCTCCAGCGCCTGCTTGACCTCGGCGCTGGGGTAGTCGACCGGCTCCTCGCCGCAGCGCCGCTTCAGGTAGGGGTGCACCATGCCGCCCTGGATCGGCCCCGGGCGCACGATCGCAACCTCGATGACGAGGTCGTAGAACTTCTCGGGTCTGAGCCTTGGCAGCATGCTCATCTGCGCCCGGCTCTCGACCTGGAAGACGCCGACGCTGTCGCCGGCCGAGAGCATGTCGTAGACCGGCTTCTCGTCCTGCGGGATCTGGTGCAGCGCCAGCGCCGCGCCGCGTTTGGCGCCGACGAAGTCCAGCGCGCGCCGGATCGCGCTCAGCATGCCCAGCGCAAGCAGGTCGACCTTCATCAGCCCGAGCGCGTCGAGGTCGTCCTTGTCCCACTGCACGACGCTGCGCTCTTCCATCGCCGCGTTCTCCACCGGCACCAGCTGCGACAGCTCGTCGCGTGCGATGACGAAGCCGCCGGGGTGCTGGCTCAGGTGGCGAGGGAAACCGATCAGCTGCTCGGTCAGCTCGACCCACAGCCGGCACAGCGGCGCCGCCGGGTCCAGACCCTGCTCGCGCAAGCGCTCGGGGTCGATGCGGCGGCCGTCGAACCACTGCTGGCCGCGCGCGACCGACTCGATGCGGTCCAGGTCCAGCCCGAGCGCACGGCCGACGTCGCGCAGCGCCGAACGCGGCCGGTAGCTGATGACCACCGCCGTCAGCGCGGCGCGGTGGCGGCCGTACTTCTGGTAGACGTACTGGATGACCTCCTCGCGGCGCTGGTGCTCGAAGTCGATGTCGATGTCCGGCGGCTCGTTGCGCTCCTCGCTGATGAAACGCTCGAACAGCAGCGTCGACTTCGACGGGTCGACCGCGGTGACCTCCAGGCAGTAGCAGACCGCCGAGTTGGCGGCGCTGCCGCGGCCCTGGCAGAGGATGTCCTGGTCGCGTGCCCAGTGCACGATGTCGGCGACGGTGAGGAAGTACGGCTCGTAGCCCAGGCGCGCGATCAGCGCCAGCTCGTGCTCGATCTGCGCACGCACCGCGGCGGGCACACCGGCCGGGAAACGCCGGCGCGCGCCCGACTCGGTCAGCTCGCGCAGCCAGGAGGTCGGCGTGTGGCCCTCGGGCACGATCTCGCGCGGGTACTCGTACTTCAGCTCGGCGAGCGTGAAGCTGCAGCGCTCGGCGACGGCCAGCGTCGCCGCCAGCCACTCGGGCCGGTACAGCGCCGCCAGCCGCGCGCGCGGGCGCAGATGGGCCTCGGCGTTGGGCTCCAGATCAAAGCCGCATTCGGCCACCGGGCGTTTGAGCCGGGTGGCGGCCAGCACGTCGAGCAGCGGCTTGCGCGAGCGCGCGTGCATCAACACGCCGCCGGCGGCGACCACCGGCAGCCCGGCCTGCGCCGCCACGCGCGTGACGGTGTCCACGAGGTCGGCATCGCCGGCGTGGTGCAGCAGCTCCAGCGCGACGGCGGCGCGCTCCGGGCCGAACCAGGTCTTCAGCCACGACGCATGCGCGAACACCGTCTCCAGCGGCTGCGCCGCATCGGGCAGCAGCAGCGCGATGCAGCCGGGCAGCCCGGCGAGAAAAGGCGCAGTCGGCACGGCGCCTTCGAGGTCGCTGCGCCAGGCCAGGTACTCGCCCTTGGCCGCGCGCCGGCGCGCGACGGTGATCCAGTGCGCCAGGTTGCCGTAGCCGCGGCGCGTCTGCGCCAGCAGCACGAGGCGCGGCTCGTCGGCGTCAGGCGTCTCGGGCGGCGGCGCCAGCCGCATCTCGGCGCCGACGATCAGCTTCAAGCCCAGGCGTTCGGCCTCGGCATGCGCGCGCACGACGCCGGCCAGCGAACCTTCGTCGGTGATGGCGAGTGCCGCATAGCCCAGCACGTGTGCACGCGCCACCAGCTCCTCCGGGTGCGAGGCCCCGACGAGGAAGCTGAAATTGCTGCGGCAGTGCAGCTCGGCGTAGGGCGGGAGGGCGGTGGGCACGCGGGCACCGTGCGGAGTGATGCTGTTCTTTTATACAGCATCGCGAGCACCCCGCCGCTCGCATGGCTGGCCGATACTCGCCGCCATGATCGACCCCTCCTCCGCCCTCGGCGACGTGCCGCGTGCGATCCAGCTGGCGCTGGCGCCGGTGTTCCTGCTGACCGGCATCGCCGGCATGCTCAACGTGATGGCCTCGCGGCTGGCGCGCATCATCGACCGCGGGCGCAAGCTGACCGAGAGCCAGCCGCCGCCGGTGGCCGAGCCCTACCTGTCGCTGGAACTGCAGACGCTGGAACGCCGCCGGCGCTTCGCCGGCGCCGCGATCACCGCCTGCGCCGGCGCCGCGCTGCTGGTCTGCACCGTCATCGCCGCGCTGTTCGTCGAGGTCTACCTGCAGGTCAGCCTGCGCGGCGTCGTCGGCCTGCTGTTCACCGCGGCGACGCTGGCGCTGCTGGTCGGCCTGGCCTACTTCCTGCGCGAGGTGCACCTGGCGACGCAGACGGTGCGCATCACGCTGAAGCGGCCGCACTGAGGCTCGCGCTCAGCCCCTTGCGCGGGTTTCGCGCTCTGGCGGCGCTTGATCAGCCGGCGGCGGCCACCCTGCCGCCGGCGGCACGCGCCGCGGCGCCGGCCGCCCAGTCGAGCGCGCTGCACAGCAGCCAGTAGACGGCGCCGACGAAGAGGAAGACCTCGGTCGGGTGCACCATCACCCGGGCGTTGACCTGGGTCGCCAGGAACGACAGCTCGCCGACGCCGACGATGTAGGCCAGCGAGCTGTCCTTGATCAGCGTGACCCACTGGTTGACGAAGGACGGCAGCATCATGCGCAGCGCCTGCGGCAGCACGACGTGGCGCAGCGCGCCCCAGCGCGTGAAGCCCAGCGCCAGGCCCGCCGCCCACTGCCCCGCGCCGACGCCGCGGATGCCGGCGGCCACCGCGTGCGCGAGGTAGGCGCCGCCGACCAGCGACAGCGCCGCCATCACCGACAGCACGCCGGGCACGTCGACGCCGAAGACGATGGGCAGCAGGAAGTAGGTCCAGAAGATCAGCATCAGCACCGGGACCGCGCGCAGCAGGCCGAGCACGGCGCTGAGCAGCGCCAGCGCCGCGCCGTCGAGCATCACCAGCGCCACGCCCAGCCCCAGGCCGAGCAGCGCCGAGGCGATGCCCGAACCGGCCGACAGCAGCAGCGTCAGCAGCGCGCCGCCGGGCGGGCCGTCGGGGAAGGTGCCCCACAGCAGATAGCCCAGGTCGTCGTGCAGGAACGAGAAGTCCATCGCCTCAGCCTCCCGCCGCCGCCGTCGCCGCGATACGGCGCTGGCGCCGGCTCTGCAGCACCTGGCCCAGGAGCTGCAGCGCGACGATGGCGACGACGTAGAGCAGCGTCGCGACGCCGTAGACCTGGAAGGTCTTCCAGGTCTCGGCCTCGGCCTGGCGCGTGCGGTAGGACAGCTCCAGCAGCCCGATCGCCATGCCCAGCGAGGTGTTCTTCAGGATGTTCATGTACTGGCCCAGCAGCGGCGGCAGCGCGATGCGCAGCGCCTGCGGCAGCACGACGTGGCGCAGCGCCTGCCAGGGCGTCAGGCCGAGCGCGATCGCCGCTTCGCGCTGGCCGGCCGGCACGCCGCGCAGGCCGGAGCGGATGTCCTCGCCGACGTAGGCGGCCGAATAGAACACCAGCCCGGTGACCGCGGCCAGGAACTCGAACGAGGGCCAGCGCAGCACCAGCCCGCCCCAAGCGAGCTCGTGCGGCGTGTTCAGCCAGGGCAGCAGGTCCTCGGGCAGCAGCGCCGGCAGGCCGAAGTACCAGAAGAAGAGCTGCACCAGCAGCGGCGTGTTGCGAAACAGCGAGAGGTAGACGCCGGTGGCGCGTGTCAGCGCCGGCCGGCCGCTCTCGCGCGCCGCGGCCAGCAGCGCGCCGAGCAGCGTGGCCGCGGCGACGACGATCGCCGTCGTCCACAGCGTCATGACCCAGCCGTCGAGCAGCCAGCCGAGGTATTTGGGCGCCAGCAGGTCCTGGCGCAACACGGGGGGAATCCAGTCCATCCGGAAATGCCGAAGCCGGGCGCGCGATCCACGCGGGCCCGGCGGTGTTCAAGGGCGGCGCGGCCGCCCGGGATCAGGTCTTGTCGCCGATCTTGAAGATGCGCTTGAGCGGCGTCTTCGTCGTCGGGCCGAACCAGGTGTCGTAGATCTTCTGCGCCCGGCCGTCGGCTTCCAGCTCGAGCAGCGTCTTGTTGACGAACTCGGTCAGCGCCGTCTCGCCCTTCGGGATGCCGACACCGATGTAGTCCTGCGAGATCGCGAACGGCGGGATCTCGTACTTGTCGCGGTCGGGCACGTTGGCCAGCAGGCCGATCAGCTTGGGGCCGTCCTGCGAGATCGCCTGCACGTTGCCGTTGCGCAGCGCGGTGAAGGCGAACGGCGTGTCGTCGTAGGCCACCAGCGTCGCCTGCGGGTACTTCTCGCGCAGCTGGATCTCGTTGGTCGTGCCCTTGTCGACGCCGATGCGCAGGCCGCTCAGCTGCTCGGGCGACTTCAGCGTGCCCTTCCTGGCGATGAACTGCGTGCCCGAGGCGAAGTACGGGATGCTGAAGCCGACGACCTTGGCGCGTTCCTCGGTGATCGTGAAGTTGGCGAAGACCAGGTCGACCTTGTTCGAGGCCAGCAGCGGCACGCGGTTGGCCGGGTTGGTCGGCACGATCTGCAGCTTGACGCCGAGCTTCTTGGCGAAGGCCTCGGCGTAGTCGACGTCCAGGCCGACGATCTTCTTCGTCTTCGCGTCGACATAACCGAACGGCGGGTTGGCGTCGAAGGCGGCGACACGCAGCACGCCGGCCTTCTGGATGTCGGCCAGACGGTCGGCCCAGGCACCGCTGGCGGCCAGCGCGAGCGCGGCCAGCACGAAGGCCTGCGGACGGATCGATTTCATGTGTTCTTCTCCTCAGATGCGATGCACCTCCCGCAACGGCTTGTCTAGACGAGAGGCTCCTAATAATCGTAAACCCGTATATAAGACCATCTTTATTTCATTTAGGAATATGCATACGCGAGGCATCTCCACAGCGGCCGGCCGCACGACCTGCTGATGCTGGCGCGGTTGGCAGGCTCTTCGATGGCCGGCCGGCCACCGGCCCCGTAGAGTCGCAGGCCCCAACCGGAGAGAACCACGATGAAGCTGATCGGCATGCTCGACTCACCCTACGTGCGCCGCGTCGCCGTCTCGCTGCAGCTGCTCGGGCTGCCGTTCGAACACCGCTCGTTGTCGGTGTTCCGCCAGTTCGACGAGTTCAGCGCGCTGAACCCGGTCGTCAAGGCGCCGACGCTGATCGCCGACGACGGCACGGTGCTGATGGACTCGACGCTGATCCTCGACTACGCCGAGACGCTGGCCCGCCCGCGCAGCCTGATGCCCGAGGACCCGGCGGCACGCGCACGCGACCTGCGCCTGCTGGGCCTGGCGCTGGCGGCGATGGAGAAAAGCGTGCAGATCGTCTACGAGCGTGGCCTGCGCCCGCCGGAGAAGCAGCACGCGCCGTGGATCGAACGTGTCACCGGCCAGCTGCAGGCGGCCTGCGACGAACTGGAACGTGAACTCGAACGCGCGCCGCTGCCGGCCGCGCGCGACGCGCTGCGCCAGGCGGCGGTGACCGCCGCCGTCGGCTGGCACTTCATGCAGCAGACGGTGGCCGAACTGCTGTCGGCCGAGCGCTACCCGCAGCTGGCCGCACTGTCGGCCGCCGCCGAGGCGCTGCCCGAGTTCCGCGCCGCGCCGCACGGCGACGGCACGGTGGGTCAGGCGGGCTAGGTTCGCCGTCACGGGCGCCCACTGCACCGCCAACACGCGGGTCGGCGCCCAGGCCCGCTGCGCGGCCTGGCGATGCCTGACGCCGTCGAGGGCATGCGGCGCCGGAACCGTCTAGTGTCGAGCCCACCGCAACCGCCCGCCCGTCTGCCATGCGCATTCCCGCCGCCCTCGCCGCCGTCGTCGCCGGCTATCTCTCGATGCAGCTGCTGATCTTCAGTGCCGGCTGGCTGGCGCGTGTGCCGGCGCCTGACGGCTGGTTCGCCTTCTTCGGCCCGGGGCGGCAGGACATGGCGGCCGGGCTGCTGAGCAGCGTCGCGTTCGCGCTGCCGCAGCTGCTGCTGGCCGTCGTGCTGGGCTGGGCGGCGACGCGGCTGTTCGCCGTCGACGGCAGGCGCCACGCGCCGGGCCTGGTGCTGGGCGTGCTGCTGCCGCTGCTGATCCCGGCCGTCTCGACGGCGCTGGACGCGCCGGGTGGCGGCTTCGGCGCCTCGATGGCGCGCCAGCTCGGTGCCTACGTGCCGCCATCGGCCTGGCTGATCCCGGCCGGCCCGTGGTCGGCGCTGCTGGGGCTGGCCATCGGCTTCGGCTGGCTGCGCCGCGCCGCCCCCCGCCCGCGCTGAGGCGTCCCGGCGGGGGCCCCCGTCGGCAGGCCGTGTGCTCCCGCACCCGGGCGACGCGGCACCGCCGCCGCCGCCCTAGGCTGCAGGGCATCGATCGCGGATGTCCCGCGGCCGCTCCCGGAGGCCTCATGAAACAACAGGTTGCCCGTCTGTCCCCGCACCAGAACGCCAAGGTGCTGGCCGTGCTGGTGTCCGCCGTGGCGCTGGTCGCGCTGCTGCCGGCGGGTGCGATCGCGCTCGCCTACGGCGCGCCGCTGGCACTCGACCCGACGCTGCTGCTCGTCGCCGGCGTGCTCTACGTGCTGCTGAACTACGCGATGACGGCCCTCGCCTGCCTGCTCTACAACGGGCTGGCGCGCGTCGTCGGCGGGCTGGAGTTCGAGGCCCGCGGCGGCGCCGAGACCTGAGGCCGGCGCCGGCGGCGGGCCGGCCCTAGCATGCGGCGTCCGCCGCCCCGCCCCACGCCGTGAACCTCGCCACCACCGCCGCCCTGTTCGTCGCCACCGCGCTGATGGAGATCACCGGCTGCTTCCTGCCCGCGCTGTGGCTGCAGGGCCGCACCGGCGCCTGGGTGCTGCTGCCGGCGGCCGCGGCACTGGCAGCCTTCGTCTGGCTGCTGACGCTGCATCCGGCGGCTTCGGGCCGGGTCTACGCGGCCTACGGCGGCGTCTACGTCGCCACCGCGATCGCCTGGCTGTGGCTGGTCGACGGCATCCGGCCCTCGGCCTGGGACCTCGCCGGCTCGGCGATCGCGCTGGCCGGCATGGCGGTCATCGCCTGGGGCTGGCAACGCGGCTGAAGGCCGGCTTCCGCCGGCCGGACGAAGATCGCCGCGGGCCGCTCGCGTAGGCTGGCAGGTTCCCCACTGCCCGAGACGACACCGATGCGCACTGCCCTCGCCGCCGTTGCCACCGCCTTGTCGCTGCTCGCCAACCCCGGTTTCGCCGCCGAGGAAATGCTGCAGCTCGAGACCGCCACCGGCACCCTGCACGGCACGCTGCTGCGCCCCGGCGACGCACCGCAGCCGCTGGTCGCCTTGATCGTCTCGGGCTCCGGCCCGACCGACCGCGACGGCAACAACCCGATGGCCGGCCACAACGACGCGCTGAAGCTCGTCGCCCAGGCGCTGGCCGACGCCGGCATCGCCTCGCTGCGCTACGACAAACGCGGCATCGCCGCCAGCGCCGCGGCCGGCGCCGACGAGTCGAAGCTGCGTTTCGACGACTACGTCGACGACGCCGCGGCCTGGGCCGCACAGCTCGCGCGTGACGGCCGTTTCGCCGCGGTGGCGATCGTCGGCCACAGCGAAGGCGCGACGATCGCCGCACTGGCCGCGGCCAAGGCGCCGGCGGCCGGCGTCGTCGCGATCGCCGGCCCCGGCGAACCGGCCGCGGCGACGCTGCGGCGCCAGCTCGCCGGCAAGTTGCCGCCCGACTTGGCCGAACGCAACGAAGCGCTGCTGGCGGCACTCGAAGCCGGCCGCCTCGTCGACGAGGTGCCGCCGGCGCTGGCGGCCCTGTACCGGCCGAGCGTGCAGCCCTACCTGGTGTCCTGGTTTCGCCAGCGTCCGGCCGACGCGGTCGCGGCGCTGCGTGTGCCCTGCCTGATCGTGCAGGGCGACACCGACCTGCAGGTCTCGCTGGCCGACGCGCAGGCGCTGCAGAGTGCGCAACCGGCCTGCCGGCTGGCGCGCGTCGCCGGCATGAACCACGTGCTGAAGGCGGTGCCGGCCGACCGCGCACGACAGATCGCCTCCTACGCCGACCCGACGCTGCCGCTGGCCCCCGGCCTGGCCGAGGCCGTGGTCCCGTTCCTGAAGGGGCTGGCCAGGCGCTGACACGCCCGGGCGGCAGAATCGCCCGATGCCTTCGCGTCTGCGCATCACCCCGCTGCGACCGCAGCACCTGGACGAACTGGCCGCCGCGCTGCGCCACCCGGCGGTCTACGAGCACATCGGCGGCGAAGTCCCGTCGGCCGCCGAGTTCCACCTCGCGCTGGAACGGGCGCTGGTCGGCCCGCCGCCCGGCGGCGGCCAGCGCTGGTTCAACTACCTCGTGCGCCACGCCGACTCGCGCACCGTGCTCGGCCGGCTGGAGGCCACCGTCGTCGGCCGCGTCGCCGAAGTCGCCTTCCTGTTCGCGCCCGGCATCTGGGGCAACGGCTACGCCAGCGAAGGCCTGGCCTGGCTGCACGAGGAGCTGCGGCGCGAAGCCGGCGACGTCGACTTCTGGGCCACCACGCTGCCGGCCAACCGGCGCTGCCAGGCACTGCTGCGGCGTGCAGGCTATGTCGAGGTGCCGGCGGCCGTCGCCCCGGCGCTGCAGAGCTACGACGCCGGCGACCTGGTGTTCCACCGGGCCGGCCTGCCCGGCGCAGCCGGAGGCACGGCGTGATCCATCACCTGTCGCTCGGCGTGCACGACATCGAAGGCGCTGCACGCTTCTACGACGCCGTGCTCGGCACGCTGGGCCACGCCCGCGTCTGGACCGACCTGCGCCCCGGCGAGACCGGCCAGGCCGTCGGCTACGGGCCGCCGGGCGGCGGCGACGTGCTGGCGCTGAAGCAGGTCGCGCAGCCCGCGGCCGACATCCCCGGGCAGCACATCGCCTTCGGCGCCACCACGCATGCCGCGGTCGAGGCCTTCCACGCCGCGGCCCTGGCGCATGGCGGGCGCGACAACGGCGCACCCGGCTGGCGACCGGACTACGGCGAGGACTACTACGCCGCTTTCGTCGTCGACCCCGAAGGCCACCGGCTCGAAGCGGTCTGCCGCGCCGTGCGGCCGGGGCTCGGTGCCACGACACCGACCGTCGTCGCGTTCGAGCGCCGCCACTTGCCGGCCGCGCTGGCGCTGTGGCGCTCGATCCCCGGCATCGGCCTCAGCAAGGCCGACGAGCCGGCCGCGCTGGCCGCTTTCCTGCGCCGCAACCCGGGGCTGAGCTTCGTCGCGCTGGATGGCGGCGAACTCGTCGGCACCCTCCTCTGCGGCCACGACGGCCGGCGCGGGCTGATCCACCACCTGGCGGTCGCGCCGGCGAGGCGCCGCCGCGGCCTGGGGCGTGCGCTGCTGGACGCCGCGCTGGCGGCGCTGCAGGCCCAGGGCATCGACAAATGCCATCTGATGGTCTTCGCCGACAACGCCGAAGGGCTGGCCTTCTGGCGCCGCCAGCAGGCCGTCGATCGGGTCGAACTGGCGCTGCTGTCGATCGCCACCACGACGCGGCACGGAGACTGAAGCGATGCGCTGCCTCGTCGTCGGCACCAGCGGCGCCGGCAAGTCGACCTTCGCGACGAACCGCACCCGCTACGCCGAGATGCGCGCCGACCCTCGCCGGGCCGGGCTGCGCTGGCACGAGCTGCGCACGCCGCGCGAGGCGCGCACCTGGCTGCGAGCCCCACAACGAGCCACCCCACGATGAGCGATGACCGCCCGCCGCAGATCGACCTGCGCCCGCTGGTCGCCGCCGACCAGCCCCGCCTGTGGCACTGGCTGCACCTCGCGCTCTGGGACCCGCCGCCGGCCGCGCTGCGCCCGGTCGAGGTGCTGCAGTTGCCGGCGGTGCGCCTCTACGCCGAAGACTGGGGTCGCCCGGGCGACGTCGGCGTCGTGCTGCGGGTCGACGGCGCCGACGCCGGCGCCTGCTGGATGCGCCAGGTGGCCGACGGCCAGGGTCTGGCCTGGGTCGACGAACGCACGCCGCAACTCGGCATCGCGCTGGAGCCGGCGTTCCAGCATCGTGGCTTCGGCGAAGCGCTGATGCGCGGCGCGCTCGCCGCCGCACGCGCCGCCGGCGTCGCGCAGGTGGCGCTCACCGTGCACCCCGAGAACCCGGCACGCCGGCTCTACACACGTTGCGGCTTCGTTGACGTCGGCGAACGCCGCGGCTACTGCCTGATGCTGGCGCGGCTGGGCGAACAACGCTGAAGGAGGACCGGCATGCTGCACCACGTCGAGCTCTACGTCGGCGACCTGCAACGCTCCACCGCCTTCTGGACACCGCTGCTGCAGGCGCTGGGCTGGCAGGTCCAGCCCTGGTCCGGCGGCGTGAACTATCGGCACCGCGACCACTACCTGTGTTTCCTGCAGGCGCCGACCAGACACCTCGCCGCCGGTTATCACCGCCAGCGCATCGGCCTGAACCACCTGGCGTTCCAGGCGGCGTCGCGCGCGCAGGTCGATGCGCTGCGCGACTGGGTGCGCGACGCCGGCCACACGCCGCTCTACGAAGACCGCTACCCGTTCGCCGGCGGTCCCGGGTACTACGCGATGTACTGCGAGGACCCGGACCGCCTCAAGGTCGAGATCGTCGCGCCGCACGATGACGAGGCGGCGACGTAGCGGCTCCGCCGATTCCGGGGCCGACGGGCGTCACGCCACCGGCGTATGCTGCGCCCGCCCACGGGAGGACCATCGATGATCAGCCCCGAATTCCTGCTCACCTCGCTCGTCGTCGTGCTGGTGCCCGGCACCGGTGTCGTCTACACGGTCTCGACGGGCCTGGCCCAGGGCCGGCGCGCGGCCTTGTTCGCGGCGCTGGGCTGCACGCTGGGCATCGTGCCGCACCTGGCAGCCACGGTGCTGGGGCTGGCGGCGCTGATGCACGCCAGCGCGCTCGCCTTCCAGGCGCTGAAGTTCGCCGGCGTGCTCTACCTGCTCTACATCGCCTGGGCGACCTGGCGCGACAGCTCGGCCTTCGCGGTCGACGGCAGCCTGGCGCGCACGCCGCCCTCGGGGCTGGTGCTGAAGGCCTTCCTGCTCAACATCCTGAACCCCAAGCTGACGATCTTCTTCCTCGCCTTCCTGCCGCAGTTCGTCGACGCGCAGGCGGCGCGGCCGATGCTGCAGCTGCTGGCGCTGGCCGGCGTCTTCATGGTGATGACCTTCGCCGTCTTCGCGGTCTACGGCGCGCTGGCACATGCCTTCCGCGCCCGGGTCATCGGTTCGGCGCGTGTGCAGGCCTGGCTGCGGCGCGGTTTCGCCGCCACCTTCGCCGGCCTGGGTCTGCGGCTGGCGACGACGGAGCGCTGACCGCGCCGATGCAGCTCGTCCGCCCGAGCCTCGAACACCTGCCCGCCTACGTCGCCGCGCTGCAGACCGGCTGGTCGGCCGACACGGTGCGCGGCGCCGACGCGGCGCGCGAGGAGCTCGACGCGATCGCGCGCGCGCCGGCGGTCTTCGTCGACCTGCTCGAAGACCGCCAGGGCCGCGGTGCGCCGGTGACGCTGCCCGACGGCAGCCAGGTCGCGCGGCTGCCGGGCTTGCGCCGCTGGATCTGGGACGAAGAAGGGTTTGCCGGCGTCATCGGCCTGCGCTGGCAGCGCGGCACGCCCGAGCTGCCGCCGTACTGCCTGGGCCACATCGGCTACTCGGTCGTGCCCTGGAAACGCCGCCGCGGCCACGCCAGCGCGGCGCTGCGGCAGATGCTGCCCGAGGCGCGCGCCGTCGGCCTGCCCTGGGTGGACCTCACGACCGACCCCGACAACCTGGCGTCGCAACGCGTCATCGTCGCCAACGGGGGCGTGCTGCTCGAGCGGTTCACGAAACCGGCGCAGTTCGGCAGCACGCCGGGGCTGCGCTGGCGGATCTCGCTGGCCCTCACCTGACACGATGGCGCAAGGCGTCGCGCCGCGGCGCCGCGCATCGGTTAGCGTCGCCGCATGGCACGCTTCTCCCTGATCCCCGAAGTCCACCTCGTGCTCGTGCACGATGGCCGCGTGCTGCTGCTGCAGCGCGCCAACACCGGTTATGCCGACGGGCTGTACAGCCTGGTCGCCGGCCACGTCGACGGCGGCGAAGCGGCGCGCGCCGCGATGGCGCGCGAGGCGCTGGAGGAAGCCGGCCTCGTCATCGCCCCCGAGGACCTGCGCCTCGTGCACCTGATCCACCGCCGCAGCGACAGCGAACGGATGTCGATGTTCTTCGCTGCCGAGCGCTGGCAAGGCGAACCCGAGAACCGCGAGCCGCACAAGTGCAGCGAGCTCGACTGGTACCCGCTGGACGCGCTGCCCGCAGCGATGGTGCCCTACGTGCGCCACGCGCTGGCCTGCATCGCCGCCGGCGAGACGTATTCGGAGTTCGGCTGGCACGGCGACGGCCAATCCCCTGCCGGCGGCATGGCGCCTCCCTAGCTCGTTTCGCGTGATGGACGGCCGGCGGGGCCCCTCGCGACAGTCGCGGTTCGACTTCCGAGGAGCCCGCGATGCCCTCCATCCGCCCCCTTCTGGCCGGCGCGCTGCTGGCCGCCGCGTCCGCCGTGTCGGCCTTCCCCGAGCACGCCAGCGCCCCCGATGCCGCGGCGCTCAGCCGGCACCTCGAAGGCCGCGTCTTCCAGGTCGCGCTGGCCGACGGCACGTCGTGGCGGCTGGAGTACAAGGCCAACGGCTATTTCTTCATCGACACCAGCCGCGGTTTCCGCAGCTCGGGCACCTGGCGCACCGAGGACGGCAAGCTCTGCGGCGGGCTGCAGGGCCGCGCCCCGGCCTGCAACGAGGTGCGCATGGTCGGCGACGCGCTCTACATGCAGCGCGACGGCGGCGAGATCGTGCAGTACGTGCCGCGCTGAGGGCCGCGCCGCGGGCGGGGCGGCGCCGCCGACGGGCTATCCTGTGCGCCGCGGCCCGCGCCGCCGGAGCCGACGGTCGGCGCCGGGCGCTCCGCCAACACTCCACTCCGCAATGAAGCTCCGAAACGCCGCCCGCGCGGCCGCTGCGCTGGCCCTGGCCGGCACGCTCTGCGCCCCCGCGCTGGCCAGCCCCGCCGTCGACGCCGTGTCGACCTGCATGACCGACAACACCTCCGGCAAGGACCGCAAGGACCTGACGCGCTGGATCTTCATCGCGATGGCCTCGCATCCGAGCCTGGAGGACCTGAGCCAGGTCAGCATGGCGGCAGCCGACGAGTCGCAGCGCCGGGTCGCCGAGATCGTCACCCAGCTCGTCACCGAACGCTGCGTCGACGAGGTGCGTGCGCTGATGAAGGCCGAGGGTGGCGAGTCGCTGGGCAAGGCCTTCGAGGTGCTGGGCCGCGTCGCGTTCATGGAGCTGACGACGAACCCGGCGGTGGCGCAGTCGCTGCAGGGCTACACGCGCTACCTCGACCGCCAGCGCTTCGAGCAGGCGTTCGCCCCGCGTTGAACACGCCGCAAGCCGAGACGCCGCGGGTCGGCGTCGGTGTCATCGTCGTGCGCGACGGCCTCGTGCTGCTCGGCCGGCGCCTGGGCGCGCACGGCCAGGGCACCTGGGCGCCGCCCGGCGGCCACCTGGAGTTCGGCGAAACGCCGGAAGACTGCGCGCGGCGCGAGCTGCTCGAAGAGACCGGCCTCGTCGCGCGCCAGGTGCTGGCCGCGACCTGGGTCAACAACGTCTTTGCCGACGTCGGCCGGCACTACGTGACGCTGATCACCGTCGTGCCCGCGGCCGACGGCGAGCCGCAGGCGATGGAGCCCGAACGCTGCGCCGAGTGGCGCTGGTTCTCGTGGGACGCGCTGCCACAGCCGCTGTTTGCGCCGGCGGCCAGCGTGCACGCCTCGGGCTGGCGGCCGCCGGGCGTCTGACGCGGCGTAGCATCGACGGCTTCGCCTTTCGCCCGCGCCGCGATGCAGATCTACGCCAACCCCCGCCACGCCGCCCACGACGGGCGCCAGGAGATGTTCCGCGGCAAGCTCGTGCCCTGCCACGAGGTGCCGGCACGGCTGGAGCACGTGCTGGCCGAACTCGGCCGCCGCCCGCTGGGCGAGATCCAGGCGCCGCCGCCGGTGCCGCGGGCGCTGCTCGAAGCGGTGCATGCGCCGCGTTACCTGCGTTTCCTCGAGACCGCCTGGGACGAGTGGGTCGCGCTCGACGCGGCCAACGCCGCGCTCGACGCGCTGCCCTCGGTCTGGCCGGTGCGCGGTTTCCGCGCCGACGTCGAGCCCGACAACTTCGCCGCCCGGCTGGGCCTGTACTCCTTCGACGCCGGCACGCCGCTGACCGCCGGCACCTGGGCCGCGGCCGAAGCCGGCGCGGCCTGTGCCGCCGCGGCGGCGACGGCCGTCACCGGCGGCGCGCGCGCCGCGCTGGCGCTGACGCGCCCGCCGGGCCACCACGCCGGCCACGACTTCTTCGGCGGCTACTGCTTCGTCAACAACGCCGCGGTCGCCGCCCAGGCGCTGCGCGACGGCGGCGCGCGCCGCGTCGCCGTGCTCGACGTCGACTACCACCACGGCAACGGCACGCAGAGCCTGTTCTACGAACGTGCCGACGTGCTGACGGTGTCGATCCACGGCGACCCGCGCACCGAATACCCGTTCTACCTCGGCCACGCCGACGAGATCGGCGCTGGGCACGGCCTGGGCTGCAACCTGAACCTGCCGCTGCCGGCAGGCACCGACTTCGCCGGCTGGCGCCAGGCGCTCGACGCGGCGCTGGCGCGCATCGCCGCCTTCGCGCCCGACGCGCTGGTCGTGGCACTCGGCGTCGACACCTACGAAGGCGACCCGATCTCGCGCTTCCGCCTGGCCAGCGCCGACTACCTGACGGTCGGCGCGGCGATCGCCGGCGCCGGGCTGCCGACGGTGTTCACGCTCGAAGGCGGCTACGCCGTCGCGGCGATGGGCGTCAACGTCGTCAACGTGCTCGAAGGTTTCGAGGCCGCGGCACGATGAGGGAGACGCCCGCGCTGTTCACGACGCCGCGGCTGGCGGTGCACGAGCTCGCGGCCGGCGACGTGCCGCGGCTGCAGGCGCTGCTGGAGGATTGCAGCGACTTCTACGTCCTGGTCGGCGGCCTGCCGCCGGCGCCCGACGAAGCGGCGGAGATGCTCGCCGAACGCCCGCCCGAACACCTGAGCTGGACGCGCCACTGGTGCGCCGGCGCCTTCGAGCCCGACGGCACGCTGGCCGGCGTGCTGCTCGTCATCGCCGACCTCGGCACACCGGGCTGCTGGCACACGGCGCTGTTCCTGCTGCACCCGCGCCAGCGCGGCACCGGCGCCGCCGCCGAGCTGCACGCCGCGCTCGAAGCCTGGGCGCTGGCGCAGGGCGCCCGCTGGCTGCGGCTGGGGGTCGTCGTCGGCAACGAACGCGCCGAACGTTTCTGGCGCCGCTGCGGCTACGAGGCGCTGCGCACGCGGCCGGTGGAGGCCGCCGACGGCAGCACACGCACGACGACGGCGATGCTCAAGTGCCTGGGCGACGCCGGTGTCGCCGAGTACCTCGAACGTGTGCCGCGCGACCAGCCCGGCTCGACGCTGCCGTGATCCGCACCCCGATCGAAGCCGTCGGCGCCGTCGTCATCGAGGCGGTGCTGTGGACCTTCGACCGCCTGCGCGCCTTCGCCTGGCGCGACCTGGAAGGCCGGCACCACGAGTTCCGCCACATCCCGATCGACATCGTCGAAGGCGACGGCGCCGAACGCTGGCTGCGGCTGGACCACGTGCGCCGCGTCGTGCCCGAGCTGCCGGTCTTCGCGTCGCTGCGCCACCGCCACCCGCGCGGGCTGCGCCGCGACGAGGCCGGCGGTGTCGAACGCATCGAGGCGCGCACGCTGCGCCGCGAGCTGACGCAGGCCCAGGCGCTGCGCACGCGGCGTTTCCTGATCTGGCTGGACCGTGTCGTCATCGACCCGGCCGAACGCCGCGAGCGCATGCGCTCGCCCCACTGAAAGCCCCGATGCAGTTGCTGCCCGCCACCGCCGACGACCGCGAGCTGATCGCCGCGCTCGTCGCCCATTCCAACGCCGACGTCGCCGCACGGTTCGGCCTGATCGAAGCCAACTGCCCGAAACACCCGTCGTTCTGCACGCCGGACTGGATCGCCGAGGAGAACGCACGCGGCCAGCGCTACATCCTGGCGCGTGTCGACGGCGAGGCCGCCGGCTGCGTCGCGCTGGATTTCCCGGCCGAGCCCGGCACCGTCTACCTGAACCGCCTGTCGGTGCTGCCGCCGTGGCGCCGCCGCGGTGTCGGCCGCGCGCTGAGCGAGGCCGTGCTGGCCGCCGCCGCCGGCTGGGGCGCCCAGCGCGTCAGCATCGGCGTCATCGCCGCGCACGGCGAACTGGTGCAGTGGTACGAGCGCCTGGGTTTCGTCGCCGGGGCCACGCGGAGATTCGAGCACCTGCCGTTCGAGGTGCTGTACATGACGCGAGAGCTGGCGCCCGTCGCCCCGGCGCCGCTGTTCGACACCGAGCGCCTGCACTGCCGGCGCTGGAGTCCCGAAGACCACGAAGCGCTGCAGCGCGTGTACGGCGACGCCGACGCGATGCGCTGGGCCGGCGACGGCCGCGGCATCACGCCGGCCGAATGCGAGGCCTGGCGGCGTGTCACCGCGATCAACGACGCGACCCGCGGCTACGGCATGGCGACGCTGGAGCGGCGCGGCGACGGCCGCATCGTCGGCTTCTGCGGCCTGGTGCATCCGGGCGGCCAGGTCGAACCCGAGGCCAAGTACGCGTTCGCGCGCGAACACTGGGGCCAGGGCCTGGCCAGCGAGGCGCTGCAAGGCCTGCTGGCCTGGGCCGACGCACGCGGCATCGGGCCGGTCATCGCCACCGTCGCCGAGCCCAACCTGGCGTCGCGGCGCGTCATCGAGAAAGCCGGCATGCAGTGTGTCGAGCGCCGCGACGAGGACGACGGCATCGCGACGCTGGTCTACACCCGCCCGGCCGGCTGAAGCGATGGCGCCGGCGCGCGTTCTCGTCAGCGCCTGCCTGCTCGGCGACGCGGTGCGCTGGGACGGCGGCCACCAACGTCTGGACACCGCCGTGCTGCGGCGCTGGCAGGCCGAAGGCCGGGTCGTCGGCTTCTGCCCCGAATGCGCCGGCGGCCTGCCGGTGCCGCGGCCGCCGGCCGAGATCGAGCCGGGTGCCGACGCGGCAGCGGTGCTGGCCGGGCGCGCGCGTGTGCTGGCACGCGACGGCCGGGATGTGAGCGCCGCCTTCGTCGCCGGTGCAGAAGCCGCGCTGCGCGCTGCGCACGAGGCCGGCGCCAGCGTCGCGCTGCTGAAGGACGGCAGCCCGTCGTGCGGCAGCACCTGCGTGCACGACGGGCGTTTCGCCGGCGCCACGGTGCCGGGGCGCGGCGTCACTGCCGAGCGGCTGGCGGCCGCCGGTCTGGCCGTCTTCGTCGAGACCGAAGTCGCCGCGGCAGATCGCTGGCTCCAGGCGGCGGACGGCGGCACCATCGCGGCATCGCCACCCCGGGAGCCGTGATGAAACGCCTGGCCCTGCTCGCTGCCGTCGCCACCACCGCCTGCGCCGCGCCGACGGCCGGGGAGATCCACGCCCGCTTCGCCTGCGATGACGGGCGCACGCTGGACGTCGTCTTCGTGCCGGAGCGTGACGTCGCACGCCTGGCCTGGGAGGGCGGCACGCTGGAGCTGCCGCAGCAGCGCACCGGCTCGGGCTACGCCTACTCCAACGGCCGCGTCGGGCTGCGCGGCAAGGGCCGCGAGCTGCAGCTGGAGATCGGGCGGCGCGTGCCGATCGACTGCCGCGAAGTGGCAGACACGCCGGCACGATGAACGCCGGGCTGACGCGCTACCGCCGCATCGTCTTCCTGACCGGCGCCGGCATCTCGGCCGCATCGGGGCTGCGCACCTACCGCGGGCCGGGCGGCATCTGGGACGACGCCGAGGTGGCCGAGTGCAGCCACGTGCATACGCTGAACACCCAGCCGCAACGAACCTGGGCGCTGTTCGGCGGCATGCGCGCGCCGGTCGCGGCGGCCCAGCCCAACGCCGCGCATCTCGCGCTGGCGCGTTTCGAGGCCGCGCTCGGGCCTGATCAGGAGCTCCTGCTGATCACGCAGAACATCGACGGCCTGCACCAGCGCGCCGGCAGCCGGCGTGTCGTCGAGCTGCACGGCAACGTCAGCACGACACGCTGCAGCCGCGACGGCTGCACGCTCGCGCCCTACCCCGACACGACGACGCACGCCGGCACCGTGCCGCGCTGCCCGCGGTGCGGCGCAGCGCTGCGGCCGGACATCGTGCTCTTCGGCGAGATGCTGCCGATGCCGGCGTTGCACCAGGTGCAGCAGGCGCTGCAGGACTGCGACCTCTTCGTCGCCGTCGGCACCTCGGGCACGGTGACGCCGGCGGCCGAGTTCGTGCGCGGCGCACGCCAGGCCGGCGCCCACACCGTCTACCTGAACCTGGAGCCGATGCGCCCGCGCCACCCGGCGTTCGCCGAAGAGCGGCTCGGCCCGGCCGAAGACCTGCTGCCACGCTGGCTGGGCGTTGCCTGAACGTGCCCCCTGCGCCACACGGGGCTTGTGGGCGCCGGCGTGCCACGCCTAGGCTGGCCGCCTGGACCGAGGAGAGCGTCACGATGCCGATCGAGATCCACCCGCTGTCGCCCGAACGCTGGGACGACCTGGAGACGCTGTTCGCGGCCAAGGGCTGCTCGGTGGCCCGCGGCTGCTGGTGCATGTACTACCGCGAGTCGGGCAGCGGCAGCGGCGACGAGGCCAGCCGCCGCACGCACCGGCGCGACGCGCTGCGGGCGCTGGCCGCGGCCGATCCGCCGCCGGGGCTGATCGGCTACGAGGACGGCCGGCCGGTGGGCTGGGTGGCGCTGGCGCCGCGTGAGCAGTACCCGCGGCTGCGCCGTTCGCCGGTGGCGCGTCCGGTGGACGATCAGCCGGTCTGGTCGGTCGTCTGTTTCGTCGTGCCCGGCCCCGAGCGCCACCGCGGTGTCGCCAGCGCCTTGCTGCGTGGTGCGATCGACTTCGCCCGGGCACGCGGCGCGACGCTGCTCGAGGCCTACCCGATCGACAAGGCGGAACCGTCGGCCGACGACTGGATGTGGAACGGCGCCGTGTCGATGTACACCAAGGCCGGCTTCACCGAGGTCGCGCGGCGCCGTCCGCAGCGGCCGGTGATGCGGCTGGCGCTGGTCGACGGCGATCCTTCCACTTGACGACACTCAAAACCACGTCGCGAAATACGCAGCGACACTGGCCCGGCGCCGCGCGGCTGCCCGGCGCCCCCGCGCATGGCCCCGAAACGTTTCCCGATCAACCCGCCGCATCCCGAGCGCACCTGCTGGGGCTGCGACCGCTACTGCGCCGCCGATCAGCTGGTCTGCGGCAACGGCTCCGAGCGCACCCAGCATCCGGTCGAGTTCTTCGGCCCCGACTGGCACGACTGGGTGCCGCCGTCGGGCGCGGCCAGCAGCGCGGTCACGCCCGCCGACGAGTCGCCCGCCGCCTGACGCCGAAGGGCTGCGCCGGCATCGAACCGCGGCGGGCCTAGCATCGACGCCGAAAGCGGCCTTCGCCGCGACCAGGAGAGACCATGTTCGACCACCTCGGCTTCGGCGTGCGCGACCTGCAGGCCAGCACCGACTTCTTTCTCGCCGCACTCGCGCCGCTGCGTGTCGGGCTCGTGATGCGCGGCCCGGACGGCAGCGTCGGCCTCGGCCGCGACGGCAAACCCTCGCTGTGGTTGTACGAAAGCGGCACGGCCCCGGCGCCGCTGCACATCGCCTTCGTCGCCGAAAGCCGGGCCCAGGTCGACGCCTTCCACGCCGCGGCGCTGGCCGCCGGGGCCCGCGACAACGGCGGCCCCGGGCTGCGGCCGCACTACCACCCGAACTACTACGCCGCCTTCGTCATCGGCCCCGACGGCCACAACGTCGAGGCGGTGATCCACCGACCGTCATGACCGGCCCGCTGATCGAGGTCCGCACGACGGTGGCCACCGAGGCCGACGCGCAGCACATCGCCGATGCGCTGGTCACGCGCCGGCTCGCCGCCTGCGTTCAGGTCGAGGCGGTGCGCAGCACCTACGTCTGGCAGGGCGCGCTGCAGCACGACAGCGAGTGGCGGCTGCTCGCGAAGACGCTGGCGGCTCGCTGGCCCGAGGTCGAGGCGGCGATCCGCGAGCTGCACCCCTATGCGCTGCCGGCGATCTGGGCGACGCCGGTCGTGTTGGCCGGGGCCGACTACGCCGCCTGGGTCGAGGCCGGCTGCTCGCGCTGAACGGTGGCCAGGCGGCGGTTATCCGGGTCGGCGCAGAAGGCGGGCCGGACGCCGACGCGGATCGTGTCAGTCGTCCATTGTTCTGTTCGCCCACGGTCGCGGGGATACTCCGGCGATGACCCTCTCCCCCCGCATCACCCTGTCCCTGCTGGCCGCCACGCTGCTGCTGGGCGCCTGCGCGTCCAAGGAGGTCGGCCGCGCCGGCGACGCCGCGGTCACGCCGCTGAAGGATCTCAACGTCGTGCGTGAAGCCATCCCCGAGGTGCTGCGCGCCGCACGCAAGGCGCCGTACCGGCTGGACGCCGACACCAGCTGCGCGAGCACCGCGACGGAGGTCGCCGCGCTGGACGACGCGCTCGGCCCCGACCTCGACGCGCCGCGCGGCGCCGAGGCCGGCCTGCTCGAACGCGGCACCGACGCGGCCGGCGACGCCGCCATTGGCGCCGTGCGCCGCACCGCCGAGGACGTGATCCCGTTCCGCGGCTGGATCCGCAAGCTGACCGGCGCCGAGCGCCACTCGCGCGAGGTGACAGCGGCGGTGATCGCCGGCGGCGCCCGGCGCGCCTTCCTCAAGGGCTGGCGCAGCGCCCAGGGCTGCCCGGGCGCCGAGGCCGCCGCGACGAACACCGCCCAGCGCCCATAAGCCGGGCCGCCGGCGGTCGTGGCCGCCGACGGCCCCATGGGCGACCACCGCCGCCACTTGACGGCAGTCAACTCGACAAGCTCCGCAGGCGGCATCCTCGTGGACAGGAAGCGGGGTGGCCGACGGCCGCCACGACGGGTTCAACGCTTGGCTTGGGGCTGACGATGGAAGACCGCCACGACCTGCAACGTTTCGTCGACGCGCAGGAGCCGGTCATCGACCGGGTGCTCGCCGAGATCGGCGCCGGCCGCAAGACGACGCACTGGATGTGGTTCATCTTCCCGCAACTCGCCAGCCTGGGGCGCAGCTCGATGGCGCGGCTGTACGGCCTGCACGGGCGCGACGAAGCCCTGGCCTACTGGCGCCACCCGGTGCTCGGGCCGCGCCTGCGCCTGTGCTGCGAGAAGCTGCTGGCCGTGCCGGGCCACGCGTCGGCGCTGCAGGTTCTCGGCAGCCCCGACGATCTGAAGCTGCGTTCTTCGCTGACGCTGTTCGCTGCGGTCGCGCCGGAGGAACCGGTGTTCCGACTGCTGCTCGAACGCTTCTACGACGGCCACCCCGACCCGCTGACGGCGGCGCAGCTCTGAACTTCGCGCACCGCGGACGGCACGGCGCCTGAACCCGCGCGCGGCCGGCAACGGGCGGCAACGTCACGCCGACGCAGCGCACAAAGACAAACGGCACCTTGCGGTGCCGTGTGCTGCCTTGATGGCGTCCCCTAGGGGATTCGAACCCCTGTTACAACCGTGAAAGGGTCGTGTCCTAGGCCTCTAGACGAAGGGGACCTGGAATCTGCGTCGTCTCGTGCGCGAAAGCCCGATTCTCCCGACGCGGAAAACCGGCCTTGAAAAGACAAACGACACCTTGCGGTGCCGTCTGCTGTTTGGCGTCCCCTAGGGGATTCGAACCCCTGTTACAACCGTGAAAGGGTCGTGTCCTAGGCCTCTAGACGAAGGGGACTGAAACCTTCGCGCCCTGAACGGCGCCGCTGGCTTGATTCCGTCACTCCCTCGCGGGAGATTTGGTGGAGGTAAGCGGGATCGAACCGCTGACCTCTTGCATGCCATGCAAGCGCTCTCCCAGCTGAGCTATACCCCCATCGAATTGCTTCGACTTGGAACTAGCGGTGCCGTTCAAGCGAGACCAAGAGTATAGAACGTGTTTCAGATGGATTGCAAGCGCTCGAGCAAAATTTTTCGCTCGAACAGCGCAAGCACCGCGTCGATCGACGGCGTCTGCGGCCGGCCGCAGACCAGCACACGCAGCGCCGGGGCCAGCTGCGGCATCTTCAGCTGGTGATCGGCCAGCACCTGCTTCATCGCCTGGGCGATGGTCGCCTTGTCGAGATCGATCTCGGCGAGCCGCTCGCGCAGCGCGCGGATCGCCGGTTTCACGGCGTCGGTGACGTAGGTCTGCAGGTCCTCGTCGCGCGGCGTGACCGGCACGTAGAGCATCTCCGTCCAGTCGGCGAGCTCGACGACCGTCGTGCAGCGGTCCTTGAACAGCGCCGCGGCACGCGTCAGCCGGTCCAGGTCGCCGGCCGTCACGCCGCGCGTCGCCAGTTGCTGCTGCACCAGGCCCGCCAGGCGCGCGTCGTCGGCCTGCTTCATGTAGTGCGCGTTGACCCAGGCGAGCTTGGCCGGGTCCCATTGCGCCGGGCTCTTGGCGAGGTGGCTGCCGTCGAACCAGCGCACCATCTGCTCGCTGGAGAACAGCTCCTCGTCACCGTGGCTCCAGCCCAGGCGCGCGAGGTAGTTCAGCATCGCCTCGGGCAGGTAGCCCATTTCCTGGTAGGCGGTGACGCTGACCGCGCCGCGGCGCTTGGACAGCTTCAGGCCGTCGTCGCCGAGGATGATCGGGCAGTGGCCGAAACGCGGCAGCGGCGCACCCAGCGCGCGGAAGATGTTGATCTGCCAGGGCGTGTTGTTGATGTGCTCGTCGCCGCGGAAGACGTGGGTGATCTTCATGTCCCAGTCGTCGATGACCACGGCGAAGTTGTAGGTCGGCATGCCGTCCGGGCGCAGGATGATCAGGTCGTCGATCTCGGTGTTGGAGATCATGATCGGGCCCTTGACCAGGTCGTCCCAGGCGACCATGCCCTGTTGCGGATTGCGGAAGCGCACCACCGGCTTCACGCCCTCGGGCACCGGCGGCAGCACCTTGCCCGGCTCGGGGCGCCAGCGGCCGTCATAGCGCGTCTTCTCGCCACGGGCGCGCTGCTCCTCGCGCATCGCGTCCAGTTCCTCGGGCGTGCAATAACACTGGTAGGCCGTGCCTTCGGCGAGCATCTGCGCGATGACGGCGTGGTAACGCTCCAGGCGCTGCGTCTGGTAGAACGGGCCTTCGTCGTACTCCAGGCCCAGCCACTTCATCGCGTCGAGGATCTGGTCGACCGATTCCTGTGTCGAGCGCTGGACGTCGGTGTCCTCGATGCGGAGCACGAACTGGCCGCCGAAGTGGCGGGCATAGGCCCAGGAATACAGCGCGGTGCGCGCGGTGCCCAGGTGCAGGAAACCCGTCGGCGACGGGGCAATGCGGGTGCGGACGTTCATGCCAGTCTCAAGCCAGTGAGTCGAGGCCGCGAGCGAGGTCGGCCTTCAGGTCTTCGATGTCTTCGAGGCCGACCGCCACGCGGATCATGCCCTGGGTGATGCCGGCGGACAGACGCTGGGCCTCGCTGAGCCGCCCGTGCGAGGTGCTCGCCGGGTGCGTGATCGTCGTCTTGGTGTCGCCGAGGTTGGAGGTGATCGAGCAGATGCGCGTCGCGTCGATGACGGCGAAGGCGCCGGCACGTTCGCCGCGAGCGATGAAGGACACGACGGCGCCGCCGCAACCGCCCTGCTGGGCCATCGCCAGCGCGTGCTGCGGGTGCGATTCGAGCCCCGGGTGGTAGACCCGTTCGACGGCCGGGTGCGCCTCGAGCCAGCGCGCCAGCGCCAGCGCCCGTTCGCTCTGCGCCTTCAGCCGGATCGACAGCGTCTCCAGGCCCTTCAGCACCACCCAGGCGTTGAACGGCGACAGCGCCATGCCGGCGCTGCGCATCACCGGCACCAGCTGGCCGTCGATCGCCTCGGCCGGGCCGCAGACGGCGCCGGCGACGACACGCCCCTGGCCGTCGAGGAACTTGGTGCCCGAGTGCACGACGAAGTCGGCGCCGAACTCCACCGGGCGCTGCAGCGCCGGCGTGCAGAAGCAGTTGTCGACGGCCAGCCTGGCGCCGCCGGCGTGCGCGATCTCGGCCAGCGCACGGATGTCGCAGACCTCGGTCAGCGGGTTGCTCGGCGTCTCGGCGAACAGCAGCTTGGTGTTCGGGCGCATCGCGTCGCGCCACTGGGCGACCTCGGTCTGCGAGACGAAGGTCGTCTCGATGCCGAACTTGGCGAAGTCCTGGAACAGCTTGATCGTCGAGCCGAAGACGCTTTGCGAGCAGACCACGTGGTCGCCGCCCTTCAGCAGCCCCAGCACCAGCAGCAGGATCGCCGACATGCCGCTGGCGGTGCCGATGCAGCCGCTCGTGCCTTCCAGCGCCGCCAGACGGCGCTCCATCATCGTCACCGTCGGGTTCGAGAAGCGGCTGTAGACGAAAGCCTCCTCCTCGTTGGCGAAGCGGCGCGCGGCGGTCTCGGCGTCGGGGTGCACGAAGCTGCTGGTGATGAACAGCGCCTCGGAGTTCTCGCCCCACTCGGTGCAGGGCAGGCCCTCGCGCACGGCCAGCGTGTCGCGGCGCGCGTCGGCGGGCAGATCGGTCTTGCGGATCATCGGGTCATTCCTCCGCGCTCTGCAAAGCGAGGCGAGAGCGGGCCGGGCCGTCCTCCTCGTCGAACTGCAGCTTGCGCTGCGTCTCGATGGCCTGGAAGTCGGCAGCACTGACGTCGCCGGTGACGTAGACGCCGTCGAAGCAACTCGCCTCGAAGCCCTGCACGTTCGGGTTGAGCGCGCCGACGACCCGCTTCATCGCGTCGACGTCCTGGTAGATCAGCGCGTCGGCGCCGATGAACTCGCGGATCTGCTCGATGCTGCGGCCGTGCGCGATCAGCTCTTCCTTGGTCGGCATGTCGATGCCGTAGACGTTGGGGAAGCGCACCGGCGGCGCGGCGCTGGCCATGTAGACGCGCCGGGCGCCGGCCTCGCGCGCCATCTGCACGATCTCCTT
This sequence comes from Rubrivivax sp. JA1026, assembly GCF_011065555.1. Classification (NCBI taxonomy): domain Bacteria; kingdom Pseudomonadati; phylum Pseudomonadota; class Betaproteobacteria; order Burkholderiales; family Sphaerotilaceae; genus Rubrivivax; species Rubrivivax sp. JA1026. Next base: position 338,990 of record NZ_JAALCQ010000003.1, read on the forward strand.
GCTCGTCGTGCCGCGCACGATGGAGTCGTCGACCAGCAGCACGTTGCGGCCCTTGAACTCGACGCCGATCGCGTTGAGCTTCTGGCGCACGCTCTTCTTGCGCACCGACTGGCCCGGCATGATGAAGGTGCGGCCGACGTAGCGGTTCTTGACGAAGCCTTCGCGGTAGGGCTTGCCGATCTTGTGTGCCAGCTGCATCGCGCTCGGGCGGCTGGACTCGGGGATCGGGATCACGACGTCGATCTCGCTGGGCGGCATCGTCGAGATCAGGCGCTGGGCCAGCGTCTCGCCGAGGTTCAGCCGCGCCTGGTAGACCGAGATGCCGTCCATCACCGAGTCCGGCCGCGCGAGGTAGACGTACTCGAAGATGCAGGGATTCAGCCGCGGCGCCTCGGCGCACTGGCGGGTGTGGGTGACGCCGTCCTGGTCGATGAACACCGCCTCGCCCGGCGCGATGTCGCGCACGAAACGGAAGCCGCTGCCCTCGATGGCCACCGACTCGCTGGCGAGCATGGTCTCGCCTTCGGGGCCGACACCCAGGCACAGCGGGCGGATGCCGTGCGGGTCGCGGAAGGCCAGCAGGCCGTAGCCGGCGACCAGCGCGATGACGGCGTAGGAGCCGCGCACACGCTTGTGCACCGCGGCGACGGCCGTGAAGATCTCCTGCGGCGTCAGCGGCAGGCCGGTGGCGGCCTTGTCGAGCTCGTGCGCCAGCACGTTGATCAGCACCTCGGTGTCGCTCTCGGTGTTGATGTGGCGGCGGTCGACGTCGAACAGCTCCTGCTTCAGCGCATGGGCGTTGGTCAGGTTGCCGTTGTGCACCAGCACGACGCCGAACGGCGCGTTGACGTAGAAGGGCTGCGCCTCTTCCTCGCTGTAGGCGTTGCCGGCGGTCGGGTAGCGCACCTGGCCCAGGCCGACGTTGCCCGGCAGCGCACGCATGTTGCGGGTGCGGAAGACGTCGCGCACCATGCCGCGCGCCTTGTGCATGAAGCACTTCGTGCCCTGCATCGTGACGATGCCGGCGGCGTCCTGGCCGCGGTGCTGCAGCAGCAGCAGCGCGTCGTAGATCAGCTGGTTGACGGGCGTCTTCGCGATGACGCCGACGATGCCGCACATGGGAGTTCCTTTCAGGCCGGCAGATGCCGCGCCAGATCGACCGGCAGCACGGGCTTGAGCCCCTGCATGGCGGTATTGAGCCACAGCGCGCCCTGCGACTGGCGCCAGGCGACGGATTGAGAAGCCGGCGTCAACGCGACGACGGTCGCCAGCGCCAGCAGCAGGACGCCGCCGCGCAGCAGGCCGAAACCGGCGCCGAGCGCGCGGTCGGCCGGTGACAGCGGGGTCGCGTGCACGAGCAGGCGCACCAGGCGCGACAGCAGCGACCACACGACGAGCGCGGCGACGAAGGTCAGCACGAAGGCGGCGCCGTGGTTCAGCGGCCCGCCCGGCGTGCCGACCGGCAGGTGGCGCGCCAGATCGGCGGCGAACCACTGCGCGGCGAACCAGGCGACGATCCAGCCGGCCAGCGACATCGCCTCGAAGACGAAACCGCGCACCAGGCCGACGACGGTGGACACCGCGAGCACGGCGAGCAGCGTCCAGTCGACCCAGCCGAGCTCGGCCATCACAGCGTCAGCACCGCCGCCGGCAGGCCCGCGGCCTTGAGCTTGGCGGCGGCGCGGTCGGCGGCCTCGCGGCTGTCGAACGGGCCGACACGCAGCCGCGTGCGCTTGCCGGCGCTGGTGTCGACGACCTGGGTGTAGGTCTTGAGCCCGCTCTTGTCGGCGCGCGAACGCGCCTGGTTCAGCGCCGCGGTGTCGGCGAAAGCGCCGATCTGGACGACGAAACGCACTTCCTTGGGCGCCGAGGCGCCGTCGAGCAGCGCCTTGGCACGTTCGGCATCGGCGCGCGCCGCGGCCGTCGGCTTGGGCGCGACCGCCGAGGCCGGCTTGGCGATCGTCGCGGCGGCGTCGGGCTTGACCGCCGGCGCCGAGGCCGGCTTGGCCGGAACGGCTGCGGCCGGCGCAGGCTCGACCTTGGGCTCGACCGCCGGTGCAGGCGCTGGCGCCGCGGGCGCGGACGCCGGCTCCTCGTCGACCGGGCTGTCGGCGATCACGACACCGCTGGAACGTGCGCTGCGCGGCGGCAGCGACACGCCGGGCGCCGACGCCGCGCTGCCGCGCAGCTCGATCGGCACGTCGACCGAGACCGGCCGCGGCTGGGTGTCGAAGACGACCGGGAAGCCGATGACGCCGGCGACCAGCAGCACCGCGGCGCCGATCAGGCGGCGACGGGCGCGCGTGCGCGCGACCTGGACATCGGCGCCGTCGGCGGGCGGCGCGCCACGGCGTTCAGGCGCGGGAGAGGGTTTTCGCTTCAGGAACGAAGGCAGAGGCATCGGGTGTCAGCCGGCATGCGGCGCCGACAGCCGCGGCAGGCCGTCGCGCAGAACGCCGCCCACGGTGTAGAACGATCCGAAGACGACGATTCTATCGGCAGGGTCGGAGGCGGCCAGCGCGGCGCGCAAGGCCTCGCTCGGCGTGGCGTGGCGATGCACCGGCGTCGTGTCGCCGAGGACTGCGGCCAGTTCGTCGGCCGTCGCGGCACGCGCCGTCGGCAACGCGCAGACGTGCCATTCGTCGATCAGCGGCCGGATCTTCGCCAGCGCGCCGGCGATGTCCTTGTCGCGCATCGCGCCGAAGACGGCGCGGGTGCGCGGGTAGAAACCCATCGCGTCGAGGTTCAGCGCCAGCGCGGCCACCGACTGCGGGTTGTGGGCGACGTCCAGCACCAGCGCCGGCTGCCCCGGCACGACCTGGAAGCGGCCCGGCAGGTCGACCAGCGCCAGCCCGGTGCGCACCGCCTGGGCGGTGATCGGCAGGCGCTCGCGCAGGCTCTCGAAGGCCGCCAGCGCCGCCGAGGCGTTGAGCAGCTGGTTGGCGCCGCGCAGCGCCGGGAAGGCCAGGCCGTTGTAGCGCCGGCCGCGGCCGGCCCAGTTCCACTGCTGGCGGTCGCCGTCGTGGCGGAAGTCGCGCCCGGCCAGCCAGAGGTCGGCACCGATCTCGCGCGCGTGGTCGATGACGCTGGCCGGCGGCAGCGGGTCGCCGACGATCGCCGGGCGGCCGGTGCGCATCACGTGCGCCTTCTCGAAGCCGATGCTCTCGCGGTCGGGGCCGAGGAACTCGGTGTGGTCGAGGTCGATGCTGGTGATGACCGCGCAGTCGGCGTCGAAGGCGTTGACGGCGTCGTAGCGCCCGCCGAGGCCGACCTCGAGGATCACCAGGTCCAGCGGCGCCAACGACAGCAGCCGGGCAATGGCCAGCGTCGTGAACTCGAACTTGGTCAGCGTGATGTCGCCACGCGCCTGCTCGACGGCGTCGAAGTGCGGCAGCAGCGCGTCGGCGTCGACCGGGCGGCCGTCGACGCGGCAGCGTTCGGTGAAATGCACCAGCTCGGGCTTCTGGTACAGGCCCACGCGATAGCCGGCCTGCATCGCGATCGATTCCAGCATCGCGCAGGTCGAGCCCTTGCCGTTGGTGCCGGCGACGACGATCAGCGGCATCGTGAACGCGAGGCCCAGGCGGCGGCGGACCTCGACGGTGCGCTCCAGCGACAGGTCCATCGAGATCGGGTGCATGCGCTCGCAGTGGGCGAGCCAGTCGTCGAGCGTGGCGGGCAAGGCGGTCATGGAAGCAAAACCGGGCCACGAAGGGCCCGGTGTCCGTTGAGACGGATGGAGCGGCGTCAGGCGACCGCGTCGGCGCTCTGGCGCTGCAGCTTGGCGAGCAGGCGGGCGACGGTGGCGCGCATCTGGCGGCGGTCGCAGATCATGTCGAGCGCGCCCTTCTGCAGCAGGAACTCGCTGCGCTGGAAGCCTTCGGGCAGCTTCTCGCGCACCGTGTTCTCGATGACCCGCGGGCCGGCGAAGCCGATCAGCGCCTTCGGTTCGGCGATGACGACGTCGCCGACGAAGGCGAAGCTGGCCGACACGCCGCCCATCGTCGGGTCGGTCAGCACGCTGATGTACGGCAGCTTCGCGCGCGCCAGCCGCGTCAGCGCGGCATTGGTCTTGGCCATCTGCATCAGGCTCAGCAGGCCTTCCTGCATGCGCGCGCCGCCGGTGCCGGCGAAGCTGACGAACGGCACCTTCTGCTCGATCGCCGCCTCGACGCCGCGCACGAAACGCTCGCCGACCACCGAGCCCATCGAGCCGCCCATGAAGTCGAACTCGAAGCAGGCGGCGACGAGCGGCACGCTCATCACCGCGCCGCCCATGACGATCAGCGCGTCGGTCTCGCCGGTGGTCTCGAGCGCCGACTTCAGGCGCTCGGGGTACTTCTTGCTGTCCTTGAACTTCAGCGCGTCGACCGGCAGCACCTCCTGGCCGATCTCCCACCGCCCTTCGGCGTCGAGGAAGTGGTCCAGGCGCTCGCGCGCACCGATGCGGTGGTGGTGGCCGCACTTCGGGCAGACGTTGACGTTCTGCTCGAGGTCCGTCTTGTAGAGCACCGTCTCGCAGGACGGGCACTTGATCCACAACCCTTCGGGCACCGTGCGGCGCTCGCTCGGGTCGGTGGGTTGGATCTTCGGCGGCAGCAGCTTTTCCAACCAGCTCATCGGTTCACTCCTAGTTATGCGTCCAGCGCGGCACGGATGCCGGCGATGAAGTCGCGCGCCGCGGCAGCCACGGCCTCGCGCGGCTGCTCGGCGAGCAGTTGCACCAGCCGCGAGCCGATGACGACCGCGTCGGCGACCTCGGCGACCGCACGCGCCGTGGCGGCGTCGCGGATGCCGAAGCCGACGCCGACCGGCGTCTGCACGTGCGCGCGGATGCGCGGCAACATCGCCGCCACCGCCGCGGTGTCGAGGTGACCCGCGCCGGTGACGCCTTTCAGCGAGACATAGTACACATACCCGCTGGCCAGCCGGCCGACCAGGCGCATGCGTGCGTCGGTCGAGGTCGGCGCCAGCAGGAAGATCAGGTCCAGCCCGGCGGCCTTCAGGCGCGCGGCGAAGTCCTCGCACTCCTCGGGCGGGTAGTCGACGATCAGCACGCCGTCGACACCGGCGGCCGCCGCGTCGCGGATGAAGGCGCCGTCGCCGTGGCGGCCGTCGTAGCGCTCGACCGGGTTGGCGTAACCCATCAGCACGACCGGCGTGTGCTGGTTGCGCTCGCGGAAGGCACGCACCGCGGCGAAGACCTGGGCCAGGCCGATGCCGCGCGCCAGCGCGCGTTCGCCGGCCTGCTGGATCACCGGGCCGTCGGCCATCGGGTCGGAGAACGGCACGCCGAGCTCGATGACGTCGGCGCCGCCCTCGGCCAGCGCAGCCATGATCTCGGGCGTCGCGTCGGCGTACGGGTCGCCGACGGTGATGTAGGGGATCAGCGCCTGGCGGCCGTCGCGGGCCAGGGCCTCGAAGGTGGCGGCGATGCGGCTCATTGCGCACCTCCCTTCACCGTCTGGCCGCGGCACGAAGGCCGGCAATAGAAGTCGGCACCGGACAGGTCGGCGACGGTGCCGATGTCCTTGTCGCCACGGCCGGACAGGTTGACCAGCAGGATCTGGTCGGGGCGCATCGTCGGCGCGATCTTCATCGCGTGGGCCAGCGCGTGGCTGGACTCGAGCGCCGGGATGATGCCCTCGGTGCGGCAGAGGTGGTGGAAGGCCTTCAGCGCCTCGTCGTCGGTGATGCCGACGTACTCGGCACGGCCGATGTCCTTCAGATAGGCGTGCTCGGGGCCGACGCCGGGGTAGTCCAGGCCGGCGGAGACCGAGTGCGTCTCGATGATCTGGCCGTTGTCGTCCTGCAGCAGGTAGGTGCGGTTGCCGTGCAGCACGCCGGGCGAGCCGGCCGACAGCGACGCCGCGTGTTTGCCGCTGTCCAGGCCCTGCCCCGCGGCCTCGACGCCGATCAGCCGCGTGCCTTCGTGGCGGATGTACGGGTAGAAGATGCCCATCGCGTTGCTGCCGCCGCCGACGCAGGCGATCACGGCGTCGGGCTGGCGGCCGGCGAGTTCGGGCATCTGCTGCAGGCACTCGTCGCCGATGACACGCTGGAAGTCGCGCACCATCGCCGGGTACGGCGCCGGGCCGGCCACGGTGCCGATGATGTAGAAGGTGTTCTCGACGTTGGTGACCCAGTCGCGCAGCGCCTCGTTGAGCGCGTCCTTCAGCGTCTTGCTGCCGCTCTCCACCGGCACCACCTTGGCGCCCAGCAGATGCATGCGGTAGACGTTCGGGCTCTGGCGCTTGACGTCCTCGGCGCCCATGTAGACCACGCACTCCAGGCCGTAGCGCGCGCAGATCGTCGCCGTGGCGACGCCGTGCTGGCCGGCGCCGGTCTCGGCGATGACGCGCGGCTTGCCCATGCGCCTGGCGAGCAGGGCCTGGCCGATGACGTTGTTGATCTTGTGCGCGCCGGTGTGGTTGAGGTCTTCGCGCTTCAGGTAGATCTGCGCGCCGCCGAGTTCGCGGCTGGTGCGCGCGGCGTGGTAGATCGGGCTCGGGCGGCCGACGAAGTGCTTGAGTTCGTGGCGGTACTCGGCGACGAACTCGGGGTCGTCGCGGTGGCGCGCGTAGGCGTCCTGCAGCTCGTGCAGCGCGTGGGTCAGCGTCTCGGCGACGAAACTGCCGCCGTAAGGCCCGAAGTGCCCGCGGGCATCGGGCTGGTCGTAATTCAGCATGGCGAGGTGTCCTTCGATTCAGGCGGTGCGGGCATCGGCCTCGCGCACCGCTTGGCAGAACCGGCGCATCAGCGCGGCATCCTTGATGCCTTTGTCGCGCTCGACGCCGGAGCTGACGTCAACGGCCCAGGGCCGGACTCGAAGCACCCCATCGGTCACGTTGGCAGGATTCAACCCACCAGACAAAACGACCGGAACGGGCACGCTTGGTGGTATCAGTGACCAATCGAAGACCTTTCCGCTCCCGCCGTAAGCCTCGACATGCGTGTCGAGCAGCAGGCCCGTCGCGCCGGGATGGCGCCGGGCGAAGTCTAACAAATCGACTCCCGGCGCCATCCGCGCGGCCCGCAGCCAGGGACGGCCGACGGCGGCACACTGCTCGGGCGTCTCGTCGCCGTGGAACTGCACCAGCGCCTGCGGCACGAGGCGCACGGCGTGGGCGATGGCCTGCGGCGCGGCGTTGACGAACAGCAGCACCGGCGTGACGAACGGCGGCAGCCGGCGTGCCAGTTCGGCGGCACGTTCGGGCGTCACCGCGCGCGGGCTCTTCGGGTAGAGCACGAAGCCCAGCGCGTCGGCGCCGGCCTCGACGGCGTCGTCGACGTCGGCCTCGCGCGTCAGGCCGCAGATCTTGATCCGGGTGCGGCTCAAGGCCTTTCCTTCATGGTGATGCCAAGACAGGTGCACGACGCGGGCTCGCCAAGCGGCCGCCGTGGCCCGGCTTGGCCGGGGCACCGGAGGGGCCCCCTGGGGGAAGCGCCGAAGGCGCTTCGGGGGGAGTCACGGACCCCATTGCATCGCCGGCGTGTGCTCGGGGATGGCGAAGGCCGGATCGTAGTACGGGCCGACGAAGTACAGCCCGTCCGGCGGGAAGGTCGGCGCGGCGGCGTCGCGGCTGCGCGCGGCCAGCACCTCGGCCATCCACTCCGGCTTCTGGCGGCCGCTGCCGACGGCGACCAGGCAGCCGACGATGTTGCGCACCATGTGGTGCAGGAAGGCGCTGGCGTCGAACTCGATGCGCCAGTAGGCGCCGCGGCGCTCGACGCCGATCGAACGCATGGTCTTCACCGGCGTCAGCGCCTGGCAGCCGGCGGCGCGGAAGGAGCTGAAGTCGTGTTCGCCGATCAGGTGCGCCGCGGCAGCCCGCATCGCGTCGCCGTCCAGCGGCCGGAAGACCCAGCCGCAGGCGCCGGCCTCGATCGCCGGGCGCACCGGCGCTTCGAGGATGACGAAGCGGTAGCGCCGCCCTTGCGCGCTGTTGCGGGCGTGGAAACGGGCATCGACACGCCGGCACCACTGCACCGCGACGTCGTCGGGCAGGTAGCGGTTGGTGCCGCGCACCCAGGAGAACTCGTCGCGCTCGACCGGCGCATCGAAGTGCACGACCTGGTTGAAGGCGTGCACGCCGGCGTCGGTGCGGCCGGCGCACAGCGTGCCGACCGGCGTGGCGGCGAACTGGCCCAGCGCGCGCTCGAGCACGTCCTGCACGGTGCGGCCGTCGGGCTGCGACTGCCAGCCGTGATAACGCGCGCCGCGGTAGGCGATGCCCAGCGCGATGCGGCCGCCCGGCGCGACGGCCGGGCCGCCGGTGTCGTGTTCAGCCAAGCGAGGACAGCATGGCCTGGGCCTTGGCCTTCAAGGCGCCGTCGGCCTTGGCAATGACTTCGTCGAGCAGGTCGCGTGCGCCTTCGAGGTCGCCGATCTGGCGGAACTCCTCGGCCAGCTCGAGCTTGCGCGCCAGCGGGTCGCCGTCGCCGATCGGCGGCAGCGAATCCGGGCCCAGGCCGAAGTCGCTGAAGTCGAGTGCCGGCTCGCTGGTGTCCAGCGCGGCCGGCCGCGACGGCGCGGCGGCCGGGGCCGGCGGCGCCAGGTCGCCGAGGTCGAAGTCCAGTGCGTCCATCGGTGCCGGCGGCGTGGCGTCGGCACGTTCGCCGAAGGACATCTCGGGCGTCGGGATCGGCTCGTCCAGCGGCGCCGGGTGGGTGTCGACCAGCGGCAGCTCGAAGTCCAGCGGCGCGTTGTCGGACACCGGGCCTTCGTCACGCGGGATCGGCTGGGTCGCTTCCATCGCCAGCGGCGACGGCGCAGCCGGCGTCGGGGCGTCGAGATCGAGATCCAGGTCCAGGTCGGCGGGCGCGGGCACCGGCTCGGGCGGCAGCGACGACTCCTCGGGCGCGAACGGCGCCGGCTTGGCGGCGTGCGGCAGCGTCGTCGCGGCCAGCGGCTCGATGACCTTGCCGCCGGGGCCCACTTCCAGCGCCGGAGCGCCACCCGGCTGGTACAGCGGATTCTCCGGGTCGATCTGGCGGCCGAGTTCCTGGGCCTTCTCCCAGTCTTCGCCGCTGCCCTGGGTCATCGTGTAGACCTGGGTGGCGAGCAGCTCGAAGCCCTTGATGTCGCGGCGCTTGACGTAGACCTCGAGCAGCTTGACGCGGATCGCCATGCGCTCCGGGTTGGCGCGCATCGCCTCCTTGAGGATCTCCTCGGCCTGCAGGTCGCGGCCGTAGGCGAGGTAGACGTCGGCCTCGGCGACCGGATCGACGTCGCCGATCGCGTCGAGCTGCGACAGCGAGTAGCTCATCGACGACGGCGCGCCCGACGGCGTGGCCTCGCGCGTGTCGACACGCTGGCCACCGGTGCCACCGAAGAACGAGTCGGGCTGCAGGCGGCTCTCGAGGAAGGAGGTCTCGCCGCCGCCCTTCTGCGCGCCCTGGCGGCGACGCCAGAACAGCAGGCCGCCGAGCATCGCGACCAGCAGGCCGGCGGCGGGCATCAGCATCGGGTTCTCGAGCAGCGAGTCGACGAAGCTCTGCTCCTCCTGCACCGGCATCGGCGGCGGAGGCGCCTTGCGCGGCTTCTTGGCCGGCGCCGAGGCGGCCGACGCGGGCTCGGGCGCCGACGCGGCTTCGGGCGCCGACGCCGCCGGCGGCACCGTGGCCGCGGTGATCGTCGGGGCCGGCGTCGAGGGCGCCTCGGCCGAGGCCGTCGCCGCGGGCGCGGCGGGCTGGGCCGGCGCGGAGGCCGCGCCCTGCAGCTTCTTCAACTCGTCGACGTTGCGCGCCAGCTCGGCCAGACGCTGGTCGGCGGCGCGGCGCTCGGCCTCCTTGGACAGCTTGGCCTCCGGCGCGGCCGCGACGGCGCCCTGCGACAGCTTGAGCTTGTCGGGCGTCGGCGCGGCGGCCTGGCGGCGGTCTTCGACGCTGGCCTGCACCTTGCCCTTGGCCTGGCGCGCCGGCTCGTCGGCGGCGGCCGTGGTGCTGCCGGCCAGGCGCTGGCGGTAGGCGGCGAAGTCAGCCGCCTGCGCGACGATGATCTCGCGGGCCTCGGCCGGCGCGAGCTTGGCCGCGTCGTCGGACGACGGCACGGTCAGCACGGCGCCGGACTTCAGCCGGTTCATGTTGTCGCCGACGAAGGCCTGCGGGTTGCCGCGGAACAGCGCCACGAGCATCTGGTCCAGCGAGACGCCGGCGGCCTGGGTGCGCGAGGCGATGCCGAACAGCGTGTCGCCGCGGCGCACGCGGACCTGGTCATCGGCATCGGCGGCCCGCGCGGCACGCGGTGCCTCGGCCGGCTTGGCGGGCGCGGGCCGTGCAGCCGGCTTCAGCGCCGGGGCCGGCGGCTGGGCGGCGACGGCCGGCGCCGGCGGAGCGACGGCCGGGGCAGGCGCCGGGACCGGCGCGGTGACAGCCGGGGCACGGGTGGGCGCCGGGGCCGGCGAGATCGACGGTGCGGCCACCGGTGCGGGCGTCGCCTGCGCGGCCCGCGTCGTCGGCGGGTCGAACAGCATCGTGTACTCGCGCACCAGCCGGCCGGTGGCCCAGCTGGCCTCGAGGATGACGTCGACGAAGGGCTCGACGATGCTGCGGTCGCTGCTCAGGCGCAGCACCTGGCGGCCGTCGGGACGGCGCAGCAGCGTCACCTGGGCATCGCCGAGCACGGCGTTGTATTCGACTCCGGCAGCACGGTAGGCGTCGGGCGGCGCGATGCGCAGCTTCAGCGTGCCGGCCTCCTCGGCCGTCAGGCTGGTGACGTCGATCTCGGCACGAAGCGGCTCGCCCAGTGCCGACTGCACATTGAGCCGGCCGAGACCGAGCGCCCAGGCGGACGTGCCCCACAGGCAGGCGGCAGCGAATGCCACCCCGGTCAGCGCGAAACGCGCGGCGTTCGTCGAACGGTGATTCAAGGCGTCTCCCACAACACGTCCCGGACGGCGCACCCGAGCGGGTGGCCGCAATATCTGTCACCGGGAAAAGGCCGATTATGTCCGGCGCTCGCGACAGAAATCACAACGATGTCAAGCATATAGGCAAGCAAGCTCACCCAAAGCCTGACATTCGGGACCGAAGTGCGCCCAATTCCGCGCCGGGCGCGTCTTGTTGCCGGCCGGCAACGAGCCAGCCGGCGGCACCGATCACTGTTCGAGCAGGATGCGCAGCATGCGGCGCAGCGGCTCGGCCGCGCCCCAGAGCAGCTGGTCGCCGATCGTGAAGGCGCCGATGTACTCCGGGCCCATCGCCAGGCGGCGGATGCGGCCGACGGGGATCGACATCGTGCCGGTAACGGCCACCGGGGTCAGGTCGCGCAGCGTCGCTTCGCGGGTGTTGGGCACGACCTTCACCCACTCGTTGTCGGCAGCGATCATCGCCTCGATGTCGGCCACCGGCACTTCGCGCTTCAGCTTGAAGGTCAGCGCCTGCGAGTGGCAGCGCATCGCGCCGACACGCACGCAGAAGCCGTCGACCGGCACCGCCGGCGAACCGAAGCCTTCGCCCTGGCCGAGGATCTTGTTCGTCTCGGCCATGCCCTTCCACTCTTCCTTGGACTGGCCGTTGCCGAGATCCTTGTCGATCCACGGGATCAGCGAGCCGCCCAGCGGCACGCCGAAGTTGGCCGTCTCCTCGGGCGTCAGCGCGCGCTGCTTGGCGATGACCTTGCGGTCGATCTCCAGGATCGCGCTCTTCGGGTCGTCGAGCAGGCTGCGGACCTCGGCGTTGAGCGTGCCGTACTGCGTCAGCAGCTCGCGCATGTGCTGCGCGCCACCGCCCGAGGCCGCCTGGTAGGTCTGGGTGCTCATCCACTCGACGAGCCCGGCCTTGTACAGCGCGCCGACGCCCATCAGCATGCAGCTGACGGTGCAGTTGCCGCCGATCCAGTTGCGCCCGCCGTTGGCCAGCGCGTCGCGGATCACCGGCATGTTGACCGGGTCGAGCACGATGACGGCGTCGGGGTTCATACGCAGCGTCGACGCCGCGTCGATCCAGTGGCCGTTCCAGCCCGCTGCGCGCAGCTTCGGGAAGACCTCGGTCGTGTAGTCGCCGCCCTGGCAGGTCAGCACGATGTCGCAGCGCTTGAGCGCGTCGATGTCGTACGCGTTCTGCAGCCGCGTCTCGTTCTTCACGAGCTCGGCCGGGGCGTTGCCGCCGGCATTGCTGGTGCTGAAGAACAGCGGTTCGATGAGCGCGAAGTCACCTTCGGCGCGCATGCGATCCATCAGCACGGAACCGACCATCCCGCGCCAGCCGACCAATCCTACGAGTGCCATGTATCCACCTTTTCGACGTGTCCCGGACCCCTTCTGCCCTGCCCCGGCTCGCTTCGCCGGGGTCCTGGAGTGGGGGCGAGACGATCCGAGAGCTTCAGCTCTTGGTAATCGTTTTGCCGGTGATCGCCGCGACGACGGCGTCGCCCATCTGGGCGGTGCCGACGCGCTGCGTGCCTTCAGACCAGATGTCGGCCGTGCGCAGACCGGCGGCCAGCACGGCGCGCACGGCCGACTCGATGCGGTCGGCGGCTTCGGGCTGGGCGAGGGTGTAGCGGAGCATCATGGCGGCCGACAGGATTGTAGCCAGCGGGTTGGCGATGCCCTGCCCCGCGATGTCCGGCGCGCTGCCGTGGCTGGGCTCGTACAGGCCCTTGTTGTTCTTGTCGAGCGAGGCGCTGGGCAGCATGCCGATCGAGCCGGTGAGCATCGCCGCCTCGTCGGACAGGATGTCGCCGAACATGTTGCCGGTGAAGACGACGTCGAACTTCTTCGGCGCCTTGACCAGCTGCATCGCGGCGTTGTCGACGTACATGTGCTCGAGCTCGACGTCCGGGTACTGGGCGTGCACCTCGGTGACGACGTCCTTCCAGAACTGGAAGGTCTCGAGCACGTTGGCCTTGTCGACGCTGGTCACCTTGCCGCGACGCTTGCGTGCCGCCTGGAACGCGACGTGGGCGATGCGCTCGATCTCCGGGCGGCTGTAGCGCATCGTGTCGAAGGCTTCTTCCGCACCCGGGAAGTGGCCGTCGACGGCGATGCGGCGGCCGCGCGGCTGGCCGAAATAGATGTCGCCGGTCAGCTCGCGGATGATCAGGATGTCCAGGCCGGCCACCAGCTCGGGCTTCAGGCTCGAGGCGTGCGTCAGCTGCTCGTAGCACAGCGCCGGGCGCAGGTTGGCGAACAGGCCCAGGTGCTTGCGCAGGCCGAGGATCGCCTGCTCGGGGCGCAGCGAACGCTCCAGCGTGTCGTACTTCCAGTCGCCGACGGCGCCGAACAGCACCGCGTCGGAGGCCTTGGCCAGCGCCAGCGTCGACTCCGGCAGCGGATGGCCGTGCGCGGCGTAGGCGGCGCCGCCGACGAGCGCGGTCTCGGTCTCGAACGGCAGGTCCAGCACGTTCAGCACCTTGACGGCTTCGGCGACGATCTCGGTGCCGATGCCGTCACCCGGGAGGATGGCGATCTTCATGGTTGTCCTTGGGTGTTGGCGGCTTGTCAGCCGACGAGGCGCTGGTCGAGCCAGGGCATCCTGGCCAGGCGCTCGGCCTCGTAGGCGCGGATCTTGTCGGCGTGGCGCAGCGTCAGGCCGATGTCGTCGAAGCCGTTGACGAGGCAGTACTTGCGGAAGGGCTGCACCTCGAAGGGCAGCTCGCTGCCGTCGGGCTTGACGATCACCTGACGCGGCAGGTCCACCGTCAGCGTGTAGCCCGGGAAGGCCGCGACCTCGTCGAACAGGCGCGCAACCTGAGACTCCGGCAGCACGATCGGCAGCAGGCCGTTCTTGAAGCAGTTGTTGAAGAAGATGTCGGCGAAGCTCGGCGCGAGGATCGCGCGGAAGCCGTACTGCTGCAGCGCCCAGGGCGCGTGCTCGCGGCTGGAGCCGCAGCCGAAGTTCTCGCGCGCCAGCAGCACCGAGGCGCCGGCGTAGCGCGGCTGGTTGAGCACGAAGTCCGGGTTCGGCTTGCGCGCCGCCGGGTCCTGGCCGGGCTCGCCGCGGTCCAGGTAGCGCCATTCGTCGAACAGGTTGGGGCCGAAGCCGGTGCGCGCGATCGACTTCAGGAACTGCTTCGGGATGATCGCGTCGGTGTCGACGTTGGCGCGGTCCATCGGGGCGACGAGCCCCTGGTGCACGGTGAAGGCTTGCATGGCGGTCACTTCTTGGCTGCGCCTTCGATGGCCTGGCCGGCTTTTTGAATGTCCTGGCCGACGCCCTTGACGGTGTTGCAGCCGGCCAGCGCGACGACGGCGAGGCAGGCCAGCAGTGCGGCGAACGAACGCTTCATGACGTTTCTCCTCGGGAGATCAGGCGACGCGGCGCACGTCGACGAAATGGCCCGCCAGCGCGGCCGCGGCGGCCATCGCCGGGCTCACGAGGTGGGTGCGGCCGCCGGCGCCCTGGCGGCCTTCGAAGTTGCGGTTGCTGGTCGAGGCACAGCGCTCGCCCGGCTCGATGCGGTCGGCGTTCATCGCCAGGCACATGCTGCAGCCCGGCTCGCGCCACTCGAAACCGGCGCCGCGGAAGACCTCGTGCAGGCCTTCGGCCTCGGCCTGGGCCTTGACGCGGCCCGAGCCCGGCACGACCAGCGCCTGCTTGACGTTGGCCGCGACGCGCCCGCCGACGCGGCGCACGACCTCGGCGGCGGCGCGCAGGTCCTCGATGCGGCTGTTGGTGCACGAGCCGATGAACACGCGGTCGACCGCGATGTCGGTCAGCGCCTTGTTCGGCTCCAGGCCCATGTAGACCAGCGCGCGCTCGATCGCGGCGCGCTTGACGGCGTCCTTCTCCTTGTCCGGGTCGGGCACGCGGCCGTCCACCGGCAGCACCATCTCCGGGCTGGTGCCCCAGGTGACCTGCGGCAGGATCTGCGCCGCGTCGAGCTCGACGACGGCGTCGAAGTGCGCACCCGGGTCGCTGTGCAGCGTGCGCCAGTGGGCGACGGCGTGGTCCCAGGCGACCCCGCTCGGCGCGAACGGCCGGCCCTTCACGTACTCGATCGTCGTGTCGTCGACGGCCACCAGCCCGGCGCGCGCGCCGGCCTCGATCGCCATGTTGCAGACCGTCATCCGGCCTTCCATGCTCAGCGAACGGATCGCCGAGCCGCCGAACTCGATCGTGTAGCCGGTGCCGCCGGCGGTGCCGATGCGGCCGATGATCGCCAGCACGACGTCCTTGGCGGTGACGCCGCGGCCCAGACGGCCCTCGACCTTGACCAGCATGTTCTTCGCCTTCTTGGCCAGCAGCGTCTGCGTCGCCAGCACGTGCTCGACCTCGCTGGTGCCGATGCCGTGCGCCAGCGCGCCGAAGGCGCCGTGGGTGCTGGTGTGGCTGTCGCCGCAGACCACCGTCATGCCCGGCAGCGTGGCGCCGTTCTCCGGGCCGATGACGTGCACGATGCCCTGGCGCTGGTCCAGGAACGGGAAGTAGGCGGCGGCGCCGAAGGCGCGGATGTTGGCGTCCAGCGTCGTGATCTGCTGCTTGGAGATCGGGTCGCGGATGCCGTCGTAGCCCTCGGCCCAGCCGGTGGTCGGCGTGTTGTGGTCGGCGGTGGCGACGATGGAGCTGACGCGCCAGACCTTGCGGCCGGCCAGCCGCAGCCCTTCGAAGGCCTGCGGGCTGGTCACCTCGTGAACGAGGTGGCGGTCGATGTAGAGCACGGCAGTGCCGTCTTCCTCGGTGTGCACGACGTGCTCGTCCCAGAGCTTGTCGTAGAGCGTGCGAGCGGTCATCGGAGTTCCTCGGTCAGGATTCTGAAGTGCGCAGCGTCTGGACGAAACGCTGCACGACGGCGGGCAGGACGTCCTGCGTGCGCACCGCCAGACGGTATTCGCGTGCGGCCCAGGGCTCGTCGAGCGCGAGCACGTGCACCGCGAACACCTGCGCCAGGCGCTCGGCGACGGCCGCCGGCAGCACGGCGACGCCGAGCCCGGCTTCGACGAGCTGGGCGATGGCGTCGAAGCCGCGCACCTGCAGCCGCGCCTTCAGCGTGCGGCCGCGCGCCTCGGCCTCGGCGCGCATCGTCTCCTGCGCCGCGGCGCCGGCGTGCAGGCCGACGATGTCGTGATCCAGCAGGGCCTCGAAACGCACGCGCGTGCCGGCGGCCAGCACGTGGCCGCGCGGCACCATCGCGGCCAGCGAGCCGCCGCGGTAGCGCCAGGTGGTGAGGCGGTTGTCCAGTTGCGGCGGCACGAAGATGCCGACGTCGGCGCGGCCTTCGGCCACCGAGGCCTGGACCTCGGAGCTGGTCTGGTCCTCGAGGCTGATGCGGATCTGCGGATGGGCCTGCGAGAACGCCGCCAGGTCCGGCGGCAGGCACTCGGCGATCGCGCCGGCGTTGGCGACGACCAGCAGGTGGCCCTTGATGCCGCGGGAGAACTCGGCGACCTCGCTCTCCAGCGCATGCAGCGAGGCATGCAGGCCGCGGATGTGGCGCACCAGCGCACGGCCGGCTTCGGTGGGCTCGACACCGCGCGCCCGGCGCTCGAACAGCGCGACGCCGAAACGTGCCTCCAGGTCCGACAGCCGCCGGCTCGCCGCCGCCAGCGCGAGATGCTCACGCTTGGCGCCGGCGGTGATGCTGCGGGTGTCGGCGATCGCAAGCACGAGGTTGAGGGTGACGAGGTCGAAGCGCATGGGCCGCCGCGCAGTCTATCCCTTCGCAAACCACAAAACCATGCCAATGATACGAAGCAAGCCTTCGCGCCGAGCGAAGCCAGCAGGCTGCGATGGCGGCGCCGCGGCCGCCGCTCAGGGAGCCGGCGACGGGCCGAACTTCAGGTTCAGGCCGGTGAACAGCGTCAGGTCGTTGCGGCGCACGCCGTCGGGCGGCTCGCTGTTGAACTGGTCCGACAGCGTGACCGTCAGGCTCAGCGTCGAGTTCAGCGCCACCGCCAGCGTGCCGGAGAAGCGCAGCAGCGTCGTGCGGTCGCCCGAGATCGACGGCGCGACGTCCAGGCGCTGGCGCAGCTCGACGGTCGGCGTCAGGCGGTGGCTGGACTCCTCGCCCAGCGCCAGCGTGGTGCGCGCGAAACGCGAGCCACGGCGGCCGTCGAAGCTCTGCTCTTCGGTGTAGCGGTCGACGACACGGCCGAGGCCGGAGAAGACGCTGAAGCTGGTGTCCTCGTCGTCGACGAGTTTCCAGCCCAGGCCGGCGTCGACGCTGTCGCGGCGGTCGAGCTCGACGACCCGGTCGCTCTCGATCAGCGCCCGGCCGTAGACGAAGGCGTGGGGGCCGAGGTTGTAGTCGTAGCGGCCGCTGGCGCTCCAGCGGTCGGCGGTGGTCTCGCGCTCGCCGTCGACCTCGCTGCGGCCGTAGTTCAGCGTGCCGCCGAGCGTGACGCGGTCGCGCCGCGTCGCGCGCACCGCGTCGATGTTCAGCGAGACGGCGGCGCCGTCGGTGTTGCCCGAGCTCAGCGTCGCCGCGGCACCGCCCGAGCCGCGCCAGCGGCCGTCGGCCGGCGAAGCCCCGTGCTCGGGCGCGACGACGATCGGCACCGCGAGCTGGGCCTGGGCGCCGGTGCCGGCGGCCAATGCCAGCGCGGCGGCCAGCAAGGAGAACATCGGGCGCAGGGCAGGCATCGTCACGTCGTCGTCCAGGAGTGGGGGCGGGGCGCTCGCCCGGCGGGCAGCCCCTGTGACCCCGATGGCGGCGCCGGGTTCAGGACAGCGCCGAAATCACCTCGGGCGGCGCCTGCACCAGCTCGATCAGCACGCCCTCGCCCGAGAACGGGAACTCGTCGTTGGACTTCGGGTGCACGAAGCAGATGTCGTGGCCGGTCGCGCCCTTGCGGATGCCGCCGGGCGCGAAACGCACGCCCTGCGCCGTCAGCCACTGCACGGCTGTCGGCAGGTCGTCGATCCAGAGGCCGACGTGGTTCAGCGGCGTGGCGTGCACGGCCGGCTTCTTCTCCGGGTCCACCGGCTGCATCAGATCGACCTCGACCGCGTGCGGGCCGCTGCCCAGCGCGCAGATGTCCTCGTCGACGTTCTCGCGTTCGCTGACGAACGTGCTCTTCACGGTCAGGCCGAACATGTCGACCCACAGCGACTTCAGCCGCTGCTTGTCGGGGCCGCCGATGGCGATCTGCTGGATGCCCAGCACACGGAACGGACGGGTCATGCGGACACCTCCTTCTTCGTCGGGGACAGGTTCAGGCGCGACAGCAGCCGGCGGTCGTCCTCGGCGTCGGCGTTGCCGGTGACGAGCAGCTGGTCGCAATAGAAGATCGAGTTGGCGCCGGCCAGGAAACACAGCGCCTGGATGCCGTCGCCGAGCTCGCGCCTCCCGGCCGACAGCCGCACGCGCGAGTGCGGCATGACGATGCGCGCCGCGGCGACGACACGCACCAGCTCGAACGGGTCGACCGGCGGTGCGTCGGCCAGCGGCGTGCCGGGCACCCGCACCAGGCTGTTGATCGGCACCGAGTCGGGCGCCGGGTCCAGCGCCGCGAGTTCGGCGATCAGCCCGGCACGGTGGGCGCGCGTCTCGCCCATGCCGACGATGCCGCCGCAGCAGACCTTGAGCCCGGCCTCGCGCACGTGGCGCAGCGTCTGCAGCCGGTCCTCGTAGACGCGCGTGCCGATGACCTCGCCGTAGAACTCGGGCGCGGTGTCGAGGTTGTGGTTGTAGTAGTCGAGCCCGGCCTCGCGCAGCGTGCGCGCCTGCTCGGGCTCGAGCATGCCCAGCGTCGCGCAGGTTTCCAGCCCGAGCGCGTGCACCTCGCGCACCAGCGCCGCGACCTTCTCGACGTCGCGGTCCTTGGGCGAGCGCCAGGCGGCGCCCATGCAGAAACGCGTCGCGCCGGCGGCCTTGGCGGCACGCGCCTTGGCCAGCACCTCGTCGACGTCGAGCATCTTCGCCGCGCCGACGCCGGTGTCGTGGCGCGAGGACTGCGGGCAGTAGCCGCAGTCCTCGGGGCAGCCGCCGGTCTTGATCGACAGCAGCGAGGCCAGCTCGATGTCGCCCTGGGGCCAGTGCCGTGCGTGGACCTCGGCGGCGCGCCGCACGAGGTCCATGAACGGCAGGTCCAGCAGCGCGAGCACCCGCTCGCGCGTCCAGGGGGCAAGGGTCTTCGGGAGGGTCTCGTCGATCAGGGTCATGAACTCAGGCGAAGCGGATGATGGGCTGGTCGACCGCCAGGCTCTCGCCCTGCTCGGCCAGCACCTCTGCGACGGTCCCGTCCTGGGACGCCGTGAGGATGTTCTCCATTTTCATCGCTTCGATGACCGCCAGACGTTCGCCGGCCACGACCGTCTGCCCCGGCTTCACCGCGACCTGCACCAGCAGGCCCGGCATCGGCGACAGCAGGAACTTGCTCATGTCCGCCGGCGGCTTGAACGGCATCACGCGCAGCAGCTCGGCGGCGCGGGCGCGCATCACCATCGCGTCGATGCGGCGGCCGTTGTGCGCCACGCTGTACCAGACGCCGTGGCGCTCGGCCTGGGCGGTGAACGGGCGGCCGTTGCAGGTGCCGGTGGCGCGGATCGAGCCGAAGCGCCATTCCTTGACGATGCCGTAGCTGCGGCCGTTGACGCTGACCGTCGTCGTGTTGCCCGCGACCTCGATCTTCACCGGCACGTGGGTGTGCTCGCCGGCCTCGCCACGCACGACGACAACGAAGTCGGTGCCGATGCGCAGGTTGTGGCCTGCGAGCTGGCCGCTGATGCCGGCGGCGCGGCCGAGGTAGCGCCGGTAGACGGTGGCCACCAGCGCGACGAGGAAGTCGGGGTCGTCGTGCGGCACGTCCTCGGCGCGGAAGCCGCGGCCGTAGTGCTCGGCGATGAAGCCGGTGTTGAACTGGCCGGCGACGAACTTCGGGTGCGCCAGCAGCGCCGACTGGAACGGGATGTTGCTCGACACGCCGCGGATGACGAAGCCGTTGAGCGCCTCGCGCATGCGGGCGATGGCGTCGTCGCGGTCCAGCCCGTGCACGATGAGCTTGGCGATCATCGAGTCGTACTGCATCGGGATCTCGCCGCCTTCGTAGACGCCGGTGTCCACGCGCACGCCGCCTCCGGCGGGCACCGGCATCGCCGCTTCCATCGTCTGCGCCGGCGGCATGTAGCGCACCAGGCGGCCGGTGGACGGCAGGAAGTTGCGGAACGGGTCCTCGGCGTTGATGCGGCACTCGATGGCCCAGCCGCGGCGCGGGATGTCGGCCTGCTTGAACGGCAGCGGCTCGCCAGCGGCCACGCGCAGCATCTGCTCGACGAGGTCGATGCCGGTGATGCACTCGGTGACCGGGTGCTCCACCTGCAGCCGCGTGTTCATCTCCAGGAAATAGAAGCTCTGGTCCTTGCCGACGACGAACTCGACGGTGCCGGCCGACTGGTACTTCACCGCCTTGGCCAACGCGACGGCCTGCTCGCCCATGGCCTTGCGCGTGGCATCGCTGATGAACGGCGACGGCGCCTCCTCGATGACCTTCTGGTGGCGGCGCTGGATCGAGCACTCGCGCTCGTGCAGGTAGACGACGTTGCCGTGGGCGTCGCCGAGCACCTGGATCTCGATGTGGCGCGGCTCCTCGACGAACTTCTCGATGAAGACGCGGTCGTCGCCGAAGCTGTTCTTGGCCTCGTTGCGGCAGGAGGCGAAGCCTTCGTGCGCCTCCTTGTCGTTGAAGGCCACGCGCAGGCCCTTGCCGCCTCCGCCGGCGCTGGCCTTGATCATCACCGGGTAGCCGATGCCGCGCGCGATCTCGACGGCCTGCTCGGGCGACCCGATGGCCTCGTTCCAGCCCGGGATGGTGCTGACGCCGGCCTCGTTGGCCAGCTTCTTGGAGGCGATCTTGTCGCCCATCGCCGCGATGCTGTAGTGCTTCGGGCCGATGAAGACGATGCCTTCCTCCTCGACACGGCGGGCGAAGTCCTCGTTCTCGGACAGGAAGCCGTAACCGGGGTGGATGGCCTCGGCGCCGGTCTGCTTGGCGGCGGCGATGATCTTGTCGGCGACGAGGTAGCTCTCGCGGCTGGGCGCCGGGCCGATGTGCACGGCCTCGTCGGCCAGCTCGACGTGACGCGCGTCGCGGTCGGCGTCGGAATAGACGGCCACCGTCGCGATGCCCAGCTTCTTCGCCGTCTTGATGACGCGGCAGGCGATCTCGCCGCGGTTGGCGATCAGGATCTTCTTGAACATGAAGTTCTCTCCGGAATTCGGTTCGGCTCCCTCTCCCGTTCGCGGGAGAGGGTTGGGGTGAGGGACGTGGTACGCGGTCACCCTCACCCCTGCCCTCTCCCGCAGCCGCGGGAGAGGGAGGAATGCATCAAAGAGGGATGTTCCCGTGCTTGCGCCACGGGTTTTCCAGCTTCTTGTCCTTGAGCATCGCCAGCGAGCGGCAGATGCGCTTGCGCGTCTCGTGCGGCTGGATGACGTCGTCGATGTAGCCGCGCGCGCCGGCCACGAAGGGGTTGGCGAAGCGCGCCTTGTATTCGGCTTCGCGCGCGGCGAGCTTGGCCGGGTCGGCCTTGTCTTCGCGGAAGATGATCTCGACCGCGCCCTTGGCGCCCATCACCGCGATCTCGGCGTTGGGCCAGGCGAAGTTGACGTCGCCGCGCAGGTGCTTGGAGCTCATCACGTCGTAGGCGCCGCCGTAGGCCTTGCGCGTGATGACGGTGATCTTGGGCACCGTGCACTCGGCATACGCGTAGAGCAGCTTGGCGCCGTGCTTGATGATGCCGCCGTACTCCTGCGAGGTGCCGGGCATGAAGCCGGGCACGTCGACGAAGGTCACGACCGGGATGTTGAAGGCGTCGCAGAAGCGCACGAAGCGCGCCGCCTTGATGCTGCTCTTGATGTCCAGGCAGCCGGCCAGGACCATCGGGTTGTTGGCGACGATGCCGACGGCCTCGCCGTTCATGCGGCCGAAGCCGACGACGATGTTCTTGGCGTTGTCGGGCTGGATCTCGAAGAACTCGCGGTCGTCGACCACCTTCGTGATCAGCTCCTTCATGTCGTAGGGCTTGTTCGGGTTGTCCGGAACCAGCGTGTCCAGCGACTCGTCGATGCGCTCCGCCGGGTCGCCGCTGGGGCGCACCGGGGCGCGCTCGCGGTTGTTCAGCGGGATGTAGTTGAAGAAGCGGCGCAGCATCAGGATCGCCTCGACGTCGTTGTCGAAGGCGAGGTCGGCGACGCCGCTCTTGGTCGTGTGGGTGATCGCGCCGCCCAGCTCCTCGGCGGTCACTTCCTCGTGCGTCACGGTCTTCACGACGTCCGGGCCGGTGACGAACATGTACGAGCTGTCCTTCACCATGAAGATGAAGTCGGTCATCGCCGGCGAGTACACGGCGCCGCCGGCGCAGGGGCCCATGATCAGGCTGATCTGCGGCACGACGCCGGAGGCCATCACGTTGCGCTGGAAGACCTCGGCATAACCGCCCAGCGAGGCCACGCCTTCCTGGATGCGTGCGCCGCCCGAGTCGTTCAGGCCGATGACCGGGGCACCGACCTTCATCGCCTGGTCCATGATCTTGCAGATCTTCTCGGCGTGCGCTTCCGACAGCGCGCCGCCGAAGACGGTGAAGTCCTGGCTGAAGACGAACACCAGGCGGCCGTTGATCATGCCGTAGCCGGTGACGACGCCATCGCCCGGGATCGTCTTGCCGGCCATGCCGAACTCCGTGCAGCGGTGTTCGACGAACATGTCCCATTCCTCGAACGTGCCTTCGTCGAGCAGCAGCTCGATGCGCTCGCGTGCCGTCAGCTTGCCCTTGGCATGCTGCGAGTCGATGCGCTTCTGGCCCCCGCCCAGGCGGGCGGCGGCGCGCTTCTTCTCGAGTTGTTCGATGATGTCGTGCATGAAGTCTGTCTCCTCGGTCAGTCCATCAGGTCGAGCAGGCGGCGCGCCGCCACCGAGGCGGCCAGCCGCCCGGAGAGCACGTCGTCGGTGATCGCCGGCAGCGCGTCGCGCACCGCCGGGTGTTGCTTGAAGCGCTGGCGCAGGCCGGCTTCGATGCGGTCCCACATCCAGGCTTCGTCCTGCGCGCGGCGGCGTGCGGCGAGCCGGCCGCTGGTGCGCTGGCGCTCGTTGAAGCCCGAGACCGCGGCCCAGAATTCGTCGAGCCCGCTGCCCTTCAGCGCGCTGAGCTGCAGCACCTGCGCCGGGGCGGCGGCGTGCGGCCCCAGGAAACGCAGCGCGCTGGTGATCTGGGCCCGGGCGCGCGTCGCGGCGTCGGGGTCGAGGTCGGCCTTGTTGATGACCACCAGGTCGGCCAGCTCCATCACGCCCTTCTTGATCGCCTGCAGGTCGTCGCCGGCGTTGGGCAGCTGCAGCAGCACGAACATGTCGGTCATGTTGGCGACCGCGGTCTCGCTCTGGCCGACGCCGACGGTCTCGACGATGACGACGTCGTGGCCCGCGGCCTCGCAGACCAGCATCGCCTCGCGCGTCTTCTCGGCCACGCCGCCCAGCGTGCGGCCGGCCGGGCTGGGGCGGATGAAGGCGCGCTCGTCGGAGGACAGCCGCTCCATGCGCGTCTTGTCGCCGAGGATCGAGCCGCCGGAGACGCTGGACGAGGGGTCGACGGCGAGCACCGCGACGCGGTGGCCGCGGCCGATCAGGTGCAGGCCCAGCGCTTCGATGAAGGTGCTCTTGCCCACACCGGGCACGCCGCTAATGCCCAGGCGCAAGGCGCGCCCGGTGTGCGGCAGCACGGCGTTGAGGAGTTCGTCGGCGCGCAGGCGGTGGTCGGCGCGCGTGGACTCCAGCAGCGTGATGGTCTTGGCCAGCGCGCGCCGCTGCATCGGCCCCGCGGGGCCGAGCAAGGACGCGAGCAGCGCCTGGTCGGGGTCAGGCATGGACTTCTCGAGACGGCAGCGACGGGCTCAGCCCAGCGCCTTCTTGATCTGCTCGAGCACGTCCTTGGCGCTGGCCGGGATCGGCGTGCCGGGGCCGTAGATGCCCTTGACGCCGGCCTCGAAGAGGAAGTCGTAGTCCTGCTGCGGGATCACGCCGCCGGCGAAGACGACGATGTCGTCGCCGCCCTGGGCCTTCAGCGCGTTGATGATCGCCGGCACCAGCGTCTTGTGGCCGGCGGCCAGCGTGCTGACGCCGACCGCGTGCACGTCGTTCTCGATCGCCTGGCGCGCGCATTCCTCGGGCGTCTGGAACAGCGCGCCGATGTCGACGTCGAAGCCCAGGTCGGCGAAGGCCGTGGCCACGACCTTGGCGCCGCGGTCGTGGCCGTCCTGGCCCAGCTTGGCGATCATCACGCGCGGGCGGCGGCCCTGCTGTTCGGCGAACTCGTCGATCTCGGCCTTGAGCTTGTCCCAGCCCTCGGCGCTGTCGTAGGCGGCTGCGTACACCCCGGTCACCTTCTGGATGTCGGCGCGGTGGCGCCCGTAGACCTTCTCCAGCGCGTCGCTGACCTCGCCGACGGTGGCGCGCACGCGCATCGCGTCGATGGCCAGGCCGAGCAGGTTGCCTTCGCCGCTGTGCGCGGCGGCGGTCAGCGCTTCCAGCGCGGCCTGCACCTTGGCGCCGTCGCGTGCGGCGCGCACCTGCGCCAGGCGGGCGATCTGCGCGTCGCGCACCTTGACGTTGTCGACCTCGAGGATCTCGACCTTGTCCTGCTTGCTGTTGCGGTACTTGTTGACGCCGACGATGACGTCCTGGCCGGAGTCGATGCGCGCCTGCTTCTCGGCGGCGCTGGCCTCGATCTTCAGCTTGGCCCAGCCCGAGTCGACGGCGCGGGTCATGCCGCCCATGGCCTCGACTTCCTCGATGATCGCCCAGGCCTTGTCGGCCATGTCCTGGGTCAGCTTCTCCATCAGGTAGCTGCCGGCCCACGGGTCGACGACCTTCGTGATCTGGGTCTCTTCCTGGATGATCAGCTGGGTGTTGCGGGCGATGCGCGAGCTGAACTCGGTGGGCAGCGCGATCGCCTCGTCGAAGCTGTTGGTGTGCAGGCTCTGCGTGCCGCCGAAGACCGCGGCCATCGCCTCGACCGTCGTGCGCACGATGTTGTTGTACGGGTCCTGCTCGGTGAGGCTCCAGCCCGAGGTCTGGCAGTGCGTGCGCAGCATCAGGCTCTTGGGCTTCTTCGCGTTGAAGCCCTTCATGATCCGGCACCACAGCAGGCGCGCGGCGCGCATCTTGGCGATCTCGAGATAGAAGTTCATCCCGATCGCCCAGAAGAAGCTCAGGCGACCGGCGAACTCGTCGACGTCCAGGCCACGCGCGATGGCGGTCTTCACGTACTCCTTGCCGTCGGCCAGCGTGAAGGCGAGTTCCAGCGCCTGGTTCGCACCCGCCTCCTGCATGTGGTAGCCGGAGATCGAGATCGAGTTGAACTTCGGCATGTGGCGTGCCGTGTACTCGATGATGTCCGCGACGATCCGCATCGAAGGCTCGGGCGGATAGATGTACGTGTTGCGGACCATGAACTCCTTGAGGATGTCGTTCTGGATGGTCCCCGACAGCTGGTCCTGCGCGACGCCCTGCTCCTCGGCGGCGACGACGTAACCGGCGAGCACCGGCAGCACCGCGCCGTTCATCGTCATCGAGACGCTGACCTTGTCCAGCGGGATGCCGTCGAACAGGATCTTCATGTCCTCGACCGAGTCGATCGCCACGCCGGCCTTGCCGACGTCGCCGGTGACGCGCGGATGGTCGCTGTCGTAACCGCGGTGCGTGGCCAGGTCGAAGGCCACCGACACGCCCTGGCCGCCGGCGGCCAACGCCTTGCGGTAGAAGGCGTTCGACTCCTCGGCGGTGGAGAAGCCGGCGTACTGGCGGATGGTCCACGGGCGCACCGCGTACATCGTCGCCTGCGGGCCGCGGATGAAGGGCTCGAAGCCCGGCAGCGTGTCGGCGTAGGGCAGGTCGGCGGTGTCGGCCGCGGTGTACAGCGGCTTGACGGTCAGGCCCTCGGGCGTCTGCCAGTTCAGCGCCTCGACGTCACCACCCGGCGCGGACTTGGCGGCAGCCTTGTGCCATTGTTCGAGGGACGACGGGGCGAACTCGCCGCTCTCGCGCGGGTCGGGGCTGTTGCTCATCGAGATGTCTCCTGCTGTGCAAGCCGCCGGGCCCGCTGTCATGAATAATTATAAATTCCTGCGTCCGACACGATCCTGACACGTCGGTTAACGGCGCCCCCCGAGACCGGGTTCGGCGCCCACCCGGGCCTTCGCAGGCTTCGTGAGCACCCGCGCTCGCCCGCTGCAGGCGGGACACCCAGGCGATGACCGCTCGCCTCGCCGACGCCAACCGAACGGACCCGGCTCGCGGCCCGGCACCCGAAGGCGAGGCGACGACTTGCACCACGCCGGAGCTGCGATTTTGGGGTTTTCCCTAGAACCAAGGCACCTGGCACATCCGATGCGTGATGCAAAATTATGAATTCAGATCCGCCCTCGGCCCCGCCGACCACCCTGCCCCGCTCGCCTGTGGCCGACGTCCCGCACCGCCCCGATGCCCGCCCGCTGTCACCCCGCGCCCTCTACGAGGAAGTCGCGGAACGGCTGCGCCAGCAGATTTTCTCCCGCCGGCTCGAGCCCGGCAGCTGGATCGACGAACTGAAGCTGTGCGCCGAGTTCGGCATCAGCCGCACGCCGCTGCGCGAGGCGCTGAAGGTGCTGGCCACCGAAGGCCTGGTGACGATGAAGGTGCGCCGCGGCGCCTACGTCACCGAGATGTCCACCGCCGACGTCGCCCAGGTCTACCACCTGCTCGCGCTGCTGGAGAGCGACGCCGCGGCCACCGTGGCCACCCGCGCCGACGAGGCCCACCGCGAGCGCCTGCGCCGCCTGCATGCGCGGCTGGAGACCGAGACCGGCGATCGCGACGTCTTCTTCGCGACCAACGAGGAGTTCCACATGGCGCTGCTCGACGCGGCCGGAAACCGCTGGGCGACCCAGGTGGTGACCGACCTGCGCAAGGTCATGAAACTCAACCGCCACCACTCGCTGTTCAAGCACGGGCGCATCGAGGAGTCGCTGGCCGAGCACCGTGCGCTGGTCGAGGCGATCCTCGCCCGCGACGGCGAGGCGGCGCGACGGCTGATGCACGCGCACTTCGACAACGGGCTCGCGGCCGCGGCTTGACCGCCGTTAGGCTCGGGTCAGACGCGCGGCCCACACTGGCAAGACTTCACGACGAGGACCACCAGGC